>SVCQ01000007.1 GCA_015058275.1 Clostridiales bacterium
TTGCCAGACTTAATGCAACAATGGAGTTTGCCAGATTTAATGCAACAAAAAGTGTGCATTTACTTTGGCAAGTGAAGTTGCAAGATAGCGTCTGTCTCCGCGCAGGCGCTTATTTTGTATATATTTATGGTAAAATTACAGCGAAAGAGCATGATCTGTTTTTAATCAGGAATATCAAAGGGAGGTACTTTTATGAAAAGATTTAAAGCGCTTGTCCTTGTTATCGCTCTTGCGATGATATCCTCTTCGCTCGGATCCTGTGCCACTCCGGTAGAAGCGGCGGATCTCAACGGCATGCTGACAGTCGTCAGAGAGGACAGTATCGTCGTCAACAACGCCAAGGGCTCGTATGAGTTCGCAACTGACGAAAACACTAGGTACGAAATGGGGGAGCAGGGACGCTTTACGATGAATGACATCGTACACGTCAGCTATCACAAAAAGGGTAAGAAGATGATCGCCGACGGGGTGAGCCTGCGTAAGCACATACACAAGGATCTCACATTCTCCGGCACCGTATCCGGCCTTGAAGAGAACAAGTCCGTTTCGGTCACAGGAGACAGCCTTACGGTGACCTTCGCATACGACGCAAATACCGCTGTCGAAGGCAGGCTTGCCAAGGGCGATGAGGTCAGGGTCACCTATCTGGGAGACCTGAGCGAGTATCCACGTGCAGACAGGATAGTGGTCACAAAGGAAGCTCCGGAAGAGCCTGAGACGCTGACCGCGACGGGCGTAGTATCGCTCTTTGGCGAAAAGAGTCTGCTGCTCTCGATCGACTCGGCTCATGACCGCAAATTCTCCCTTGATAAGAATACCAAGATCACCGGCGTTGCCAAGGCGCTCAGGATCGGTGACAGCGTAAAGGTGACCTTCAGGAATACCAATGACGAGGCGCCTCTTGCGACCGAGATCAATATCATCAAGGAATCGGCGCCTGATATCAGGACTATCAACGGCATCGTAAAGAGCTATGACGCTAAGTCCATAGTCATCGATACGGCCAAAAAGACATATAAATATGCTGTCAACAAGGACACCAAGTACAAGGGCGTAAGCCCTCAGGCGGGCTATCTCGCAGAGGTGACATACGACAGCACTGATAAGGACAAGCCTGTCGCCACTATCATCTACTGCAAAAAAGGTGAGGAGCCTCAGCCGGCACCGACTCCGACACCTACACCGACCCCGGAAGAGCCTGTATCGGCTCAGGGCAAGCTGATCGCATGGTCGATAGACGGACAGGATAAGTGCACGATCAGCATTGACGGATCCGGTGAGCTTACATTCGCATACTCGGGAGACTCCCTTGAGATCGCGCCGGGATACGCTCCGCAGGCGGATGACTTTGTAAGCGTCCTCTATACAGCGAGCAATATGACTCTCAAGAGGATAGATCTCATATCAAGGCCTGAGCAGCCTGTCAATGCCGAAGGGACTCTGACCGCATGGGGAGTGAACGGCGAGAACAAATGCACCATAGCCGTCAAGGGAGGGGATGAACTTGCTCTGACATATAAGCCGGAGGAGCTCGTTATCCCTTACGGATACTTCCCTCAGGCCGATGACGCGATCAGGTTCCTCTATATGGACAGCACTAAGGTCCTAATGCAGATAGAGCTTGTCTCCAGACCTGAAAAGGAAGAGCAGACTGAGCCTGAACAAAAACCGGAGGAGCAGACTGAGCCTGAACAAAAACCGGAGGAGCAGACTGAGCCTGAGCAAAAGCAGGAGGAGCCTCAGACTGCGCCGGAGGCAAAGAAGGAAGAGGAGCAGCCTGTATCAGTAAAGGCCACGGCTGAGCTTGTGAGCAGCGAGCCGGAAAAGAAGATCTCCACATTCAGGCTCGAAAACGGAGAGACCGTCGATTTGAACTACAGCAAGGATACTGCCCGCGCCAGCGGATACTTCCCGCAGCCGGGAGACAAGGTGGATATCATATATACCAAGGAGGGAATGCTGCTGAATTCCATACAGCTTATCGAAAGACCGGCACCGGCAGCAGACACGGCAGAGCAATAATGCGCATCATACTTGCATCCGCATCACCGCGGAGACTCGAAATCTTAAAGAATCACGGGATAGAGCCGCTCGTCATGCCTACTCAGGCTGACGAGTCTCTTCCTGTTGGCATAGGAATGGAAGACGCCGTCCGGACCCTGGCCTCTGTCAAGGCAAGAGCCTGCTATGAAGAGGTCAAGGACGATCCGAAATACAGCGGCTACATCATAATCGGAGCTGATACCATAGTCTGGAAGGACGAGATCATGGGCAAGCCCTTCGATGCGGATGACGCCTTCCGCATGCTCGACGCCATAAGGGGCACTTCTCATTATGTTGCGACCGGAGTCTGCCTCATAGAGACTGATACGGGAAGTGAAACAGTCCTCTGCGATGTGACAACAGTATGGTGCAGGGACTATACTGATGAGGATATAAGAGACTACATATCCCGGGTCGAGCCTTACGACAAGGCCGGATCATATGCGATACAGGGATACTTCGGCCGCTATATCGATCATATAGAGGGCGATTACGAGAACGTAGTAGGACTGCCGTATCACAGGATCGCCTCGCAGCTGGAGAGCTACAGCTGAGGCCTGATATAAGACGGTAAAAAATTGTTGACAAGCGGGTAGCTGATCCATATAATAAGTGAGGTCAAAGCAGAAGTTATCCGCTTCTCGCCTTACAGACTGACGTTGGTAGGGCCACATAAGAACTGTAATTTCTTATTCGCGGATGCTTGTGCGTCCGCGAATTTTTTATAAATTCTTTGTTGTTAATCGAGAAACGGAGGGCAGAACCATTAGCGCCAGGGACAACAGGAGAGAACAAACACAGATCAATGAGTACATCAGGGCCAGGGAAGTCCGCCTCATTGACGAGACAGGTGAGATGCGCGGTATAGTCAGCATCGACGAAGCGCTTGCCATGGCCGAGGAGGCTGACCTCGATCTGGTCAATATCTCGCCGAACGCAGACCCTCCGGTCTGCAAGATACTTGACTACGGTAAGTATCGCTACGAACAGCAAAAGAAAGAAAAGAACGCCAAAAAGAATCAGCACGTCACCGAGATCAAGGAGATCCGCCTGTCTGCTTCGATAGAGGATCACGACATCACGGTCAAGGCCAAGGCTGCGTCCAAGTTCCTTCAGGACGGCGACAAGGTCAAGGTATCGCTCAGATTCAGGGGCAGAGAGCGTGACTACACGCAGCTCGGTTTCGACGCAATGCACAAATTCGCAGAGATGGTTTCCGAATTCGGCGTGATCGAAAAGGAGCCTAAGATGGAGGGACGCAGGATGAACATGTTCCTCGCACCTAAAAAAGACAAAAAATAACTGATACATACAGGAGGATCAAGCAAGATGGCTAAGAACAAAATGAAGTCACACAGAGGCGCTATGAAGCGTCTGCACGTTACCGGCTCCGGTAAGGTCAAAAGGAACAAGGCATACAAGAGTCACATCCTGACCAAGAAGACCGCTAAGAGGAAAAGAGGCCTGCGCAAGGCTACTACACTTACAAGTGCAGATCTGAAGCGCATGCTGAGATCAATGGCTAAGTAATCGGGGAGGTAATATAAATGGCAAGAGTTAAAAAGGGCGTAAACGCTCACAAGAGACATAAAAAAGTTCTGAAGCAGGCTAAGGGATTCTACGGCAGACGTAAGAATACCTTCAGAGCAGCTAACCCTGCAGTTATGAGAAGCCTGAGATCTGCATACGCAGGCCGCAAGAACAAGAAGAGAGAGTACAGAAGACTCTGGATCGCAAGGATCAACGCAGCTTCGAGAGCTAACGGACTGTCCTACAGCAAGCTCATGAACGGTCTCAAGAAGGCCGGCATCGAGATCAACCGCAAGATGCTCTCCGAGATGGCTATCTATGACGCAGCCGGCTTCGCACAGCTCTGCGACACAGCTAAGAAGCACATCTAAGACAATGGAATACTTTGTAAGTCACTTAGGCGTGATATTTGCAGGCGCCTGTCTGGTGGCGCTCGCCGCAGTAGCCTGGTGGCTCCTCACCGAGAGGAACGCCGAGCTCAAGAGGCAGAGAGCCGCGGCCAGACGAAAAGCCGCTGAGACAAAGACTCCGGACAACGGAGACGGAAGCGGCCTTTAGGACGACGATCAAGAAGTATATACAATGAAAAGCTCCGGCCTGGTGCCGGAGCCTTTCGTTTGCGAAAATATCTAACTAAGAAAGAACAATCAAAAGAAAAAGGTAAACTGTCGATATATCTTCGACACTGTCATTGTAACCTTGTTTTGTGACGCTTGTATCGGGCAATTGTGAAGAAATAATCACAAAAGTGCTTCGAAGACAAAAGCATTGGAATCGGGGAGCTTTTTTTGTAAAGTGAAATCATAGATTAAACATGATGGATATACGGAGAAGCACGATGATGATCAGACAGGCAAATAATGCAGATATCGATGCGATCGTTGAAATCTACGACGAGATAATCACGGCTGAGGAGAAGGGGCTTCTGAGTACCGGCTGGATTCACGGGATATACCCGACAAGTAAGACAGCGGAGGAAGCTCTCGAGCGAGGCGATATGTATGTGCTGGAAGACTGCGGGATCCTCGCCTCAGGTGTCATAAATCAGATACAGGTCGATGTTTATTACGGTGCTCCGTGGGAGCATGACACTGATGATGTCTGCGTACTCCATACTCTTGCTGTATCGACCGGGGCTTCCGGCAGGGGATACGGCAGGGCTTTTGTGGAATTCTATGAGCAGTTGGCCAAAGAGCACGGACTTATGGAGCTTAGGATAGACACCAATGCGATCAATACTGCGGCGAGAGCGCTGTACCGCAAGATGGGATATAAGGAGATCGATATAGTGCCTACTGATTTTAACGGACTTCCCGGCATAGATCTGGTATTGCTTGAAAAGCATCTTGATTTAGAACAAAACGGTTAACGTTCTTTTAGATTAGGGGGTGCCGCCTTGATATAACACTATATATTGTGATAACATCGCGTTGTGCCCAAAGGGCATTAATTTCAGGCGGTACAGACAATGAAGACAAACAAAATCAAATCAATACTTATCGTTACGGCTTTATCGGCCCTCATGCTCGCAGCCTGCTCGGGCGGCAGCAGCTCACTCCCGGATGAATACAACTACGATGATCTGTCAAAGTACATCAAGCTGGGAGAGTACAAGGGCCTCGAATATTCAAAGCCTGACCTCAGCGTCAGCGACGAGGAGGTAAAGGCCGAGATCGATTCGACTCTCCAGAACGCCGTAGAGGAGGTCAAAGTTGAGGAAGGCACCGTTACGGATACCAGCGTGGTCAATATAGACTATGTCGGCAGCATCGACGGAGTCGAGTTCGACGGAGGCACCGCTCAGGGCCAGGAACTCGACATAGCCAACAGCTCATATATCGAAGGCTTTGCTGAGGGCATAGTCGGACATCAGGTAGGAGAGACATTCGATCTCCACGTGACATTCCCTGAGGACTACGGTAAGGAGGAGCTCAAAGGCAAGGACGCGGTCTTCAAGACCACCATCAACTACATGGTAGAAAAGAAGACTCCTGAGTACAGCGATGAGTGGGTAAAGTCAAATACCGAATACAAGGACAAGGCTTCGTACGAGGCTTCGGTAAAGGATAATCTCCTCAAGGACAAGAAAAAGAAAGCCGAGAGCAGTGCTCAGAGCGAGGTCTTCAGCCAGATATCCGAAAGCTCCGAGGTCATCGAGTATCCCGAGAAGGAGTACAAGGCAAGACACGACAAGATAATCAAGACTTACCAGGATCTCGCCGATAAGAACAAAGTGGATCTTGATACATACGTAAGCTCTACGACCGGACTTGACACCAAGGCTTTCAACGCCGAGGTCAAGAAGGCGGCCCAGAACACCGTAAAGACCGAGCTGATACTTCGATCCATTGCGGACGCTGAGGGCATCAAGTTCAGCGACAAGGACTATAACGAGTATCTGAACGGTCTGCTCGAGGATGCCGGCTACACAGAAGAGACATTCAAAGAGGAGCGCGGCCAGGAGTTCAGCGACTACGCCAAAGAGAATGACCTCTTCATGCCGTACATGTATGAGAGAGTCATGACCAAGGTCATGGAATACAGCAAGCAAAAGTAAACTGATCAGATATATCGTGATCTGAAGCGAAATGGAGGGGGAACGATATGAAATGTCCATATTGCAACTATGAGGACACAAAGGTAGTGGATTCGAGGCCTGTAGAGGATGGTCTTGCCACCAGGAGAAGGCGCGAATGCACCAAGTGTCACAAGAGATTCACAACCTTCGAAAAGATAGAGAACTCGCTGCTTGTAGTAGTCAAAAAGGACGGCACCCGCGAGAGCTTTGACAAGAACAAGATCGTCAGCGGCATCATGAAGGCCTGCCAGAAGACCAAGGTCACTTACGAGGACGTTCAGAGGATCGCCGACAATATCGAGCGCGGTCTTTCCAACACCATGGAGAAGGAAATACTCTCGACGAATATCGGACTTCTCATCATGGAAGAACTCAAGGCTATCGACCAGGTAGCTTATGTCAGGTTCGCTTCTGTATACCGCGAGTTCCAGACCATCGATACCTTCATCGATGAGATCAACAAGCTCAACAAGAATCAATAATCAGGGAGTCATATATAATGCTTAGAGTTGCAATAGACGGGCCGGGAGGCACCGGCAAGAGCACTATCGCAAAGGCCATAGCCGAGCGTTTTGAAATCGAATATATTGACACCGGCGCCATGTACAGGGCCCTGGGGCTCAAGGCCTCAAAGCTCTGTATCGACCCGGATGATGAGGCTGCCGTTAAGGCGATGCTTGATGATACAGTCATCGACTTTGACAGCGGGCGCACCATGCTCGACGGAGAGGATGTGAGCGGTCTTATCAGGACCAATGAGATATCCATGGCTGCTTCCAATTACTCAAAGCTCGCCATCGTAAGAGCCAAGGTGGATGAGGTGAGCAGACATCTCGCCGCTACCAAGGATGTAGTGATGGAGGGAAGAGACATAGGCACTACAGTCATCCCAGATGCCGAGGTCAAGATCTTCATGACGGCATCTCCTGAGATCAGGGCGCGCAGGCGCTACAATCAGCTCATAGAGCAGGGCAGGGATGCCGACTATGACACTATCTACAAGGAGATACAGGAGAGGGACTATCAGGACTCTCACCGCGAGGTAAGTCCTCTGAGACAGGCAGATGATGCTGCGTTCCTCGATTCTTCGGACATGACACTCGAGGAGAGCATAGATGCCGTTGCCGAGCTCGTGGCCGCTGCACTGTAAGTGTAGAAATCCTCACAATAGATATCACGCCGCGCTCACAGGCGCGGCTTTTATGATGTTAAGATATGCGTGTGTGCTCCGGAAAGGAGCGAATATGCAGATCAAGAACATGCCTGCGAGCGAGAGACCGCAGGAAAAGCTGATTTACGCCGGAGCAGGAGGGCTCAGCAATTCCGAGCTTCTTGCCCTCATCATCAGGACCGGTACAGGCGACAAGTCCGCGATCAGGCTTGCCGATGAGATCATCGCATACAGCGAAGGTGATCTCGGAGGCCTTGGCGCGGCTGAGGTCAGGGAGCTTACCGAGATAGACGGCATCGGAGAGGCCAAGGCCTGCTCCATAGTCGCTGCCATGGAGCTATCCAAGAGGCTAATGGCAGACAGGAGGAGCCTCGTCAAAGAGAGGCTCAGGGATTCGGCGCATGCAGCCGAGATCCTGCTCGAAGAGATGATGTACGAGCGAAGAGAGATCTTCATGGCCATCAATCTCAACTCAAAGCTTCAGATTGAGTCGAAGTCCGTCATATCCATAGGGAGCCTCGACAGCGCGCCTGTGCATCCGAGAGAGGTATTCGGGCCCGCGATCAGAAGGGGAGCCGCCGCTGTAGTGGTGGCCCACAATCACCCGAGCGGCGATCCTACGCCGAGTCCTCAGGACATAGAAGTGACCAGGAGGCTGCTCGAAGCATCCGATGTCATAGGGATAAGACTGCTCGATCATGTCGTGGTGGGCAACGGCTGCATCACAAGCATAAAATCGGAAGGATATATTGAAGACTGGTGCTGAGACGGGGACATCTCTCCGTTGACGGCACCTGTTTGCATGTGTATAATAATTGGGTAGATTTGTGCAATCTAAGCGCATATGTTGTGCCGCATACGGCCACAGAGCCCCACATGATGGAGCAGAACATTTAAGGCCCTGTTACCGCGGCGAGACATACAGCGAGGATAATGTATAGATTACAAATTCAATTATTGATAAGGAGGTGCATATGTCACCGGTTTTAACTGTTGTGATCAGCATTGTAGTCCTTATCGTCGGTATAGCAATAGGATATGTGCTGCGCAAGAATTATTCCGAAAAAGCCATCGGAAGCGCTGAACAGCAAGCACAGAACATGATCCTTGATGCGCAGAATACTGCCGAGAACCTCAAGAAAGAAAAAGTCCTTGAGGCTAAAGAGGAAATCCACAAGCTGAGAAATGAGTACGAAGGAGAGCTCAAGGCCAGGAGAGCTGAGGTCTCCAAATCCGAAAGAAGGATACTGCAAAAAGAAGAGAACATCGACCGCAAGCTCGACAGTCTCGAAAAGAGAGAGAACGGCTTAGCCAAGAGAGAGCAGTCGATGAACGAAAAGCACAAGGAGATCGATGCTTATCTTGCCAAGCAGGTAGCTGAGCTTGAGAGGATCTCCGGCTACACCAAGGAGGAGGCCAAGCATCTGCTTCTGCAGGAGCTTGAGACCGACATCCGCAAGGAGGCTTCGGACCTGATCGTAAGCATCGAAAACGAAGCCAAAGAGGAAGGCGACAAAAAAGCCAGAGAGATCATCACCACCGCTATCCAGAGATATGCGGCTGATCAGGTCACAGAGACCACAGTATCTGTAGTCAGCCTGCCAAACGACGACATGAAGGGCCGCATCATCGGCCGTGAGGGACGTAATATCAGAGCCATCGAGACTCTGACAGGAGTTGATCTCATCATCGACGACACTCCTGAGGCTGTCATACTTTCAGGATTCGACCCTGTCAGGAGAGAGATCGCAAGGATCGCCCTTGAGAAGTTAATCGTAGACGGCAGGATCCATCCGGCCAGGATCGAGGAGATGGTCCAGAAGGCCACAAAGGAAGTCAACACCATCATCAAGGAGGAGGGCGAGAGAGCCTGCTTCGAGACAGGCGTCCACAACCTCCATCCTGAGCTGGTCAAGCTCCTCGGAAGGCTCAAGTACAGGACGTCCTACGGACAGAACGTGCTCCAGCACTCCATCGAGGTAGCCACTCTCGCAGGTATGATGGCCGAGGAACTCGGACTCGATCCTAAGCTCGCCAAGAGAGGCGGACTTCTCCACGATATCGGCAAGTCCATCGACCACGAGGTCGAGGGTACCCACGTCGAGATCGGAGTCAACATCTGCAAAAAGTACAAAGAGTCATGGAAGGTCATCAACGCAGTTGAGTCGCATCACGGTGATGTCGAGGCTACAACGCTTGAGTCCATGCTCGTAGGCGCGGCGGACGCGCTCTCGGCCGCAAGACCGGGTGCGAGGAGAGAGACTCTCGAGACTTACATCAAGAGACTCGAGAATTTAGAGAATATCGCCAATACTACAAAGGGTGTCGAGAAGTCCTACGCCATCCAGGCGGGCCGCGAAATCAGAGTCGCAGTCAAGCCAAATCAGGTCAAGGACGACGAGGTACCTATGCTCGCCAGAGAGATCGCCAAAAAGATTGAGGCCGAGCTCGAGTATCCGGGTCAGATCAAGGTCAATGTTGTCAGAGAGACAAGGGCTACGGATTACGCCAAGTGATTTTGAATGATTTACTTAGATAACAGCGCGACTACAAGACAATACGACGAGGTTACGGAAATGATGTACAGGGCTGCCAAAGACAACTTTGGCAACCCTTCGTCTTTGCATACGCTCGGTTTTGAGGCAGGCAATCTCCTGTACGACGCAAGGCGTCAGGTCGAGAAGCTCCTGCCGCCTGCAGGCAATGTCATATTTACATCAGGCGGGACAGAAGCGGACAATATGGCTCTGTATTCGTCAGCCAGGAAGCTCCGCCGCAGAGGCAATAAGATCATCACCACAAAGGTAGAGCATCCCGCTGTCCTTGAGACATGCAAACGCCTCGCCGAGGACGGCTTCGAAGTAGTATATCTCGATGTCGATGTGGACGGATATGTCGAGGAGCAGGCGGTAAAGGCTGCACTTGATGATAACACTATTATCGTATCTATCATGACTGTCAACAACGAAGTGGGCACGATAGAGCCTGTATCCGCCGTAAGCAGGACTGTAAGGGAATACAACAGGGTCCACGGCACCGAGATCATATTCCATACGGATGCGGTGCAGGCCTTCGGCAAGCTCTCACTGGACGGACTCGATGCGGATATCATCTGTGCCAGCGGTCACAAATTCCACGGTCCTAAGGGCACGGGCATCATGTATGTCAAAAAGCGCCACAAGCTCCCTGCATTCATCACAGGAGGCGGCCAGGAGGGAGGACTTAGATCCTCCACGGAGAACACCCCGGGCATCGCGGGCATCGGGCTCGCAGCCGAGATGTCGGCAGCCGACCAGATGATGAAGATCAGCAGGATGGGCATGGTCAATAACTATCTCCTGAGCGGTCTCAGATCCGAGATAAGCGACATCATAGTCAACGGACCTGAGGAGCTGGGATACTCTCTCGAGGATCACGGCAGGCGCTGTCCGACAGTGCTCAACGTGACCTTCGAAGGCACGAGAGGCGAGGTCCTTCTCCATACTCTCGAGCAGGACGGGATATACGTATCGACAGGGTCGGCGTGCTCGTCCCACAAGACAGGCGACAGCCACGTGCTGAGCGCGATGTCGATGACTCACAAAGAGATCGAAGGCGCGATCAGATTCAGCTTCTCCGAGTTCAACACGGTAGAGGAGATGGATGAGGTGATCGCACGCACCAAGACAGCTGTGGAGAGATTCCGCAGACTGGGAAGCTTCAGATAGGTAAAGTATACTTTACATTTAGAACGGATCATATGGAAAAGAATTTATACATCGTAAGGTGCGGCGAGGTCGCACTCAAGGGCATGAACAAGCCATACTTCGAGAGGATACTTCTCGAACGCGTACGCAAGGCGCTCGAATGCTATGACGACGCAGAGGCCAGATGGATAGACGGACTCATGTTTGTCAGAGTGCCGGATACCTACAGCGAGGATGATGTCATCGCAAGCTGCGTAAGGGTGTTCGGAGTAGCTTCGGTAAGCCCTGCTGTCGAGGCGCCTAAGGACATCAACGAGATCGGCAGGATCGCAGCGGAGTTCATGCAAAAGGTAATAGACAAAGAAGGCATCAAGACCTTTAAGGTCAAGGGCAAGAGAGCTGACAAGAGCTTTGCCATCGAGTCGCCTGAGATCGCAAGACAGGTCGGAGGCATGGTCCTCAAGGCCTGCAAGGTCCTGTCTGTAGATGTGCACAGGCCTGACTGCGTACTGACGGTGGATGTAAGGCGCGAGGCAGCATATATCTTCAGGGACAAGGTCAAGGGCTTCGGAGGTCTTCCTCTCGGTACCAACGGCAAGGGCCTCATACTCATGTCGGGCGGCATCGACAGCCCTGTGGCTGCTTTCATGATGGCCAAGAGGGGCATGAGCATCGAATGCGTACACTATCATTCGTATCCGTATACAAGCCCGAGGGCCCAAAAGAAGGTCGAAGAGCTTGTCAAGGTGCTCGCCGGATACATGGGTACCATCAGGATGCACGTCATCAATCTGCTGCCTATACAGGAGCAGATCGTAAAGAACTGCCCTGAGGATGAGACGACACTGCTTGTAAGGCGCTTCATGATGAGGATAGCCGAGCAGATAGCGATCAAAAACGGCGATATGATGCTGATCACAGGCGAGGATCTCGGACAGGTGGCAAGCCAGACCGCAGAGGCTCTCGTTGTCACAGACAGCGTTGTCGACATGCCTGTCATGAGACCTCTTATAGCGATGGACAAGGTCGACATCATGGACAAGGCCCGTGAGATCGGCACATATGATATATCGATCCAGCCTTATGAGGACTGCTGCACGGTGTTCCTGCCGAAGCATCCTGTCACAAAGCCTAAGCGCGAGAGGATCGAGAAGTCGGAGTCGGCTCTTGATATCGATGCTCTTGTAGAAGCGGCAGTCGCTTCTGAAGAGATCATAGAGATCAGACCATAACAAAACCCCGCAGATCATTGACATGGATTATCCGAAGTGTTACGATTTGCGGGTAATATTAAAACGATGACGAGGACAGTAAGTTCACCAACGGGTCCTTCCAGAGAGGGATGGCAGCTGGAATCATCCCAGGTCCCGGTGTTCCGAAAACCACCTCCGAGTGGCACCAATCCTGCCCGCCTTGGCAGCGTCAAAAGCCTCAAACGAGTGCCGGTCTATCAGACCGGAAGATGGGTGGAACCACGGATACTCACACATATACAGAGTATGCGTCCCTTCTGACATTAGGTCGGAGGGGACTTTATTTTTTGGCCCTTCCGTAAGACAAGAAGGAGGAAGAAATGATTATCACACTTAAGGACGGAAGCAAAAAGGAATATGCAGAGCCGATGTCTGCATACGATATCGCAAGAGACATCAGCGACGGTCTGGCGAGAGCCGCCTGCATGGCTGAGATAGACGGCAAGGCAGTCGATCTCAGGACTATGGTGGACAGGGACTGCACGCTCAATATCCTCACATTCGATTCGGATGAGGGCAAGCGCGCATACAGACATACCTGCTCGCACGTGCTGGCAGAGGCTGTCAAGAACCTCTATCCTGAGGCAAAGCTCGCTATCGGACCTTCGATCGACAACGGATTCTACTATGACTTCGACATCCCGCCTCTCACAAGAGAGGACCTCGACAAGATCGAAGCCGAGATGAAGAAGATCATCAAAAAGGGCGACAGGCTCGAGCGCTTCACTCTCCCGAGAGAAGAAGCCATCAAGATGTACAAGGAGAAGGATGAGCCTTACAAGGTCGAGCTCATCGAGGACCTTCCTGAGGATGAGGAGATCTCGTTCTATCAGCAGGGCGACTTCATCGAGCTCTGCGCAGGGCCTCATCTCATGAGCACAAGACCTATCAAGGCCTTTGCTCTCACTTCGAGCTCCGGCGCTTACTGGAGAGGCGATGAGCACAACAAGATGCTCACACGTATCTACGGTACTGCATACACAAAGAAGGAAGATCTGAATGAGTACCTCGAGTATCTCGCAGACATCAAGAACCGTGACCACAACAGGCTCGGCCGAGAGATGGACATCTTCACGACTGTAGATGTCATCGGTCAGGGACTTCCGCTCTTCATGCCTAAGGGTACGAAGATCATCCAGAAGATGCAGAGATGGATCGAGGACCTCGAGGAGTACGACTGGGGATATGTCCGTACCAGGACTCCGCTGATGGCAAAGTCCACGCTCTACAAGATCTCTGACCACTGGTATCACTACAAGGACGGAATGTTCCTCCTCGGCTATGACAACATGGATGAGCTCATGGCTGCTGAGGACCGCTCGCACGAGGTGCACGGAGTAGAGGACCTGAGCCTTATCGAGAATGACGCCGATGCTGACGTAATGGCTCTGCGTCCGATGACATGCCCGTTCCAGTACTACGTATACAAGGCCCGCCAGAAGTCATACCGCGATCTGCCGTACAGGATGGGTGAGACTTCGACGCTGTTCAGAAATGAGCAGGCAGGCGAGATGCACGGCCTTACAAGAGTTCGCCAGTTCACGATCTCTGAGGGACACCTCGTATGCACACCTGAACAGATCAAGGATGAGTTCAAGGGCTGTGTAGAGCTGGCCAAGTACTGCCTGACGACCCTCGGACTCGAGGAGGATGTCACATACAGGCTCTCAAAATGGGACCCTGCAAATGCAGACAACTATCTCGGAACTGCCGAGGAGTGGGAATACAACCAGGGCTTCATGAGAGAGATACTCGACGAGATCGGCCTTGAGTACACTGAGGCCGAGGGCGAGGCTGCATTCTACGGACCTAAGCTCGATATCCAGGCCAAGAACGTATACGGCAAGGAAGACACGATGATCACCATCCAGCTCGACACATTCCTCGCTGAGCGTTACGACATGTACTACATAGACAAGGACGGACAGAGGAAGCGTCCGTACATCATCCACCGCACATCCATCGGATGCTACGAGAGAACTCTCGCATGGATGATCGAGAAGTACGCCGGCAATCTGCCTACATGGCTCTGCCCTGAGCAGGTAAGGATACTGCCTATCTCCGACAAGATCGCAGACTACGCTGAGGAAGTCCGCAAGGAACTCAGAAGAAACGGCGTTGATGTTACTGTCGACAACAGCAGCGAGCGTATCGGATATAAGGTCCGCAAGGCTCAGATGGAGAAGGTCCCTTACATGCTCGTGCTCGGAGCCAAGGAAGCCGAGGACGGCAATGTATCGGTACGTTCCAGATATCTCGGAGATGAGGGAGTCAAGCCTCTGGGAGAATTCGTCGATGCTATCTGCGAGGAGATCCGCACAAAAGAGATCCGCAAGATAGAGAAAAAGGACGAAAAATAAGCAGCCTGAATATGGTATACTAATCAGGAACGTTATTATTAATTCAGAGGAATCACAATATGGCAATCAAATACAAGAGAGTCCTTATCAAGGTGAGCGGAGAGGCTCTTGCAGGTGAGGACAAATTCGGGGTCAACGGGACTGAGCTTGAAAAGGTAGCAAGACAGATCAAGGAGATCCACGATGCCGGTGTCGAGGTCGCAGTCGTATGCGGAGGAGGCAATTTCTTCCGCGGACGTACAGGCGGCAATATCGACAAGCCGACGGCGGACTACATGGGCATGCTCGCCACAGTCATGAACGGCCTGGCGCTCCAGGACGCGCTTCTGTCGGTAGGCTGCGAGACCAAGCTCATGACAGCCATCGAGATCAGAGACATGGCCGAGGGCTATGCGAGACGCAAGGCTCTCGACTATCTGAGCGAGGGCAAGATCGTCGTCTTCGGAGGCGGTACCGGAAGCCCGTTCTTCACAACGGATACGACGGCTGCTCTCAGAGCCGCTGAGATCGGTGCCGATGTCCTGCTCCTGGCCAAAAATGTAGATGCTGTCTATTCGGCAGACCCTGATGTAGATCCAAGTGCAGAGAGATACACTGAGCTCACTTACATGGACATCATCGAAAAGGACCTCAAGGTAATGGACCTCACGGCAGCCACGCTGTGCAAGGACACAAACACCATGATATATGTCTTCGCTCTTGCGACCGAAGGCAATCTCATGAAAGTAATCAACGGAGAGAACGTAGGAACACTCATTAAGTAGGAGGCAAACCATGGCAAAGAAACCACTTGAAGAGAGAATCGAAGGCGCTAAGAGCTTTCTTAAGGAAAACCTCAACACCGTAAGAGCCGGCAGAGCCAATCCGGCACTGCTCGACAAGATCACAGTCGACTATTACGGCTCGCCGACACCGCTCAAGGCACTTGCCAATGTCTCGGTACCTGATCCGAGGACACTTATGGTATCTCCGTTCGACCCTAAGTCGATCGCTGATATCGAAAGAGCCATCAACGAGGCCAACATCGGCATCAACCCTGCCAACGACGGCAAGGTCATCAGACTCGCCATTCCTCAGCTCACAGAGGAGAGACGTAAAGAGCTCGCCAAGGTAGTAAAGGGCTACGGTGAGGAGGCCAAGGTCGCAGTCAGGAACCTCAGAAGAGACGTCAACGAGGAGCTCAAAAAGGCCGAGAAGGCCGGCGAGATGACTGAGGACGATCTCAAGGATGAGCTCGAAGAGACTCAGAAGAAGGTCGAAAAGGCCATCAAGGAGATCGAAGAGATCCTCGCCGACAAAGAAAAGGAACTGATGGAAGTTTAGTACTTCAATAGATCAATAGAGCGTTTTACAGCACTCCGCAGCGGTACTAAGCGCTGGCTTTGAGGCAATGTTGCTTAATAGTCGCATCTATCGAAGGAGCTTGCCTCCGTAGATCAATGCTTTCGACCTTACGGCAACGCCGTATATTCGGAGAAAGCATTTAGTGCCGGCGGGCTTCAAGCCTCTGCCTCGTGCTGTAAAACGCTCGTTTTAAGAGTAAGTCAGAATTACACAAATGGACAAAAGACCTGTACCGACCCATGTAGGGATAATTATGGACGGCAACGGACGCTGGGCCAAGGCCCACAACGTTCCGAGAGTGATGGGGCACAATGCCGGCATGCAGGCGATGAAGAAGATAGTCATCGCTTCATCCGAGCTCGGCATCAAGTACCTCACTGTTTATGCGTTCTCAACCGAGAACTGGAAGCGCAGCACCGAAGAGGTGAACGGCATATTCAAGCTCATCGTCAAGTACGTCAATTCCGAGCTCGAAGAACTCGACAAGAACAACGTCCACATCAATATCTTCGGCGAGTACGACATGCTGCCCAAGGCATCCGTCGATGCCATCAACAGGATGGTGGGACGCCTTGATGCCAATGACGGTCTGGTATTCAATATCGCTCTCAACTACGGGGGCAGAGACGAGATATTAAAGAGCGTCAGGTCTCTTGTATCCGAGTGCGTCAGAGAGGGCAGGGACCCTTCGGATCTGACCGAGGATGATATCTCAAGATATCTGTACTCGGGCAGCGCTCATTTCGATGTGCCTGATCCTGATCTCATCATCAGGACGAGCGGAGAGGAGCGCATGTCCAACTTCCTCACGTGGCAGGCTGCCTACAGTGAGCTCATGTTCACCGATACGCTGTGGCCTGACTTCACTCCCGAGGAGTATGCGGAGATGATAGACGCATACGCAAACCGCGACCGCCGTTTCGGTGGACGCAAATCTGAATAAGGTATTGGATAGGACATGATCAAAAAGTTAAAAGATCTGTATAACGAAGAATATTCGGTAAAGTCGATCTATGTCATCAAGACGGCGATGATCATCTTCATACTGGGGATGATCGTCTACTATCTGGCGGGCAGGACAGACTCGGCGATGTCGTTCCTCGGCGCCTTCATGAAACCGCTGATACTCGGCATGTGCTTTGCATACCTGCTCAGCCCTCTGACATCAAAGCTTGAGAACAAAGTGCTCGGCGGACTCAAAAAGGACAAGACGAGGAGGGTCCTGTCGGTGCTTCTCACAGTACTGATAGTGCTGGTGGCCATCGTGGGACTTATCATGGTGGTGGTGCTTACCATCACAAAGAGCGTTTCGGCTCTCAACTTCGCAGATATGAAGGCCTTTGTCATAGGGCTTGCCGCCCAGTTTGAGGATTTCTGGGACACCATACAAAAGACCCTCGAGAGCCTCAATATCAATTTAGGCAGCGTAGGAGACATGGTCGGCAAGATATTCAGCGGAGTCAAGAACGCCGCGACGCTTCTGCTCTTTGCGATGATATTCGCGATCTACTTCCTGCTTGATTCAGGCCTCAGAGTCTACTGGGGAGATGTGCTCAATTCCTACACCAGCGAGAAGACGAGAGTAAAACTCAAAGAGCTCGCATCGGATGCGGACAAGGTCTTTTCGGGATATATCAGAGGGCAGTCGTTTGACGCTCTGCTTGTGGGCATCATGGTATCCATCGCGCTTCTCATCGCGGGAGTGCCTTACGCAGTCGTCATCGGCATACTTACGGGTGTCGGCAACCTCATACCTTACGTCGGCCCTGTAGTGGGATTCGGCTCGCTCATAGTGGTGTGCATCGCCGAGGGCTCGATAGGACATCTCGTTGCCGGCGGCATCATCCTGATACTTGTCATGTTCGTGGACGGCAATATCATTAATCCGAGGGTGCTCAGCAGCAGCGTAGAAGTACATCCTGTACTCGTTATCGTAGCGCTGCTTGCAGGCGGCAGGGTCGGAGGCATCGTAGGCATGCTGGTATCAGTGCCGGTCGCGGCATTCTTGAAGATACAGTTTGAAAAGTATCTGGAAGCCAGGAAGGCCCGCATGGCGCTTCAGGAACAGGCTGATCCGGATGGAATGGGAGAATAATAAAGCGATATGAAGACAAGAATCATTTCAGGCCTTATAATGGCGCCTCTTCTGGTGGTGCTCTACTTCGGAGGAATAGTACTCTGGATCGCGGCTCTTCTGATAGCTCTTGTGGGAGTTCATGAATTCTGCAAGGGCTGGAACAACATAGACGTGCATCCGTCAAAGGAGATCTGCTATGTGATGACAGTGCTGCTCTTCCTGACGAGGTTCGTGCCTGCGAGCGGCAGCGTGCCGGCATACTACCAGAACATGATGCTGATGGCGATATGGATGTTCATCGCAGTCGCCATCGGACTCATCTACGGATGGAAGATAAACGAGAGGAGAGCCTATGATGCGGCGACTACAGTGACCGCAATGGTATACATCCCGTTCTTCACATACCACATGACGCTCATCGACAGGACGGAGTACAGGCTCTTCATCTGGATCGTAGTGATCGCGGCCTTTGGCTCGGACATCTTTGCCTACTTCACGGGATACTTCCTCGGCAAGCACAAGATGGCTCCAAACCTAAGCCCTAAGAAGACCATAGAGGGCGCTGTCGGCGGACTGATCGGAAGCTCGCTCTTCGCATGGCTCTTCGGATTCATATTCATGAGAGAGATGGCTGCTGTATGCCTCGTGCTCGGACTTGTCGGAGGAGCTGCGGGCATGGCAGGAGACCTGACCGCATCCGCGTTCAAGCGCAAGATGGGCATCAAGGACTACGGCAATCTCATCCCGGGACACGGCGGTATCATGGACAGATTCGATTCAGTCATATTCGTAGCGCCTGTCGTATACTATGTTATCTGCGCACTGACGGGCATACTGGCTGTTTGATGGTGATTTAAACACGAATGAAAAAAGTACTTATAATGGGGAGCACCGGTTCCATCGGGACCCAGGCGCTCGAGATAATCCGTAATAACAGTGACAGATTCAAAGCTGCCGGCCTTACTTGCAGAAGCAGGGTCGACAGCCTTTGCTCACAGATAAAGGAATTCAGACCTGAAGCCGTATGCGTCGGCAATGCAGAGGATGCGGCGAGGGTCAAATCTGAATTTCCTGATGTTGAAGTGACATACGGGGACGAAGGTCTTGTAGAGACAGCGGCCATGGACTGCGACATAGTGCTCAATTCACTCATGGGCATAAGCGGTCTGGCGCCTACGTATGAGGCTATATCCCGCGGCAGGGACATTGCTCTTGCCAACAAGGAGACTCTCGTGGCCGGAGGCAGGCTCGTGACAGATCTGTGCAGGGAGAAGGGAGTAAAGCTCCTTCCTGTGGACAGCGAGCACAGCGCAATATTCCAGTGCCTTGAGGGCAATGCCGGCAGGAAGATCAGGAGGATACTCCTCACAGCATCCGGCGGCCCGTTCAGAGGACGCAGCTACGAGTCCATGAAGGATGTCACCATAGAGCAGGCTCTCAATCATCCGAAGTGGAGCATGGGATCCAAGATAACCATCGACTCCGCCACAATGATGAACAAGGGCCTCGAGGTCATCGAGGCCAGATGGCTCTTCGATGTGCCCGGCGAGAGGATAGATATCCACGTCCACCCGCAGAGCATAGTCCACTCGATGGTCGAGTTCATGGACGGTTCTGTGATGGCCCAGATGGGCATGCCGGACATGAAGATACCTATCGGTCTTGCTCTTAACTATCCGGACAGGCTGAGCCTCCTGCCTGAATTCAGCGGCAGGGACGAGGACCGCACAACTGACGGGAGCCTTGACCTGTTTACCACCGGCAGGGATCTCACATTCGAGCAGCCTGACCGCAGGGTGTTCAGATGCATAGACCTCGCATATGAGGCGCTCAAGGAGGGAGGATCCGCACCCGTTGTCATGAACGGTGCCAACGAGGAGCTCGTGGCGATGTTCCTCGCGGGCAGGATAGGCTTCCTCGACATACCTGAGACCATAGAGAAAGTTATGTCCCACGTGGGACACACAGAGCCTTCATCGGTCGCAGAGGTACTGGACATAGACAGAGAAGCCAGAAGACTGGCAAAGGAATATGTAAAGTAGACTTTACATAATATATACGGAACGGAGATAAGATAAATTGAAGACAGCGATACTTTTTGTATTGATGCTGCTGGTGCTGGTCATACCTCACGAATGGGGACACATGATGGTGGCCAAGCTCTGCGGCGTATGGGTAAAGGAATTCTCAGTGGGCATGGGCCCGCTGATCTTTCAAAGAAAGAAAGGCGACACTTTGTATTCGCTTCGTCTGCTTCCGCTCGGAGGATACTGCATGATGGAAGGCGAGGAAGAGGCTGTTGACAGCCCGACTTCCTACAGCAGCAAGTCGTATCCTCAAAAGATCGCCATACTGCTGGCGGGCGTCACGATGAACGTCATAATAGCGCTCGTCGTCGTGACCATAGCCATCTGCATCACGGGCATCGTCACCACGACGCTTTCGGATGTCACTCCGGGTTCTCCGGCTTATGAGGCCGGACTCAGGGCGGGAGACACCATCACGGCTGTCAACGGCAGCCCGACAAAGGAGTGGAGCGATGTCGTGACGGGCATCGACAGCTACGAGCCGGGCGGCAAAGCCCTGGAAGTCACATACGAGCGCGACGGCAAGGAAGCCGAAGCTGAGATCGTGCCTGAGTATAACGAGGAGAGACAGGCCTATCTCATAGGCATAACCGCGGGCACCACAAAGAACTTCTTCAAATGCGCCGCGAGGGGACCTGCAGCCACATGGGAGCTCAATAAAGCCATGCTCAAGGGCTTTGCCATGCTCTTCAGCGGCAAGATAGGCAGGAACGACGTCGCAGGCCCTGTGGGACTTGTCAAGGTCGTTGATACCGCAGCGGGATACGGGCTCACCTCGTATCTGACCCTGCTGGCTCTTGTGAGCCTCAACCTGGCGCTCTTCAATATCCTGCCTATACCGGGACTCGACGGAGGCAAGATATTCTTCATCCTGCTCAAGATCATATCCGGAGGCAGGATCACTGACGACATGGAGTACAAAGCGACGGTCGCCGGCATGGCTATTCTGCTGATGCTCTTTGTGCTTATCACAGTCAATGATGTGATGAATCTCTTCGGCAATTAGGGAGGAAGACATACGATGTCAAGAAAGGTATATTGCGGCGATGTCGCCATCGGAGGAGGCGCGCCGGTATCGATACAGTCGATGACAAACGTGGATACAAGGGACACTGACGCCCTGGTAAGACAGATCAGCGAGCTTGCGGATGCAGGCTGCCAGATCGTCAGGTGCGCGATCCCTGACATGGAGGCTGCGGAGTCCTTCGGCAGGGCTAAAAAGCTCGTGAGAGTGCCGCTTGTTGCGGACATCCATTTTGATTACAGGCTCGCGATCGCAGCCATAGAGAACGGAGCTGACAAGATCAGGATCAACCCGGGCAATATCGGAAGCACCGACAGGGTCAAAGCCGTCGTGGACAAGGCCAGGGAGCACGACATCCCTATCAGGGTCGGAGTCAATTCGGGTTCGCTCCAAAAGGACCTGATCGAAAAGTACGGCGGGGTCACAGCTGATGCTCTTGCTGAGAGCGGGGCTGCGATGGTCAGATACATCGAGGACCTCGGATATGACAAGCTCGTCGTATCCATCAAATCATCCAACGTCAAAATGAACTACGACGCTCACATGAAGCTCAAGGATCTGACTGATGCGGCCATACACGTCGGCATCACGGAGTCCGGCACGCCGAGGAACGGTGAGCTCAAATCCGCGATCGGCATCGGAGCTTTACTGCTTGCGGGCATAGGAGATACCATGAGGGTCTCCCTTACAGCTGATCCTGTCAATGAAGTCCTCTTTGCACGTCGCATACTCGAGACGGTCGGCATGAGAGAGAAGGCCATAGATGTCGTATCCTGCCCGACCTGCGGCAGGACAGAGATAGACCTCATAGGCCTTGCCAATGAAGCCGAAGACAGGCTCATGCCTATAGCAGCCGCAAGGGCCAAGGCCGGACGAAGGCCGCTCAAGGTCGCAGTCATG
This sequence comes from Clostridiales bacterium, assembly GCA_015058275.1. GTDB lineage: Bacteria > Bacillota > Clostridia > Peptostreptococcales > Anaerovoracaceae > Crickella. The sequence continues at coordinate 22,054 of SVCQ01000007.1, forward strand.
GGCTGCGCCGTAAACGGCCCCGGAGAGAGCAGGGAAGCCGACTACGGCATCGCCGGAGGACACGGAGAGGGTCTTGTGTTCAGACGCGGCGAGATAATCGAAAAGGTCGCGGAGGACAGACTTGTGGACAGGCTCATCGAGCTTGTGGAGAAAGACGCCGAATAGATAAGCGATGATCAAAATTTCCGAAGACATACTGACAGCCGCTGAGCTTACCGAAGCCAGCGGCAAGAGAAAAGAAGACATAGATATCGAGATCACAAATGTCGCGGTATCAAAGCTCAGCGGGGGCAAGAGCGTGGCGCTCACAGTAGATGCCAGGCTCAATTTTCTGATGCCCAAAAAGACCGAGCGCGTCATGAAGCAGAGGATAGCTTCAAGGATATCCTCGGTCGAGAGGGTCATCGTCAATTACACATACTCGGGCATCAAAGTGCCTGACAGAAGCGGAGACGACTACTCCGGAGACGGCAGGGCCCCGCAGGGCGGAGGCTGGGCCGGCCGCAGGAGCAAAAAGGACGCGCCTGCATTTGAGAATGCAAACGGAGAGCTCGTCCTCCTCGGAGCCGACTTCAGAGATGAGCCGGTGCCTTACTCCGAGCTCGGAGCCATGGTGGGCACAAAGGACAAGCCCGTCATCGAAGGCGAGGTCTTCAAGATGGACTCAATGCCTATCAAGAGCGGACGCGTGCTCATCACCATACTCATAGCATCCGAGGTCAGGACATTCGCCCTCAAGGCATTCATATCCGCCGAAAAGCTCACAGAGTTTGAGGAGAACCTCCACAGCGGCGACATGATACGCGCAAGAGGCGCGATCGAATATGACACCTACGAGCACGAGAATCTCATGATGCTGACTTCTCTCAAAAAGGTCGAGAAGAAGCTCAAGGAGGATACATATCCCGGCGGCAGGAGGGTGGAGCTCCACTGCCACACCAAGATGAGCGACAACGACGGCTTCAACGAGGTATCGGACATCGTCAAAAAGGCTGCCTACTGGGGCCAGCCGGCTGTTGCCATCACCGACCACGGAGTCGTGCAGGCCTTCCCGGATGCCGCCAAGGAAGCGGCCAAGCAGGCCAAAAACGGAAGGGACATCAAGATCATCTACGGAGTGGAGGGATACCTCTACCCGGATGAGGACGCGACCGGCGAGGACGGCGTCATAGACATAAAGAAGAATAGGACTTACCACATCATCATCCTTGCAAAGAACCAGGAGGGACTCAAAAACATCTACAAGCTGGTGAGCCTGTCCCACATAGACTATTTCTACAAGAGGCCGAGGATACCGCGCTCTGTGCTCGAAGCTCACAGGGAGGGACTCATCATAGGCTCCGCGTGCGAGGCCGGAGAGGTTTACCGTGCTGTCCTGAACGGGGCGAGCGATGAGGAGCTCGACAGGGTAGCATCATACTACGATTACCTCGAGATTCAGCCTCTCGGCAACAACCGCTTCCTCATAGAAGACGGCATAGCCGGAAGCGAGCAGGACCTGATCGAAAACAACCTCAGAATCATAAGATCCGCCGACAGGCTCGGCAAGCTGACTGTGGCGACCACGGACTCCCACTATCCGACCCGCGAGGCTTCCATATACAGGAACATCATCATGGCGGGCATAGGCTTCAGGGATACACCGTCTGACTCACTCTACCTTCGTACTACAGACGAGATGATGAAGGAATTCTCCTATCTCGGAGACAGGGCGGAGGAGATAGTTATCACCAACACAAACAAGATCGCCGAGATGGTCGACGGTTCTGTAAGACCGGTGCCGGCAGGGAAGTTCCCTCCGAAGATCGAGGGGGCCGAGGAGACTCTCCGTAACAGCTGCTATGACAGGGCGAAGTCCATATACGGTGACCCGCTGCCGCCTGAGATAGAGGACAGGCTCGAGACGGAGCTCAGCTCCATCATCGGCAACGGATACGCCGTCATGTACATTGCGGCTCAGATGCTGGTAAAGAAATCCAACGAGGACGGATATCTGGTAGGATCGAGAGGATCCGTAGGATCTTCGTTTGCGGCCACCATGGCAGGCATCACTGAGGTAAACCCGCTGGCTCCGCATTACGTATGCCCGGAGTGCAAACACTTCGAGTGGTCTGATGAGCCTGACAAATACGATACCGGATACGACATGCCTGAGAAGTCCTGTCCTGAGTGCGGGGCCCGCATGAAAAAAGAAGGCCTCAACATACCGTTCGCGACCTTCCTTGGATTCAAGGGTGACAAGGAGCCTGATATCGACCTTAACTTTGCGGGCGAGTATCAGCCTGTGGCCCACAGATATGTAGGCGAGATATTCGGAGAAAAGAATGTATTCAAGGCCGGGACCGTTGCGACCATAGCGGACAAGACGGCCTTCGGCTACGTAAAGCATTACATAGAGGACAATCACATAAGCGCCAACAAGTACGACGTGGACTATCTCGTACAGGGATGTACGGGAGTCAAGCGTACGACAGGTCAGCACCCGGGCGGCATCATCGTAGTGCCTGACGATCACGAGATTTATGAGTTCTGCCCGATACAAAAGCCGGCCAACAAGCGCGACACTGATGTCATCACGACCCACTTCGATTACCACAAGATCGATGAGAACCTCCTCAAGCTCGACATACTCGGACACGATGTGCCGCAGCTCATCAGGCATCTCCAGGTAATGACGGGCATCGATCCTATGACGATACCTCTCGATGACAGGGAGACGCTGAGTATATTCACTTCGCTCGACGCTCTTAAGATCAAAAACGAGAATTACAGATTCACCCACGGCACCTACGCAATCCCGGAGTTCGGCACGAACTTCACGCGTCAGATGCTTGATGATATCAGACCGACCACGGTATCGGCTCTCATCAAGATGTCGGGCTTCTCGCACGGTACGGCCGTATGGACCGGAAACGCTCAGGACCTCCTGCGCAACGGGACGGCGACCATCGATGAGGTAATATCCTGCCGTGACGATATCATGAACTTCCTGATCAGGAAGGGGCTGCCTAACGGCGACGCCTTCAAGATAATGGAGATCGTCCGTAAGAACAGAGTACTGAGCGAGGAGCAGCTCCAGATGATGAAGGATCACGGAGTTCCTGACTGGTATATCTGGTCCTGCGAGACGCTGCAGTATATGTTCCCGCGCGCACACGCGGCAGCGTACGTCATGATGTCCATCCGTATGGCGTGGTTCAAGGTCAATTACCCTGAGGCATTCTATGCGGCCTGGTTTACTTCGAAGGTGGATAACTTTGATGCGGACATAATCGGGCAGGGTATCCCGGCCGTCGAAAAGAGGATGGACGAGATAGAGAAGCTGGGCAATACCGCGACAGCCAAGCAGAAGGAGCAGCTCACGGTATATGAGGTAATGTACGAGGCGCTCTCAAGAGGCTATGAATTCGCAGAGCCTGTACTCGGTACAGCGGAGGCCTGCCGGTTCTCTGTGGTCGACGGAAAGGTGATGCTGCCGTTCAATGCGGTCAGTGGCATAGGAGATACGGCGGCTGAGTCTCTCACGGAGGCTTATGCCGAGAAGCCGTTCAATACGCTCGATGATGTAAGATCGAGGACGAGACTGTCCGGGACCAACATAGATGATCTGAAGAAACACGGACTCTTTGCGGGGCTGCCTGAGTCGGCGCAGATAAGCATATTTGATCTGTAGGGGATATCAGGCGCCGCGCTCGAGCTCCCAGCGGCACTCGCGGTAGAAGTAGAGAAGCCTGTAGGAGATGCGCCGGCCTTCGTTGACCGTACAGCAATCATAGACGATGCGTGTCACACCGCCTGCGCCGAGCCACTCGATATTCGTGATGTCGCTTATCCTGACCGTCTTTTTGATACCGCCCTCGACTACCTTGAACCTGATAGGTCTGGGGGAGAGGGCCCCTATATCGAAGACGGCCAGTACGTCTACTGCCTGCCTCATAATATCCTTAATGCACCCGGCAGTATAATAATATCGAACAAAAGTTCTAAAATCAATGGTATATTTGACGCGGGAGGCCGCGCTGAGCGGAAGGAAAGATAATGTACAGGATACTGGTCATAAATCCGGGGTCGACATCGACCAAGATCGCATATTTTGAAGACGACAAAAAGCTGCATGAGGCCAATATATTCCACGACGCGCCGCTTCTTGCGAGCTTCGGCAGAGTGAGCAATCAGTTCGCCTTCAGGAAGCAGATGATAAACGGCTTCCTTGAGGAGAACGGGATCGACCTTACGGGCGTCGACGCCATAGTCGGGCGCGGAGGAAGCTCGGCAAGCGTCAGAAGCGGAGTGTATGAGATAAACGACAAACTGCTCGAGGATACGGCAAATAATGTGTCAGGCGTCGAGCATCCTGCCAATCTCGGAGTGCCGCTGGCTGCGGAGCTCGCGTCGGAGTACGGGGCCAGGGCCTTCATGGTGGACAGCCCCAAGACGGATGAGTTCTGCGATGAGGCCAGGATAACGGGGATAGACGGCATATACAGAGCATCGAGCCTGCACGTTCTGAACCTCAAGGGCACGGCGAGGCTATGGTGCAGCGAGCACGGAGTAAGATATGAGGATGCGAGGCTGATCGTCTGCCATATAGACGGGGGCATGTCCGTATCCGCCCACGACCACGGAAGGATGATCGACGGCACCAACAACGCCTGGGGAGAGGGACCGTTCACGCCTACGCGCACGGGGGAGATCTCCGTATACCAGGCGGCTGAGTACTTCAGGGATAAAGACCCGCAGGCTCTGATGGATGCCTGCACGAGATCCGGCGGCTTTGTGAGCCACTTCGGTACTTCGGATTCCGACAAGGTGCACCGCATGGCTGAGGAAGGCGACCCTAAGGCGATGCGAGTATGGACTGCCATGATGTACAACATCTGCAAGAGCATAGGCTCCATGGCGGCGGTGCTCTCGGGCAGGGTCGATGCCGTCATATGCGGAGGAGGCCTTCTGAGGTTCGATGACCTGTGCAGCTACATTGAAGAACACTGCAGCTTCATAGCTCCTGTGTATTTCTATCCGGGAGAGGTGGAGCATGAGGCGATGGCTGCAGGGGCGCTGAGAGTCCTCAGGGGCGAGGAGGAGCCTCAGGTGTACACAGGTGAAGCTGTCTGGAAGGGATTCGAAGATTAAAATAAACACTTGACATATAATGAACATATGCTAATATATTCATATGAATGTTAATGCATATGTTTTTTAATGCCGAGGCATGCAGGAGGAGACATGGCCGAGAACGACTACATGATCAAGGATCTCGATGAAGAGGAACTGCTCGAACTTGCGGATCTCTTCAAGATGTTTGCGGATTCCACACGCATCAAGATCCTCTACGATCTCTTTGACGGCGAGAAGAACGTCAGCGAGATATGCGAGGATATCGAGATGAACCAGTCCGCCGTATCGCACCAGCTCAAGGCGCTCAAGACGGGCAAGCTTATCAGGAGCAGACGCGACGGCAAGGCGATCTACTATTCGCTCGATGATGAGCATGTCAAGACCATAATCGCCATGGGCAAGGAGCATATTGAGGAGTAAAGCAATGAAAAAGAAATTCAAACTTATTGACCTGGACTGCGCAAACTGCGCCGCAAAGATGGAAGAAGCCATTAAGCATATCGACGGAGTTACCGATGCTTCTGTCAGCTTCATGACTCAAAAGATGATGATCGAGGCTGATGATGCCGTATTCGATCAGGTCGTTGAGGAAGCCGTAAAGTGCATCGCAAAGGTAGAGCCTGACTGCAAGGTAGTGCTGTAACGGAGATGGACAGATTCACTGACAGACAAAAGAAAGACCTGAGGCGCATCATCATATCCCTGGTGATGTTCGCAGCCCTCATAATCGCAGAGCACGCACATGTCTTCCCGGATACGGAGGCCGGCAGATGGCTGCTTCTGGCCCTATACCTCGTACCGTACTTCCTGGTCGGACACGATGTGGTCAGGAAGTGCCTTATCGGGATCAAAAACAGACAGCTCTTCGACGAGAGCTTCCTGATGACGCTCGCGACCGTAGGCGCATTCGGCTGCGGAGAGTTCGAAGAGGCTGTCGCCGTCATGCTCTTTTATCAGGTGGGAGAGTTCTTCCAGGACTATGCCGTAGGCAAGTCCAGAGGAGCCATATCCCAGCTAATGAGCATCGCGCCTGACTTTGCCAACCGCGAGACAGAGAGCGGGGAAGTCGAGGTGATAGATCCTGACGATATAGAGATAGGCGACATACTCGTCATAAAGCCGGGAGAGAAGATCCCGACCGACGGCGTCGTCATCGAGGGCGAGGGCCTCATCAACACATCGGCTCTTACGGGAGAGTCGATGCCGAGACTTGTAAAGGAAGGCGACCAAATCATATCCGGCTGCATCAACGGAGACACTCTCCTGAGGATACAGGCGGCCAAAGAGTATGACGATTCGACCGTCATGCAGATACTCGAGCTTGTCGAGGATGCTGCGTCAAGGAAGTCCGTGACGGAGAACTTCATCACGAGGTTCGCACACTACTACACACCTGCGGTAGTCATCGCGGCCGTGGCGCTCGCGTTCATACCGCCTCTCATATCCGGAAGCTTCACTTCGGAATTCGGCAAATGGGTGCTCAGGGCATGCACATTCCTTGTAATCTCATGTCCGTGTGCTCTTGTCATATCCGTCCCGCTTGCATTCTTCGGAGGCATAGGTGCGGCTTCATCGAACGGAGTGCTGGTCAAGGGATCCAACTTCCTCGAGCTGATGGCCAATCTTGATACCATCGTCTCCGACAAGACGGGGACGCTCACAGAGGGCAGGTTCAAGGTAGCCATGATCGATGCGGCCAAGGGCTATGATACGGACGATATCCTCAGATACGCTGCAGCTGCCGAGATGGGATCATCTCACCCTATAGCGACGGCCATAATCGAGGCCTGCGAGGATCCTATACCAGCCTCAAAGATTAAGGGCGGACAGACCATAGCCGGCAAGGGCATCAAAGCCGGGATAGGAAGAGACGAGATAGCCGTGGGCAATGCCGGATTCTTTAAAGACGAAGGCATAGACATCCCTGAGCAGGCGGCTCAGATCAGCGGTACCAACTGCTATGTGGCCAAAAACGGCAGCTATATCGGTACGATAAGCGTCGCGGACATGCCAAAGGAAGACGCGGCGGATACGATACAGGAGATGTACGGCCTGGGAGTAAAGAGATTCGTCATGCTCACAGGCGATGCGGAGAAGGTCGCAGCGGACGTCGCATCAAAGCTCGGCATAAGCGACTACAGGGCGGAGCTCCTGCCTATGGACAAGGTGAGCGCCGTTGAGGAGCTGCTCGCAGATCTCGGAGACGATAATAAGAGACCGCTCGCGTTCATAGGCGACGGGATCAACGACGCGCCGGTGCTCTCAAGAGCCGATGTAGGCATCGCGATGGGATCTCTCGGATCCGATGCGGCCATAGAGGCTGCAGACATAGTCATCATGGACGATGACCTTGCGAGGATACCTCTTGTGATGAAGATCGCCCGCAAGACAGTGGGCATATCCAAGGCAAATATCGTGTTTGCGCTCGCTGTCAAGTTCGTCTGCCTGGTGCTCGGAGCCATCGGCATAGCCAATATGTGGGTCGCCGTATTTGCGGATGTCGGCGTCGCCATCATATGCATACTCAATTCCATGAGGATGCTGGTCAGAAATGAGGGCTAACCTTAACACATTTAAAACAAAATATGGTGGCATAATAGGACTTGAAGGCAATATTTTGTGTTAGAATAACTACGGCTTCAAAAAGCCGTGGTTGTTTTATTTGCGGACATAACCGGATCAAAAGGACGGACAAGGTGTCGGACAAGGACAAACAGGGAAGCGAAATCAAAAAGGAACGCCGTGTGGTGCAGGACAGCAACAACTCCTCGATATACAGGGGGAGGTCGAATGACCGCGCCACGCTCTCTTTTGATTTCGACAAAAAGCCGACCGGACTCGATCCGAAGAAATCCGGCGCTCCGTCTTCATCAAAGAGGACGCCTGTCAGGACATACAACAATCTCAGGTCCGTATCCACTGACCGGAGCGTCAGACCGTCCGGAGGCAGCGGCATAAGGCCTGTCGCCACGGACAAGGATTCGGCGCCGTCATTCTCCGCAAGAAATGAAAAACACTACGGCCTTGAGGATTACGTGATACCGGATGACAGCCCTAAGTCAGCGGGCCTGGAGCTTCCGGCCGAGATAATCCCGGAGGAGAGCAGGCCTTCGACAAAGGAAGCTCTCAATTCGACAAAAGAAGCACTCAAAAAGAAATACGAAGAGAAGAAGGAAGCCGTTAAGGCTGCAAGAGCAGCCAGGGCTGCCGAAGCCGAAAAGAAAAAGAAAGAAGCCGCCATAGCGGCTGCGATGGCAAAAGCCGTCGAGGAGGAAGAGCGCAAAAAGAACGCCGGCAAGGCTACTTCTGTAAATAAGGCTAATGCTGCCGGAAGACCGGTGCAGAAGCCGGCGGCCCAAAAGACGAATACAGCTCAAAAGCAGTCTGCCGCAAAGAAGAGCGGCGCTTCGCAGAAGGCAGCTTCCGCCAAAGCATCTGCCGCAAAGGCAAAGGCTAAGGCTGCGGCAGCCAAAAAGAAAAAGAAAGCAGGCAAGCCGGGCGGCAAGAACTCTGACAGCAAAGCGGGCAGATACATACTCGCTGCGGTCAAGGTCCTGCTTACCCTGATGATCGTCGGAGGCATCGCAGGCGGAGCCTATGTGGCGATCACCATCGCCAATGCTCCTAAGATACATCCGGAGAACATCTACAACACTCTCGATGTAAGTACTCACATATATGACGACAAGGGCGAACTCATAAGCGACCTTTATTACTCAGAGAACAGAGACATCGCCACATACGATCAGTTCCCTGACAACCTCAAGAACGCTTTCATAGCCATCGAGGACAAGACATTCTGGGAGCACAAGGGCTTCAACTTAAAGAGAATAATCGGAGCGGTATGGAACTCCGTGACCGGAGGGGGAGAGATAAGCGGCACGAGCACTATCACTCAGCAGCTGGCCCGCAACGTATTCCTGCCGGAAGAGAAGAGCGTCAGATCTATCAAGCGTAAGATAATAGAGATGTACTATGCGCGCGAGATAGAGGAGGTGCTGTCCAAGGAGGAGATCCTTACGGCATATCTCAACACCATATATCTCGGCTACGGATGCTACGGCGTGGATACGGCGGCCAAGACATACTTCTCGACAGATGTAGAGAACCTCACTCTCGAGCAGTGCGCCGCTCTGGCCGCGCTTCCGCAGGCTCCGGGCGTATATGCTCTGCTTACCACCGAGGCAGGCGACTATACTACGGAGATCTCCGACGGGCTCTATGCCAACGACATATCCCAGGAGAGGCGCTATATGGTGCTCGACCTGATGGCCCAGCAGGGCTTCATAACTCAGGAGGAGGCCGATGCGGCCAAAAAGCCTGCGGCCGAGATACTGTCGCCGGGCAAGACCGGCAGCGATTCGAGCTCAGCGTTCAAGGATTACCTCATCGAGACAGTTATCAAGGACCTCATGGCGCAGTACGACATGACAGAGGAGCAGGCATCCAAGCTCGTATACACCAAGGGTCTCCACATATATTCGACTCTCGACTCCCAGGCGCAGCGCGTCATAACCAAGGAATTCAAAAATAAGAAGAGCTTCCCGGATTCTCTCAAGGAGAATTCAAAGGTCGAGGCCGCGATGGTGATCACCGAGGTCGGCACAGGCCAGATCAAGGCCATGGCGGGTACAAGAAGCGCCGAAGGCGACATGCTCTTCAACAGAGCGACAAGCCCTCGACAGCCGGGATCGTCGATCAAGCCTCTTGCTGTATACGCGGCAGCTCTTCAAAAGAGCTACGAGTGCCAGCAGAACGGACAGAAGTTCCCGTTCGTCAAGACCGGCTATGACAGCCAGGAGGACAAGAGCTGGGGCGACTACATAACGGCATCCTCGTACGTCAAGGACGAAAAGATGAAGGTCAACGGCAATGTATGGCCGCAGAACTTCAGCAAGACATATTCGGGATCCAATACCTTCAGGACGGCGATACAGCAGTCTATCAATACCTGTGCCGTCAAGATACTCGCCCAGGTGGGCGTCGAGTATTCGATGGATCTTGTAAAGCGGTTCGGCATCACGACCGCTGTGGACGATACAAACAACCCGACCAACGACGTCAATCTGGCGGCTCTCGGACTCGGAGCCATGACATACGGCACTACTCCTCTTGAGATGGCGCTCGCATATGCGACATTCCCTAACGGAGGAGTCAGGAATTCAGGAGTCTGCTACACGAAGGTCACAGACAGCGAGGGCAATGTCCTGCTCGAGGGCAAGTCCGAGGAGACCAAGGTGCTCGATGAGGGCGTTGCATGGATCATGACCGACGTACTCAAGAGCGTAGTATCAAGGGGCATAGCAGGCGATGCGGCCATCAGCGGCGTATCGGTAGGCGGCAAGACAGGTACTACAGACGATACCTGGGACATCTGGTTCGACGGATTCACTCCTACGTACTCTGCCTCCCTTTGGATAGGAACGGACGACAACACGACGCTCAATGCCACATCGTCAGTGGCTGCCGCTCTGTGGGGCAGGATCATGGGCAAGGTAGACAGAGCCGATGACGGCGAGTACAAGGGCATGCCTCACAACATCACGCTGAGAGACGGCGAGTTCTACACAGACGGCACCGAGCCTCCGGTCAAAAAGAAGGAAGAGAACTACCACAGCAGCACGACCGAGCCGGAGACCAGGACGGTGAGCCCTGAGGAGCTGGCCAGAAAGGCGGCTGAGGCAGCGCAGCAGGCCGCACAACAGGCGGGCGGCCAATAAAACCCTTGCATTCACTGCGGCAAAGTGGTATAAGTGCATAGTAAGTTAAAGTTTTCTTGAAAGAGTGGGTAACCCCACTCTTTCACTTATGTAGGACATTTTTGACGGAGGCGCCATGGCAAAGTTCGATGTTGCCGGCAGGGTATGCGAGATCCTGCAGCCGTTCCTTGACGAGAACGGACTCGATCTGTACAGACTCGAGTATAAAAAAGAAGGACCCGCATGGGTTCTCAGGGTGTATCTCGACAAACCCGCGGATTCAGACAGTGAATACGTAAGCATCGAGGAGTGCGAGGCAGTCACGGGTTTCCTGAGCGATGCTCTCGACAGAGAGGACTTCATCGACAGGAGCTACAACCTCGAAGTGAGCTCGCCCGGACTTGACAGAGAGCTGATCAAGGACAGCGATTATGTGAGATTTGCAGGCAGAGCCGTCGAAGTCAGGACATACGAACAGATAAACGGCAGCAGAGAGCACGCGGGGACTCTCGAAGGCAAGACCGGCGGAGTCGTTACCATAATGACTGAGGACGGACAGCTGGACATACCTGCCGACAAGATCTCAAAGATAAACTTAGCAGTTATTTTCTAAGGAGGAAGAAATGAACAAGGATTTTCTAGATGCATTTGCTGATCTCAAAAAGGAAAAGAACCTTTCCGAAGAAGAGATCATAGGAGCTATCAAGGACTCTATAGAGAATGCATACAAGAAGAATTACGGAGCATCCAACGTCAGAGTAGAGGTCGACATGGCTGAAGGCAACGTGACCGTATTCATGGGCATGGAAGTCGTTGAGGAGGTCGAGGATGACCTGACTCAGATCTCGCTGGCGGATGCAAAGGAGATATACGAAGGCTACGAGCTGGGCGATGTCGTAGAGTATGAGATCGACCCTAAGGACTTCAACAGGATCGCAGCTCAGGGAGCCAAGCAGGTATTCGTCCAGAAGAACAGAGAAGCCGAGAGGACAAATTCGTACAACGAATTCATCGAAAAGAAAGGCCAGATCGTAACAGGTAAGGTCGAGAGAATCAATAACGGCACCATGCTCATCTCGCTTGGCAGGACTGAGGGAAGGGTCCCTGCATCCGAGCAGGTCAAGACCGAGAACTTCAAACCGGGCGACAGGATCAAAGTGTACGTCATGGATGTCAAAAAGGAGAACAAAGGCCCTCAGGTGCTTCTCTCCAGATCGCATCCGGGCCTTGTCAGAGGACTTTTTGAACTCGAGATCCCTGAGATTGCAGACGGCACAGTCGAGATCAAGGGTACAGCCCGTGAGGCCGGTTCCAGGACAAAGATCGCCGTTTGCTCCAACGACCCTAACGTGGATCCTGTAGGAGCCTGCGTAGGTAACCGCGGAGCCAGGGTACAGAACATCGCAGACGAGCTCTTCGGAGAGAAGATCGACATCATCGTATGGGATGACGATCCGGCAGTTCTCATCAGCAACGTACTGAGACCTGCCATCGTAGAGGGCGTATATATCAACGAGGACGAAAAGGCAGCCACAGCTGTAGTTCCTGAGCAGCAGCTCTCGCTCGCTATCGGCAGAGAGGGCCAGAACGTAAGGCTCGCAGCCAGAGTCAGCGGCTGGAAGATCGATATCAAGAGCAACGATCAGCTCAAGGAGATGGGCTTCGCATTCGATGAGTACGAGGATTCCGAGGAGACCGGAGATGATGCGTACATCGAGGAAGAGGACATCGCAGCTGCTGAGGAGACCGTAGAAGAGGCCGCAGAGGAAGCAGCAGAGACTGCAGAGACTGAAGAGGTTAGCGCAAGTGAGGAGACACCAGACGCCGAAGCCGATGCGTAGATGCATCGCATGCAGGAAGTCCGTTCCGCAGGACGAGCTCATCAGATTCACGGTGAACGACGGTGTGATCAGAGCTGATGACAGCGTCAGGGCGGACGGCAGAGGCTTCTATCTGTGCAGAGACACAGGCTGCATAGAAAGCGCTGTCAAACGCAAAGCTTTCAACCGCGTCTGCAAAAGGAATGTGGGCGAGGAAGAGATAAGAACTGTTATTGAACAAGCACTCAATAACAACTAAGGAGGAATTGATGTCAAAGAAAGTTAGTGAACTGACCAAAGAACTTGACATAAGCTTACAGGAACTCAAGGGCTACGCCGAGAAGCTCGGCATCGAAGTCGGTACCGCAAGATCGAGTATCGACGATGCTGACGCGGAGAGGCTCTCGAGATCTGTCAATATGATGAAGGGCACTGCCTCTTCTTCGGACCAGTCCGGCAACAAGCCTAAGATCAAGGCTGTTCCGGTCATGCCTAAGGATGGTCCAAAGGCCAAACCGCCTGCAGGCAAGCCGGTCATCCCTAAGAAGGCCGTAGTACCTAAGGAGGAGGCTCCTGAGGAAGAGAAGCCTGCCGGGGAGACAAAGAAGGCAGAGCCTGAAGTTGAAGTGCCTGCAGCCGAGGCTCCTGCTGAGGAGACAAAGAAGGCAGAGCCTGAGACTGAAGTGCCTGCAGCCGAGACTCCTGCAGAGGACAAGAAGTCTGAGGCTGCCGAGGCTCCTGCTGAGGAGGCAAAGCCTGCCAAAAAGGAAGAGCCTGAGGAGGAGTACGTCAATGCTCCGGGCAAGCCTATGAGATTCAAAAAGATCTCCGATGCCGCCACCGAAAAGAAAAAGGCAGAGGAAGCCCGCAAGCAGGCCAGAGAGAGAAGAGCCGCTTCCAAGGAAGGCGGGGACAGGAAACCTGCCGGCCGCAGGGGAGCATCCCAGGGCGATGACAAGGTTCAGAGAAGGTCTCAGGGCGGCGGTGCTGCTTCGCCTGCAGCCGCAGGAAGCGCCAAGTCAGGCAAGGGCAAGAGCAAGAAGTTCTTCGACAACCGCGACAGAGACAAGCAGTCGAGGTTCGACAGACGTGAGGACGGCCCGGGCGGACGCCGCAACAACAATTACTATGACGAGACTGCTCTCGAGAAGCAGGAACGCCACAAAAAGAAATACAAGACCAAGGTCGTTGAGGAGCCTACGGTAGAGGAGCTTCTGCCTGAAGGCACCATCGCAGTTACAGTACCTATCACTGTTGCAGGTCTCTCCGAGCAGGCTGAGATCAGCGTCAGCAAGATCATCATGTCGATGATGCAGATGGGCGTAATGGCCACTATCAACCAGACTCTCGACAAGGATGCCGTAGAGATGCTCGCAGAGGATCTCGGCCTCCAGATCGTAGTCACGGAGGAGGCTCCTGAGGTCGAAGAGCCGGGCATCGACATGCACGAGGATTCCGACAGCGAGCTCAAACCAAGACCGCCGATCATCACTGTCATGGGTCACGTTGACCACGGTAAGACTTCGCTTCTGGACGCTATCCGCAACACTAACGTTACGGCAGGCGAGTCCGGCGGAATCACACAGCACATCGGCGCTTCCGAGGTAGAGATCAACGGCAAGAAGATCGTCTTCCTCGATACACCGGGACACGAAGCATTCACCACAATGCGTGCAAGAGGTGCGCAGGTAACAGATATCGCTGTACTTGTAGTCGCGGCCGATGACGGCGTAATGCCTCAGACAGTAGAGTCCATCAGCCACGCAAAGGCTGCAGGAGTACCTATCATCGTTGCCATCAACAAGATGGATAAGCCGGGCGCCAACCCTGACAGGGTCAAGCAGGAACTCATGGAGCACGGAGTGCTCGTAGAGGACTGGGGCGGAGAGGTCATCTCCGTACCGGTATCCGCCAAAAAGGGCGAGGGCATCACAGACCTGCTTGAGATGATACTTCTCCAGGCAGACGTGCTCGAGCTCAAGGCCAATCCGGACAGACTCGCTCTCGGTACAGTCATCGAGGCGAGACTCGACAAGGCCAAGGGCCCTGTCGCTACGTTGCTCGTATCCAACGGTACTCTCAAGACAGGCCAGAGCGTTGTCGCAGGTACATGCTCCGGTAAGATCAGGGTGATGACTGACGACAAGGGCAAGACCATCCGCAAGGCCGGTCCGGCCACTGCCGTGGAGATCCTCGGTCTCAACGACGTACCGGCTGCAGGCGATGCCTTCAACGCAGTCAGGGATGACAAGACCGCAAGAGAGATCGCCCAGAACAGAAGAGACAAGATGAGAGAGGAAGTCCTGGCAAGGAACGCCAGCATGACCCTCGACAAGCTCTTCAGCCAGATCCAGGAGGGAGAGGCCAAGGAGCTCAACCTCATCGTCAAGGCAGACGTACAGGGATCTGTCGGAGCCATCGTCACTTCCCTCGAGAAGCTCGAGACTCCGGAGGTCAAGATCAACGTTATCCACTCCGGTGTAGGTACGGTCAACGAGTCCGACGTCAAGCTCGCCGAGACATCGAACGCCATCATCATCGGATTCAACGTAAGACCTACGACGGCTGTTACCAACCAGGCTCAGGATGCTGATGTCGAGATCAGACTCTACAGGGTCATCTACGATATCATCGACGAGATCCAGGATGCCATGAAGGGCATGCTCGATCCTGAGTTCAAGGAGGAAGTCCTCGGCAAGGCCGAAGTCAGAGATACTTTCAAGGTACCGAACCTCGGCGTTGTTGCCGGCTGCTATGTCAACGAAGGCGTCGTAAAGAGAAACGCTCAGATCAGGCTCGTACGCGACGGCATCGTCATCCACGAGGGCGTGATATCCTCGCTCAAGAGATTCAAGGATGACGCCAGGGAAGTCGCTGCCGGATACGAGTGCGGACTCGGTATCGAAAAGTACAACGATATCAAGCCGGGCGATGTGATCGAGTGCTTCGAGATGGTAGAAGTAGAGAGAAAGTAACATGGCTAAATACAGACAGGGGAGACTCAGCGAAGAGATCAAAAAGAGCGTAAGCGGATTTCTGATCAACGGAGCCAAGGACCCCGCACTTACATCAAGGATCATAAGCATTACAGGCGCGGAGGTGACGCGCGACGGCAGCTACGCCACCGTCTACGTTTCACCTGTCTGCCTGTCGGACGAGGACCGCGAGATGGTCTACGCGGAGGTGCTTGCAGGCTTCGAGAGAGCCAAGGGCGCCATCAGGGGCCAGCTGTCGAGAGATATCATGCTCAGACATACTCCGGAACTCATCTTCAAGCTCGATTCTTCACAGGACTACGGACGTCATATCGACTCCATAATCGACACGCTCACATATAACAACGAGGACGAATAGTTGAACGATACGATCAAGAGCATAGCTACAATAATGAAGGATCTCGACGGGATCCTCATATTCCCTCACATGAACATGGACGGAGACGCGCTCGGCTCATCGACGGCTCTCTGCCTGGCTCTCAGGAGCCTCGGCAAGAAGGCCTACGTCATGATAAACGAGCCTGTACCCAAGAACCTCGACTTCCTTGAGTGCGGATGCACTACAAACGATGACAGCGTTCTTGATGACGTTCAGCTGTCTGTCATGGTCGACTGCAACGGTCTTGACCGCATACAGGGCAGGGAGGAAGTCTGGAAGAGAGGCCGCCTCAAGGGCTGCATCGACCACCACGCCACCAAAGCCAAGGACATGAGATATGACTTCTCGCGCGTGGAGCCTAAATCCGCTGCCGCAGGAGAGATCATATATAACATCATCAAGGCTCTCGGCGTCACGATCGATCTCGACATGGCCAATGCCATATTCACCGCCATCACGACGGATACGGGCAACTTCCAGCACAGCAATACGACCAGCCGCTCACACGAGATAGCCGGCCACCTGTACAAGATCGAGGGATTCAATTCCAAGGCTATATCCGCTCTCATTTACGACCGCAGATCAAAGAATGCGATCAGGATGGAGAGCAAGGTGCTCGAGAATCTCAACTTCTACGCCGACGGCAAGCTCGTAGTCGGCAGGGTTACTCAGGACCTCCTCCGCGAGTGCGAATGCACAATGGACGAGGCCGACGGCATCATCCAAAAGATGATGAGTATCGACGGAGTGGAGGGCGCATGCCTCTTCAAGGAGACTGACCACAGCATAAGAGCGAGCCTCAGAGGCAGGTCCTATGCCAATATGGAGAAGGCCGCTGCCAAGTACGGCGGGGGCGGACACATGCTGGCTGCAGGCTGCTCATTCTACGCGCCTATGCCTGAGGTCGAGGAACTATTCATACCGGAGCTCATTGAAGCTGTAAGCAGGACACGATGAACGGTGTAATAAACGTAAACAAGCCGGCCGGATGGACTTCGCAGGATGTATGCGCGAAGCTCAGGGGCCGGCTCCACATTAAGAAAATAGGACACACAGGAACGCTCGACCCGATGGCTACGGGCGTTTTGCCTGTATGCACAGGAAACGCGACCCGTATCATCGAGTATTACGACAGGGATCACAAGACATACCATGCTGAGATGCAGCTCGGTATAACGACCGATACTCTCGATATAACGGGCGAAGTCCTTGAGACATCTGATCATACGGGAGTGAACGAAAACGCCGTGAGAGAGGCATTTAAAGCCTATACGGGCGAAGTCTCACAGATACCTCCGAAGTACTCGGCTCTCAAGGTCAACGGCAGGCGGGCTTATGAGCTTGCACGCGAGGGAAGAGACTTTGAGATAAAGGCGCGTGAGGTCACGATATACCGTAATGAGATCACATCCATGGATCTTGAGAGAGGTCTTATAGGATTCTATGTCGAATGCTCCAAGGGCACATATATCCGCACTATATGCGATGACATAGGCCGGAATCTCGGCTGCGGAGCCTGCATGACGGCACTCTGCCGCACCGGTTCAGGCGTATTCAGGATAGAAGATGCCGCGGACATAGAGGATCTCTGCGATATGAGCGATGATGAGATAGCTTCACGCGTCATAAAGCCTGAGGATACGCTCGTGATGCTCGGGAGGATAGAGCTTAACGATAACAGAGTTATCGCTTTTACTAACGGCAATTCGACAAGAAGCGGCGGATACAGGATAACAGAGGCTTCGCGCTTTGATGAGCTGTACCGCGTGTATTCCGAGGGACGCTTCCTCGGAGTTGCAGGCACAGAGAACGGCTCGCTTGTACCGCACAAGGTATTCAGATAGATGCAGATAATAGATTCACTCAACGAACTGAATATAACTTCAAAGACGGCTGTTGCTCTCGGCAATTTCGACGGGGTGCACATCGGACACCGGAAGATAATGCACAATGCCCTCGAGGCTGCTTCTGCCAATGGCTTCAAGTCCCTTTGCTTTACCTTCTCAAACCATCCCTTCAACTTCATAATGGACAGGGATGTATCTGATCCGGCTGCGATCAAGCTCATATGCAGCGAGGAGGAGAAGATAAGGCTCATAGAGGACATGGGTTTTGATATCCTCGTCAACGTTCCCTTCGATGAACACATAATGAAGATGAGGGCGCACGACTTCTTTGAGGATATACTTTCGGGCAGGCTCTCGGCCGGATACATATCCGTCGGCTTCAATTACAGCTACGGGGCAAGGGCTGAGGGGAACCCTGAGATGCTGAGAGATGAGTGCGGCAGGGCTGGCATACTCTGCAGCGTTGAGGATGCCGTGATGATGGACGGCGAGGTCGTAAGCTCGACCCTTATCCGAGAGATGATCGCAGGCGGAGACATGGAGAAGGCCGCAGCATACCTCGGCAGGCCTTTTACCGTCAGCGGCAAGGTGGAGCACGGAGCCAGACTCGGAAGCGCAAACGGCATACCGACTGCCAACATAGCAATGCCTGATGACAGGCTGGCACCTCCGAACGGAGTATACTTTACCAGGGTGCTTGCCGGCGGAAGTGAGTACAAGGCGGTATCAAATCTCGGATGCAAGCCTACCGTAAGCGACAGGGGCATAATCTCGATCGAGACCAATGTCTTCGGCTGGCAGGGAGACCTCTACGAAAAGGAGATCTCCGTGTACTTCGATCACTTCTCAAGACCCGAGCGCAGATTCGCATCACAGGAGGAGCTCTTCGCTCAGATCTCAAGGGACTGCGAGGATGCAGTGTGCTATCATTCGGAGCACTGACAATACATCATAAAATATTCACAAAAACTGATAGACAACGCGATGTATTCGTGTTAATATACCACCGTTGCAGCCGGAGGCTGTGACACATCAATCAAATATACCCGCGCCGCAGTGGTTCGTATCTCCGACGGCTTCGCAGAGCGGGCGCACTTAAGAAAAGGAGTTTATTTTTATGCTTACAAAAGAGAAAAAACAGGAAATCATCAAAGAGTATGCTACAAAAGAGGGTGACACAGGTTCACCTGAGGTACAGGTTGCTATCCTTACTTACAGGATCAACGACCTCAACGAGCACCTCAAAGAGCACCACAAGGACTTCCACTCCAGGAGAGGCCTCCTGAAGATGGTAGGTCAGAGAAGAAACCTCCTCAAGTACCTGAGAGAGACTGACATCGAGAGATACAGAAGCCTGATCGCCCGTCTCGGACTGAGGAAATAATGAGAGACTTTTGAAGCGGGAGCACGCCTCCCGCTTTGATTGTATAATCAGCTAAGGCCCATGGTAGTAAAGGATCATTAACAGGAAGGAGTTGTTAATAGAATGGGTAGATTCGAAGATTACAAGACATACAGAACAGCGCTCGGCGGCAGACTTCTCGAGGTAGAGATCGGCAAGCTCGCGGAGCAGGCAAACGGACAGGCTACGGTCAGATACGGAGACACGGTCGTAAGCTGCACTGTCTGCGCCAGCAAGGAGCCGAAGCAGGACGTGGATTTCTTCCCGCTTACCTGCAATTTCGAAGAGAAGCTCTACGCAGTCGGCAAGATCCCGGGAGGATACATCAAGAGAGAGGGACGTCCAAGCGAGAAGGCCACTCTCATCTCGAGACTTATCGACAGACCGCTGAGACCGCTTTTCCCAAAGGGATACAGGAATGACGTAGTCGTAACTGCCACTGCACTTTCGGTGGACCACGACTGCTCGCCTGAGGTCGCATCCCTCATCGGTACATCCACAGCAATCGCTATCTCGGACATCCCTTGGGACGGTCCTACAGCCGGCGTTGTAGTAGGCAGAGTTGACGGCGAGTTCGTCATCAACCCGACATTCGAGCAGAGACAGGTATCCGACGTCAATCTGACTGTCTGCGGTACTGAGGAAGCCATTATGATGGTAGAGGCAGGAGCCAAGGAAGTTCCTGAGGATCAGATGCTCGAGGCCATCCTCTTCGGTCACGAGGAGATCAAGAACATCTGCAGATTCATAAAGAGCATCGTTGATGAGGTCGGCAAGGAGAAGCAGGAGTACGTCGTATTCAAGGCGGGCGAGGATGTTGACGCAGCCGTAAGAGAGTACGCCACTCAGAAGATGGTAGACGCCATCTACACAGTAGACAAGCAGGAGAGACTCGCCAACATGGACGCTGTCGCTGCTGATGCCAAGGAGCACTTCGCAGAGCAGTTCGAGGACAGAGGCGCAGAGGTCGACGAGGTACTCTACAACATCAAAAAGGAAGAGGTCAGACGCCGCATCCTCGAGGAGGGCGTTCGTCCTGACAACAGAAGACCTGACGAGATCAGACCGCTCTGGAGCGAGACAGGTTATCTTCCGAGGACACACGGATCCGGACTCTTCAAGAGAGGACAGACTCAGGTGCTTTCGGTCTGCACACTCGCACCTCTTTCCGAGGCGCAGTGGCTTGACGGCATCGATGATGACGTAACACGCAAGAGATACATGCATCAGTACAACTTCCCGGGATACTGCACAGGAGAGGCCAAGCCTTCAAGATCCCCGGGCAGGAGAGAGATCGGACACGGAGCACTCGCAGAGAGAGCTCTCATGCCTGTACTTCCTGACGAAGAGGAATTCCCGTATGCCATCAGAGTCGTCTCCGAGGTAATGTCCTCCAACGGATCATCCTCGATGGCTTCGACATGCGGCTCCACACTCGCACTGATGGATGCCGGTGTTCCTATCAAAAAGCCGGTTTCCGGTATCGCAATGGGACTCATTGAGGGATTCAATGAGGACGGATCGAGCAAGTTCGCCATCCTCTCGGATATCCAGGGCATGGAAGACTTCCTCGGCGACATGGACTTCAAGGTCACTGGTACTCCTGACGGAGTTACAGCTCTCCAGATGGATATCAAGGTCCACGGCCTCAACCGTGAGATCCTCAAGCAGGCTCTCGACCAGGCCAAGATCGGAAGAGCCAAGATCCTCGAGAATATGCTCGAAGAGATCCCGGCTCCAAGGACAGAGCTCAGCCCGTATGCACCTAGATTTATCAGCATGAGGATCGATCCTGACAAGATCAGGCTCGTCATCGGACCTGGAGGCAAGACAGTCAACAGGATCGTCGAGGAGACCGGCGCCAAGATCGACATCTCCGATGATGATGTCGGATTCATCGCTATCTACGCTGTCGATCAGGAGAGCGCAGAGGCAGCCAGAAGAGAGATCGAGCTCATCACAAAGGACGTTGAGGTCGGTGAGACTTACGAGGGCAAGGTCACAAGGATCATGAACTTCGGAGCATTCATCGAGATCCTCCCTGGCAAGGAAGGACTCCTCCACATCTCCAAGATGGCTGACCACAGGGTCAACAAGGTCGAGGATGTCATGAACATCGGTGATGAGGTTACTGTCAAGGTCACTGAGATCGACAGTCAGAACCGCATCAATCTCGAGAGACCTGACGTAAAGAGAGCTCCGAGACGCTAAGATTATAAATGCTGTACGAAGAAGGCTTTACGCAGAATCGTGAGATATCGTGGCTCAGATACAATGAGCGCGTACTTGAAGAGGCACTGGACAAAACAGTGCCTCTTTTGGAACGCCTGCGTTTTATAAGCATCTTCACATCTAATCTTGAGGACTTCTTTAAGGTAAGAGTGGGCAGCCTGCTGGGCGAGGACGACGAGGGCAATGATGATATCGATGAGAGATCAGGCCTGACTGCGGCCGAACAGCTCAGACTAATACACAGCATGGTGCCGGGACTTCTGATGAAGAAGGACATGATATACGGAAGTGTCGAGGGTGAGCTCGGGAGGGCCGGGGTAGTGCGCCTCGAACCCGAGCACATGGAGGATGAAGACAGAGGACGCTGCTTTGATTTCTTTAGAGATGAGATCAAAGACCGGCTAAGGATAACTCTGCTGTCGGCAGACGACGAGCTTCCTGTGCTGGACGAGGAGCGCCCGTACATGATAGCGGCACTTGATGCAGAGCTCCAGGACAGATTCGGCATCATAGATATCCCTGAGGGCCTGCCTCAGATACTAGTGCTGAGCAGGGGCAAAAAACCGGGTACTTCGTTCAGATATGTGCTCACTGAGGACATCATAAAGATGTTTGCCGATCTGCTCTTCATACCGTTCATACCTCTCGAGGTATATACGATAGACATCGCCAGGAATGCCGAGGCGGCTGGCAGCACATCAAACTCCGCGGGAGCAATGCGCGAAGTGGTAAGGAAGAGGAAGACCGCTCCGGCGGACAAGCTCATTACTGACGGCAGGATGGGCGGAAGCCTCATGGCTTATCTGACAGACAGGCTCGGCATAGACAGCAGGCAGGTGTTTACGACGACGAGGATAGACTTCTCGTATCTTGATGATCTCGAGTCATGCATCCCGCCGAGGCTCCTTGGTAAACTCAGATATCCGCCTCACACACCGCACAATCAGCTCAACGACCTTGACGGCGAGATATTCGATGTCATAAGGAGGAGGGACATACTCTCCGCCTATCCGTACGATTCCATGGATGTGATCCTGGGTATTCTGAGAGAGGCCGCGTTCAACCCGGCCGTCAGGGAGATAAGGATCACCATATACCGCCTGGCATCCACACCTAAGATCGCAGACTATCTCATCTATGCCGCAAGGAGCGGCAAAAAGGTCAGGGTAGTGCTCGAGCTGAGGGCCCGCTTTGACGAGGAGAACAACCTCGCCTGGGCCGACAAGCTCAGGGCTGCGGGCTGCAGGGTGTATTACGGGACAGAGAAGTACAAGGTGCATTCCAAGATGTGCCAGATCGTCCTCAGAGACAAAGGCGGCAGGGACAGGTACATAACCCAGATATCCACCGGCAACTATAACGAAAAGACAGCCGGGCTATATACCGATCTGTCGATCGCGACATACGATCAGAAGCTCGGCAAGGCCGCATCGCGGCTGTTCAAGGACATCTGCAGGGAACGGCTGGGAGAGCTCCCTCAGGAGGAGGCTGCGGACAGATACGCGCCTCTTCTCGCGTCTCCTGTCAGCATGAGAAGCGAGCTGATGAGACTCATCAGGAGAGAGGCGGGCAAGGGTGAGAGAGGCAGGATCTTTATCAAGGTCAACTCTCTCTCCGATGAGGAGATCATAGAGGCATTGATGGAAGCTTCATGCAAAGGCTGCCGGATCCGCCTGATAGTACGCGGTATATGCTGCATACTTCCGGGAGTAAAGGACTGCACGGAGAATATCTGCACAGTCAATCTTGTCGGCAGATATCTCGAGCATTCCAGAGTGTATATCTTTGGCGAAGACTTTGACGAGGTCATGTATATATCCTCTGCGGACATCATGAACAGGAACCTCGACAGGAGGGTAGAGATAGCGCTTCCTGTCAGAGACGCAGGCATACAAAAGCGTATACGCCGGATAATGCAGCTTACGTACTGCGATACCGTAAAGGGCAGGGTGATGCTGCCCGACGGGTCGTACGCTGTAAAGAAGGGAGCAGAGCCTCTGGACAGCCAGAAGATACTCTCCGTAAGATAAGACAAATCTGTAGAAACAGCCCCGCATCGGTATATGATGCGAGGCTGTTATAAATTGGTCTGTTTAACTCAGTGTATGTTCCTCTTGCGCTTCTGGACTTCGGCGTCCTCGGGGAAGTATATGGTATGACTGCCTTCCGGACCATTGTCATCAGGATCATCCGGATCCCTTCTCTTAGGAGGGAACGCATGAGAATAACGCTCCCTTACAGGGCGCGTATCCTCCTCACCGCTCCTGCCGTACTGCACGAGGGCGAGTATCACTATCCCAACTATCGTTATAAGTCCGAGTATGATAAGCGGCATGATCTGACTCCCGATGATGTATCTTTGTTTTAACAATATTCTATAATCACAGCGCCCGCGGGTCAATATGCGGAAGCTGTACTCGGTTGACGCTGGCGGTATCCGAAACTATAATTTATGCAGATGAGTAAAACGACAAAAGCTTTAAGGATAACAGTAGTGATCACATGGCTTGCAGCCCTCGCAGGCTCGCTTATTAACAGCGAGCCGCTTTATCATGGCTCGGCTGTACTGACGGCCTTTGCCGCGGCTGCTCTCATCCGCTCGGCCAGGGATACTCAGGGCCATTATGTCAATATAGCCCAGGCCTACATGCTCGGCTCGATAGTATGGGGCATAGAGGAGATCTTGAGGTTCACGGCTGCGCTCCTCGGCGGAGCTTCCGAGCTCTATCTTGCGATCGCACACAATATCTCATACATCCCGCTCGTGTTCTTATCGGGCGGACTCATACTCATGGTGCAGAGCGAATACAACAAACTTCACTTCGAAAAGATGACCCTCCATACATTCGCCGTCGCATTTTTTATGTTCATGGTCATGCAGAAGCTCGTGCTCGTGCACCATGCCGGCATGAAAACATCCGGATTCAGGATGTTCTGCGCGATGCTGTACTTCTTTGTGGCGGTATTCACCATAGTTTTCATCATCGCCATACTGATACAGACAAGGTTCAGGGGCCATACCTTCGGGACCAATCTGTCCGCTGCGGCACTCACTCTGTTCTGCATGCTCGAGCTCGACAGGCTTTACTCTGTGCTTTCAACAGGATCCGAGAGATGGATGGACCTCTTTGCACTTGAGCTTCTCGGACTTGTCATATATTCGTGGGCACAGAGCGATCCGCGTCTTGATGAAAGGGAGATAGAGCCGGACGAGATCAGTCCTGACGAAAAGGTCAAAAGCATTTACGTATGGGGCAATTCGGCGGGATTCCTCGTGCTTGGATCCATACTGTATGCGGTGCATTTCTTCGATACAAGAGACATGTATCTGCTTGTTATCGCCGCGCTTGCATACGCGACCATATTCAAATCGATTCAGGCCAACGTATATAACACCCAGCGCCTCGAACAGCAGAAGAGAGAGAACCAGCGCCTCGAGGAGATGGTAGAGGAGAAGACCAAAGAACTCCGCGAAGCCAACGAAGAGCTCAGGACGATATCCGAGACTGACGCTCTTACAGGTCTTTACAACAGACGCTATGGCAGAGAGCTTGTACAGTCGCTTGCCGATGCTGAGGACCGCAGGCCGTTCGCCGTGATGCTGATGGACCTCAATCACTTCAAGCAGGTCAATGACAACTTCGGTCATGAGACCGGAGACATCGTGCTCATGGAAGTCGGGAGGAAGCTCGGAAGTCTCGCGGACAAGGGCTGCACTGCGGTGCGTCTTGGAGGCGATGAGTTCATTGTCGTCATACCGGAGAGGGACGGCGAGCCTGTCAGAGAGACAGCAAAGGGCATAGCAGAGGAGATCTGCAATATGATGGATCAGCCTGTAGAGACTGATGACGGGGAGATGTTCGTGCCGGCATGTATCGGCATAGGGCTGTTCCCGGACGATGCGGAGGATGCGGATCTTTTATACCAGAGGACGGATGAGGCTATGTATGACATCAAACATAAGTCCCCGTCAAGCGCATATAAATTCATAGATTGAGGCCGGGCCAAAAACCGGTAGATATTGCTTGGAAAATAAGCCAAAACAGGCTTATTTTCTTTGCTTTTACGGTTTCAATCAAAGCCGGTGATGTGGTAAAATGCATTAGTTATGAAATGATGGTTTATTATGTCGATTTATGCGCGCCGGCGAGCGTGATCACGCGGCCTGCGGGCACAGATCGACAAGTAAACAAAGTCTAAATCAAATAGCAGGAGAGTATTGATCACATGTTTCAGAATCTATCAGACAAGCCTGTAAACGAAACCCAGGCTGAGCAGGTAAAGCAGTGGAATGACATGGATATGCTGAATCTCTGCGTCAAGGCCAGAGAGGGAGCACCGTCGTTCGTCTTCTATGAAGGGCCGCCGACAGCAAACGGTAAGCCGGGCATCCACCACATGATGGCCAGGACCCTCAAGGACTCGGTCAACAGATACAAGACCATGAAGGGCTTTCAGGTCAAACGCAAAGGAGGCTGGGATACCCACGGCCTGCCTGTAGAGATCGAGGTCGAGAAGCAGCTCGGCTTCAGCGGCAAGCAGAATATCGAGAAGTACGGCATCAAGGAGTTCAACGAGAAGTGCCGTGAGTCCGTATTCAAATACACACAGATGTGGACTGACATGTCCGGCAAGATGGCATATCTCGCAGACATGGAGGATCCGTACATCACATACAAAAACGACTATATCGAGACCGGATGGTGGATCATCAAGAACGCCTTCGACAAGGGCCTCGTATACGAGGGATACAAGATCCTGCCTTACTGCCCGCGCTGCGGCACAGGTCTTGCTTCCCACGAGGTAGCTCAGGGCTACAAGGACATCAAGGTCAACACGCTCACATGCAAGTTCAGACGTACAGGCGTTGATCACGACAACGAGTACTTCCTTGCATGGACGACCACTCCTTGGACTCTTGCTTCCAACATCGCTCTTACAGTCGGACCTGACGTCGACTACGTCAAGTGCCTGATGAAGTCCGGAGACAATGAGGGCAATCTCCTCTGGGTCGCCGAGGCTCTCGCAGGCAAGGTGCTCGGAGATGACGAGTACGAGGTAGTCGAGAGATGCAAGGGCTCCGACATGGAGTACTGGACATACGAGCAGATCGAGCCGTTCTGCACACCTGAGAGCGGCAAGGCCGCATTCATCGTGACCTGCATGGACTACGTAAGCACTGAGGACGGTACAGGTATCGTCCACACTGCTCCTGCATTCGGTGAGGATGACTACAACTGCGGACGCAAGTACAATCTCGCAGTTCTCCAGCCTGTAGATGAGAGAGGCTGCTACACAGAGACTCCTTGGAAGGGCAGATTCGTCATGGAAGACGGCCTCGATGTAGACATCATCAAGTACCTCGCCAAGGACGACAAGATCTTTGCAAAGGCCAAGCTCGAGCACGCATATCCGCACTGCTGGAGATGCAATACACCGCTCGTATACTACGCCAACAAGTCATGGTACATCGAGATGACCAAGCTCAGAGACGAGCTTGTAGCCAATAACGAGACAGTCAACTGGTATCCGCCATACGTCGGTGAGAAGAGATTCGGCAACTGGCTCGAAGAGGTCAAGGACTGGGCTATCTCGAGATCGAGATACTGGGGCACTCCTATCCCTATCTGGAAGTGCGAGTGCGGACACCTTCACTGCGTTGGCTCAAGAGAGCAGCTCATAGGCGATGTCGATCAGGATATCGACATGTCGATCGAGCTCCACAGACCGTATGTTGACGATCTTACGATCAAGTGCCCTGAGTGCGGCAAGACAATGCACAGGATCCCTGAGGTCATGGACTGCTGGTTCGACTCGGGAGCCATGCCTTTCGCACAGTGGCATTACCCGTTCGAAAACAAAGACAGATTCGACGAGCTCTTCCCGGCAGACTTCATCTGCGAGGGTATCGACCAGACCAGAGGATGGTTCTACTCGCTCATGGCGATCTCGACCATCGTAAAGGGCTGCGCTCCTTACAGGAACGTACTCGTCAATGACCTCATCCTCGACAAGAACGGCAAAAAGATGTCCAAGCACGTCGGCAATACCGTCAATCCGTTCGAGATGATGGACAAATACGGTGCTGACGCTGTCAGGTGGTATCTCGTTTACGGATCGCCTGCATGGACACCGACAAAGTTCGATGAGGACGGCATCAAGGAAGTCATCAGCAAGGTCTTCAGCACCCTGAGGAACACATATAACTTCTTCTGCCTCTATGCCAATATCGACAAGGTGGAGATTTCGATGCTCGATGTCCCTTATGAGGACAGGACAGAGCTCGACAAGTGGATCATCTCCAAGTACAACAAGCTGATCAGGACTACCACAGAGTCCATGGACGAGTACGATCACATGAGGACCGTAAGAGCCATCGGCGAATTCATCGACGAGGATCTGTCCAACTGGTACATCAGAAGAGCCAGGAGGAGATTCTTCGCTGAGGGTGCAGGAGAGGACATGAGCCTCGACAAGAGAGCCGCATATGCGACTACATACGAGGTGCTCGTCGGTCTTTCCAAGATGATGGCGCCTGTAGCACCGTTCATCTCCGATGAGATCTACACAAAGCTCACAGGAGAGCAGACAGTACACACAGCTTACTATCCTGAGGCTGACGAGACTAAGATCGACGCTGCCGCTGAGGAGAGGATGGACCTTGTAAGGACACTTGTTAACCTCGGCAGGAGCACAAGAGAGCAGGAGAAGCTCAAAGTCAGACAGCCGCTGTCAAAGGTCATCGTAGACGGACGCTACAAGGACGTTATCGGCGATCTGACAGAGCTGATCAAAGAGGAGCTCAACGTACACGAAGTACAGTTTGAGGACGACCTCGACAAGTACATGAACTTCCAGATCAAGCCTAACTTCAGAGCTGCCGGTCCTGTATTCGGCAAGAACGTCAAGGAATTCGGCGCAATGCTCGCCAAGGCTGATGCCAAGGAGATGATCTCAAAACTCTCCGGCGGTCCTGTCAGCATGGAAATCGGCGGAGAGACATATGAGGTAGGCGAGGACCTCCTCGATGTAAGGATCTCTTCCAAGGAAGGCTTCGTCGTCGGCATGGACAATAACGTATTCACCATACTCGATACGACTCTCACCAGGGAACTCATCGATCAGGGTTACGTCAGAGAGGTCATCTCCAAGATCCAGCAGCTGCGTAAGCAGGCTGACTTCGAGATGATGGACGAGATCAGGATCAGCCTCGCAGCCGACGATGAGATCAGGGCAGCCGTTGAGGGCGCCAGGGACTTCATCATGGATGAGACCATCGCAAAGAGCATCGATTATGCAGACGGACTTCCGGAGTTCGATATCAACGGACACAAGACCGGCATAGCCGTAGAACGCATCTGATAAATTGGACAACACAACAACTAAAATCAACATACTCGAGTTCCTCCCTGACGAGCTTGGCTCTGTCATGGAGGAACTCGGAGAGAAGAAGTTCAGAGCGACGCAGGTGTTCGGATGGCTCTCAAAGGGCATAAGTTCGTTCGACGAGATGAACAATGTCCCGAAGAGCCTGAGAGACAAGCTGGACAATGCTTACTATATCGGGCAGCCTGAGGCCGCAGCCGTACAGCGTTCAACGGACGGCACGGTCAAATGCCTCTTCCGCTTCAGAGACGGAGCGGAGATAGAGTCGGTATTCATGAAGTACTCTTACGGCAATTCCATCTGCATATCATCGCAGGTCGGATGCCGCATGGGATGCAGCTTTTGCGCATCGACCATGGACGGGCTCGAGAGAGGTCTCAGCGGAGGCGAGATGCTCGGACAGGTGCTCGCGATGAGGGCTCTTACCGGAGAGGACATCGGCCACGTCGTCGTGATGGGCATGGGCGAGCCCTTCGATAATTACGAGGGACTGCTCAAATTCATAAAGCTCATCAATGACCGCAAGGGCTATGACCTGGGACTTCGCAATATAACAGTGTCGACCTGCGGCATACTGCCGGGTATCAGACAATTTGCGGAGGACGCGCCTCAGGTCAACCTGGCTGTGTCGCTTCATGCGCCAAACCAGACCTTGAGAGAGCGCACCATGCCGGTCGCAAAGAAGTACGGATACGACGAACTCATGCAGACCTGCAGGGAGTACACTGAGACAACTGGCAGGCGCATCACATTCGAGTATGCCCTCATAGACGGCGTCAACGACAGCGCGGAGTGCGCCGAAGAGCTCGCTTCAAGGCTCAAGGGCTGGCTGACTCATGTCAATCTCATACCGCTCAACGAAGTAAGCGGCAGGGACTATAAGACAGCTGCCGGAGCCAACATAAAGCGCTTCAGGGATGTGCTTGAGAGGCATGGGGTCGCCGTAACGGTCAGACGCACGCTCGGAAGCGACATAGACGCTGCCTGCGGACAGCTTCGCAGGAACAGACAGGATAATCAAGGAACGGAGATCAACAAATGAAGATACTGCTTGACGGAATGGGCGGCGACTACGCACCCGACGAGATAGTAAAGGGCGCTATCAAAGCGGCCCGCGAGATCGATGAGACAGTAGTCATACTCGGTCCCCGCGCGCGCATACAGAAATCGCTCGATGACAACGGCTGGAACGGCTCGAATATTGAGATCGCCGAGGCAAGCGAGGTCATCAGCAATGACGAGGCGCCTGCTATGGCGGTTCGCCGCAAAAAGGACTCGACCATCGTCAGGGGCATGAGCATGATCAAAAACGGAGAGGGGGACATATTCATCTCCGGAGGCAGCACAGGAGCTCTGCTCGCTGCCGGACTTGTCGTGCTCGGCAGGATCAAAGGCATCAAAAGACCTGCCATAGCCGCATGGTTCCCGCGCGCAGCCGCTGAGGGCAATACCCTCATCCTGGATTGCGGAGCCAATGTAGAATCCAAGGCAGAGTATCTATACCAGTACGGCATCATGGGAAGTATGTTCGTGCAGGGCATAACAGGGAATACCGAGCCGAGCGTAAGGCTGCTCAACGTGGGCGCCGAGGACGGCAAGGGAGATGATCTCCACAAGGATGCCTTCAAGATGCTCGAAAAGAGCGACATCAACTTCCTCGGTAATGTAGAGGCCAGGGACGTAATATTCGGAGGCACCGATGTAGTCGTATGCGACGGCTTCAGCGGCAATGTATTCCTCAAGAGCAGCGAAGGTACGGCTTCGGCTGTTATGGGACTTCTCAAGGAGAAGCTCTCCTCGGGACTCAAGGCCAAGATGGGAGCCGCGCTTTCAATGAGCAGGCTCAGGGAACTCAAGTCGGTCTTTGATTACAAGGACGCCGGCGGAGCCCCTATACTCGGACTCAAGGGTGCTGTGCTCAAGGTGCACGGCAATTCAAAGGAGACCGAGGTCTACTATGCGATACACAGGGCTGTTGATTATGTCAACAACGATATAACCGGCATGATCGAAGATGCCATCATCAGGAACGAAGCCATCAAAAAGGAGAACAGCATCACCGGCAGGATGGCCGAGGCGATCACAAGCGCCGGAGGCAAGTTCCTGCGCAAGTCCGACAGCGACGAAGAGGACAGCGAGGAGTAGTTCATGGCAAAGTCTCCGGATTATAAAAAGCTATACGAACTGACCGGATACAGCTTCAGGGACGAAAAGCTCCTCAGGACAGCTCTCACTCACAGTTCCTACGCATCCGAGCACAGGCTTGGATACGAGAGGAACAACGAGAGACTCGAATTCATAGGCGATGCCTACGTGGACGCCGTTGTCGGCGCCGAGCTCTTCGAGATAATGTCTGATGCCCACGAGGGCAGTCTCTCAAGATACAGGGCTGACGTCGTGTGCGAGGATTCGCTCTCGGGAGCCGCATCCGAAATGGGACTCGGATCCTTCCTTTACCTCGGAAGGGGCGAGGAAGCCAGCGGTGGACGCGAAAAGCCGTCCATACTCGCAGATGCGTTTGAGGCTCTGATGGGCGCCATCATAATTGACGGAGGCTACGAAGCCGGGCGCAGTGTCATACTCAGGCTGCTCGGAGACAGGATAAAGCTCGCGTCCGAAGGCAAGCTCAACAAGGACTTCAAGACAAAGCTACAGGAGCTTCTCCAGGAAAAGGACCACAACGTACAGATATCATACGAGATAACCGATCAGGAGGGACCTGACCACAGCAAGACATTCACCATGCAGGTCAGGGCCAACGGCAGAGTGCTGGGCACAGGCAAAGGCCGCAGTAAGGCCAGAGCCGAACAGGCGGCTGCCGAGGATGCGCTTACGAAAGGGGCAGTGTAATTGTACTTTAAGAGAATAGAAATGCAGGGCTTCAAGTCATTTGCTGACCCTGTCAACATCGAACTGAATGACGGCGTAACCTGCATTATCGGCCCTAACGGAAGCGGTAAGAGCAATATCTCCGATGCCCTCAGATGGGTGCTCGGAGAGCAGAGCTCGCGTCAGCTCAGGGGCTCCAAGATGCAGGACGTTATCTTTGCAGGCACGGCCACCCGCAAGCCTAAGGGAATGGCCGAGGTCACTCTTGTCATAGACAATTCCGAGGGGATCCTGCCTCTCGAATATAACGAAGTCGCTGTCACAAGACGCATGTTCAGATCCGGTGAGAGCGAATACATGATCAACGGTAATCAGTGCCGTCTGAGAGACATAAGAGAGCTCTTCATGGATACCGGTATCGGTGTCGAGGGCTATTCCATCATCGGACAGGGCAAGATAGCCGACATAGTCAGCACAAGGCCCGAAAACAGACGCCAGATCTTCGAGGAGGCTGCGGGAGTCGTGCTCTACAAGAGCCGCAAGACAGAGGCCGAGAACAAACTCAAAGCCGCTACCGTTGATCTCGACAGGGTCAGGGACATCATCGCGGAGATCGAGGGCCGTATCGACGGGCTCAAAGAAGACTCCGAAAAGGCTACAGAGTATATAGGACTCAGGGACAGATACAAGACCCTGGGCATCAACATAATTCTTCACAACCTCGAGAATCTCGAGGCCAATGTCAAGACGGGCAAGGAAGAACTCGAAGAACTCCAGACAAAGCTCGATGAGACGGCCGCAAGGCTGGGCGCTACCGATCAGCAGCTTGATGAATTAAGAGACGAGGATATCGAACTGAGCGATGAGTACGCAAAGGCCAACGCAAGACTCGTTGAGGCTGTGGATGAGCTCGCAGCGATAACAAGCGGCGGCAAGGTCAACAAAGAGCGCCTCGAGAATATCGAAAAGGAGCTCGCAAGGCTCGACGAGGAGACCAGGTCGGCCAAGGAGAGACTCGAGCAGGAGAGGTCTGAGCTTGCAAGACTCGAGGAAGGCGAAAAGTCCATGAACGAAGAGATGGACAGAGTCAGAGCCGAACTCGACAGCGCTGTCATGAAGTACAACGAGGACAACATGAGAGCCTCCAAGATATCTTCAGAGACAGAGCAGCTCAAGAGCGATCTCATCGAGATCAACAACCGCAATATCACAAGAAACGCCGAGATCAAGACTCTCAGCAATTACAAGACGACGCTCCAGGAGCGCAAGGACAGCCTCAAAGAGGAATTCGAGAACAAAGACAGAAGCGATACGGACAACAGAGAGAATCTCAGGTCTTTAGAGCAGCAGATAGAGGATAACGCAGCCAGGCTGAGCGAAAAGAAGGCAAGATTGGATGAGGTTTCCAATAATATTGTATCTGTCGCTACAAATCTCGAGAAGATGTCTGCAGAGATGGATGATATCTCTGTCAGGACCAACAGAGCCATGGCCAGGAGGAGCACCATCGAAGAGATGGAGGCTAACTACGAGGGCTATAACAATGCCGTCAGAGCCATCATGTCCGGCGGACGCAAGGGCATTATAGGTACTGTATCAGATATACTTGAAGTGCCTTCGGGTTACGAGACAGCCATTGAGACAGCTCTCGGCAACAATCTCCAGAACATTGTGTGCGAGACTGATGCCGACGCCGTCAGATCCATAGACTGGCTCAAATCCAGCAGCTCCGGCAGAGCCACATTCCTGCCTGTCGCATCCGTAAGGGCCGACAGGATCAGCCTTGACAGCAGCGTCAGCTCCGCCAAGGGCTTCATTGGAATCGCTTCCGACATGGTCGGCTGCGATTCCAGATACAGGGAGATCGCAGACTATCTGCTCTGCCGCGTCATAATCGCAGACAACATGGACAACGCCGTCAGGATCTCAAAGTTGCATATCGGCGGATTCAGGATAGTTACCGTTGAGGGCGAAGTCATCAACGCATTCGGTGCGATCACAGGAGGAAGGTTCTCCAACAGGACCGCAAACCTGCTCGACCGCAAAAAAGAGATCAGTACGCTCAGTGCTCAGATCAAGGAGTTCGAGGCAAGGACCAAAAAGCTCAGCGATGACAAGGCAGCCGAGGAGGAGGCCAGAGTCAGGCTGAGAGCCGAGAGAGACAGCCTCAGGGCTGAGATCACAGAGCTCGAGATCGCAAGCAACGTCCTCAGGACAGACAGAGACCACGCGGAGGCGCTCGTCAGGGAGGACGAAGGCGCTGCTGAGAGGTTCAGAGCCAACATGGAGACCATCGATGCGGATATCGAGAGAGCCGATGAGATGATCGCCGCTCACAAAAAGAGCATCGATGATGCCGATGCAGAGTACGCTCAGGCCGAGGCGAGAGTAGAAGAACTCATGGCGGAGGCCGAAGCGATCAAGCCTCTCATCGAAGAGGACAACGAAAAGATAGTACAGCTCAAGGTCAGGATAGGTGAGAGCGAGTCCAGAGTACTCTCGGGCAATGAGATGATAGAGCGCGTAAGAGACGCCGTCACAGAGCTCGAAGCTGCCATCGAGGACAACGAGACCGCCGGGGAGGGCCTGACAGAGCAAAGAGATAAGCTCACTACTACAGGAGCCGAGTCAGGCGATCGCGAGAAGGCTCTCAGCGAAGAGAAGACAACGCTTGAGACAAGGATCGCCGAGATCAATACAAAGATGGAGGAGTCCAGGGCACGCAATGACGAGCTTCTCGCAAGCCAAAAGAAAGACCGCGAGGAACTCGAGAACGTCAGGGACGAGAGATACAAGCTCGAGGTCAAGACAGCCCGCAATGAGACTCTTCTCGATACTCAAAAGGACAAGCTCTGGGATGAGTTCGAGGTCAGCTATGCCGAGGCTCTCGAGATGAGAGATGAGGACTTCGCGATCACAGCCGGCAACAGAGAGTCAAGAGAGATAAGGCTCAGGCTTGCCGAGCTCGGAGACGTCAACATCGGCGCCATCGAGGAGTACAAGGCTGTCAGCAAGAGATATGAGTTCATGACTGCCCAGGAGACGGATCTTACAAGAGCCATGGATGAGCTCAATGAGATCATCTCCAACATGGACAAGACCATCAGGACCAAGTTCAAGGAGAACTTCGACAGGGTGGTCGTCAACTTTGAGGAATCCTTTAAGGAACTCTTTGGCGGCGGATATGCAGAGCTCAGGCTTGAGGATGAGACAAAGCCTCTTGAGTCAGGCATAGAGATCACCGCTCAGCCGCCGGGCAAGAAACTCAAAAACATCAACCTGCTGTCCGGAGGAGAGAAGACTCTCACCGCGATAGCCCTGATGTTTGCCGTCCTCAAGGCCAAGCCGACACCGTTTGTCATACTCGACGAGGTCGAGGCTGCGCTTGACGAGGTCAACATTGAGAGATTCTCGGATTACCTCAAGAACTTCGAGAACATCCAGTTCGCTCTCATTACGCACCAGAAGGCCACGATGGAGCACGCCGATGTGCTCTACGGAGTGACGATGCCTGAACAGGGCATCTCGCGCATGCTTTCGCTCAAACTCGGAGACGAATTCGACCCTGAGGGACTCGAATAATTAATCCAACCGGCAAGGTAACGAAGCTGAAACTCTCGGCGACGGAGCCCAGATATACGGAGCGTAATATATCGCATTAACAATTAAATCAATATTGATAGAGAATAGCAGAAGGAGGCCTGTGAATGGCACTTTTTGAAAAGAAGAACGCGTTCCGCAAATTCATAGACAGCATCACAATGGCTGTATACGACAACCCGGAACTGGGACCTGAATTCCTCGAGCAGCTCGAGGAATCTCTTGTCATGGCGGATGTAGGCATTGAGACCTCCGACAAGATAATCGACGAGCTCAACAAAGCCATCAACTACAAGCATATTACAAGAGAGCGCGAGATCCGTCAGGAGCTCTCCCGCATTGTTGAGGAGATCATGGATAAGGGAGAGCGCAACCTCATGTCCGAGGACTTCCCGCTCATCATACTCATGATAGGCATCAACGGCGGGGGCAAGACAACTACCATTGCAAAGCTCGCGCATATGTACAGGGAACAGGGCAAGAACGTCATGCTCGCAGCTGCCGATACTTTCCGTGCGGCTGCAGCCGAGCAGCTCCAGATGTGGGGTGACAGGGTCGGCGTCAGAGTGATCAGACACGAGGAGGGTACAGACCCTACAGCCGTCATCTACGACGCTATCCAGTCTGCCAAGGCCAACAACGTGGATGTTCTCATCTGCGATACTGCCGGCAGGCTCCAGAACAAAGTCAACCTCATGAAGGAGCTCGAAAAGATGAGCAAGGTCATCTCGAGAGAGTATCCGGAGGCTTCGAGGGAGAACCTCATTGTGATCGATGCGACTACAGGCAAGAACGCAATAAGTCAGGCCGAGGAGTTCGGCAGCATCACAGATATAACAGGCGTCGTGCTGACCAAGATGGACGGTACGGCAAGAGGCGGCATTTCGATCACCATCACAGATGAGTATGATCTGCCGATCAAGTTCATAGGCGTAGGCGAGAAGATGGAAGATCTCCTGCCGTTCAACGCACATGATTTCGTGGAGGGAATATTCGATGAGTAAACCGATACTCGCAGTTGTCGGCAGACCTAATGTCGGCAAATCCACATTCTTCAACAGACTGATTGGTGAGAGGCGCGCCATCGTCGAGGATATCCCGGGCGTCACCCGTGACAGGATATATGCCGAGACCGAGTGGAACGGCAAGGAATTCGCTGTCATAGATACGGGCGGCATCGAGGTAAAGACCGACGATACCATACGCTCCCAGATGAGGGACCAGGCCGTGACTGCCATGGACATGGCGGATGTCATACTCTTCATGACAGATGGCAAGGAAGGCCTCACCACTGCAGACAGGGAGGTAGCAGACCTGCTTCGCCGCACAGGCAAGGAGGTCATACTTGTTGTCAACAAAGTCGACTCTCCGTCAAAGGCATACGACCTCATCTATGATTTCTACGAGCTCGGTTTCGGAGAGCCTGTGCCTATCAGCGCTGCCAACATGACCAATATCGGCGACCTGCTCGACAGGATAGTCGAGGGCTTCCCTGAGGAGGCCTTCGGAGGATCCGATGAGAGCGTACATATCGCCATCATCGGCAAGCCTAACGTAGGCAAATCCTCTCTTGTAAATGCGCTCACAAAGCAAAAACGCGTCATCGTATCGCCTATAGCGGGCACTACAAGAGACACGATAGACACTCCGTTCACGTGGAACGGGAGGGAATACACGCTGATCGATACTGCAGGCCTTCGCAAAAAGAGCAAGGTCCATGATTCTATCGAGAAGTTCAGCGTCATAAGGGCTGTGGCCGCGGTCGAGCGCTGTGACATCTGCGTACTGATGATAGACGCTGTCGAGGGGCTGACCGAGCAGGACAAGAAGATCGCAGGCTATGCCCATGAGGCGGGCAAGGGACTTCTCATCGTAGTCAACAAGTGGGATCTAATCGAAAAGGAGACCAACACCATGCGTGACTACGAGCGCAAGATAAAGGCGGAGCTCCTCTTTGCTTCATATGCTCCCGTGCTCTTCACATCGGTCCTCAACAAGGTGAGGATATTCGACATCATCGAGAGATGCGCCCGCATCGAGGACGCAAGATCCGTCAGGATCACAACCGGAAGACTCAACAGCATCATCGAGGATGCCGTCATGATGAGACAGCCGCCTTCGGACAAGGGCAGGAGACTCAAGATATACTATGCGACACAGATAGGCACGAAGCCGCCTCTGTTCTCGTTCAGCATCAACGACAGGGAGCTCATGCACTTCTCGTACTCGAGATATCTGGAGAACAAGATCCGCGAAGCCTTCGACTTCGAGGGCACTTCGATCAAATTTGTGTGGAACGAAAAGAGGGGTGAAAAGAATTGACAGGTGCACTTGCAGCCAGGATAGTACTGGTACTGGTGATGGCCTATGCAATCGGTAATATCAATCCGGCCATCATCATCGGAAAGATCAAGGGAATAGACATCCGCAAGGAAGGAAGCGGCAACGCAGGCATGACCAATACCATCAGGGTGATGGGCCTCGGCTACGGCATTGCCGTATTCGTCGTGGATGTGCTCAAGGCGTTTATCTCAGTAAAGATAGGATTCGCTCTTGCAGGCCCTTACGGCGCCATGGCGGGTTTTGCAGGTGTGGTGATTGGCCACTGCTATCCTGCAGCCTTCGGCTTCAAGGGAGGCAAGGGAGTCGCGGCTTCGCTCGGAGCGGCTCTTGCTCTCAACTGGCAGACAGCTCTCCTGGCTCTTTTAGCAGCGGGAATCGGATTTGCTCTTACACGAAAGATGTCCGTCGGATCTCTTGCCGCGGCGCTGGCGTATCCGTTCCTCGTATGGAGATTCGCCCCTGAGTACAGATACTTCGCGATCGCAGCCGCGGTCTTCCTGATACTGACACACGCAGATAACATTAAGCGCATCGTTAGAGGAGAGGAGAAGACTCTCACTATTGGACACGCTGACAAAGGAAAGGAATAAGGATAATGGACTACTACGAGGGATATGTTATACCCGAGCTCGGGTATGATAAGAGAAATATCGCCGTCATCGGCAACGGATCTTTTGGTACCGCTATCGCGAATCTCCTGACATATAACGGTCACGACGTGACGCTTTACGGCAGGAACAAAGACGCTGTTGAGGAGATGAAGGCGACAAGGATCAATAAGAGATATCTCCCTGATGCTCTTCTGAGCGACAGGATCAATTATACCTCTGATCTTGAGGAGGCCTGCAGGGGCAGGGACATCATCGTATTTGCCGTGCCTGCACAGACCTTCAGAGGCGTTTCGGAGAGCTGCTCCGGATTCATCAAGGAAGGCACGATCGCAGTCAACCTCGCAAAGGGTATCGAGCAGGGTACTCTCAAGAGGATGAGCGAGATCGCTTCCGAGACCATACCTCAGGTAAGGTATGTAGCCCTGTCCGGACCTTCGCACGCCGAGGAGATCGTTATGAACGCGCCGGCGGGCGTCGTAGCCGCGTCAAAAGACAGAGAGGCGGCTGAGGAGATACAGGACGCATTCATGTCTGAGTCGTTCAGGGTATATACCCAGGAGGACATGACAGGCGTTGAGATAGCAGGAGCTGTCAAAAACGTAATCGCCATCACTACCGGAATCTCCGACGGCATGCACCTCGGAAGCAACGCAAGAGCCGCCCTCATGACAAGGGCCATCCACGAGATCACAAGGCTCGGCGTGGCACTTGGCGCCAACAAGGAGACCTTCTCAGGCCTTGCCGGCATAGGAGACCTTATTGTTACATGCGCTACCGATCTTTCGAGGAACCGCCGCTGCGGACTCTTCATCGGATCCGGACTCACAGCCGAGGAGGCTGTTGAGAAGGTAGGATCTGTCGTAGAGGGATACTATACAGCAGAGGCTGTTTGCGATCTTGCCGATAAGCTGGGCGTAGAGATGCCTATCTGCAATGTGACCCATGAAGTACTTAAGGGCAGGCTCGAACCGGGCAAGGCGGTAAGGATGCTGATGTCGAGAGCCAAAAAGGACGAACTTCAGTGAGCAAATACCATATCATCACATACGGATGTCAGATGAACGAACACGACTCGGAGAATATCGCGGGTCTGCTTGAGGCGCTCGGATATGAGAACTGCGATGATCCGTACAAGGCGGACATCACGATCATCAATACCTGCAGCGTCAGAGACAATGCGGACAAGAGATTCTTCGGTACGCTCGGACAGTTCAAAAAGGTAAAGAAGTCCAGGCCTGATTTCATGCTCTGCGTATGCGGATGCATGCCTCAGCAGCCGAGAGTTGTCGAGGAGATCAACAAGAGGTTCTCCTGGGTAGACATAGTCTTCGGGACACAAAACATAGCAAAGCTCCCGGAACTCATTGAGGAGAGACAAAAGACCGGCCGCAGGGTCAGGGCCATAGTGGACAACAATCCAAATATAGATGAAGACGAGATGAAGCCTGTAAGGATGCACAGCCACAAGGCTCTCGTCAATATAACTTACGGATGCAATAACTTCTGTACGTACTGCATAGTCCCGTATACAAGGGGCAGGGAGAAGAGCCGCATGCTGAGCTCGGTTTGCGATGAGATAAGATCTCTTGTCGCAGACGGGGTGATCGAGGTGATGCTGCTTGGTCAGAACGTAGATTCATACAGGGACGCAGCCGGCCACAGCTTTGCAGATCTTATCAAGGCTGTAAATGACATCGAGGGGCTTGAACGCATCAGATTCATGACATCCCATCCGAAGGACATCTCGGATGAGATGATCGATTGCTTCAGGACCTGCAGCAAGCTCTGCCACAACATACATCTGCCGGTACAGTCCGGAAGCGACAGACTGCTCAAGAGGATGAACCGTCATTACGACAGGGCGGCATATCTTGAGATAGTAGACAAGCTGAGATCAGCGGCTCCCGACATCACCATCTCCACAGATATAATCGTGGGATTCCCGGGAGAGACCGAAGAGGACTTTGAGGAGACCCTGGATATAGCAAGGAAGGTCAGGTATGATTCGGCATTTACCTTTATCTACTCTCCGAGAGAAGGGACCCCGGCTGCCAGGTTTGAGGACCAGATACCTGATGATGTATGCCACGAGAGATTCGACAGGCTGGTGGATGTCATGAACGCCATCAGCTTTGAAAAGAATCAGGAGTACACGGGGAACATTTATGAGGTCATAGCCGAGGGCGTAAGCCGGAGCGATGAGACCACGGTTTCCGGAAGAACGGACGGCTTCAAGCTGGTCAACTTTACGACTGACAAAAGTCCTGAGGAGATCATGGGCAGGAAAGTAAAAGTCAGGATCACTGAGAGCAAGACATTCAGTCTTGAAGGAGTGGAAGTCGAATAGAGATGCTGCTTGAACAGTTTCTACAGTTCTTTACATTCTCTCATATCATGCTTATCGTCTATGTGCTGAATGCGCTTATCGCATTTGGCCTGATTTTCTTTGACGACAAATCTCCGACGGCTACGATGGCCTGGATAATGATACTCTTTATGGTGCCTGTGCTCGGGCTCTTCCTGTATCTGATATTGTCGCAGAATATCGCACGGCAACAGATCTTTAAGATGACAGAGGATGAGAAGCACGGACTCGGCACGCTGCTCGACTGGCAAAAGGAAGCCGTCAAGGATGAGATACCAGACGATTCGGAAGAGCTTCTGTCAAGATGGCGCGAGATGATCTCTATGAATCTCGACTACGCTGATGCTCTTCTTACAGGAAACGAGAGCGTTGATATGGTATTTGACGGCAAGGAGATGTTCGACAGGCTTTGCAGGGATATCGAAAACGCCAGATACACCATTAAGATCTGCTACTATATCGTAAGGGATGATTTTGTGGGCAGAAGGCTCATAGAGCTCTTGACGCAAAAGGCCAGAGAGGGAGTCAAGGTAAGGCTCCTTGTGGATGCCCTCGGAAGCCGCAGCATAGGTAACCGCGCTCTCAGGGAGTTCAGGAAGGCAGGCGGACAGTGCGCATACTTCTTCAAGCCTCTCATCAGGCACATGTACTTCCGCATCAATTACCGCAACCACCGCAAACTGGCGATCATAGACAACGATATCGGATATATAGGCGGCTTCAATATCGCAAAGGAGTACCTCGGATACAAGCGGAAGTTCGGATACTGGAGGGACACCCAGCTGGTAATCAGGGGGAATGCCGTGGCTTCTCTCAACGAGAGATTCTATCAGGACTGGCGCTATGCCTCGGGTGAGGATCTCCATCTCATCGATCAGTCGATGAAGTATGCTTTCAAGGCCAGGAGCGGAGACATACCTATCCAGATCATATCCTGCGGACCTGAATCCGAGAAGGAAGAGGTCAAGATGGCCTTCATGAAGATGATCACCGGTGCCAAGAAGAACATCTTCATACAGACACCGTATCTGGTGCCGGATACACCTATGATCGAATCACTAGTGATGGCAGCCAGATCAGGCATCGATATAAGGATAATGATACCGTCCATACCGGATCATCCCTTC
The DNA here is from genome assembly GCA_015058275.1 of Clostridiales bacterium. GTDB lineage: Bacteria > Bacillota > Clostridia > Peptostreptococcales > Anaerovoracaceae > Crickella. The sequence goes on from SVCQ01000007.1 coordinate 63,808, forward strand.
GTATACCGCACTACACTGTACAACGCCGGGAGACTGATCAAGGAGGGGGTCAAGTTCTATATTTATGATAACGGCTTCCTCCACGCCAAGACAATGACGGTCGACGGAGAACTCTGCACGGCGGGATCCACCAACTTCGACATAAGAAGCTTCAAGCTGAATTTCGAATCGAACGCGTTCATATATGACGAAGAAGTCACTTCGAGGATGAACGAGCAGTTTCTAAAGGATATGGAGCACTGCAGGCCGTATACTCAAAAGGACAGGGACGAGATAAGCGTATACGAGAAGGCTGCAGAGTCCATCTCGAGGCTTCTGACCGAGATATTGTAAGCAGAAAGGAATACCGAATTGAATACAGATATCATTCTTACAAAATTACTGACGCTGCCGGGCATCATAGTCGGCCTCAGCTTCCACGAGTTCGCTCATGCCTGGGTATCCGACAGGCTCGGTGACCCGACCCCGAGGAGACAGGGCAGAGTAACGATCAATCCCATGGCGCACATAGACTGGATAGGATTTATCGCGCTGCTGCTTGTCGGCTTCGGATGGGGCAAGCCGGTGCAGATAGATCCGAGCTACTACAAACACAGGAGAAGGGATGAGTTCCTCGTGGCCATAGCGGGAGTCACGATGAATCTAATTATCGCCGTTATCCTCTCGATACCTGCAAAGATGATGCTGAAGGCATATTCATCGACAGTGCCTTCTGATCTTGTGTACAACATATATCTGATCATCTTTTATGCCATCTCGATCAACGTAGTGCTGATGATATTCAACCTCCTTCCTGTACCGCCTCTTGACGGATGGGGCATAGTCACTCAGATATTCCGTCTGGACAGGTATGACTGGTGGTACAAGGTGTACAATTACGGTATGTACATACTGCTGGCGCTTATAGTGTTCAATGTTACCGATCTCGTGCTCACACCGCTTGTCAATGCGGTCATGAATATAATCATGTAAACAAAAGGCAGCAGCGTAAGCTGCTGCCTGTACTCTTTGGTTATAAAACGGATCGTCAGAAGTATCTTGTGATCCTGCGGAGCTTGGACTGCTCCATGTGGGATTCCATGGCCTTGCGGCCCGCCGCTGCGTTTTTGGACTCCACAGCCTCGAAGATAGCCTTGTGCTCTTCGAGTATGGTCCTCAGATCTTCCTCAGTATAGGTCTTGTGAGGCGCCGAATGCTTGAGATATGTCTGGTATACAGACAGGGTCTTTTCAAGGATGTGGTCCTTGGTCCCGGCATAGATGATGCTGTGGAACTGAGAGTTGAACGAAAGGACCTTTTCGACATCGTCTCTCATGGTATAGAACTCCATGAAGTCGAGAGTCTCGCCGAGCCGGTCTATCTCCTCGCTGGTCATGCGCTTGATGGCCCATTCGACGGCCTGCGCCTCAAAGAGGGACCTCAGGTCAAAGAGGTCGGATATGTCGCGCTTGGTAAGACCTGTGATGAAAGCGCCTCTGTTGGGGATGTTTTCGATAAGACCGTCAGATTCGAGCTGGCGGAAAGCCTCTCTTACGGGGGTGCGGCTGACATGGTATCTCTCGCATACGGCATGCTCGGTGATCTTGCTGCCGTTTGTAAGCTCGCCGGATAATATATCTCTTTGCAGATCGCTGTAAAGACCGGCGGAGAGGGGCTGTATGGATTTTTCGTTAATGATCGTCTCCATGACTTAACCTCACTTATCCACAGGGAACATGGGATTGTATACATTTACTATAAACCTTTGAATTTCAATAATCAATATTTGACGAAATGAAACGATTACCAAAGAATAGAATACCTGAGGTCATGGGCATCCTTGAGGGGATGCATCCCGAGGCCATGTGTGCTCTTGATCACCGCAGCAGTTACGAGCTTCTCGTTGCGGTCGTACTGTCTGCGCAGACCACTGATGTAAGCGTCAACAAGGTGACACCTGAGCTCTTCCGCAAATACCCTGATCCTGCATCGCTCGCAGCGGCTGACCAGGCAGATGTGATGGACACTATCAAAACGATAGGACTGTACAGAAACAAATCCGCCAACATCATAAAGCTTGCTCAGAAGCTGACAGAAGATTATGACGGCATCGTACCCTCAGACTTCAACGAGCTCGTCAAACTGCCGGGCGTTGGACGCAAGACAGCTAATGTGGTGATGGCCGAAGCCTTCGGGAAGCCTGCCATAGCCGTGGATACGCATGTATTCAGGGTCGCCAACAGGATTGGGCTTACAGATGCTGATGATGTCAATAAGACAGAGGATCAGCTAAAAGAAAGACTGCCTGAAGATCAGTGGATAAGAGCACATCATCTGCTTATATTCCACGGACGCAAGGTATGTCATGCAAGAAAGCCGGACTGCGAAGCCTGCGGTCTTAATGAGATCTGTTTAGGAGTGAAAAAGTGAGAATAATACATTTATCCGATCTGCACCTTGGCAAGAGAGTAAACGAATACTCCATGCTCGAGGACCAGAGATACATACTCGATGAGATCATCGGGATAATAGAAGAATCAAAGCCGCAGGCGGTAGTGATCGCCGGCGATGTATACGACAAGCCGACCCCGCCGGCAGAGGCCGTACAGCTCTTTGACTGCTTCATAAGCAGGCTGGAGGAGATGCAGCTTGAGGTCTTTGTCATAAGCGGCAATCACGATTCGGCGGAGAGGCTGTCGTTTGCGTCGAGCATCATGGACAAAAGAGGCATACACTTTGCGGGACGCTACGATGGCTTGGTATCCAAAGTTGTTCTCAGCGATGAGTACGGTGATATCAACTTCTACATGCTGCCATTCATAAAGCCTGTACATGTCAGGGCGGCATTTGCAGACGAAGAGCCGGCGATAAGCTCATACGATGATGCCCTCAGATACGCGGTCGAGAGGATGGATGTGGATACATCTTCCCGTAATGTCCTCATAGCTCATCAGTTCGTGACCGGGGCCGAGACCTGTGAGTCTGAGGAACTCTCCGCAGGAGGCCTTGATAACGTAGACGCTTCCATATTCGAGAGATTCGACTACACCGCTCTCGGGCATCTGCACGGGCCTCAGGACATAGTCAAAGGGCGCATAAGATACTGCGGCACGCCTCTAAAGTACTCGTTCTCGGAGGTGAATCACAGGAAATCCGTGACTGTCGTGGACATGGGACCTAAGGGAGACGTTTCGGTGACCACAAGGGAACTCAGGCCGCTCAGAGACATGCAGGTGTTAAAGTCTGAATTCAGCAAGTTGACTGATAAGACTTATTATGAAGAAATCGATACAGACAATTACATGCGGATAATACTGACGGATGAGGAGGATGTGATAGGCGCTTTGTCAGAACTTAGGGCCATCTATCCGAATATCATGCGTCTCGAGTACGACAATGCGAGAACTAGGGCACAGGCCTTATCGCCTGATACCGCAGAAAGCGATTCAAGGACGCCTCTTGAGATCTTCGCAGGTCTCTACGAGGCGCAGAACGGCAAGCCTATGAGCGATGAACAGACAGCTCTTGTAACAGAGCTTATAGATAAAGTGTGGGGAAGTGATAAATGAGACCTATCAGACTGACGATGGAGGGCTTCGGCCCATATAAGGACAGGACGGTCATCGACATGGATGCTCTCGGCACAGGCGGCATTTACCTTGTGACCGGAGATACTGGAGCAGGCAAGACATTCATATTCGATGCGATCACATATGCGCTGTACGGTGAGACAAGCGGTGGCAGCCGGGACAGCAGGACGCTCAGATCCCAGTATGCAGACGATGATGACGAGACCTATGTCGAACTGCTCTTTGAGTACGCCGGCAGGAGATATACCGTGCGCAGAAGTCCCGAGTACAACAGGAAGAAAAAACGCGGCGATGGATATACCCGCGAGAGCGCGACGGCCGTCCTCACATACGATGACGGCAGCGTGGTTGACGGTCCGTCAAAGGTGGGCGATGCCGTCAGAGATCTCCTTGGCATAGACAGGGGCCAGTTCTGCAATATCGTCATGATAGCCCAGGGCGAGTTCAGGAAGCTCCTCAATGCCGGCACGGATGAGAGACAGCGCCTGTTCAGAAAGCTCTTCAATACCATGCCGTACAACGACCTCGCAGATGAACTCAAGGCGGCGGCAAAGGCCATAGATGATGAATATGACTCCAAACGCAAAGAGATAGACATGGCTCTTTCGGGCCTGAGCTGCAGCTTTGACGAGGAGATATCCGCGACTCTGAGCGAGCTCAAGGAGGCCGGGAACACATCCGCAGATGAGATATCCGAGAGGCTTGAATCCATGATCGGATACTGCAGATCAAAGCTGGAGGAGACTTCATCAGAACTTGCGGAGACAGAAGAGGTACTGACCGACGCAAACAGCAAGCTGGCGGTCATCGACAGCTACAGGCAGAGTGTCAAGGACCTTGAGACAGCAAGGTCAAACGTCGATAAGCTGGAGGATGCCATAAAGACCGCTGAGTTCGAGCTCCAGCTCGCCAATGAGGAGAAGCCTCTTATCGAGGAACTCAGAAGCGAGGCTGCAGTTCTCGAGAGCGGGCTTGATTCGTATAATGCCCTTGATGAGATCAATGAAGAACTTGCGAAGACCGTCGAAGATCAGCAGGAGAGGAAGGCTGCTCTTAGGGCCCTCAAGGAGAAACGCAATGAAGCAGGGAAAGCCCTTGAGGATATGAAGGCGGATCTTGATGACCTCAAATACTCTGATGAGCACATGACCAGGATCAAAAACGATATCGAAAAGACAGGCAACCGCATATCCATGCTGGAAGCTCTTGTGACCGAGATAGACAAGGTAAACGAGCTGAGGACTGTGCTGAGCGGTCAGCAGGAGGAGCTCATACCTCTGACTGCCCGTGCGGAGGAGCTCGAGGCTGATTACTCAAAGTCTTATTCGGACTTCCTGCGCGGCCAGGCCGGCCTGCTGGCTGCACGTCTCCAGGAGGGACGTCCGTGCCCTGTATGCGGATCATACAGGCATCCGGATCCCGCTGAACCCAGCAGCGAGATACTGTCCGCTGAGGACATTGAGGAAAAGAGCCGTGAAGCCAAGGAGGCAAGAGAGCTCGCCGTAGCCAAATCCGGAGAGGCTCAGAAGACCAAGGGCAGCCTCAACGCCGTTGAATTCAGCGCAAAAGAGATCGCTCTCAGGGAGACGGGATTTGACGATCTGGACAAGGCCCTCGCGAAGGCTGAGTCCGAGACGGAGGAATTCAGGGGGAACATTGAAAAGCTCAGACAGACCGAAAAGGACCTCGAAGAGAGGATCGCAAAGAAGTCTGAACTGGAGGAGTCTGTCAAAAAGGCAGAATCCGATCTCGAAGAACTCAGCAATAAGGTCATAGATGCCGACAAGGAGATGGTCAGGATAGATACCTTGGTCAATTCCCTTAAGGAGAAGAGAGATACTACGGCCAGAGAGCTGCGCTTCGCAGGTCGCAGGGAAGCTGAAGATCACATTGCAGGCATCAGAGAGAAGGCCGACGCCAAACAAAAAGCCATAGAGGATGCTGAGGGCAGCATAATCAAGGCGAAGGAGCAAAAGACCGCAAACGACGCAAGCATAGGAGAGCTTGAGAAGGTCGTAGCCGATGTCGTTCCTATGGATGAGATAGAAGTGCGCGAGCGTAAGGCTGAGGCAGAGAAGAGAAAGTCCGAACTGAGCGAACTCAGTACGGCTCTCAATACAGATATAGTAAATGCCGGCAATACACTTGATCTTGTCAGAAGGAATGCTGTCGATCTGGAGGTAGTCAGGAAGAGACATGAAGTGGTCGACTCGCTTGTCAGGACTGCGACAGGATCGCTTCCGGGCAAGGAGAGGATAAGCCTTGAGACATACGTACAGGCATTCTATTTTGACCGCATCATCAGGAGAGCCAACATACGTCTCAGGATGATGTCCGGCGGCCAGTATGAATTCGCAAGGGCTGAGGAATCCGGCGACAGGAGGGCGCGCTTCGGCCTCGACCTCAGCGTCATCGATCACTACAGCGGGACTTCGCGTCCGGTAAATACACTTTCGGGCGGAGAGAGCTTCCTCGCATCGCTGTCGCTCGCTCTTGGGATGTCAGATGAGGTACAGGCTTCAGCGGGCGGCATACGCCTTGATACAATGTTTGTCGATGAAGGCTTCGGATCACTTGACTCGGAGACCCTTGAGAAGGCGATACGGACGCTTACAGAGCTTTCCGACGAGGACAGGCTCGTAGGCATAATATCGCATGTTGAGGCCCTCAAATCGAGGATAGACAGGCAGATCGTGGTAAGCAAGGACAAGAGCAGTGGCAGCCGCGTTACAGTCATATCGTGAGCAATAATTAGCCTTGTAAATAAAGGGCTTCATTGTTAATATTATTAAGTAGACAATAACGTATCACTACAAAGCACTATACATATATATCTGCTAGTATAATCATCCAGGAGGAGAGAAATGATCAAGGTTGGTATCAATGGCTGGGGACGTATCGCTACATGCGTCATGAGAGCTATCAGACAGTTCGACGACATGGAAGTCGTAGGCATCAACTGGCGTAATGCTGACACGGATTACGTAGCCTATATGCTCAAGTACGATTCCGCTTTCGGAAGATTCCCTGAGGAAGTCAAAGCTTATGACAAGGGCATCATCGTAGGCGGCAAAAAGATCCCTGTATACTTCGAGCCGGATCCTGCCAATATTCCATGGGGCGAGTGCGGAGCTGAGTACGTAATCGACTGTACAGGTACACTCACTACTACTGAGAAGTCCGCGCCGCATCTGGCAGCCGGAGCCAAAAAGGTCATCATCTCTGCACCTGCCAAGGATAAGACGACTCCGACTTTCGTATACGGAGTAAATCACGACTGGTACAAGAGGAACATGGACGTAGTATCGACCGCTTCCTGCACAACCAACTGCCTCGCTCCGATCTGCAAGGTCATCAACGACAAGTGGGGCATATACGAGGGCCTGCTGACTACGATCCACGCCACAACAGGCAAACAAAAGACAAACGACGGCCGTACCAAGTACAACTGGAGAATGGGCCGCTCGGTATTCAACAACATCATCCCGACCACAACAGGAGCAGCCAAGGCGGTAGCCCTGGTGATCCCTGAGCTCGAGGGAGCCATCACCGGCATGGCATTCCGTATCCCGGCTGTCGATGTATCCGCAGTCGACCTTGATGTAGTACTGAGGAGCGCTGCTTCCTACGAGGACATCAACAAGGCCATGAAGGAAGCCTCGGAGACATATCTCAAGGACGTTCTCCTTTACACAGATGAGGAAGTCACTTCCATAGACTTCATCGGATGCCCGGCGCCTTCGGTATATGATGCCAAGATGGGCATAGAGGTCAACGACAAGTTCTTCAAGGTAGTCGGCTACTATGACAACGAGTACGGATATACTTCCAACATGCTGCGCATGGTAAGACACATGTACAGGACAGACATCGATACATTCCCGATCGTCGAAGACAAAAAATAAACGATTTGAGTAGTGCCGTGCTGCTGCACGGCACACTTTTAAAGGAGACCAAAAGATGAAAAAGACAGTAAAGGACCTTAACTGGTCAGGTAAGACAGCAGTCATGAGATGCGACTTCAATGTCCCTCTCGACGGAGACAGGATCACCGACGACATCCGTATCCAGGCTGCACTTCCGACCATCAGATATCTGATCGAAAACGGAGCTGCGATAGTTCTCATGTCGCATCTCGGCAGGCCAAAGGGGGAGCCTAAGCCTGAATTCAGCCTCGCGCCTGTAGCCAATAGGCTCAGCGAGCTGCTCGGCAGGGAAGTTAAATTCGTTGCATCCGATGCAGTTGTTGACGATGAGGTGAGGGCTGCCGCAAAGGCGCTCAAAGCCGGCGATGTGATGCTTATCGAGAACGTCAGATACAGAAAAGAAGAGGAAAAGAACGACCCCGGATTCGCAAAGGATCTCTCTGAACTTGGCGATGTATTCGTACAGGAGGCATTCGGTACTTCTCACAGAGCGCACGCATCGACGACAGGCATAGCGGACTACATCCCTGCAGTGTCCGGATTCCTTATCGAAAAGGAACTCAAGTTCCTCGGCGAGGCTGTCAACAATCCTCAGAGGCCTTTTGCAGCCATCATGGGCGGAGCCAAGGTCAAGGACAAGATCCCGGTGATCACAAATCTCCTCGACAAGGTGGACATCCTTATCATCGGCGGAGGCATGGCCTACACCTTCTTCAAGGCTCAGGGATATTCCATCGGCAAGTCGCTCCTTGACGAAGAGGGTCTCGAGCTTGCAGCGGATATCCTCAAAAAGGCTGAGGCCAAGGGCGTCAGATTCATGCTCCCTGTCGATGTCGTTGCTGCCGATGAATTCGCAAACGATTCGCCTCACGATGTATATCCGGCAGATTCCATTCCTGATGACAGGATGGGACTGGATATCGGACCTGAGACAGTAAAGCTCTACGGCGATGCTCTCAGGACTGCAAAGACAGTGGTATGGAACGGACCTATGGGCGTATTCGAGATGGATACCTTCGCAGCAGGCACAAAGGCTATCGCTGAGATACTCGCGGAGATCGACGCAGTCACAGTCATCGGCGGAGGCGACAGCGCTGCTGCTGTAGCGAAGTTCGGACTTGCCGATAAGATGACTCATATCAGCACAGGTGGAGGAGCCAGCCTCGAATTCCTCGAGGGAAGGGCGCTTCCGGGCATCGAAGTTATTGAGGACAAATAAAGAAAGCAGGACATCAGGACATGAAGAAATTTCTTATAGCAGGCAACTGGAAGATGAATAAGATCAGCAGCGAGACTGTTGAGTTCGCTGAGGGCCTCAAGGCCAAAGGACTCTCCAATGCAGGAGATGTATGTGTACTCGCACCGTTCACCGATATCAGGGATCTCGGCAAGGCGCTCGAGGGTTCCGGCATCGGCTTCGGAGCACAAAACGTACACTTTGAGCCGAGCGGCGCCTATACAGGTGAGATCTCGGTCCCTATGCTCGAGGATCTCGGTGTAGGATACTGCATCGTAGGCCACTCCGAGAGGAGAGAGTACTTTGCCGAGACTGACGAGACAGTCAACAAAAAGCTCAAAGTCCTTCTCGCAGCAGGCATCACTCCGATACTCTGCGTAGGCGAGAGCCTCGAGGTCAGAGAGGGCGGCGGTGAGCAGACCTTCGTTGCAGGACAGGTCGTCGCAGATTTTGCAGGCATCCCCGCAGAAGACGCTGCACGCGTAGTCGTCGCATATGAGCCGATCTGGGCCATAGGTACAGGCAAGACAGCCACACCTGATCAGGCAGAGGAGATGTGCGCATTCATAAGAGGAGTCATCTCGGGCATCTATGACAATCCGACAGGCGATGCCATGCTCATCCTCTACGGCGGCAGCATGAAGCCGTCAAACGCTGCCGAGCTTCTAGCGAAGCCTGACATCAACGGCGGACTTATCGGCGGTGCCAGCCTCAAGGTAGACGACTTTGCAGCCATTGCAGAGGCTGCTGCGGCTCTTTCATAACAACTATTGGGTTTGACATAAAAGAGCGATAAGTGTTATATTTAAGCGTTCGATTTCATGGCGGTAAACCATGGTCGGACGCTTTATAAAAACTGACAATTTACGGAGGATTTCATGCACACTGCTTTAATGATCATACTGCTTATCTCAAGCATTATTCTCATCGTCAGCATCCTGCTCCAGGAGAGCAAGAGTGACGGTCTTTCCGGCTCCATTGCCGGCGGTGCAGAGCAGCTTTTCGGTAAGCGCAAGAGCAGAGGTTATGATGCAATTCTTTCCAGGATCACAACGATCTCTGCGACGATCTACATCATCGTATCCCTTGCTATAGTTGCCATTTTCAACTAATACAGGCGACTGACATCCGCTGCCCGGGAGGCAATAGCTAATGCTCAATAAGACAATTACTCTGGCCTGCGCATTGCTTGGACTTCTGGCGGCTTTCTCTATGGAAGCCTGGCTCAGGAGCCGCATATCCAAGAATGCGTCCACAACCGTAACGTACAGGACTGTACGCAACCGCAGTCACGAATACTGGTCCATACAGTTCCTGCCGCTGGGTCTCATGCTCGCGGCAGTTGCAGCTGCTTTGTATTTCACACAGGGACCTCTTTATGCCGCTGTCTTTATCGGGGGAGCGGTTCTTTGCTTTGTGTCTGTAATTCTCGGTTCAAGGACGGTAGTTACGGGCAGCATAGCCTCGTCATCGCTTGCTGTTGAAGGCGACGTCAGAGGATCTCTCAGGGCCGCTTACAGATCGGCTGCTGTTATGGGACTCTTCATTTCTTCGTTCGCACTCATAGGCATAGGCGGCCTGTTCTTCTTCCTGAGCGTCAAGAGGATAGTCAGCATCATCGCCTGCATAGCTTTGGGCGCATCGATCACATCGCTGTGCATCGGGCTTTCGGGCACTGCATTTTCGGGTGCATACGCTCTGTCTGTCAAAGGCGATGACTTCACAGACTATACAGGCATGTTCATCGGAAGCGGGGCGGATCACGTCGAGACATACATACTCTCGATCTGCGCCAGCACACTTCTTGCGAGTGTCGGTGTTGAGACGTCCGGAGTTATTTCGACATTCACTCTGTCATCCGCTGCCAAGTACCCGCTCATAGTATTCGCTGCGGGCATCGTTGCGTCCGTGATCGGCACTCTTGCCTACAGGGGACGTATAGTCAAGAATCCAAGCGCAGGCATCACAGCCGGCAATTATCCGGCTGGCATCATAGTCATCGCAGTTTCGTTCTACTTCAGTAATGTACTTCTGCAGACTTACGTATACGCTTACTGCGTTACTGCCGGCGTAGCAGCGATGCTGCTTTCGGGAGAGATAGCCAAGCTCTACTCATCCGACGGCATAGTATTCAAAAAGAACGTACCTAACGCAAAGACTATAGGAGCAAGCCAGTCGATGATATACAGTCTTTCCATCGGCATGATGTCCATCATCATCCCGGTCGCTCTGACTACGGCTGCGATGGTCCTTTCATACATGTACGCCAACTATTACGGGATAGCACTCGCTGCCATTGGCATTACATCCATGACCGGCATCAATTCGGCCGTGAGAGGCTTCTCTATCAATACGGCAAGCTCATCGGAGATCGCCTCTGTCACTGACAAGAGCGAACACAATCCGAGCCCTGCCGACGTGCTTCTGACAGCATCGGTAAGGACAGATGTCATAGGCAAGACATACTCGACCGTATCGACAACGGTCACTCTTACTGCGATGTTCTGTGCACTCTCGGTATCCACTAACAGCCCGAATGCAGAGCTTCTCAGTACTACTTCATTCCTCGGCCTTACTTTAGGCGCGCTTTCGGTATTTGTCTGCGCAGGCCTCATCATCAGATCTATCAGGCTCACAGGCACTGTACTTAGAGAGAGGATGAGCTCCGCTTACGAGGACGAAAAGCGTATCAGCACTCTCAGAGGACTTGTACCGCTTTACGGTGCTTCCGTGATCGTCCCGGCTGTTGCCGGCATCCTCGGAGGCATCAACGGCCTTATCGCATTTGCCGTTTCCGCCACGGTCACTGGCATGTGCGTTATCTTTGCATTCAATAATTCAGGCAAGTACTTTGACAGAATGGCTACAGAGACACTCGGCAACGTCATCAAGGTGATGGTTGTTGTTGCGCTTGTTTTTGCGCCTGTGTTTATGCAGCTCCACGGAGCCTTCTAGACAAGTAAAGCAGAGCTGAGATCAGACAAGTGATACAGGCGGTGGCTCTGCATAAGGAGACACCGCATTTTTTAAAGATATGAGACACGGTAAGTACAGGATATTCGTAATCAATCCGGGATCGACATCCACAAAGCTCGCGATGTTCAGCAATGACGAAAAGGTCTTTGAGACATCGGTGACTCACGATGCGTCCGTTCTGAATTCATTCGAAAACGTCAATGACCAGTTTGAATACAGGATGGGTGTCATAGAGGATTTCGTGCGCGACAACGACATAGAACTCGACAATGTCGACGCCTTTGTCGGAAGAGGAGGCGGATGCTGGCCGGTACCGTCGGGCACCTTTGAGGTCAATGACATGCTCCTTGATGACATCAGGAACAACGTCGGCAGGACCATCCATCCGTCCATACTCGGAGTACAGCTTGCATACGCGATGCAGCAGCGCTACGGAGGCAGGCTCTTTATGGTCGATCCGATCTGCGTGGACGAGTACACGGATGTAGCCAGGGTGACCGGCGTAAAGGAGATAGTCAGACGAACTGAGTCGCATGCTCTCAACCTGAGGGGCACTGCGATGGCACACTGCAAGCGCTATGGGCTTGACTACAAAAATGCCAAGCTCGTCGTAGCGCACATAGACGGAGGTATCACTATTGCGGCCCACGACCACGGGAGGCAGGTAGACTGCAATCAGGGCGCGGGCGGCGAAGGACCGTTTACGGCGACAAGGACAGGTTCACTGCCGCTTATGGAGGTGCTTGACTACTTCAAAGATCATTCCGTCGCGGAGATGAGACATCTATGCACCGGCACCGGAGGCTTCGTATCTCACTTCGGCACATCAGATGCGGATGAGATATACAGCAGAGTCAAGTCCGGAGACAGAGAAGCAGCCCTTGTGTGGGAGGCTCTCGGCTACAACATAGTCAAGTATATCGGCTCGATGGCTGTCGTGCTCAAAGGTAAGATAGACGGCATACTCATAACAGGCAGATACACTAGATTCGATACACTGATCGATTACATAAGGGATTACACGGAGTGGATAGCTCCGGTCTACGTATACGAAAACGAAGTTGAGCAGGAAGCCATGTGTGCGGGTGCTCTCAGGGTACTGAGAGGAGAGGAAGAGCCTCTCATATATACCGGCAGAGGCATGGTGAATAAAGGACAGGAGGATTAGATAATGCTGGATAAGCTGGAAACAATTCGCGAGGAGGGATATCAGCGCATCGCAGCCGCATCAGATATGGAGAGCCTTGAGGCTATCCGCAGAGAGCTGACCGGCAAGAAGAGCGCGCTGCAGGAAGTCCTCAAGAGTCTCGGGAGCATCGATCCCGAGATGAGGAAATCAGTAGGCATGAAGGCCAATGAGGTCAAGAACGCTTTTGCTGAGAAGCTTCAGGAAAAGGCAGATGAGCTTATTGCGGGCGCATCGGCAGTTGAAGGGGAGATAGACCTGACGCTTCCGGGCATCGAGCCGGGCGAAGGCGCGCTTCATCCGATCACACAGATGTGCTACGACCTTAACGACGCATTCAGATCCCTCGGCTTTGAGATATACAGCGAGGATGATATTTCAAGTGAGAAGTACGCATTCGACAATCTGAACTTCGCGGCTGACCATCCTGCAAGAGCTTCGATGGATACATACTGGCTCGAGGGTACAGAGGACAAGAGAGGAGCTGACAGGCTCTGCCTCAGACCTCATCTGACAGGCGGATCCGTCAGATATCTGCTCGAGCACGGCGCACCTGCCAGATTCGTATATCCGGGCAGGGTATACCGTAACGAGACCACAGATGCAAGACACGAGAGAGCGTTCTTCCAGTATGAGGCCCTTATCGTTGACAAGGACATCTCGTTCAGCTCGGGCCGTGTCATGATTGAGACCATACTGGAGAAGGTCTTCGGCCGCAAGGTCAACGTAAGGATGAGAGAGGGATTCTTCCCGTTCACAGAGCCGGGTTACGAGATCGACATGGAGTGCCTGCTCTGCGGAGGCAAGGGCTGCAAGGCCTGCAACCAGGCTGGCTGGATCGAAGTCATGCCGGGCGGAGTCATCCATCCGAATGTACTTCGAGCCGCCAATCTCGATCCTGACGTATGGACAGGCTTCTATACGAACATAGGACTCGACAGACTCGTTATGATGCGCTACGGAGTCGACGATGTCAGACTCTTCCACAGCGCTGATCTCAGATTTCTCAAGCAGTTCAAATAGAGGGGAGGTAAGCTATGAATATTTCCATGAAATTCCTGCAGAGATATGTCGATCTTCCTGCAGACCTTACATATGACCAGATAGCTTATGACCTCACCATGAGGACTGTAGAGGTCGAGGAGGTCATTAAAACAGCAGATAAATTCCACGACATAGTAGTCGGAGAGATCAAGGAAGTAAAACCTCATCCGAATGCTGATGCGCTAAGGATATGCATGACGGATGTAGGTGAGGGCGAACTCAAGCAGATCGTGTGCGGAGGATCCAATCTTGTCGAAGGCCACAAGGTCTGCGTCTCCAAGCCTGGCGCCGAAGTCGTATGGCACGGCGAGGGCGAGCCTGTGCTCATCAAGGAGAGCAAGCTCAGAGGAGAGCCTTCATTCGGCATGATCTGCTCGCCTCTCGAGGTATACCTCGGAGACCTCATTTACAATGAGGACGAGAGATGGATCGTCGACTTCACAGAGCTCGGTATCGAGTGTAACGTGGGACAGTCCGTGGCTGAGGTCATGGGACTCGATGATGTTATCCTCGAGGTCGACAATAAGTCGCTTTCAAACAGACCTGACCTCTGGGGACACTACGGCATCGCAAGAGAGCTTGCCGCTATCTATAAGGTTCCTTTCAAAGAACTCAAAAGCGAGCTTCCAGAGGGACTTCCTGAGTATCCTGTCGAGATACAGGAGCCTGAGAGATGCAACAGGTTCACAGCGACCAAGATCAATAATGTATGCGTAAAGGAATCCCCTGCATGGTTGAAGGCTCTCATCACAAGCGCAGGCATGAGACCTATCAATGCTCTTGTGGATATCACCAACTTCGTCATGCTTGCAGTAGGTTCGCCTCAGCACGCATATGACAGCACGCACGTAAATGGCGACAGGATAGTCGTAAGACTTGCAGACGAGGGAGAGAAGCTGCTTCTGCTGGACGAAAAAGATCTTGAGCTTACACATGATCACCTCGTGATCTGCGATGCCGAGAAGCCTCTCAACCTCGCAGGCATCAAGGGCGGAAAGGACGATTCTGTACTTGATACAACAAATTCTGTCATACTTGAGTGCGCGGTATTCACAGCGCCTGGTATCAGACGTACTACAGCATACTTCAACGAAAAGACCGATGCCGCTCTCAGATACGAGAAGGGCATTGACACTCAGAGAGCCGATCTCGGCGTCTCGATGGCGCTCGAGCTCTTCAAGGAGATCTATCCTGAATGCGAGATCGCAGCATTCACTGACAATTATCCTGTCAGAACTGAGAATGCTGTCATTGACATCACTCAGGACTTCCTCGACAGGAGACTCGGTGAGGTGCTGCCTCAGTCCGAGATTGAGGACATTCTCACAAGGCTCGGTTATGAGGTGAGCTTTGACGGAATCAAATATCACTGCATCGTTCCTACATGGAGATCGACAGGTGATGTATCCATACATGACGACATACTCGGAGACATCGCAAGGCTCATCGGATACGAGTACTTCAAAAAGCAGCCGCTTCCTGTAAAGTTCGACTCTGCCGTACACCAGGTAAAGACAGACCTCGCAAGGAGCCTCAGAGAGTACCTCGCATTCAGATGCGGCATGAACGAGATCTTTACATATCCGTGGATAGACGAGAAGTACATCCATGCTGCAAGGATCGATACTGACGATTCCGTCAGACTGGCGACACCGCCGGCTCCGGAGCTCGGCATCCTGAGAAGCTCACTGATCCCGGGCATGCTCGAGTCAATCGAAAAGAACCACAGATACTTCAATGAGTTTTCGATGTTCGAGGCCGCCCAGGTATTCGAAAAGGGCGGGTACAGTCCATCATCGCCTGATGAGGTACTGCCTGTACATAAGAACCTCCTCACAGGAGTGTTTGCAGGCAGGGACGCCAAGCAGCTCTTCTTCAGAGTCAAGGGCGTGATCGAGGGCATGAGCAGATACTGCCACTTCGAGGAGCTCAGGTTCGAACAGAAGGAAAAGCCTTGCTGGGCTGATGAAAAGGTTTGGCTCAATGTCACCAGCGGCGGTGAGATCGTAGGGTCCATAGGACTTCTCGCTGTATCAGCACTCGCTGATTCCGGCATTAAGTTGATCAGCGCTGCGGCATTCGAGCTCGATACAGACAAGCTCACTCCGTATCCGTCGAGGACCAACAAGTTCAAGCATCTGCCGCTCTATCCGCTGGTGGATCAGGACCTCTCGATACTAGTGGATGAGTCTGTAAAGTGGAGCCAGATAGTCGATGCAATCGGCATGATGGTCAAGGAGCTCAGCTTCGTAGAGGAGTACAGGGGCAAGCAGATCCCTGAGGGCAAGAAGTCGATCATGCTCAGCTACAGGATCGGTAACGACGACTCGACCATGACTTCAAAGCAGATCGAAAAGAAGATGAATGCTATCGTCGGTGTCCTAAATAAGAAGGTCGGAGCCGAGCTTCGCTAATTCAGTCAAATCAGATTCAACCAGGAGCGAAGCTCCAACAAGCTCGCTTGATTGGAGCGAGCGACGCCGTCAACAGACGCCGAGAGCTTCAGCTCCTGAGGGCGTCGGTCGGGGATTGTACCCACCACCGACGGTCGAAGATGGAACCCGCCGCCTTCATTGTCATTTAGAGGCGGGGACATTCGGCGTCTGTTATAATAAATGAGCACTCCTGCGGGAGTGCTCATTTCATTAGTATGACGGGCACGCCGTCAATCTGTGGTGAAAGTCCACAAGGGGCGTAGCCAACGACGAACCCCAGAGCGACT
>SVCQ01000008.1 GCA_015058275.1 Clostridiales bacterium
TGGCTTGTTTGCTATGCGCTTATTCTGAAAACTATTTTTTCGGAAAAGACCTTGACTTCGAATAGCTAGTCACCTCTGGACTCTACCATCACATCCAGACCAAGCATCCCGGCAATGAACAGAGCCTTTTCGAGCTCTGCTGTCTTCTTGCCTCTCTCCAGATCGGAAATGAAGCTTATGCTCAGTCCTGTGAATGACGCAATATCACGCTGGGTATAACCCAGTTCCTTTCTGCGCTCCCTGATTGCCCTGCCGAATTGAATGCTGTTGCCCGCTTTCATGATCGCTCCTTTTGTAACCCGTACGGCTAAATATCTTAATTATTCAACAAAATAAGCCGTACGAACAATTTATGTAAAATCATTATAAATTGCGCCGTACGGCTCTGTCAAGGCAGGTCTCTGCCACTCAATTAAAGAGGCGGTCTTTCGACCGCCCCCGTGTGTGATTTTGAGCCTCGCAGGTATAGGGTTATTTCTTTGTCTTCGCCGTCTTCCACTTCGACCACGCGGATACATGTTTGACTCCGTCAGTGTAGTTGTACGCTCTGACTCTGCAGATGTATTTCTGCTTAGGCAGGAGTCCTTTTATCTTCTTTGAAGTCTTTTTCTTGCCGGCTGTGACGACCTTGTCGACACCCGGACCGCTGACCTGGATCTCGATACCGTCGATCCTCTTCTTGCTCTTCTTCAGCTTCTTCTTGCTGATCTTCTTCCACTTGACGGTGACGGCCTTCTTGCCCTTGGCCGGCTTGGAAATCTTGACAGCCGGCAGATCCTGGATCTCGACCGGTGCCGCAGGAACGACACTTGGAGCCGGTGGATTTGGTGCAGGTGGAACAACATTCTCCGGGAACTCAACTCTCTTAAACGTCAGCGTCTGGCCCAGATCAGTATTGATATTGATCTTCGTCCTTCCTGTTTTGCCATCGGTGTCTGTCCAGCCGGTACCTGCCATTGAGTTCTTTACAGTGCCACTAAGGCCGCCCTTGACACCTCTTGCCGTAACTTTGCCGCCGCTTATTATTATATTGTTTACATTGGATCTAATGCCGGAATCAGCATTTCCCCTGGCGTTAACGGTACCACCCTCAATCGTTATATCATTATTGGCGTAGATGCCGTATGAATTATTTGCACCCGTTCCTTCTGCATTAACCGTGCCGCCTTTGATCATAACTTCTTTTTTAGCATTAATGCCGACATTATTACCGTAGGCAGTAACATTCCCACTATTGATTATTACAAGTCCTTCCCCCTCATTATCGCCATAGGCAGATATTCCCGCGGCACTGCTGCCGCTTATTCCTTTTGCAGTCACCTGGCTGTTGTCAATCGTTATTTTTTTAGATGAAATGCCGTACCAAGTACCTCCTTCTGCTTCCACATTGCTGTTGTTAATTGTCATCTCTCCGGAACAACTAATGCCGAACTCATCGGCTTTAGCAATCACCTTTCCACCGGAAATCATTATGCTTCCACCAGCGACGATCCCTCTTGAACCCTTTGCGGTCTCCAACTTTCCTCCGCTAACCGTTACGGTTCCGTTGGCTTTTATGGCATACTGGCTGTTATTTGCGAGGGTGACAGTAACTTCACCGCCATCAACCGTTATATTCCCGGCCTCGATTCCCTTAAGATTATTTTTGGCGCTAACTTTGCCGTCAGTGATAGTTACATTTCCCCTGGCGTTGATACCATTTCCGGTGCACGTAGCATCTACGTTGCCGCCGCTGATCGTTACATCGCCGCCATCTGCATAGATACTTTTTTCAGTATTGCTCGCGGTACTCACGTTGCCGCCGCTGATTACTATATTATGTTTCTTTTCTGTCTCTTCTGTGGTACAGATACCATTTTGCCCCGTAATATTCACGGAGCCTCCACATATCGTTATATCTCCACCTCCGGAGCAGATATCTTTACTATTCTTTGCCTCATCTGCTTTCGCAAAATTCACAATTCCGCGGTTGATTGTAATGTTTTTACCAGCGTATATTCCGGAGGAACCAACAGCTGTAACATTGCCGCCGTTGATAATCACTTCGCTGGATTCAGACCTTATACCATAATTCTTACCTTTGGCGATAATGGTTCCACCGTTGATCGTCATATCGTTATTACTATTCACGACACTGATTCCGGACCAAGTATCTGTAGTTGTAGCTGACAGCACTCCCATATTCTGACCCGTGCTCTGGGCATAAATTGTAAAGTCGCCATTGACAGAGATAGCGTTACCGCTGTCATTACTAACAGTAAGATTCGCGCCATCACAAAGTATAAGGTGAACGTCGCTTGACGCGGATACTCCTCCGGCAATCTCCACAGTTCCTTTGACTACATACCAGTCTTCAGTCCAGTTAGTAGTGCTACTGGTGACCTCGGCATATTTGTTACACGTCTGCTCTTTGCCGTTAGCGTCAATGTACGTAACAGAGGTTTGATTCGGAGCAGGATCTTCACTGCCCGCATATGTTGTCAACCCCACAGTCGGCATCATCGTCAGCATGAGTGCAAGGCTGAGCAGGATGCCTAATAGTCTCTCCTTTTTCATACGTTTCTCCACTTCTTCAATTCGCGGCCGTTATTGCCGCCACGTGCCTATGTATATTGCTATTCATTATAGTTTGTTTTTCATCATTTTTAAACAAGGGGTTCCAAAATGGAACCCCCTGAAGCGATTATCTTCTTACGCTGACCTTCTTGCCCGCGTTCTTCTTTGTAAAGATCTTCTTATACTTCTTTACGAACTTCTTGTTCTCCTTCTTCTTGCCGACCTTGACCTTTACAGTCCTGACCTTTGATCCCTTGAGCGAGCCTTTGACGGAAGCCTTGGTCAGACCTTTGGTCTTGACGGTAAGAGTCCTGACCTTTGTACCCTTGAAGGCCTTGGCATTTATGCCTGTGACATTGAACACCTTTCCGTTGATAGTTACTGTGGCCGGAAGAGTGTACGACTTCTTGCTTGGCGCCTTTGCAAGTGAAACCGCGTCCGCCGCTGTCACAACGTACACTCCCACACTGCTCGGCACTTCATGAAGTGTCCCTACCGCCGTCGGATCAATCGGCGCAGGTTCAGGATCAGGTGTAACAACTACGTGTACCCACTTCTGATCATGCTCTTTTGCGAACGTAGAAGTAACATCTACCGCACTCGCTTCATTATCGCCTGCCTTGACGGTGGCTTTGTCAGAAAGAAACACCTTTCTGTCAGCGCGCACCCCCTTATTCGTACCGGAAGCAGTAACATCACCGCCATTGAAATATATTCTGCGGTTTGTGTAGATACCATTCCTTCCTGAAGCAATCACAGTGCCGCCATTGATTACAGCATCGCCATTGTCAACATAGATACCATTTCTATTATCTGCACAAACAGCTTCCATACGACCGCTGTTCATCTCTAGGTTGAGAACACTAATTGAGTTACCAGTGAGACTGGAGGTTCTTACGAAACCGCCGTTTATTTCAAGTTTGCCAAAAGCACAAATACCATTACCATTTTCGCTGGCACTGGTTACTACACCACTGTTGATGATAACATTGCCATCAACGACTATGTTATCTGTTTTTCCGGAAATACTGACTGTAGCATCGCTGATTTCAAGATTGCCATTAACGCCGACATTTATACGACTTGAGTCTTCTGCGGTAATATTTCCGCCATTGATACAGAAATCACCATTCAATACATGGAATCCGTAATATTTTCCGTGGGTATTTATCGTTGCATTATCAACAATAAGATCACCGTCTATAGTGGCGATACTGTAATCAATTCCGCTCTCCGGAAAAGTCAGTTTGCCATCTCCATCTACGGTTAATGCCTTTTTTGCATAAATGCCATATACCCATTCTGTATGAGGATCGTTTTTAATAGTATTTGCGCCCTTGACTTGAACTGTCAGATCGTTTTCGGCGTAAATTGCCGCAAAATAATCGCTCCCATCTTCTGCCCATTGGTGGCCTGCACCATTGTAGCTAAAATTGTCGAGTGTCAAGGTATGGGAAGCAACATCATAGCTCCAGCCTTTGCCGGAAAGTTTTTCGCTTGTTACCTGTGTTTCACCGATCCAGAGCGGATATTGCACTTCTCCCGATACCGGTACTTCCTCCGCTGCCACATTCTTTGTCTCTGTATTTTCTGCATCCGGCTCATCCTGAGCAAACGCCAGGGCCGACATCATTGTCATCATCAGCGCGAGGCTGAGAAGGATCCCTAATAATCTTTTCTTCATCATTTTCTCCATTTTCTTAATTTGCGGTTATCCCGGCCGCTGAATAATAATCGGCTATTTAATTCTGACCTTGCGTGCCTTGCACAGGACTCCGGTGTATGTGACACCATTGTATTCCTTTACAGGTCTTACTTTGACATAGTACTTGCCCTTCTCAAGGCCGGTCACCTTATATGACTTGGCTGTCGAAGCGACCTGGATGACCTGCGCACCGTTCATCTTCTTGTTCTTTGCTATCAGGATTTCATAGCTTGTGGCAACCTTGTCCTTCTTCCATTTGACCTTGATCGCACCCTTGCTGACTCTGGCTCTTGCCTGAACACCCTTGAAGTAGCGGCAGCTTACATCAGACCAGACATCTCCATCACTTGTAACTGCGGCTACCTTGTACTCGTAGAGGCCTTTGAGCTTTTGTCTCTTGATGACATACTTTGTCTTCTTGGTATTCTTGACCTTCCACTCATTGCTGCCAACCTTGCGATAAGCAAGCTTGTAGCTTGTTGCGTCAGTGGCCTTGTCCCAGCTCCACTTGACTGTCGTGGTTTTTGCGGATGTCTTGGCTATAGTCGTGATAGTTGGACCGATCTTTTTTCTGAAAGTCACCTTGACCGTGACGTTTGAACGACCCATCGTGAACGCACTCTTCTCTGTGATGTCAGCCTCTATGCCGTCCTCATCGATGATGATTATCTTGTCGACTTCGTTTCCTTCATCAGGTGTTGTAACGACTTTGACTACCTCACCTTCTCCGGCTTTGACAGGCTCAGTCTTCGCTTTGCCGCCGGTCGTATCTGCAACATCAATCTTATATGCCGCAGGCTGGATCACCGCATGGGTGGCATACTTGTCGCCATCCATGATTGTGGCGGAACCCTCTCCAGTATTACCAATCGTACCACCCTTAGGTGTTGTTATAGCGAGTCCATCTCCTATTTTGAGGGAGTTCTTGCCGGTTGCAATCGCAAAATACACATTTTCCTGACCGTTTGATTCTGCCTTGGCGTCAACACATGTGTTGCGTTTACCACCTTCTGTAGATTCAATACTGAGTGAAGCAGCTCTTATACCACGCCCGTTATCATTTATAGCAGTGACCTTGGCATCGTTTATCGTCATATTCTTATTTGAATAAATGGCATCGCTTTCATTACCTGCATTATTGACGCTGGCAGTGACTTTAGCGTCATTTATATTCATGGAACCCGCCCCAAGAGCATTGCATAGTATCCCCACGTTACTGACACTGGCAGTGACCTTGGCATCGTTTATCGTCATATTATTATATGAATAAATGGCATCGCTTTTTATCCCTGCTTCATTAATACTTGCAATTACCTTTGCATCGTTTATCGTCATATTATATGAATAAATGGCATCGCTTTCTTTTCCTACTTCACTAGCAATTGCAGTTACCTTTGCATCGCTTATCGTTATATTGTTATCTGAATAAATGGCATCGCTTTCAGCTCCCGCTTCACTAACATTGGCATTAACCATGCCTCCACTAATGTTAACGTCGCCATAAGCAAAAATTGCACTCAAGCCATTTACATATTTCTCCTTAGAGTCACCGGTAATATCCGCAATTACAACAGTGTCATCTCCATCGATGGTTAAAGCCCCATATGAAGAAATTGCTGCACAATAATTATAGTACGACGAGTGGTATGCATGTTCTACTCTTGCATTAACAACGCCTCCACTAATTGTGACGTTTTCTCGGCCACAAATACCACATTCCGTTCCCGATGTTGCCGACACCCTTCCTCCACTGATTACAACATTGTTTTCGCCATTGATCCCAATGTCATGTTCAGATGTTGCGGATATCTCACCACCGCTGATTGTACAATCATTGTCTGCGTTAATTGCGCATCCCGCAAATGCTGTCGCTGTTATCCTGCCATTCTTGATCTCACAATTGTTATCAGTGTAGACGGCACACATGTTACCATTAACAGCTAAAGATCCGGAACCTTTGAAACTCAAGCTACCTCCTTTAGAGTCTTTTTTTTCCACATAAATCGCATAATCTGCAGGATCCGGAACATCCCCAGATTCTGATTTGCTTTCTATATTGTTAGTGCCAGTCAATTCGATTGTAAGATTGATTCCCTCTGAATGGATGTTGGCATAATAACTATTAGGAGCATTCCCATATTCTTTTTCCCCTCGAATCGTGGCATTTGACAGCCTCAGTGCTGCATCACCGTTGTCATCAAAAACAACGTTTACACCTCCGGTTATTCCTTCGCCTTTTACCGGACCGGATTCTGTGACAGGGATTGACCCAATCCAAAGATGTGGATCTCCTCCCGTTTGTACAGAAACATCTTTCGATGTCATATCCTGAGCCTTTGCGTTTTCTACACTCGGTTCTTCCTCCGCTGCCGCATCCTGTGCCTCTGCGTTTTCAACAATCGAATCATGTTCCAATGCTACTTCCCGACTCTCTGCATTGTCTGCATCCGGAGCATCCTCCGCAAATGCCAGGGCTGGCATCATCGTCATCATCAGCGCAAGGCTGAGCAGGAATCCCAATAGTCTCCTTTTCTTCATAATACTTCTCCACTTCTTCAATTCGCGGCTGTTATGACCGCCGCTAACTATAACGCTTTAAGTTTAACATAGCTCTATCGATCTACAAGGTTAACAATACCCAATTTAATGGCAGTCCTTCGTGGTCTGCCGTGTTTCATTTGCTGATCATATCCCTGCCTCCGGCGTAGGCCAGGAAGTCCACGCGGGATGCGCCGGCGTAGGTCTCGCCCTTTTCATTCACATGATCTTCCTTGAGAAGTGAAGCGATCTCATCGATCGTGGCTCCCGTTGTAAAGATGTCGTCGATGAGGAGTACGGATTTGCTGCAAAGAAGCGGCAGCCTGCTCTCCCTGAGCCGGAAGGCGCCGCGGATGTTGTGCTGTCTTTCCTCAGGGCCGAGGCCCTTCATCGGGGCTGTGTTCCTGGTCCTGATGACTATGTCCGGGTCGTATCTCAGGCCAGCCCTTTTTGCAAAGCTCTCGGCTATGAGATCTGCGTGGTTATAGCCTCTTGTCAGCTTCTTGTCCCTGTAGATCGGGACAGGTATGACAAGATCGTACATACCGGCGAGGACATCGGTTCCGTACTCGGCAGCCATGCGGTCATACATTATCTCTCCGAGGGTGACGCCTATGTCGCTTCTCGAGCCGTATTTCATCGCAAAAATAAGGGACTGCTCGCAGGCTCCGTAGCCCGCGCAGGCATGTCCCTTGTCAAAGCTGTGAGGTCGTCCGGCTGCTGCTCTCTCATTGCATGCAAAGCAGCTCTCTCCCGGGTCTGTTTCGGCAAGCGGTTTGCCGCAGACCGGGCAGTGCCGGCCGGTGATCCAGTTCATCGCCTGCATGCAGTCGTTGCACAGCCTGTATGTGCGGCTCTCATCGATTATCTTGCCGCAGCTGATGCAGTACAGATACGGCGGATAGACCAGATCAAGCAGTTCATTTCCGATCCTCCTGATCCAAGTATCTGCCGCCATGATTTTAATCCTTATCTACTTCGAGTCCGAACTCGGCCGGGCGGAATCTCGGGCATACGCTCTCATCCGTCACGATGACCGAATTGGCGATCCTCGTGCCTATATTGCAGGCCTCCGACAGGCTCTTGCCGTAGGTGAGCCCGATCGCAACTCCGGTAAAGAAGGCGTCTCCCGCTCCGGTAGTATCCCTGACCTCGGTCTCGGGAGCCGGGCAGTACCCGCACTCTCCGTCCAGCGAGGCGTACACAGCGCCCTCGCTTCCCATGGTGACGACCATGGCCGGGATCTCCGCCTGCTCGATCTTGGTCTTCAGTATCTCCGACATCTCCTCAGGCTCAACGCCATCGTAGCTCTCGGTGAAGAGAAGCCCCGCCTCCTCGATGTTACACACAAGGCAGGCTACCCTCTGCAGCAGGTCGCGCCTCTCCATGGCTATCGACATATTGGATACAGGAGCGTATACCTTTTTGTTGTACTTCTCCGCAAGAGTCAAAAGGCGTTTGAGTATAGGCACGTCTATGTCGAATTCCACAGCTATACTGTCGCAGTATTTGACTATCTCATCTCCCTTGTCATCAAGGACGTCCGCGATCCGCGAGAGGTCCGGGCGCTTTGAGATGGACGCGACCACATCGCCGCTGTTGTCGAATACAGCTAGCCATGTGCCGAGACCGCCCTCGTAGCGCTTTATGTACTCAGTATTGCATTTATGCCTTGCGAGCTTCTCCTCGACATCGTTACTGATTCCCTTCGGATCGAGTATCGTGAGGAAGGTAGGCCTCAGCTCAATGTTGGCTATGTCCTCTGCGATGTTACGCGCAACTCCGCCGTGCACCTCGACCACCTGGCCTGAATTGCGGCCGCCCGGTATGTACTGCGCATAAGGATATCCCTTGATGTCCACAAACGATGCGCCTACCACAACTATGCCGTTGTCTTTCTTCTTTGCTGCCATGATATCTCCTTCTTACCTGATCCCGAACGGATCCGCATCCTGCATTATGAGTCTCGATTTAAGTCCCGTATACCGCCCGTCTGCACGGTTGTTGTCTATCATCATGCGCACCCTCGCCGGGTCGCCAATTATCAATACGAGTCGCTTGCCTCTCGTCACCGCCGTGTAGAGGAGGTTCCTCGTCATCAGCATAGGCGGGAAGTTCAGCACCGGTATTATCACCGCAGGGAATTCCGAGCCCTGGCTCTTGTGGACGGTCACCGCATACGCGAGGTCGAGCTCCTCGAGCATCTCGCCGGCGTAATCGATGATCCTGTCGTCCATGCGGACTGTCATCCTGCGGTCCGAAGTGTCTATCGACTCGATCGTACCCATGTCACCGTTGAAGACGCCCTCTCCCTCAGTCGTGAAGTATTCAGTCCTCCACTCGGCCGAGTAGTTGTTGCGAAGCTGCATCACCTTGTCTCCCTCGCGGAAGGTGACCATGCCGACTCTGAGCTCCGCCTTGCCCTCCTCGGGAGGATTGATGACCTCCTGGAGCATCGCGTTGAGGCTCGGTGCTCCGAGCATGCCTCTCTTGGTAGGAGTCAGTACCTGTATGTCATCCGGAGATCCCACGAAGTCGAAGCCCGCCGCTATGCGTCCTCCGACCATCTCGCGTATCGTCTCCGCGATGGAATTCTCGGTGTTCCTGCTGATTATATAGAAGTCGTCACCGCTTTGCTGCTCCGGATACTCACCGCTGTTGATGAGATGGGAGTTTGTGACTATGCCGCTGTCCGATGCCTGCCTGAATATCTCTTTGAGGCGTATGGTCGGGATGCACTCGCTGGCTATCATGTCGCGCAGCACATTGCCCGCTCCGACTGACGGCAGCTGGTCGGCATCGCCTGTGAATATAAGGCGGCTGCCCTCCTGTACGGCGGCCAGGAGCCCGTCCATCAGCATCAGATCTATCATCGAGGCCTCATCGACGATTATCACGTCCTGCTCGAGAGGGTTGTCTTCGTTCCTCCCGAAGTTGAGAGCGTCCTCCTCATCCGACCAGACGAATTCCAGCATGCGATGTATCGTCATGGCGGGACTTCCGGTGGCCTCCTCCATCCTCTTGGCTGCGCGTCCCGTCGGAGCCGCGAGAGCGACGCTCAGTCCGGCAAAGCTGAATATCCTGACCAGCGTATTGATGATGGTGGTCTTGCCCGTACCCGGGCCGCCCGTGATTATACTTATATTATTACTTATGCATTCGATGATCGCCCTCTCCTGCTCAGTTGAGAGCTCGACCTCATCGCCGCTGTATGCCGACACGCATTCTCTCGCGGCGTGGAGCACATTCGCTGTCTCAAGAGGCACCGGCTTTGGTGCAGCATCTCTTATGAGCCTCAGCCTGTGAGCCACTCTCTGCTCGGCGTGATAGTATCCGTAGAGATAAATCACCGCCACATCGTCTATGCGGTCCTCTTCGAGCTCGCCCGCGAATATCATGTCGCGGACCGAGTCCGCCACGCGGTCCATCATCACATCGAGCAGGGCCGCGGTCTTTTCGATCAGCAGGCTCTCAGGCATCAGTGTGCTGCCGCTCGATGCCCAGGATCTCAGCGTATGTCTTATGCCGCTCTCTATCCTGACGCTGCTCTCGGGCTCAAAGCCTATGCCCGCAGCTATGGCATCCGCCTTGTTGAAGTTGATGCCGCGTATATCCTCTGCCAGCTGGTACGGGTTGTCTCTCACCACTTCGATGGACTCGCTGCCGTAGAGCTTGTGTATGCGAACCGCCTCGCTCATCTCTATGCCGAGCTCGCGAAGCTGTATCGATACGTTGGCGAATTCCCTCGACTCCCCGAACGACTCGCTGATCTTTGTCAGGGTCTTCGGCCCAATGCCGCTGATGGCAAGGAGCTTCTCAGGAGCCTCCTCGATGATGGTCAGCGCCTCGTCTCCGAACGCGTCGACTATCTGTCTTGCGGTCGCCGGTCCTATCCCGCGGATATTGCCGGCGGAGAGGAATTCGAGTATGGCATCGGCGCCCTCCGGCATTATCTCCTCAAAGCTTGTAAAGCTGAACTGCTCGCCGTATCTCGGATGGACGGTAAACCTGCCCTCGAGCCTGTAGCTTGCCCCGGTCTTCGGTTCAGCAAAAGAACCGGCTATCCGGAACGAGCTCTCTTCGGTATCGAAGATCGCCACGGTATAGCCGTTCTCAGCATTATGGAAGATGATCTTACCGAGTTTGCCTTCCTGCCTCATTAAAACTTCCTTTTATATAGCTTCCTGTTGTCGAGGGTGAAGACTCTCTCGCTGAAGCCGCCCGGCTCCACATAGCGGAGCGCATCCTCCATGTCGAACATCTTGGCATCCGTCATGTCCAGATAGTGAAGCATCTCCGCCTCAGGGAAGAGAGGCTTCTTTGGGCTTCCGAACTCAGGCTCGTAGTGATGTGTCAGCGACATGTGCTGGAGCAGCAGACACTTCTCAGGGTCTATGCCGAGCTCCGCGCATCTCTCGCCTATCACCTCGACACCCATGACAAGGTGGCCGAGCATCTTGCCCTCGAGGGTGTACTCAGGCACCACGCCGTTCTCATCGGAATCAAGTTCATTGAGCTTCTCTATATCGTGGAGAGCGACTCCTGCCAGGAGCAGGTCCCTGTTGAGGAATGTATATACCTCGCAGGCGCGCTCGCCCATCTCCATCATCCTCTTGACGTGATAGAGAAGTCCCGCATACTCCGCGTGATGGTTGCTCATCGCAGCCGGATAGTACATGAGGCGCTCCTTCTCTCCCTCGTAAAAGCTGAGGCAGAGCTTCTTGAGATCCTCGTCCTCGAAGGCCTCTATCCTGCCGACTATATATGCATACATGTCCTCCGGCTTCTCAGGGGCGGCCTTGTAGAGATCGGCTCTCTCGTAAGTGTCCTCTTTGGCCTGGCCCTTGATCGAGTCGAGGATGAGCTGGTTCTGGCCCTTGTAGTCGCGGCACCTGCCAACGACGCTTATGACCATGCCCGGCTCGATCTTTGAATAGGCCTTGAGCTCGTCCGGAGTGAGGCTCCACTTGACCGACTGGATGTCGCCCGTGGCGTCTCCGAGGTTCATGTAGAGATGTCTCTTGCCGTTATTGCCGTCGCGTATATCGACGTTCCTGACCAGGTATCTGTCCTCGATCCTGTGAGCTTCGTCTGGCTTAAGGTCCTTGATGTAATATGGTTTCATAAATGCTGATTACCTCTTTCGCTATAGCTTTGTTATCTGCTTAATTATCATCGATAGTATATCATATGTGGTATACTTATCAGGTGATGAAAACCGAGGATTTGATGAAAAGCATCTGACGGTTTTCTGAATCTGACCGAAATCAAACAATAACTGCACTTTTGTGTGCATGGAGAAAGGAAGGAACATAATGGGATTTGACGCCGCCAAGGCCGTACAGGCCACAGTTGAATGGATCAGAGACTGGTTTGACAAGAACGGACCGGGATGCAATGTCATCATCGGTATCAGCGGAGGCAAGGACAGCTCCATCGCTGCCGCCATCTGCGTCGAGGCACTGGGCAAGGACAGGGTCATCGGAGTGATGATGCCTAACGGAGAGCAGTCGGACATCGACATGTCCAAGCTGGTCATCGACCACCTCGGCATCGAGCACTACACGATCAACATCAAAGGCGCATTCGATGCTCTCATCGACCAGATGAAGTCAGCCGGCATCGAGCCTTCCAAGGACACCATCATCAACCTTCCGGCCCGCCTTCGCATGTCCACTCTCTATGCAGTATGCCAGAGCAAGAACGGCAGAGTCGTCAACACCTGCAACCTCTCCGAGGACTGGGTAGGCTACTCGACACGCTACGGCGATTCCGCAGGCGACTTCAGCCCGCTGTCCGGATTCACCACAGCTGAGATCAGAGCCATGGGCAGAGAGCTCGGGCTTCCGTCCGTGCTCGTCGACAAGGTCCCAAGCGACGGACTCTCCGGCATGAGCGATGAGGACAAGCTTGGCTTCACATACGAAGTGCTCGACAGATACATCCGTACAGGTGAGATCGACGATCCTGCCACCAAGGAGCGCATCGATTCGCTCCACAAAAAGAACCTCTTCAAGCTGAGATACATGGACAGCTTCGTATATGACGGAGTAGAGGTCAAAGCCGCCAAATAGACGGATGCGACAGAGATCAAAAGATGCCAGGCGTTCTGAATGATCAGAGCCTGACATCTTTTTTCATTAAACATCATTTTTGCCCGGCGATCAGTCGTCGGTCCTCTTTAACACCAGTACAGCGGCAAGGGCGAACAGCACAGCGGACGCTGCGAAGATGCCGCCTATCCACATCGCCGCATCGGCAAAGACCTGCTCCTGCATTATGTTGATGAGATTGTCCTTGTCCGGATAGAGTATCCAAAGATCGTTGTCAAAGAATATGTGATGGAACTTCGTAAAGACAAAGGTGAAGTTCCATATGGCGAGCGCGGTCACGATCAGTGCGGCCGCGAAGACGGCGGCGAGTGATCTGAGATAGCCGGCAGAGAGGAGCCTCAGCGTGCCCGTCTTACCATTGTGCATGTAGATGTATATGGTGAGAGCTATCAGCATCAAGGCGGCTATCATCCTCCAGCGAAG
Source organism: Clostridiales bacterium (assembly GCA_015058275.1). GTDB lineage: Bacteria > Bacillota > Clostridia > Peptostreptococcales > Anaerovoracaceae > Crickella. Next base: position 13,336 of record SVCQ01000008.1, read on the forward strand.
GCCGGCGGTGAATAGTTCGCGGCAGTCCGCCAGGTGGGACTTCTCGCGCTCCGTAAAGAACGGAGCTGTCACCCCGTCTATTGTCGCTTCGGTATCATCGAGGGTATCGATGCGGCCTATGCAGTAGTCGAGCATGTCCTCTGTAACGTGTACGGCATCGTCAAGTGACATCTCTCCCCTGACATTGGAGGGTGTGTCATACTTTGCGTATTCATTCCTCCACCAGTTCGGGATCCAGAAGCACAGAGCCTGGACGGAAGTGGTGAGCAGGATAAGCAGCAGGCAGAGCCCGCAAATGAATGCCGCTATCTGATGTGTCAAAGCTGATTCGTGTACTTTCTTCATGGTATGACTATAGCACATACGCGAGTGCATAAAACAATACAAAAAAATACACAATACTTTCACACGCTAAAGTGCGAAAGTAGTATAATGTCAACATCACATTCTTACAGGGGCTGACTCCCTATCCAGGGCTGCACCGGTACAGGCAGCGCTCAATCAAGAGGAATAAAGATATGATCACCGATAAAGACAGAAGTAACATGAAGCAGTTCTTCAAGGCCGTGCTGGCTCTTGAGGATGAGGAAGAATGCAGGAAGTTCTTTGATGATGTAGCGACGATCAAGGAGCTACTGGATCTGTCAGCCAGGCTCGAGGTAGCGAGGATGCTGACCGAGGGCGCTGTCTTCAGCGAGATCAGCAAGGAGACCGGTGCGAGCTCGGCCACGATAAGCCGCGTCAACAAATGTATCAGCTACGGCGAGGGCGGCTACGAGACCGTGCTGGCCAGACTTCGCGAAGACAATTAGGATGACCGCGCCCCTCTCCGGGAAAGGGAGCGGCCGCAATCAAGAACAGGCCGCTGACAATAGCAGGTAAAACATACAGATAACAAAAATGCCGCTTTCGAAGCGGCGTTTTTGTATTGATGTAGATATTGTTAAGAGGGATGAAAGTATTATGGTGTAGTTAGGAGTGTCTAACTCTTTCTTACAAGCACATATTAGCACCGGTATTTCCTATTGTCAAGGTAGGAATTAAAATTTTTTAAAAATTTTTTGATTACAAAACAACCGGCAGCATTTCTGCTGCCGGCTGCCTGTTCTTAAAATCGCCCTGTCGATTAGAGGTGCTGGTTCCTTGGGAGCCTGTCGTACCACTTGAGCAGGAGCGGCTCGATCATCGAAGTCAGCTTCATGTCAAGATTGAAGAAATAGACTGTGAATGTAACTACGAAGAAAGCAAGACCGCCTGTCATTACATACAGTAATAGTTTAAAGAGTTTCTTTTTCATTTTTGCCTCCTGGTTTATTCTGCAGTTATGAATAAGCTCTGTGCTTTACCACGAATTCTCATCGTCAAGGATCTCCAGTGACGGATCAAGAGGCTCTTCGCCCATTACCGTCCTCATGTACTGGTTGATCTGGTCTCTTACGCCCTGTCTCGAAACGACACGAGGGTCGAAGAGCTGGTGCTGTACCCAGATCAGAGGAACGCCGAGTTCTCTTGCTCTGTCCTCGAAGAGTCCGTGCATGCCGTCCAGGGCCTTGCAGGTGATGTGCTCCCAGAGGATGATCATGTCTGCGTTGTACTGCTCTACGAACTCGAAGAGGTCGTCAAGGAGTACCTTGTAGCCGCCGTGTGTACGGTTACGCATGATCATCTCCTCAGTCAGCATGGCCATGTCGTAGTAAGCCTGCTCTCTGTTCTCAGGAGTATCTGTCTCTGCGATCATCTCCGTGTTGATGCAGGAGAGCATGTCTGTCAGAGGCACGATGCCCCAGCAGTTGAGCAGCCATACGAGGAAGTCCATGTAGTAGTGAGACTGTACGCCCCAAACGATAGCTCTGTGGCGGTACTCAGGAGCTGCCATCTTTTGCTTTTTGTATGCCTTTTCGGCGAGCTTCATGAGCTTTTTGTCAGCCTTCTCGAATGCAGGTACTCTGCCGCAGATGGCCATGTAGTTGGTCTCTGTGTAGAGTGCGAGATTGCCGCCGAATACCTGCGGATAGTCTGTCTTGTTCATGTCGAGCCATTCGTTACGGGCCTTGGTAGCCACATTGACTCTGTGTGCGCACTCGAAGTAGTAATCCCAGTCCCACTTGTGGCCGGTGTTCTCTTCGACGAACTTGATCGCTCTTCTGATCTCCTCAGCAGCGTAGTCCTGTACGTCCTCCTCCTTGTGACGGAGCGGAGCCGGCAGCTGGAATACAGGGATGCCGTCTTCCTTTTCGAGCTTCCTCGAGATAACTCCGTTACCGAGAAGCGAACCGTCGCAGGTTGTGTTGCACTGGATAGCGCAGGCACCGAGGATAGGAGCGTCATCGTCTATGGACGTGCCGGCCTCAGCAGCAGGCATCGGGCAGACGTCGCCCGGAAGTCCGAATTCCTGTACTACGTCGAGGTAGTGCTCTACAGCGTGCTGGTTGAGCAGTACCGGTACGTAAGTCGAAGGTGTCTCACGGCTTGTAGTCTTGATATCCGGGAATCCCATCATGACAGCTGTCATTTCGTTCTCGTCTACGAGTACTACCTTCTTTGAGAACTCTTCGTCATTACCGACTCTGCGGTCGCCGCGGGCGAGGTTGCCGAGCAGCTTGGCTACGTCGATGATGATGAGGTCCTGCTCCTCGTGAGCCATGCGGAGGTATTCGCCTCTGAGGCCCTGTGTGAAGCGGTCGACCATCATCGGTACTGCCAGATAGTTGGCCATCCAGCGGTATCTGAAGAAGAATTTGATATTGCGCGGCACTACCATGAATTTACCGAGTGTGAACAGGATGCCGAGCCATCTCGAATAATCGTACAGTGTGTCGCCTACTCCGCGCCACTCACGGCGTTTTCTGACCTTGCCGTGCGGTTTATATAAGTCACCGTATCTTGTATCACCTTTGATCTTTTCAGGGTTGATCATGACCTTTGCTTTTTTGATTGCCATCACTTACCCTCCTTTTGTATCTTCTTGATGTCGATACTCTCGATGAACGCCTGTACACGGGTGCGCATCTGTCCGGAGGTACCGATAGCGTACGGTCTGTCAACTGCGAGCACCGGATATCCGTACTCCTCTCTGAGGATATGGGATCCCAGCATTCTCTCGTATGCCCATGGATCGCAGAACTTCATCTGCTGATAGATGATACCGTCTGCCTTGTACTCTTTGGCAAGCTCTGCGACATACTCGCGGCGGCCGTCCATGGTCGCTGTGTCCATCATACGAGGGCACTCACATCTGTACATGTAGTGTCTGCAGACCTGAGTCAGTGCATCCTCTTCGTCGTTGAGCTCGATCAGGTCTCTGCCAGGCAGCGAGCCGTAGCAGAATCTGTCAGCACATACGAATGCGCCGCTGTCCTCAACTACCTTGATGAAGTCTGTGTCATCGACCTCGGAGCCTACGACCACGACTCTTGCGTTGAACCATGGCTTGTCGTCTGGTTTTCTCTTCTTGAGCTCCTTGAGTGTGTCCTCGAGTTTGTCGATGATGAGATGCTTTGGAGCGACGTAGCTCGCGAGGCAGAGCACGTTGTACTCGTAGCCTGTGATGGTAGGCTCGTCGAGCTTACGGAAGTCGCCGATCTCTCTCAGCAGCTTGCAGACCTTGTTGTGCTCCTCGACAGCCTTGCGGATAGCCGCGTCGGATGTGTCGATGCCGTAGTTCTCAGCGAGCGGCTTGAGAATGTGGTTTTGGCACTGAAGTACGTAGAGGTCAAGACCGTTGTAGTCGGCCTTCATCGGGATCTCCATGTAATCGAAGAAGAATCCCTTCTTGTCCTTGCCCATCGCCTGGAGAACGTCCATGTTCTCTACGCAGCGGTTGAGCATCGTGCATCCGTCAGGAGTGATGACTCCGTCGAGGAAGTTGAAGCCTCCCTCGAGAGCTCTCTCAAGGATCGCTCTGGAGTACTCGCAGAGGAAGCTTGTAAGATAGTAGGTGCCTACGTCGATCGAGCCCGTACGCGGTGCGCGGAGTCTCGCCGAGAAGCAGCCCGGAAGATTGAGGAGCGGCTCAGGAACGTTCTCGCACATGTAGCCGATGCACTTGAGGCCTTCCTTTTGGGCCTTGCCGATCAGCTCATTGTTGGCTTCCTGAAGCAGATCCTCAAAGTAGATAAGGTGCTTTAGGTCTTTCATAAAAAACTCTCCTCTTCCCTCTCAAACCGGCCTTGTGTCGGCCGTCGAGCACCTTAGGAAAATGGTGCTCACACTACTGTTAACATTTTATCACGCGGCTTGCATCGCGCACAATATAAAACAGAAACCGTACACAAAAAAACAGTTTCCGTGTCGAGCCCCGAAACCAATGCTTGACACATACCCTACGGGGGTATATATTACATCTGTTGATACCCCCGAGGGGTATGTGGAGGATAAGATGAAAGACAAGACAAAGAGCACGGATGAATGCTGCGCATGCAGCGAAAAGCACAAGGAAAGAAGCCCTGAGGAGTACAGGGACCTGATGAACAGGCTAAGCCGCATCGAAGGCCAGGTCCGCGGCATCAAAGCCATGGTCGAGCGCGGTGCGTACTGCCCGGACATTCTCGTTCAGACTTCGGCGGTCAACTCCGCCCTCAACAGCTTCAGCAAGGTGCTTCTGTCCAATCACATACGCACCTGCGTCAGGAACGACATAAAGGACGGTAACGACGAGGTCGTCGAGGAGCTCGTCGCCACCCTTCAAAAAATGATGAAGTAACAGGAGTTGCAAGGTCATATGGAACAATACACAGTTACCGGAATGAGCTGTGCCGCATGTCAGGCACGGGTCGAAAAGGCTGTATCCAGAGTCGAGGGGGTCGAATCCTGCTCGGTCAGCCTTCTTACAAATTCAATGGGAGTTGACGGAAGCGCATCTCCCGAGGACGTAATACGTGCGGTCACCGAAGCCGGCTACGGAGCCAGGCTCAAGTCGGATATGGGATCATCCCCTGCCGGCAGTTCTTTTGCTGCCGATGAGGCGGCGCTTGAGGACAGGGAGACTCCTGTATTAAAGAAGCGGCTCCTGTGGTCGCTGGGCTTTCTCATAGTACTCATGTACTTCTCAATGGGCCATTCGATGTGGGGATGGCCTGTGCCTTCATTCTTTGAGGGCAACCCGGTGGCCATCGGGATACTCCAGATGATGCTCTCAGCCATCGTCATGGTCATCAATCAGAAGTTTTTTATCAGCGGCTTCAGAGGTCTCATCCACAGGGCCCCTAACATGGACACCCTCGTTGCCATGGGCAGCGCGGCTTCATTCGGCTGGAGCGTATACGTGCTCTTTTCCATGACAGGGGCTGCCGCTTCAGGCGATGCTGCGGCCGCTCACGCATACCTGCACGAGCTGTACTTCGAATCCGCCGCCATGATACTCACGCTCATCACGGTCGGCAAGATGCTGGAAGCCAGATCCAAGGGTAAGACAACAGACGCTCTTAAGAGCCTGATGAAGCTCGCTCCTCAGACAGCGGTAGTTGAGAGAGACGGGATCGAAACCGAGATACCCGTGTCCGAGCTCCGTGTAGGCGATGTCTTCCTGGTGAATCCGGGCGAGAACATTCCTGTCGACGGTGTCGTGATGGAGGGCAACTCGGCGGTCAACGAGGCCGCACTCACAGGAGAATCTGTACCGGTCGACAAAAAGCCCGGAGACAATGTCTCCGCCGCCACGACCAACCAATCGGGATTCATCCGCTGCAGGGCTGTCAGGGTCGGCGAGGATACCACCCTGGCTCAGATCATACGCATGGTCAGCGATGCTGCTGCGACAAAGGCCCCTATTGCCAAGATCGCAGACCGCGTCTCGGGCATCTTCGTGCCTGTGGTCATAGGCATTGCCCTTCTGACGCTTGTGATCTGGCTGGCTGTCGGCAAGGACGCGGGCTTCGCCCTTGCAAGAGCCATATCTGTACTTGTAATAAGCTGCCCTTGCGCGCTCGGACTTGCGACCCCTGTCGCGATCATGGTCGGAAGCGGTGTCGGGGCGAGGAACGGCATACTCTTCAAAACAGCCGCTGCTCTTGAGGAGACCGGCCGCATAGAGATAGCCGCGCTCGACAAGACGGGCACTATCACGGGCGGCGACCCTGTGGTCACGGATGTGTTCACCTGTCACGGCGTTTCAAGAGACGAGCTTCTCACAGTCGCCGCCGCCGTTGAGGCGAGGTCGACTCACCCGCTTGCAAAGGCGATATCCGAATACGTCGGAGGCACCACCCTCAGGATAAGTGACTACACAGAGGTCCCGGGCCGCGGCATCAAAGCCTTCACGTGGGACAAATCCAAAGCGGTCAGCGTAGCCGGAGGCAACGCCGCATTCATGGCAGAGAACGGCATTGATGCCGGAGATACAGACCGACTTCTCAAGGAGACTTCGGAGTACGCAGCCGCAGGCAAGACATCCGTGCTCTTCCAGAAAGGCGGCAGGCTGCTCGGCCTTATAGCTCTTGCTGATTCGGTCAGAGAGGACAGCGTGGATGCCATACGAGCGTTCAAGGAGATGGGCATACGCACGGTAATGCTGACAGGCGACCGGCGGAATACGGCTGAAGCCATCGCCGCCGAGGTAGGCGTCGATGAGGTCATAGCTGAGGTTCTGCCGGGCGGCAAGGAAGAAGCCATCCGCAGTCTCATGGAGCAGGGCCGCACCGCGATGATCGGAGACGGCATCAACGACGCCCCTGCCCTTACAAGAGCTGATGTGGGCATCGCCATCGGCGCAGGTACAGACGTCGCCATAGACGCAGCCGATGTTGTGCTGGTCAACAGCAGCCTGGCAGACGCTGTCAAGGCGGTCAGGCTCGGGCGCAAGACCCTGAGGAACATCCACGAGAACCTCTTCTGGGCCTTCTTCTACAACGCGCTGTGCATACCGGTCGCAGCAGGTGCCTACTACCACCTCTTCGGCTGGGCTCTCAATCCGATGCTCGGAGCAGCCGCGATGAGCCTGTCGAGCTTCTGCGTAGTAACAAACGCTCTCAGGCTCAACTTATTCGATGCAGGTCAAAAAGGGACTGCCGTCAAGACCGGCGGGACCGTTAGCGATAAAGACAATACAAACGAAAGCGAGGAAAAACAGATGACAAAGACAATGAAGATCGAAGGAATGATGTGCCCGCACTGCGAGGCTGCTGTCAAGGGAGCGCTCGAGGCTCTCGACGGAGTTACATCAGCTGAGGTCAGTCATGAGGCAGGCACTGCCGTAGTAAGCATGCAGGCTGAGGTAGCTGATGCTGCTCTCAAGGAGGCAGTCGAGGCCAAGGACTATAAAGTGCTCGGCATTGAGTAATCGCTTCTGATCATCACCCGGACGATCGTCCCGGAAGATATGAAGGTAATAGAATAGAGCGCCCTGCCAGCCGGTTTATCCCGGTGGCAGCGGCGCTCTTTTTTACTTCGTTGCGCGGACCTCTTCATAGCCGGCAGGCCCGCGGGGAACGGTATTATGCATCCGCAAGGACTTTGATGTCCTCTTCGCTTGTGGACCAGCTGGTCGCAAGTCTTACGATGGTGTGGGTATCGTCGTATACTCCCCAGCGGTCGAAGACCACGCTCTTACCAAGCTCCTCCATCTCTGCGTCCGTCATGATGATGAGCTGCTGGTTGGTCGGCGAATCCATGTAGACCTTCCAGCCCTTCTCCTTTATGATCTCCTTTACCTTGAGGGCCATGTCTATAGCATGGCGGCTTATCTTAAAGTACAGGTCATCCGTAAAGAGTGTGTCGAACTGTATGCCGAGAAGCCTTCCTTTAGCGAGCAGCGCTCCCCTCTTCTTGATCGAGGTCATGAAATGGGCCGGCCGGTTGTGCTTTGTAAATACGACAGCCTCGCCGCAGAGCGCACCGACCTTGGTGCCGCCGATATAGAATACATCCGTGATCCTCGCGATATCCTCGAGCGTCATGTCCGAGGCATCGCTCATGAGGCCGTAGCCCAGTCTCGCACCATCGAGGTACAGCGGGAGATCATACTCGTGGCAGACATCCGCAAGAGCCTCGAGCTCCTTCTTCGTATAGAGTGTGCCCGGCTCTGTCGGATGGGATACATATACCATGCCCGGGAACACCATGTGATCATGTGTAACGTCCTTATAAAAATTTTCAAGATAGTCTCTGACATCATCAGCTCTGAGCTTGCCGTCGTGGGCAGGCAGCGTGATCACCTTGTTACCCGTGTACTCGATGGCACCTGACTCATGGACGCTTACATGACCGCTTTCGGCCGAGATCACTCCCTCCCAGTCATTCAGCATGGTCGAGATCACCACGGAGTTGGTCTGAGTGCCGCCGACGAGGAATTCCACTTCCGCATCAGGCATGCCGCAGGCCTTCCTGATCTTAGCCTTGGCACTCTCGGTGTAGTGGTCAAAGCCGTAGCCCGGCAGACTCTCCATGTTGGTCTCTGTCAGTCTCCTGAGTATCTCCGGATGAGCACCGGCGATGTAGTCGCATTCAAATGAAACCATCTCTAATCTCCTTCTTATCTTTATGTCTCTGTCAATTATAATCTCTTACTGCAGTTTTGATCTCAGATCATCAGCGCATGTGCATGCGGTCGACCAGCACATCTGGAGGTTGTATCCCCCGGTGATGCCATCCGCATCTAGCGCCTCGCCTATGACATACAGGCCATCAGACTGTTTCACCTGCATTGTCTTCATGTCTATCTCATCGAGCTTCACCCCGCCTGCTGTGACCATGCCGCGCTCATCGACTCTGTCCACCGTAAAGTCGTCGTGATCCAGAAGCGATGCAAGCAGCTTGGTCTTAACATCGCCCGACTCGCCTCTCGCCCTGTCCTTGAGGATGCGCTGCATGCGCTTTGGTAGTTCTTCAAGCTCTTTGTTGTAGCTGAGTCTTATCTTCTCAGCTGCCTCGGCGTACTTTGATATGTTGAGTATCGCCGGACCCGAGAAGCCGTCATGGGTAAAGAGTATGTCGCCCGTCATTCGCGCCGCCTTGCCCTTGCAGGTCGTCGCCGCGTCGCTTCCAAAAGCGGTGACAGCGACATCGCTGAGGGACACGCCCGCAAGCTCCGCATACGGATAGTCCCTGACATATACAGGTGCAAGAGCCGGCCTCAGCTCAGAGACCCCGATGCCAAGCTCAGCAAGCAGGCCGTGCATTGATCCGTCTGAGCCCGTCTCAGGATATGTGATGCCGCCGCATGCGATCACGACATTGTGCGACCTGAACTCGAATCCGTTCTCAAGCCTGATCACCCAGTCATCATCCTTTATAAGGCTGACGACCTTTGTACCGGTCTCTATCTGCCAGAGATTGGATGCAGCTTCCCCGATAAGAGCATCAAGTATGTCACGCGCCCTCATGGAGGCCGGGAATACACGTCCGTCCTCGTCGTTCAGCTCAATTCCGATCCCCTCAAACCACTTCATCAGCTCGGTATTGCTGTGGCTGTACAGGCAGCGTCTCAGGGCCTGTCCCTCATTGCCATAGGCATTGATGAAGTCCTTGATCGAGCCTCCATGCGTTATATTGCAGTGCCCGCCCCCGCTCATCAAAAGCTTGCTGCCCAAAACAGCACTGCCTTCAAGAACGATGCCGACAGCATCGCCTATATCGAGGTTCGCAGCCAGCATCAATCCCGATGCCCCGCCGCCTATTACCGCTACATCTGCAATTACATTACTCATGCATGAATTGTATCACACTATTGCGCCCGGCCGGCAGAATCATTACGGGCGAACATGGCTTTTCAAAATGTCCAGTATTGGGCCGATATCAAATCCGCCTTTGTTGTCATCAAAGGTAAAGAACACATCTCTTGCCGGCAGGAAGCCGCTGTTCCAATAATCATACTCTCTCGATACAGATTTATCTCTGTAGTCGCTCTTACCAAACATGCCCTGATGTTCTATCCTGACTTCAGTTTTGTAGTCGATCTCCGACAGCACAGTGAAGTCCGGATAAAAGAGACGGTTCTGTCCACGCAGCGGAAGCTCGTACGCAAAAGTATATCCGCCTTCTACAAGGGTGTTATAGATGAGAGCTTCCGACTTAGACCGGACCATAGTTCCGTCAATAGTACTGTGTATCAGCTCTTCCGGGCGGAACACCCCAAAGGATGCTTTCAGTTCTTCAGCCTGTTTCTTCCATTTCTTCGCAGCCATATTTCTGACATCTGCACGATAGATGTCAGACCTGTATGTCTTCGGGAGTCGAGAGTTGATGTCAGAGAACGAGATCGACTGGTAACTTTCGAGAAACGCCTCGATCAACGATATATCACGCTCTATCGCAGCCAAAGATTTCGAAAGATAGCGTTCCTCCCTGATCATACATACCTCAGGTTTTGACGCATCTCCGATATATCGGATCTTTGTTCCCCCGAACTCGCACGCACCATAATAAATACGATCAGTCCTTTTAAGTAACGGCTTGAGCCATATCTTCGAATAGTCTGATAGCTCACCCAGTCTTTCCCGCTGACCATCCCTTATCTTTTCCAATTGGGAAAGGTATTGTCTCATGTCTAAAAGCAATTTATTTTCCATACCAAAAGAGTAATAAAGTCTCATCGAAAAGAAAAACGATAAATGCACTTTTTTCGACATTTAAATCCCTTTTTTTGAGCCGGACCCCATCAATTGCATCGATCGCAAATAACGAGGAGATCATAATACTCAAAATACAGGACCCGGTCTCAGCTGTCTGGTTAAAGTCAAAAGCTCATAAAGCACGCGCGAGAGCACCACGTATCCCGAGACACGCTATCTCGCGCGCGCACAAATACGCATAGTCGAAAGATTGCGCAAAGTATTACCCCCTATTAGCCCTATTGCCGTGTCGCCCTCCTGTGGGCTCCACGGGTCTGCTAATACGATCGCCCCGCTCTACTGCTGGCGTCAGGGTTTAGTAGCCCCCGCCGCCAGCGCTGGGGCTCTCGTAGCAGACCGGATGGTCAAATTATTCCTTGTAGGTGTGCCCATATGTTTTAGGCAATACAATTTCGATGCTTGTGAATGTAGCTGTATTGCCTGTTCCTTCTCATTTTGTTACAGGCAATACATTCACCTTGTTTATGGGCGCATCTGTATTGCCTACACCTTTTTATGTTGTTGCAGGCAATACATTCACCGTATTCGTGGACGCATCTGTATTGCCTGCGCCTTCTCATTTTGTCAGAGGCAATACATTCACCTTGTTCGTGGGCGCATCTGTATTGCCTGTATATTTACATTCCCGGTGAAGCAATACAACAGGCTCTCCATTCTCAAACAATCGTCTGAAATGACAATAAAACACGCCCGGGTGTACAGGTTTTGTCGAGTACACAAGGGCGTGCTGTATGGATTCGTTATCTGCAGTTGATGCGCTAGTTGACCAGCAGGTCGGGTGTAAGTGCCCTATCCGGCCGGATCAACAGCAGCGCAAGCATATTACAGTGTCATGTCGCCGTCTTTGACCCAGCCGAGCTTGCGGCAGCCCATGTTGATGAGAGGCGCCAGTACCGATGGGAGGACGAAGCAGATGAGTATGAGTCCCAGCCAGTCCATGCCGGTGATAGCAGCCTTGGTGCCGGATGCGACGTCTGCTACCCAGCCGGAGTATACGCCGATAGGGCCTACGAAGCCGCAGGTGCCCATGCCGCTCGATACAGGAGCGCCGTTCATCTGCAGTCTGAATACACAGGTGGCGATCGGGCCTGTTATGGCCGATGCCAGCGTAGGCGCAATCCAGATCCTAGGGTTCTTGACGATGTTGCCCATCTGGAGCATCGAGGTGCCGATGCCCTGAGAGATGAGTCCGCCCCATTTGTTCTCGCGGAACGACATTACCGCAAAGCCCATCATCTGGGCGCAGCAGCCCGCGACAGCAGCGCCTCCCGCAAGGCCTGTCAGGCCGAGGGCAGCGCAGATAGCGGCCGAGGATATTGGGAGGGTCAGAGCCATGCCGACAACGACGGATACGATGACGCCCATCATGAAAGGTCTAAGCTCAGTGGCCCACATGATCAGTGTGCCGATCTTCATGGCGGCGGCGCCGAGTCCCGGAGCCCACCATGCCGAAAGACCTACTCCGATGCCTATGGTGACAAGCGGAGTCACGAGTATGTCTATCCTTGTCTCGCCGGCGACAGCCTTACCGAATTCGGCGGCGATGATCGCGACGATGAGTACGGCGAGCGGGCCTCCAGCTCCGCCGAGTCCGTTGGCCGCAAATCCCACTGTAGCGAGTGAGAAGAGCACCAGCGGCGGACACTTGAGTGCGTATCCTATTGCTACAGCCATTGCCGGTCCGGTCATCGCCATTGCGAGACCGCCGACAGTGTAGCTGGTCGTTTCATTGACTACCCATACAGGCTCTGTGAGGAAGCCTATATGGAACTGCGTACCGAGCGTATTGATGATGGTGCCGATCAGCAGGGAGCAAAAGAGTCCCTGAGCCATTGCAGACAGCGCATCGATGCCGTAGCGACGCGCACTTATTTCGATATTCTTGCGTTCGAGGAACGCTTTGACAGAATCCTTTGTCATTTTAACCCTCTTCCTTTATAATTGAGCAAAGAGAGGCTTTCCGCCTCCGCCGAAGTGTATTATAGCATAACAGTCATCGAAAGGGGCTATTTTATGAGTCGTGTACAACGCGCTGAAGTTTCACATCAGGCCGCGCCTGCCAAAAAGAGAAAGAAGAAAAAAAGTTCAAAAGGACTGTGGATCATCATACTGATCCTTGCGATACTCGTAGGCTGCGGCGGTTACTATACCTTGGGTCTGAGACCTGTGGAGCCGGGCAGCGATGAGGAGGTCGTGGTCGAGATCCCGAGCGGATCCGGAGCCTCCATGATAGTCGAGATACTCGACGGAGCCGGGCTTGTAAGGAACAAGTTCTGCGCCAAGGTCAATTCCAGGATCGGAATGTATCATGATCTTCAGGCCAATACATACATCTTCAACAAGGGCATGTCCTTCCCTGCGATCATGAAGGCCATCAACGAAGGCGACTTTGAGTATATCTCCAAGGAGTCGATCGAGGTCAAGGACGGCGCCAGACTCGAGCAGGTAGCAGCCGCCATGGCAGAGCAGCTCCCGTTCAGTCAGGAGGAGATACTCGCCAAGTGGTCAGACAAGGCTTATGTGAAGGAGCTGATCGATAAGTACTGGTTCCTCACAGATGAAGTGCTCGACAAGGACGTCAAGTATCCGCTCGAAGGATACCTGTACGCAGATACATATTATGTAACTACAGACAACTCCACCATCGAGGGCTTCACAGAGATGTGCCTCGACAGGATGGATGCAGAGCTCTCGACACGCAGAGACCAGATCGAGTCCTCGGGCTTCACGGTCCACAAGTTCCTGACTCTGACCTCGATAGTCACCAAAGAGTCGAGGGCCGAGGATCAGGCCAAGGTAGCCGGCGTATTCATGAACAGGCTCGATCAGGATATCTCGCTCGGATCCGACGTTACGGTCTGCTACATATTCCAGGAGGACAGAGTCGAGCTCAAGCAGAGCCAGCTCGACAGCGACAACCCGTACAACACACGTAAGTTCAAGGGACTGCCTCCGGGGCCTATCTGCCAGGTAGTAGGCGATGCGATGGATGCCGTTCTCAATTACGAGAAGTCCGACAACCTCTTCTTCTTCGCCGATGAGGACGGAGTCGTCCACTACTACAAGGACGAGGCCTCCTTCTCAAAGGGCATCGAGGACGAGGGATTGCTCAAGGATGATGAGTCCAAGGAAGAGTCATCCGAAGAGACCGAATAGATTAAGCGTAAAATAACATGCGGAGATCAGTTCAAAGCTTAACTGATCTCCGCTCTTTTGTTGCCTTTATTGTATATGTCCGGGCCCTATTCCTTCATCACTGTCTGCGATTCATAGAACATTGGGAGGAAAATATAGCCCTGATCTTCGAGATATTCGATCATCTCGGGGAGGGCCTCCTCCGTCGGCTTGCTCCATTCGTGGCAGAGGACGACCATTATCTTTTGATCCTTGGCGGCCTTTTTGACCTGCTTGAGGATGAGCTTTTTGGAGGCCTTGTCCTTGCCCCAGCTGTCGCCCGAGTCGACGGTCCAGTCAGCCCAGCCGTAGCCCTCGGCAGCGAGGGCCTCCTCTATATCGCCGAGGGTCTTGCCCGCGGTGGCCCTGCCTCCGGGGAATCTCACGATCTGAGGCTTGTAGCCTCCGGTCGCCTTTTCGGTGAATTCCTCCTGTTTTTTGACATCGTTCATAAATGTCTTGCTTGACTTGTATATACCGCCGCTTGAGTAATTATGTGAGTATGTGTGGTTGCCGATGGTATGGCCGTATCTGAGATACTCGGGATACATCGAGGCCGCGCTCAGCTCGCCCTTGTCCGGCAGCTTGTCTCCGTTGGCCGTGGTCAGGAAGAATGTCGCTTTGACGTCGTATTCGTTCAGTATGTCCAGGAGCTTGTGGCCATGATAATACGGCCCGTCATCCACTGTCAGATAACAGATCCTGTTATCGTTGTGACCGGCCTTGATGTCCTTTTCGAGCTGAGCCGCGAGCTTGAATGTCTCGCTGCGAAGTGACTCGATCTGGCTGTCGTCATACTCGAGCTTTGTCTTCTGCTCGATGTATGAGTCCCTCTCCTCCTGAGCAGAGGCGAGCTCCGCCTTTACGGCCTTGAGCTCCTTTGACTGCTTTTTGTACTCGCTTACGGTACCTCCTATGTGCAGGAGTATCCATATAGCGGTAACAGTGACAGCCAGCATGACTATGCCCGCCAGTATCAGTAGGAGGTTTCCTCCGCTGCCTTTTTGACTTTGTCTCTTAGCCTCTCCCATGACTGTCTGAGTTCCTCTGTGCTGTCGTAATCTCCGAGTTCATCGAGTTCCTTTGTGAGGAGCTCGTTTTCCTTTTGTGTAAGTTCGAGTTCCTTCTGAGTCTCTTTGATCTCAGAAGGCATCTTTTTGACGTGGTTTGCGAATGCGAAGTATCCGATCTCAAGCAGAAGTACGATGAGTATCACTCCCATGACCTTGAGGAAGCGTCTGAACTTCGCGCTGTCGCCGACCCTGACGCGCCGCAGCGACTCTACAGCGCCTCCGGTCGCTGAAGCCGCGGCTTTGAGTCCGGCTCCGGCCCTGCCGGCGACCGCTCTGGCGGTGTCCGCAAATCCGCTGTCCGCATCTCCGCCGGACTCCGGCGCGTCCATATCACCGCGGGATGCGCGGGTACCGACTATGCGGGTGTTGCTGTCCCGTCCGATGCGGGTGTTCCTGTCGAGCTGAGCGTCCTGCGGCCTGTCTATGTCCGTCATGGTCTTCCTTATGGCCATGGTATTGCGGCCCACAGGCTTGATGACCTCCTCGTCGTCATCGTCTATCCATCTGTGCTCCGACGGCTTGATTGCGGACCTGACCGGGACATCATAAATACGCGTCTTGTCCTTTGCAGGATCAGCCGCGCTTTTTTTGTCCACCACTATGGTCTCTTTACCAGTGATCTTGTCCGTCTCTTTGCTCATCAGCACTCATGCCCCATACATATATATAGTGGCTGACCTGCCTAAAAAACGCCGATCAGCCACTAATTATTGTACACTTCTCTCCTGTGTATTGCAATGTCATTGAGATGCGCTCAGCCCCTTTGAGAAGCTCCCCGAGGAAGGCCTTGTCGCCCTCCCACATCGGAAGTCCGGGCAGGTCCTCCTTTGGTATCCATTCAAGTCTGCCCTCGCTGCAGGCCGGTGGCTCATACGCCCCTGTCCTCTCGTACAGCTCAGCCGCCTCCGGATCAGCCGGCACAAAATCCGAAGATGAGTACAGATACATGTCCTCGTCCTCGTAGCTGTCGGCCCTGAACTTTATGACGCCGTGGAAGTGTGCGGATATGAGCAGGAGGCCGGTCTCCTCCAGCACCTCTCTTTGATTGCACTCATCCGGCTCCTCACCCGGCTCTATCTTGCCGCCGATGCCGAGCCACTTGCCCTCATTGGGATCATCGGGCTTGCGGTCGCGGTAGAGCATCAGGTAGGCTCCGCTGTTCTCTATGTAGCAAAGCGTGGTCCTCTTCATAATGATATTTTAGCACAGCCGTGGTATTATTATGTCATCACATTCAAAGCCGAAAGGAATTACAAAACATGAAGACATTTACTATCGAAATGAAAGACGGCGGCATCATGAAGGGCGAGCTCTACGAGGACATCGCGCCTAAGTCAGTCGCCAATTTTGAGAAGCTCGCCAACGAGGGCTTTTATGACGGACTCATCTTCCACAGGGTCATCCCGGGATTCATGATCCAGGGCGGATGTCCTGAGGGCACAGGCATGGGCGGCCCGGGATACACCATCGAGGGCGAGTTCAGCGCCAACGGATTCAAAAACGACCTCAAGCACGAGAGAGGAGTTCTCTCCATGGCAAGAGCCATGAACCCTAACTCCGCAGGCTCTCAGTTCTTCATCATGACCACTACTTCCCCTCACCTCGACGGCCAGTACGCCGCATTCGGCAAGGTGCTCGAGGGCATGGAAGTCGCCGATGAGATAGTCAACCAGAAGCGCAACATGATGGACAAGCCGCTTGTCGATCAGGTGATTAAGAGCATTCGCGTAGAGGGATAGCCCCTTTCTCCATCTGACATGTCTGACAAGAACGAACAAAAGAACAGCAACTGGGAGCAGATCCAGAAGAAGCTCTTTGCGATGGTATCGACCGGCGTGGTCGACAGCCGTATAAATCAGGTATACGACATCGTAAGCACGCTGGCGCTGATCGCCAATCTCGTGGCTGCCTTTGCGGTGACCTTTGACGATGTCAAGGCCGCCCACGGGCCGCTTCTGTACTGGACGGATCAGATCACCATCGCCTTCTTTGCCGTGGATTACGTGCTCAGGATACTCACTGCCAGCCAGCAGTATCCGGGGTGCTCCAATGCCGAGGCCGTCCGCAAGTACGTGACCTCAGGCTACGGGATAATCGACCTCCTGTCATTCCTGCCTAACTATCTGCCGGCGTTCTTCCCTTCGGGAGCCGCCGTGTTCAGGATGTTCAGGGTCGTCCGTATATTCAGGCTCTTTAGAGTCAACGCATATTCGGACTCGCTCACCCTGATCGGCAATGTAGTCTCAGGCAAAAAGACCCAGCTCATGGCATCGATGTTCATCATCACTCTGCTGATACTGGCATCCAGCCTCTGCATGTACAGCGTCGAGCACGAAGCCCAGCCTGATGTATTCAAAAATGCCTTCTCGGCGATATGGTGGTCGACCTCAACGCTTCTGACCGTCGGCTACGGCGACATATACCCCATCACCGTGATGGGCCAGATACTGGGCATACTCATCACCTTCCTCGGAGTCGGGCTTGTAGCCATCCCTACAGGTATCCTCTCCGCAGGATTCGTCGAAGAGTACCAAAAGGCCAAGCGCCTTGCGGACATAGCTCAGGAGCAGGATGTGCACTTCATCAAGATCTCAATAGATGAGGGAGATGCCTGGATCGGCAGGACGATAAACGAGATAGCGGTACCGAGCGGATCGATAATCGCTCTCATCATAAGAGGGAGCGACACCATCGTGCCGCGCGGGGACAGCGAGATAGCACTTGGAGACAAGCTGATAATGTGCGCCGAGTCGGCGACCGAGGGTATGCTCGAGGACGTCAAGGAGATAGTCCTCCACAAGAAACACCCGTGGAACGGCCAGAGGATAGCGGATCTGGATATATCCAGACAGACCTTTATAATCCTGGTCGACAGGGGTGGCAGGATGATAATGCCAAGCGGCGATCTCGTCCTCATGGAGGACGACAAGCTGCTGCTCTATACAAAGGAGAGCGTCCGCAAGTACCGCCACGAAGCGCCGTTCTGATCGGATAAGATATGCTCTACGCCTGATCCTCGTGGTCAGGCGTTTTTATTGTCTCTGCCTCGGTATCGTCTGCTACAGTCTTTGCCGCCTCGGCAGCCTGTTTTAAAAGCTTTGCCTCCTCGCGGCTGCTCCTGTAAGCGGCTGCTTCGCCTGTCTGCTCCTTGCTTACGAGCAATTCTCCGAGCCTGCCCTGCCTGTATGCCAGCCAGGCTATCACTACGATGATCAGCAGGTCTACGAATACCGCGGGGATCGCGCCCTCCACTCCGAAATCATAATCATAGATCAGGTTGCTGACAGCGTTCATCGCGTCCACACGGAACATTGAGGCCTCGGATACAAGACCGCTGTTAGGCAGTCCGAAGATGAAATTCTGCGTGAAGTTCCACATCGTGTGTATGCCAAAGCAGGCCCACGGAGATCCCGTATACCAGCGCAGCAGTGAATATGCCAGACCGCACGCGATAAGGTCTGTCATTGCAAGCGCTGTTATGCCGTCGTTGAAGCTGTGCAGCAGGCCGAATACAGTACCGTTGACGACTATGGCCACCCACAACGGATAGTGGACGTTGATACGCTCGTACATCATGACACGGCACCACAGCTCCTCGGATGTGCTCTGGAAGAATACCGAGAGCAGTGCCAGGATCATCAGCGGTATCTGAGCTACAGCGAAGTTCCACGTAAACCTTATGTCGCCGTGCAGCATCGCGCAGAGTATACAAAAGAAATTGGTCAGAAATCCGAGCAGAAGTCCTATTGCAAGCCAGTGCATGCTCCGTTTTGCCCCCGTCGGACGCACGATTTCCAGCATCGGCCTGTTCTTTTTGGTAACGCAGCACATGATCAGGAACACTGCGCACGAGGCGAGTAGCGGCGTGTAGAATTCGAGGACAAAATGCAGCCCGGCGGACGGTTCCTTAACCAGACTAAAGATGATGTCTTCGAGGCCCAGGCAGGACAGCTCCCCTATCAGTATGTACCATACAAAGAATGCCAGTAATATCCAGATTATGCGGTTATTGATGCTTGTCTTACGCATTTGCTTTTCCCCTGCGAAACAGCTTTAAACAGCGCTGTCAGATTTCCAGAAATTCCTGAGGAATATCATAATGAACGGATATATTTCAAGACGTCCGGCTATCATCTGAAGGCACATGACGATCTTGCTGAAGGCCGAGAAGTTCGCTACTGTTGCCGGCTTTGACAGCTCTCCTATGGATGTGCCGGTGTTGGTGAGCATGGCCTGCGAGTAATTGAGTGCATCCGCCACGCTTATCGTATCAAGCGAGAGCATGAGCGCCCCTCCCAGGAAGAAGATCATAAAGAGCACGATGAAGAGATTGGCTCTCACGATCTGATCGTTTGTAAGCGGCTTGCGGTTGAAGGTCAGAGTCCGCACGCTGCTCGGATGTATGTGTTTGTATATCGTGAGTGATATGGTCTTGACCGCTATTATTGTACGCGCCTCTTTGATGCCGCCTCCGGTGGACACAGCGCATGATCCTATGAACATCTGGATCAGTATTATGATAGCGCAAGCGTCCGGCCAGCGGCCGCAGTCGCTGATCAAATAGCCCGAGGTCGAAAAGAAAGAGATCACCTGCATCAGCACATCGCCCAGGGTCCTCAAAAAATCGCGGCCCGGAGCGTCTATATATATGAGGCCTGCAAGAATAAGGCTGGTCACGAGTATCCTCGAGCAGTACATCTTTAACTCGCTGAGGTTACTGATCGCCTTGGGTCTGCGCTCCATTACAAAGAGGAAGACCGTACAGTTGACCGAGCCGAGGAAGGCAAAGACTGTGATTATGATCTTGATCCTCATCGGCAGAGCGACAGCCATACCGTTATCTATGTGCCTGAGTCCGGCCGTGCTTGTATTTGACAGCGCGGTCAGAAGGGATGTGAATTCCGGCATCCCCGCGAGCGCAAGCAGTATGAACTGCGTCATGGTGAAGAGTATGTATACGAGGACTACCATGCGGTATCCCTTCCTGAACGGATCGCCGCTCTTGAGGAAGGATGGCCCCGGGAATTCCGTCGACACCAGGCCGTAGCCCAGGAACTGCCTGGTCGGTACCAGAGACAGTATGGTCATGATGATGCCCACGCCGCCGAGCCAGTTACATGTGGCCCTTACAAGCTTTAGTGAATACGGCATGGACGCGCTGTCATAAATGCCCGCACCGGTCGTGGTCCAGCTCGCGCTGGCCTCAAATAAGGCATCGATCACCGAGTGCTGCGGCATGCCCGTATAGAACACAGGCACAGTCAGTGCTATAAGCATTATCCAGGTAAAGAAGGTGGTCATATACCATATCCTCGGCCTTACCTGAGCCTCTATCTTGCCGGCTCTCTGTCTTGCATAGAACCCACCGAGGATACATAGAGCGGAGATGAAGCCCACTCCCCTTGTGACAGGCATCTCGCCGCAGATCACAGACAGCACAAAAGACGGCAGCAGGAACGCTCCGTATATCATGAGGGCATCGCCCGTAATATTCATGATGAATTTCCTGTTCCTGTTCATCATAGCCTCACAACACTCTGTAAGGGTCCCAGAAGAACCTCGAGAACAGTATAAAGAAGGTACTGAGCTCGAGTCTGCCCGCCACCATAACAAGCGCGAGCACGAACTTGCTGAATCCGTCATAGAAATGGAATGTGCAGGTCGGGCCTACTCCACCGAGCCCCGGACCTACGTTGCTGATGCACGTGAGCACAGCAGTGAAGTTGGTGACGAAGTCCCCGCTTCCCGTCACGGATATGAGCAGAGTCGCCGCCATCAGCGTCAGGAAGTACATCGTCACAAATCCGATTATATAGGTCACCGTCTCGGACAGGACCTTTTGCTCATCAAGCGAGACATCGTCAACGATATTGCCGTGCAGCTTGATGTTGATCTCCCTCTTGATCATCTTGAAGAGCACCAGCACCCTCACCACCTTGACGCCTCCGGCCGTGGATGAGCTAGATCCGCCAATGACCATGAGGATAACGAGCAGCATCTGGCAGAATGCGGGCCACATAGCGAAGTCCGTGGTCGCATAGCCCGTGGTCGAGAGGATGGTCATCACCTGGAAGGCCGAGTCTCTCAGAGCATGGCCCGCGCTGCCGTAGCCTCCGCGCAGCATAAGAGAGGCCGTGATCGCGAGCGTCGAGACCGCTACTATGCCCGTATACAGCCTGAACTCTTCGTTTTTGAATGCGCGTCCCGGATGTCCGTCCGCGATGATAAAGAAGAGCTCAAAGTTGGTGCCCGCCAGGAACATAAAGATGGTGATCACCCATGTAACATAGGCGCTGTGGAAGTGTCCTACGCTGGTGTTGTATGTCGAGAAGCCTCCCGTAGCCATGGTCGTGAAGGCGTGATTGACAGCATCATAAAAGCTGAGTCCACCTCCCATCAGGAAGATGCAGAGCATGACGGTAAGTATGATGTATGCGATGTACAGCCTGCGGGCCGTACCCTCGAATCTCGATGTGAGCTTGGTGACCGTAGGTCCCGGAGTCTCGGCCTTGGCGATATTGCGGGCTTTGATGCCGAATCTCGGCAGAAGCGCCACGAAAAGCACGATGATACCCATGCCGCCCAGCCACTGCGTCAACGAGCGCCATAAAAGCACCGCTCGAGGCAGGGCCTCTACATCGCCGATTACGGTAGAGCCTGTCGTGGTAAATCCCGAGCAGGTCTCAAAGAAGGCCTCAATGAATCCCGGTATGGCTCCTGTCAACATGTAAGGCAGGCAGCCTATGACCGAGGCTATGAGCCAGATGCTGGCCACGATGAAATAGCTCTCGCGCAGCTTCATGTCCATCTCGCTCAGCCTGGATTTTGTGATCAGAGGGATCACGGCGCCCAGAGCAAAGCAGGAAACCATCACAAGAGCAAAAGCTCTGACCGAAGATCTCTCTCCGTATATCAGAGCAGTTATAAGGGGCAGTGCAAGGCATCCGCCCATCAGATTCAGAAACATCGCGTAGAAATTCGCCAGCCGCTTCATTTCTTTAAGAATTATCTTCTTATGTTGAGTCTCATCGTAGGCCTTGTCAGCTTCTCAACATATCCTATATTGGATACGAGGCAGACTATTATGACACGGTCTCCGTCTTTTATTACTGTGTTACCGTCAGGGATGATGGTCTCGGCGCCGCGGCGTATGGCCGCGATGATGATGTACTCAGGCAGCTCCAGATTGCGGAGCGGTACATTGAGCATGTTCATCCTGTCTGATGCGTATATCTCGAGCAGCTCGGCCTGACCCTGGAGAAGGACGGACGAGAGCACTCTCTTTGATCCGCGGATGGCCCTCAGTATGGAGCTTGCGGATATGTCGAGCGGATTGAGCACTATATCGATGCCCAGCTTGGAGATGAGCTCCTTGTAGCTCTCGTGGCTCACCTTGGAGATGACGTCCTCGACGCCGTGGTTTTTGGCCGTGAGAGCCAGCAGGAGGTTCTCCTCATCGTAGCCCGTGCAGGTTACAAAGGCATCCATCTCGTTGAGGTCCTCCTCCTCGAGCATCCTGATATTGGCTCCATCGCCGTTGAGCACCATGACGTTCCTCAGCTTGTTGGTCAGATAGTGGCAGCGCTGCTTGTCCTGCTCGACGATCTTGACCTTGGATCCGTACTCGGACAGGCGCCTTGCCAGATAGTATCCGGTCTTGCCGCCGCCGATGATCATCACCTTGCGGGAGTCCGCATGGTGGAACTTCGAGTGCACCCTCTTGCTGAGTTTGAATATATCCTGCTTCTCGCCGATGAGGTAGAGCAGGTCGCCCTCCTCGATCACGTCAGGTCCGTGCGGCACTATGATCTTGCCGTTCTTGGATATGCCTATGACCAGGAAGTCAGGCTGGATCGCACGGAATTCGATGAGGTTCTTGCCTACGACCTCAGGCATCCTGGATGCCTCGAATTCTATGAGCGCTATCCTGTCAAAGGTGTAGATGCCGTTCGACAGAGTGTACTTATCTATCAGATATCTGTATATCTCGCCCGTGATCAGCAGATCCGGGTTGATGATCATGTCGATGTTGTAGTGTTCGCGTATGAACTCGAGCTGATTCATATGTTCAGGATCCCTGACCCTGGCCGCGACGTACTTGCAGCCGAGTATCTTGGCGAATGAAGCTGCCAGGATATTCGTATCGTCGGAAGTCGTCGTGCTCAGGAGGAAGTCTGCCTCCGAGACGTTGACCTCGCGCAAAAGCTCGACCGTCTTGGCGTCTCCCGCGACAGTCAGGACGTCGTACTGCTGAGCCAGATGGTTCAGCTTCTCTTCGTTATTGTCCACCAGCGTTACATCATAGTCGCCGTCCACCAGAGCTTCCACAAGGCGGATGCCGAGTTTGCCGGCGCCGAGTATTATGATCTTCATAATAAGGAACAATCTCCTTGTCTATTTTGAATTGGTCCCGCCGAATTACAAGCGGATGACATTCATTGATTATAGTCTTCAAGCCCTCTGCTTACAAGGGCTTTATTGTGCGGCCTGTGAGACCTCCTTTTCGTGGGTGCCGGCCTCACCGACGGAGTGCGACGCCACGGTCTTGAGGTTCCTGTTTGTGCCTACCAGCCAGAGTATATCCCCCTCCTCGATCATCATATTGGAATCCGGCAGCTTGGTCGCATAGCCTTCTCTCTCGATGCCGAGTATCATGCAGTTGCCGTGCTGTTTGATGCCGCTTCGTTTGATTGGTTTGCCCACATAGCTCTCGGTGCCTCTGACCCTGATGACCGCGCACTCAAGAGCGTTCTCCTCATCGTGATATCCGGTCTCCAGGAATTCCCTGAGCGTCCTGAGCGGTTTAGGATCCTTGATGCCGAGCTGCCTTATGAAGGCTTTGAGATGTTTCTTCTCAGCTATGACATGCACCTTGTCACCTTCATTCAGAACAGTCCTCGATGAAGGCATAGGCATGCGCTTATCTCCCTTCTTTACCTTGACCACATATACTGAGTTCAGCCTGCCCCAGTGGAGGTCTTCTATGCTGCTGTTTGCGTAGGTCGCCCCCTCCGGAATGATCCAGCTGAATATATGATAGTCCTCGTCGAGCCAGAGGCCCTTGTCTCTCACTCCTCCGCGCTCCTCCATCGTCTTTTGGTTGAGGTTGGCGAGGAAGTGGGTCTCGAGCTGGAGATAATACGTCGCGATCATATCCGATCTGGAGACGTAGATTATGCTGAGCGGTATCAGCAGGACTATGAGCAGATTGCCTATATTATAGAACTGTAGCAGAGGCATCACAGCTATGAACTCCAGCAGCAGGATCTTGACTATGGTCATGACCACGAGCGGCGGGCGGTTGCTCAGCCTCTCCATCCACAGATGTGAGAAGCTGACGCTGCGCCTTCTCATATACGGGACAGCAATGAGCGTGATCATTATATAGATCAGTACTATGATGATAGCCTTGGACGCATTCTCTCCGATCGCATTGGCAAGGGCAGGCTCCGCATATTTGATACTGAAGATCGTCAGCACGAGCATGATGGATCCGTACACGATGATCGAAAAGAAGAACTCCTTGATAACTTCCTTCCAGTCAGAGCTGTCCTCCTCATCGCTTCGGGCCTCCGAGGTATAGCTGTCTATCTTGCGTTTGAGCTTCTCGGGAATCCTCGATGTGATAAGGCCGACGCCTTTGTCCGACTGCTTTATGAGTATCGGGGTCATTATGATCGTTATGATCGACGACGCCACGATAACAGGATAGAGGTAGTCATCGATGACTCCGAGTGAGATGCCGAGACTTGCGATGATGAATGAGAATTCTCCGATAGGCGCGAGCGCGATCCCGCCCTTCATCGACGTTTCTATATCCTGACCCGAGAGCATCATCCCGATCGTCGCGAAGATCTCCTTTGCTATAACTGCGAGTATCGCTATAGGGACTATCGAGGTCCAGCGCTGCATGATGATGTCAGGATCGACCATCATGCCTACCGATAGGAAGAATACCGCTCCGAACATATCCTTGATGCCGGCAGTGACCCTCTCCACCTGATGTGCATGACGGGTCCCCGCAAAGAGCGAGCCCGCCACAAAGGCTCCGAGCTCCATCGAGAAGCCCAGCCAGTTGGCGTAGAGCGCCATCAGGAAGCAAAAGCCTATGCTGAGCAGCGTGAGAGTCTCGTCGTTCATCAGGTTCATCGTCCTGTCCAGGAAGGTCGGCAGGAAGAAAATCCCGAGGACGAGCCAGAGCACGAGGTAGGTCACCATGAGGAGCATCTGTACAGGCGAGCCTCCGCCCGATGATCCTGTCGAGATGGTGGTCAGTATGACCATCATAAATACCGCTATGACGTCCTCCATGACAAGCGAACCCATGACAAGACCCGCGTACTTCTCCTTTTCGAGCCCCATCTCGCTGAAGCACTTTTGTATTACTACAGTCGAGCTGATCGAGAGCATGGCCCCGAGGAATATCGAGTCCATATTGCTCATGTGCAGGATGCGGCCAAAGGCGTAGCCCACCGCAAGGACTCCTCCCATCTTGACAAGCGCTGATACTATCGCCGTACTGCCCACTTCCTTGAGCTTGTTGAAGTCGAACTCGAGTCCTATATGGAACAGTATTATGATGACGCCGATCTCGCTCCACATCTCTATGGATTCGGCGGACGATACATCCAGGAAGAGAGGGAAGTTCGGGCCGATCAGAAATCCCGCGAGAATATACCCCAGGATCGTCGGGATCCTGAGCTTTTTGAACGTGATCGTGACCACGGCAGCCGTGGTCAGCATGACCGCAAGATCGACTATCAGTTGTGGTACTTCCATTAAGATCTCCTCATCTCTTTGCGTATATCCTTCCAGCCCGGCATGTATCTGTCCATCATGGCGTAGAAGTCCGGCCCGTGGTTGGGCACTTTTGTATGTACGAGCTCGTGCAGTATGACATAGTCGAGCTCCTCATCCGATCTGTCAGCCAGCATCAGGCTGAAGTTCAGGTGGAACGTTACGGTATTACAGCTCCCCCAGCGGCTCTTCATGTCCCTTACGGCCCAGCCGCTGCTCTTAAGGCCCGTGGCCGCCTCTATATACGGAAGCCTCTCTTCGATGCGCCTTTTGAGATGACGCCTCCTCGCTTCCTTTTCGGCCTTTGTCTCAGGCTCCGGATGAGCGGCGGCCCTGGCGCGGACCATCTCGGCGTTACGGTCTATCCATCTGCGCTTGCTGCGCACGAAGGCGATTATCTCGCTTTCGGGCACGCGATATGGAGCGCTGATGACGACCCTGCCGTCCGGCTCCTTGATGCGCATGTTCATTCTCTTTATACGCTTGCGGGTCACTTCGACCCCAAGCCCGTCGATTATCAGTTTTTTGGCCATACATAATTATTGTACCACAAAAAAACAATCCCCGCGAAAAAACCCGCCTCTCTTACGAGAAACGGGTCTGAATTATGCCTTCATTTAATAACGATGGATTTTTGTTCACAGCGAGGCGGCAAGCGACCGAGGAGCGGAGCGTACCCGGGAGTACGTGAGCACCGAGGGCGCGCAGCCAACGAAGCTGTGGAGAAAAATACGAAGTTATTTCCAGCAGTCTACCTTATCTTCGCTCAGTCCGATATCCGCAGCCTTGAAGTGAGGAGCCTTGCCTTCCTTCTTTTGTCTGGTGTAGTCGTCAAGAGCCTTGACAGCAACACCGCCGAGGATAGCGATAGTAGGGATATTGCATACTACCATGAGTCCCTGGAACATGTCGGCTGTATCCCATACCAGTCCTGCGCTCGAGATAGCTCCGAGGAAGACGAGTACGATAGCGATGATCCTGAAGATCATTACCTCTGTCTTGGTCATGTCTCTCTTGAGGATGAATGCGAAGCAGCCCTCGCAGTATGAGTAGTTACCGATCAGCGTGGTGAACGCGAAGAGTGTCATCGAGATCGCGATGAACACAGGGCCGAAGCTGCCGAGCGAAGTCTGGAGGCATGTCTGTACATAGCCTGCCGCGTTGGCTCCGCCGTCCTCGAGTACGTAGTCAGCCGGCTTGACCGACATGGTGGACAGGCACATGAAAGCTGTAGCCGAGCAGATCAGCAGTGTGTCGATAAATACGGACAGTGTCTGTACGAGACCCTGCTTGACCGGGTGGACTACGTCAGCCTTGGCGGCAGCGTTCGGAGCAGAACCCATACCAGCCTCATTGGAGTAAAGGCCTCTCTTGAGTCCCCACATGATCACCGAACCGGTGAATCCTCCGAAGATAGCCTTGAAGTCGAATGCCGTGCTGAAGATCAGGCTGAACATCGCTCCGAGGTTCTTTGCGTTGAGGACGAGAACTACGAGAGACATAGCTACGTAGATAACGCCCATTACAGGTACGAGGAATCCCGTAACGTCTGTGAGCTTTTTGGCGCCGCCGAGGATGGTGGCCGCAAAGAATACAGCAAGGATGACACCGATCACCATCGGAGTCGACTTCTCGTTGTAGAAGTTGAATGTAGCGAATGTCGACTGCAGGTTGTACGCGGCGAGCATATTATATCCTACAGCATATGTGAAGATGATCAGGATGGAGAAGATAACTCCGAGCCATCTCTGACCGAGCGCATTCTGCATGTAGTATGAAGGTCCGCCGTAATAAGTGCCGTCATCGGCTTTCTTCTTATAGATCTGGGCCAGTGTCGACTCAATGAATGCGTTGGCACCGCCGAAGATTGCAGTGATCCACATCCAGAAGATAGCTCCCGGGCCTCCGAGGATGATAGCGGTACATACACCGATGATGTTGCCTGTACCTACACGGGAAGCTGTGGATACCATCAGAGCACCGAATGACGAGATACCCTTTTCGTCTGCAGGCTTCTCGCTGACTACCCTGAACATCTCCGCAAACATACGGATCTGTACACCCTTTGTTCTGATCGTAAAGTAGATACCTACGGCGATCAGGAACAGAGGAACGATGTATGGCTGATATAGCCAGTTGTTCATAAATCCTACAAAATTAGCCATTCATAATCTCCTTTGCAATAATCCATATAACCTTTAACAATACGTAAAAGAGCCGTCCGCCTGATAAAACGGTCCGCTCCTTTCGACTACGGTTATTTTATCAAATGCGTTCGGCTCTTGTCTATAATTACAAAAAAATCTGTATAAATGTATACAAAACCACTATTTCCTAAAACGGATCGCTCACCAGGACCTTGCCGTCCTCCTGGATGATGATGTTCATGCCGTCCTTGACGTACTCAAGGAATTCATCGCCCAGCGAGTCTATAACAGGCATCTTTGTCTTCGGATCATCCAGCCATACATCGGCGAGCACCGCGCCCGCTGCCGCCAGCGAATCTATAGGATTCGAGAAGAGCATCGCCGCAGGCTGCCTGCCCATCGAGCATGCGCAGTACAGCACGAGGCCGCCCGTGGTGGAGCCTATGGTCTGAGGCAGGCACAGCGCCTTGCCGGCCATCTGCTTGCCGTAGAGGTCCGGGTTGTTCTGGTCGCCGCAGGTGGCCTTCTTGTCACCGAACTGCAGAGCCTTCTGGAAGGAGGCAAGCGTGTTGAGACCGCCGTGGCTCACAAGCGCCTCGGCAGATACTCTCCCCGGCGCTACTACGCGTCCTTTAAAAGTCTTCATACTATCTGCCTCCTTTCCTGTTCTGAGTTATCTGATCGAGTATCTCATCGTCCGTATAGTAGCGGGCCGAGGTGTATGTCCTGAGCTTGTTGCTCGAGGTGATGACAGGCATCTTCTCGCTCAGAGGGTTGTTCATATACATCAGAGGGCAGATATACGAGGTGATGACGCCGGTCGCCCTGAGCCTCTCCGCATAAGGCGTCTTGCCGAACTCCTCCAGCACATCAGGTGCGGCGGTAAATACGGTAGGTACCGACACCTTGTCTGCACCGCTCTTTGCGAGCCCCTCTTCGACCTTGTCTGTCCAGTCCTTGAGCTGCTGCAGGCTCATGTGCGGGCAGCCCATGAAGCAGAGCGTAGGCGCGGCATCTGCGTTCTTCCAGATGACCGGGTACTCCCTGTACACTCTCTCGAGCTCCGCATCGTCTATGACATATGTCTTTGCGTCCTTTTTGATGAGCTTCTTCCCTTCTTTTTTGGCCTCAGGGGTGAGCCCGTCGATGTGATAGAGTCCGACCGCGCCGTTTGAAGCTGTGGCAGCACCGAAGTCCTTGAGGTAAGTGCAGGCTTCGTCATCGAGCTCATTTCCGAGCCACTTGTCGAGGCCGATCACATAAGGCACGTCCTCCATCACCTTCATGCCTATGGCCGAGCCGAGCAGCTGGGCCTCAGGCTTCTTTTCGGTCTTTATCTCGATGATCCAGTCGGCCTTGCGCCCCTCGTCGGTCAGGAGACCGAACTTAGGCACGTATCCGATGACCGAGCCCATCAGATCGATGATGCCGGAATTGCGGTTGCACCTTGCTCCGAGCACGGAGTTGGCGTATACGACCGCGGAGGATTCGGACCAGCTCAGCACCTCGCCGAAGCCCGGCTTATTGCCTACCTCATCCATGTAGCACGTGCATGTGAAGGCGTTGTCCGAGAGAAGGCCCAGATCCCTGAGCTGCTTCTCGTAGTCCTTCTGGCGGCTGTACATAAACACCTTGAACACAAGATCCTGTATAGGATTGCTCGGCACGTTCGGGTCGAGCGGCTTTGGGTCCACCGTGAACTTCTGTCCCGACGGAGCGCCGGCCTCGAGCAGCTTGTCCATCAGCTCATATACAGGGCCGAGGGCCTTTAGCCCGAATGAAGTAACGAGGTGGTTGTACTTGCTGCTGATAGGCACCATCTCGGTGGCGCCGAAGAGCTCGCCGTACCTTACGAGCGACTCCATGACCTTTGCGAGGGTCTCCCCCTTAGAGCCTTCGAGTATCGCTCTTTGCTCATCTGTCAGCTTAACCTTGTAATCCAATACTCTCATCTCCTTCCCTTAATGACCGCTAATCCTCCATCATCAGGCGGATTATCTCTTCGTCTGTCTCCTTCATGCCGAAGCGGGCGAGCCTGCCGACTGTATCGATCGTCTTTTCGATACCCTCCTTGACAAGTCCGTCGCCTCCGAAGAAGTTGTTGCCTTTGTTATACATGGACAGTCCCATGAGGCCTGCCTCTACTGCCATGGAGATCTTGCCTGCACAGCTTGCCTTGGCTCCGTCGCAGACTATGCCGGAGTCTATCGCAATCGCGTTGACCGTGGTGTGGGCCACTCCGTCCACGCCGAGGCCCTGCATGTATGCGATGCCGGCTCCCGCTCCCGCGCCGGCGCTCACCGCGCCGCAGTAGGCCGAGAGCCTGCCGATGCCCGTCTTGAGGTGGGCTGTTACGAGGTTGGATACACAGAGCGCTCTGTAGAGATCCTCAGTGGATCTGTTCCTGGCTCTCGAGTATACGACCACAGGCACGCTGGCTGTGATGCCCTGGTTGCCGCTGCCGGAGTTGATGACTACCGGGAGCTCGCATCCGTTCATACGTGCGTCGCTTCCCGCCGCGGCGTAGGCTCTCATGACGTATTTGATATCGTATTCGTGGCCCAGCATCAGAGTGCTGCCTATATTGGCTCCATAGTCGCCGCTGAGGCCCTCCTCTGCTATGGCCATGTTGTAGCTGACCTGTCTTTCGAGAACTTCTCTGACATCCTCGATATCCACGCTGTCTGCGAACTCGACTATGCCTTCCATGCTGAGGCAGCTTCTGTCGGTAAGACCCGACTCTCTGGACTCGCCGGTCTCCTTCTCGAGCTGCACATCGTCATTCCTGCGCACCAGCACGATGTTGGTGTGGTAATCCACTATCCTGACGCAGGCTTCGTCGCTTCCCTTGTATGCGGTGACAGCTATGTCAAAGATATGCCCGTTGTCGACGTGGCGTATCTCTATCTCCTTTGTGTCCAGGAAGTCCTGTATCTCCCTGATCTGGTCTTCCGTGACATTCGAGATTACCTCAAGCTCTGCATCGGCATCGCCCGCGACAGCTCCGGCAGCAGCCGCAGCCGGTATGCCTCTCAGGCCTCCCGTATGAGGCACTACAACGCTCTTGACGTTCTTGATTATATTGCCGCTTACTTCCACGAGGAGCCTGTCGGGTGTAACGCCCAGGACCCCGGCAGCCTTGGCGGCCGCGTAGGCGATGGCGATAGGCTCTGTACAGCCCATGGCCGGAAGAAGTTCTTCCTTGAGGATCTGTACGTACGCTTGGTATCTCGGGTCTTTTTTGTCCATTTCTGTCACACTTCCTTATCTGTATCTTTGCTGTTGATGCCCGGCTGCCAGATGCAGCAGGTCTGAGACGGACGGATGCCGTCTATCTCGAATTTATGTATCCACGGGTACTTCATGTACCTGATCCCCGGCTCCTCATCGAGCTCCACGGAATGGAGCGGGATGTATACAAGCCCGATCGGGGACCTTTCGATCATGTATTCGTCCGGGGACAGTTCTTCGTCGGTAAAACTTACCGCCACCTCCGCCCTGGAGGGATCGCATCAGGTCCTGCCGTCACCGGTCAGGAGCACTATGTCTTTGAAACCGAGACGCTCCATGTACCTGATCGCTTCATCGTTGAGTCTGATCATGGGAAACCTCTTAAAGCTTTACGAAGTGGAGCTCGTTGCCGTGGTCCTTTATGAGCTTTGCGACGTCGCGGCAGCCCACATATACTGTCGCGGTATTGTCGCACGGATGGATGCCCATGAGCTTGTGCTCGAAGTCTTTGTCCAGGTATACGACCACGTCCCTGTCATCGTTATTGAGTATGCCAAACGGCGTGACCGCACCTCGAATGAGCCCCATCTTGTCCATCAGATCCTCCTCGGACGCGAAGGTCAGAGGTCTTGTATCGAATTCCTTCCTGAACTCCTTGAGGTTGATCTTTTTGTCCTCGAGGCATGTGATCAGGTAGTACCTGCGCTTTTTGTCATCCCTGATGAAGAGATTCTTGGCGATCTGCTCCGGATGAGGCAGGCCGCACTCGAGCATCTCATCTATGGTGTACACGGCTTTGTGTTCGACGATCTCGTATTTGATCTTCTTATCGTCAAGCAGTCTGACGATGTCATCCTTTGTGAGCGGCATCTGAAGTCCTCCCCTCTGTCTATGATGAGAATCTGTATGTTGTCCTCGATGTGAACTTCTCTCCGGCTCTTATGAAGCCTCCCGGGAAGTCCTCGTGATTGACCGAATCCGGCCAGAACTGGGTCTCAAAGCAGACCCCGCTGCGCGGCCCGTAGACGGCTCCGTCCTTGCCGGTCTCGCCTTCCATGCCGTTGGCCGTATAGAGCTGGACACCCGGCATGTCCGTCAGCACGTCCATGCGTATGCCCGTGACTCTTGAGTACAGCGTAGCGGTCTCGCAGTAGCCCTGGGCAACCGCCGGCGTCACGTAGTTGTGATCATAGCCGCCTCCCGCCTTAAGAGCGTCGTAGTCGGCATCGATGTCCCTGCCGAGAGCCTTCGGTATCCTGAAATCCATCGGAGTGCCGGTCACGTCCCTCAGCTCACCCGTCGGCAGGAGGTCATCGTCCGATGCGGTGAAGGTGCCCGAGTGGATCTGCACCACCTGGTCGAGCACGCTCCCGCTATTGTGACCGTCCATGTTGAAATAGCTGTGGTTGGTCAGATTGAGCGGAGTGTCCGAAGCAGACTCCGCGGCGTAATCTATGTGGAGCTCGTTGTCGTCTGTCAGGGTGTATGTCACCTCGACGTGAACCGCCCCCGGGAAGCCCTGGTCTCCGTCCGGGCTGTCCAGGGTGAACGTGACTGTCTTGTTGGACACATTGTATCTGGCAAGCGATGATACTCCGTCGCTTATGCTCTCAGGAGCACTCGCTCCCATGACGTCTCTTGAGCTGACCTGTCCGAAAGGGATCCTGACATCCCACAGCCTCTTTGAGTACGGATCGCAGCCGCCGTGAAGGGTATTCGGTCCGTTGTTGACTGTAAGCTCAAATGTCCTGCCGTCAAGCGTGAAGCTTCCGCCGCCTATCCTGTTGGCGACCCTGCCCACCACAGCTCCGATCGAGCCGTGCCCGTTCTCATAACCCGATACATCATCATGACCGAGCACCACATCCTTAAGAGCTCCCATCCTGTCAGGAACGAATATGCTCACTATGGATGCGCCGTAATCCGTCAGAGACACTGTCATGCCTCTGCTGTTACGCAGTATGTACAGTCCGGCCCGCCTGCCGTCGCTGAGTCTTCCGAAGGATAAAGTCTCCATGTCCCTACCTCTTTGTGAGTGTGCCGAAGAGATTCCTGCCTATCGAGGAACCTATATTGCCTCCGATCGTGCGGCCCTTCTTGCCGAGTACGGCCTCTCCTATGGACTTGCCGATCTCCCTGCCGATAGTGCCGCCGGTCGACCTGATCACCTGTCTTGTCCCGGACCTTCCGAGCAGGTTGTCCGCCAGGTCTCCGATCGCAGAGCCTTCATCCTGAGGCTCCTCAGCCTTTGCTGTCTGTCTTGCCTTCTTCGGGGCAGGAGCAGCCGGCTCTGTCTCTACCGACGTCTCTACGTCTATTGTGATCTCAGGCTGTCCGGCCTCCGCCGCAGGCGCAGCCGGTATGCCCGATGTATTGCCGTATACGCTGCCGTCAGGCGCTGTCACGGAGTCTCCCGGGGCTCCGGCCTGAGGGCCTCTTCCCGTCAGCACCTCGTAGGCGGATACGTTGTCCACCATCTCGAGATACTTGGAGTTGAGAGGCGAATTGCTGACCGCAGTCTGTCTCTCCTCATCTGCGAGAGCTCCCATGCGGCTCTCAGGAGGCAGCACGAAGGCATGCTCCGCCATCGAAGGCGCGCCCTTCTCGTCGAGCACGGATACGACAGCTTCTCCCGTACCTAAATTCTGCATGAGCTCTTTGGTATCGAATTCCGGATTGACCCTGAACGCGTCGGCTGCAGCGTTGAGAGTCTTCTGCTCTGCCGGCGTGTACGCGTGGAGGCCGTGCTCGATCTTGTTGCCGAGCTGGGACATCACAGCACCCGGTATGTCTCCCGGGCTCTGGGTCACGAAGAATATAGACACGCCCTTGGACCTTATGAGCTTGACAACCTGTTCGATCTTTTCGAGCAGGCTCTTTGATGCGTTCTTGAAGAGCAGATGAGCCTCATCAAAGAAGAAGACGATCTTAGGCTTGTCCGGGTCTCCCACTTCAGGAAGAAGCTCAAAGAGCTCCGACAGGAGGTAGAGCATGAACGCCGAGTAAAGTCTCGGTTTGTTGATGAGGGTCTCTGCGTCGAGTATGTTGATGATGCCCCTGCCGTCCGGCGCCGTCAGGAAGAAATCCCTGATGTCTATAGCCGGCTCGCCGAAGAACTTGTCCGCGCCCTCGGCCTCCATCGAGACTATGGCCCTGATAATGGCGGATGCGGTCTGCTGCGGTATGAGGCCATAGTCCATCTTGTACTCGGCGGAATGATCGGCCGCGTACTGGACCATCGCCTTCATGTCCTTGGTGTCTGTAAGTATGAGCCCGAGATCGTCAGCGATCTTGAATATGACCTGCATCAGCTCGGTCTGGGTGTCGTTAAGGTCGAGCACCTGGCTGAAGAGCTGAGGTCCCATCTCGGATACCGTGGTGCGAAGAGGCGTGCCCTTCTCGGCGTATATATCGAATACGGATACCGGGAAGCCGCGGAATCTGAAATCGTCACTGATCTCAAAGCGGTCGATCCTCTCCTGCATGCCTGCATTATCCTCCCCGGGAGCAGCTATGCCGGCCATGTCGCCCTTGACATCCGACATGAATACCGGTACTCCGATCTCCGAGAAGCTCTCCGCGAGCACCTTGAGCGTGACCGACTTGCCCGTGCCCGTCGCTCCGCAGATGAAGCCGTGTCTGTTGGCCTTGTCAGGCCTCATGCATATCCTGTCCGACAGCTTTTCGCCGTCGCCCTTCCTGGCAAAATAAATCAATCCGTTGTCTGTCATTTTGGGTCTCCTGTCGTGATCTGCATATTCTTATACAAAATAAAGTATATCACAATGAGGCACGAACGGACTTTAATTGTCTGTCCTCTTGTTATATTATTTACGGGACGACTTTTATGACACATACAAAGGATAAGAAATGAAAGCAAACGACAGGATCCACGGATTCACCGTGACGAACATCAGAGAAATCAAAGAGATCGAAGGCCGCCTAGTAGAGATGGTCCACGACGCCGCCGGCGCACGCCTCGTATGGGCAGACAACGGCGAAGAGAACAAACTCTTTGCCGTCGGGTTCAGGACCCTTCCGGAGGACAGCACCGGCGTGTTCCACATACTCGAGCACTCAGTGCTCTGCGGTTCGGACAATTACCCGGTCAAGGAGCCGTTCGTCGAGCTTCTAAAGACATCGATGAACACCTTCCTCAACGCGATGACCTATCCGGACAAGACTCTCTACCCGGTATCAAGCCGCATCAGGCAGGACTACCTCAATCTCGCCGGGGTCTATCTTGACTCCGTATTCAGGCCGCGCATCTTAAGCGACCCTAATATCTTCTATCAGGAGGGCTGGCACATAGATACAGGCGATGAAGAGCCGGCATTCAAGGGCGTGGTCTTCAACGAGATGAAGGGCGCCATGTCCGATGTCGACCAGCTCGCCGAGCGCAGCATGGTCAAGATGCTCTTCCCGGACAACTGCTATGGATATAACTCCGGCGGCGATCCGGACGCCATAGTCGATCTGACTTACGAGAAGTTCCTCGAGATGTACAGGCGCTACTACCATCCGTCGAATTCGTACTTCTATCTCGACGGAGATGTTCCGCTGGACGAGACTCTTGAGATGATCGAAGGCTATCTCGCCGGTTACGACAGGCTCGAAGACATCCCTGAGATCGCAGTCCAGGTCCCTGTCACCGCCAGGCAGTCCATGCCGTTTGATGCAGGCAGCCCTGACGACAAGGGCGTAGTCGC
Organism: Clostridiales bacterium; assembly: GCA_015058275.1. GTDB lineage: Bacteria > Bacillota > Clostridia > Peptostreptococcales > Anaerovoracaceae > Crickella. Next base: position 49,032 of record SVCQ01000008.1, read on the forward strand.
CTGCGGACGCATCATCGGCAGCTGGGAAGACAGAGACAAGATGTTCGCTCTCAGCATAGTGCTCGAGCAGCTCGCAGATTCGAACGAGTCTCCTCTCAAGAGAGCCGTGCTCAGCACAGGTCTCGCAGAGGATCTTGAGATATACGTGGCTGACGGCATCGCCCAGCCATACCTCATGATGATCTTCAGAGGTGTGGCTGACGCCGAAGGCGACGCGGACAAGCTCCTTGACACCGCGTGCGATGCCCTTCACAAGGCACTGGGCGAAGGCATCCCAAGGCGCGACCTCGAGGCTTCCATCAACCAGCTCGACTTCAGGTTCAGGCAGTACCCTGAGCCTCAGGGTCTGTACAGAGCCAACGCGGTATTCAGCTCATGGCTGTACGGAGGCGATCCTGCGCTCCACCTCTTCACAAACGAGGCCATCGCCAATCTCCGCCACATGGCAGATAACGGCGAGTTCGAGGAGATCGCAAAGGATCTCATGGGAGACAGGGACGCATACTCAGTCCTCTCGCTCATCCCGGATGCAGAGCTCGGAGCCGCCGAGGCCAAAGCCGAGGCAGATTTCGTCGCCGCGACCGTAAAGGCAATGAGCGATGATGAGCGCGCAGAGCTTGACAAGCTCAACGAGGACCTTCTCAGCTGGCAGCAGACGCCTGATTCGGAGGAGGCTCTCGCCACGATACCGATGCTCGATCTTTCGGACATAAACGAAAAGCCTGAGCTCATCCCTACGGAGATAAAGAAAGCCGGAGACTGCGATGTCATATTCCACAACATCCCGTCAAACGGCATAGTCAACATAAACGCATACTTCCCGATCACTCAGCTCGGCCTGGAGGATCTGCCGGCAGCCGCTCTCATCACGGAGTTCTACAAGGATCTGCCTACAGAGAACTACGACGTGCTCGCCCTCCAGAACGAGATCCGCATGTATACAGGATCGATAAGCTTCGGTCTTGACATACTCGCATCGGACAAGGACACAAAGGCATGCATCCCTTGCATCAGAGCCAGGGCTGCAGTCCTCGAGGACAAGCTCTCATACGCTGAGGATCTCATGGTCGAGATACTCACGCGCACCAGATTCGAGGACAAGGCTCTCATGAGAGAGCTGATCACCCAGATCGACGAGGATTCAAAACGCGCCGCAGTATCTTCGGGGCACCGCCTCGCCATGTACGAGGCCAGGTCGCACTGGTCGGCAAGAGACGCAGCCGCCGAGGCAGTCAACGGCTACACGTTCATGCAGCACATGCACCGCATGGCCAGGGCCTCCGATCAGGAGCTCGATGCCTTCATCGGCTTCGCCAAAGACACGATCAGCCGGAGCATCAACCGCTCCAACATGATACTCAGCGAGACCGCTTCATCGTACGCTGATCTTTCAGGTCTCGTATCCGGTCTTCCGGAGGGCAGCGAACAGCCTGCAAGCGCTTCGTACGAGTCGAAGCTCCCACGCAGGATGGGCATACAGATCCCTGCCGCCGTGTCATTCTCAGTGCTCGCATGCGATATAACGAGCGCCGGATACAAAATGAACGGCCACATGTCGGTTGCAGCCAACATACTGTCGCTGTCCCATCTGTGGAACCAGATCAGAGTGCAGGGCGGAGCCTACGGCGCTTCGATGACAGCCGGCAGGACGGGCAATCTCTTCTGCTATACATACAGGGATCCGAGCCCGGACCGCTCGCTCGAAGTACTCAAAACTCTGCCTGACTTCATCGGGGAATTCGCATCCGAAGAGGACATGGACATAGACGGCTTCATCATCTCCACGATAGCCGGCACGGAGCCTCTGCTCTCGCCTGCCGCAAGAGGCAGGGCCGCAGACGACTTCCTGCTGTCGGGCTTCACCGATGATGACCGCATCCGCTTCCGAAGGGAGATGCTGACTACCACAGCGGCCGATCTCCTCGCACAAAAAGAAGCCATCAGCGAGATGACTTCGTCAGGATGCGTATGCGTGATCGGACCTAAAGCCGCACTCGATTCATGCGGCGACCTTGAGATATTCGAGCTCTGATCTCCAGTTGATGATCACAACAGAATGCAGCCGGCTGCCCGGCTGCATTCTTTATTCAACCAGGAGCGAAGCTCCAACAAGCTCGCTTGATTGGAGCGAGCGACACCGTCAACAGACGCCGAGAGCTTCAGCTCCTGAGAGCGTCGGTCGGGGATTGTACCCACCACCGACGGTCGAAGACGGAACCCGCCGCCTATAGAGGCGGGGGACATCGGCGTCTGTTATATGTTTCTGTTCTCTTTATCCTTAGCCACTAGTGCTTCGGCTTGTATCCGGATGTCGATACGGACGCCTTCACAGGCTTCTCCTCTGCATCCCCTCCGGCGATGACCGCTCCGAAGGCCAGGAGCAGCGTAGCGCTCAGGAGAATCCCTCCGACGATGTCAGTGAGCCAGTGCACTCCGCAGTACAGCCTGCCGCATAAGGTGACGAGTGCGATGATGCCGCATAGCACCTTGACGAGCTTCGCGGCGCCTGACGGCAGGTACTTGTCTATGATCATGATGACCGCGACCATGACTACCAGTATGAGCACCGTGTGTGACGACGGGAATGAAGCCTCAGGCTCTTCCTCTCCCGGCATTATGATCGGCCTGTAGTTTATGATGAACTTCTCAAACAGCACATAGAAGCCGATGGTCACTGCAAAGAGGCCGCCGAGGGACAGGATCTCCCTGTCGACTGCAAAGAGGCTCCTGCGCTTTATGAGCTGGATGAGTCCCACAAGAGCGAACAGCACGCAGACTGCGATCGCTCCGTAGCCTATGTAGTCCGTGATGTCGTACCAGAGCATGTTGACTCCGGTCATGTCGTGGACCTTCTGATTGATGTGCGAGAATCCGATCTCCGTCTCCATAGGACCGATGGCTGCCACGTCGTATACTTTGAGCAGCACGATCTCGGCTATGAAGAGAAGACCTGTGATGACTGCCAATATCACTCTTTTCATTTCTGATTTCTTTCCTTTTCTTTCTTACTGTATATCTCTTCAGCCTTCTTCAGGCTTTATCTTTAGTCCCCGGTATCCCTGACCTTGCGGTCCCAAGGCGAATATTACCACTTACGCGCCCGCCTGTCCATCCGGGGCAATTGCCACAGCGCCCTTGCAGATGGTATACTTTGCGGGTAAACAAGACAGAGATACGGAGATCAATCATGAAGAGAGTAATCACATACGGTACATACGACCTTCTCCACTACGGTCACATCAACCTTCTCAAGAGAGCCAAGGCACAGGGCGACTACCTCATCGTCGCCATCTCAACGGACGAGTTCAACTGGAACAGCAAACGCAAAAAATGCTACTTCTCATACGAGCAGCGCAAGGCCCTGGTCGAATCCATCAGATACGTCGACCTGGTGATCCCTGAGGAGAGCTGGGAGCAAAAGGTCTCCGACATGCACGAGTATCACATAGATACCTTTGTCATCGGAGATGACTGGAAAGGCAAGTTCGACTTCCTCAAAGACGAGGGCGTCGAAGTTGTCTACCTGCCGAGGACTCCTGAGATCAGCAGCAGCCGCATCAAAAAGGATCTGTACGATGCCAACGCAGTCGACGGCGAGTCCAAGACCTCACACGATGACATCAACACCAACCCGAATAAATAGATTGAAGCAATAAAAGAGCTGCATATCCGGAGGATCTGTCTACGGATATGCAGCTTTTGTTTTGTCTCCTGCCGGAGATCCCGGATCAGTACGAGATGATCTCCTGGTTGAGGTCGTCTACCGTTACGTTGACGTTGTGGTAGCGCTCGCGTTTCTCTGTGATCTTGCCGAAGTTGATGGCTTCCTGCGGGCAGTACTGCACGCATGCGCAGCATGAGATGCACTTGTCCCCGAATACTACAGCGTCGCCGACGTATCTGATGTTCTCCATCGGGCATACCTTGGCGCATGTGCCGCACTTGACGCAGTTGTCGTTGGCCTTGAGCGTCTGGCCCTGCTTGCGGGCGATGACCGGCCACTGCGAGTGCTCAAGGGTATTGACGTAGGCCTTTGGGACTGCCCTCTTTGTCTTTACTCCGTCCTTGATGTCTCTTGCGAACTTCTCGGCGAAGTGCTCGGATCTGGCCTGGGCCTCGACCGCTCCCATCTTAGGAAGCATGAGGTCGTGCGGGAAGAGCCAGATGCATGTGCACTGATGTGTGACCGCGGCCCAGTAGTCGAGAGGGATGAGCTCATTGAGTTTGCGGAGCCCCTCGCCCTTGTAGGCTGCACTCTGATTGATGGCAAATGTATATGCGTCAGGGCTGACCTTGATGTCGTGAAGGTATCTCTCCACATGTCCCGGAAGTCCTCCTCCGTAGCAAGGGAAGATGAATCCCACTCTTTTGGCTTCTCTTACATCTGTCACTGCCGGATACTTACGCATCATGATGATGTCGGTATCGCCGAGTGACTTTGCGATGTTCCTGGCCATGTCAAGGCAGTTGCCTGTACCCGAATAGCAGAAAATTACGTTTTCTTTCATAATATTACGTCTCCTCTAAAAACCGCGGCCTGCAAGTGATGAGCTGCCGATAAAGTCCCCGGCCGCTGCCAAAATTATATACTCGTACAGGAAACTTGTGAAGCACTTTTGGTTTTCCCGCCGGGCCTGTTCAGTGGCGGCGGCCGGATCTCTCCCGCTTTACAAACCCGGACAGCCCGATTATACTTTTGTTACCAAAAGCACTATCACCAGGAGAGTTCACCACATGGCAAAGAACAAATCAAGACAGACCAAAGCAAAGACACAGACAAAGCCTGCGGGCGAGGCCAAAGAGGTCAGGGCCGAAAAGACCGTTTCAAGAGACAAGGATCCGGTCTATCAGGCAGTCACAAAAAGAGACGCCGGCGTGATCAAGGCGTACATCACCTTCACATACCGCGTCTTCCATCCGGGAGTCTCGGCCAGACTCTTCATATACGGCCTGCTCATACTGCTGCCGGGGCTGTTCTTCTTTAAGGATCTCTTCTGGAGGCTCTTTTTCATCGTGATCGGCATCGCAGTCATACTGCTGGCATTCTTCCGGCAGTACATCTCGCTGTGGATCACAAAGAGGAATGACCCGGACTACAAGGCCGGCACGGAGTTCACATACAACTTCTATGATACGGACGCGGATTTCCTCAGGGACGGAGTCAGATTCTCAAGACTCGCCAAGTACAAGGACATCACGAACTTCTACTACGATGATGACTATTACTACCTGGCAGTCACGAGCCGCGACTTCTTCGTCATCCCCAAGAGCGCATTCACTATCGGTGATGCGGCTGAGTTCGAAGAGTTCATATACAAGAAGTCCAAGCACACCTGCCGCTGGATACCTGTCAAGTTCAGCGACCGGATGAAGAAGCGCCGCGCGGAGCGCACTATCGCTTCGACAGGCGGTCTGCTCAAATAGCTTCAATAATATGTAGTAGAAAACGGGCCTCGCAGCCCGTTTTGTTGTGTCATTTATTATCGCTGCTTGCGCGCAGCCATTATTCGCTACTTGCGGGTAGCCATGATCTCCTCCACGACCGGATCGAGTGCGCCCGCGTCGACTCCGTTGTAATTGGAAGCAGCACGCTCATTTATGAGATCCGCCGTCTCGGCTCCGTAGATCCTCCCTGCGTCGATAAGGAACTTGTCGAACTGAGGACCGTCCAGTCTCTTCATGCGGCTGCGGTCCACCCTGCCAGGCAGTATGTAGCACGAGCACAGCCCCTGATTACTGCCGCTCCTGGCCATGACCTTGTCGAGGTATTCCCTGTTATCAGGATCTCCGAGGCCGACTCCGCAGACTATGATCTTCTTGCCATCGAGGCCGAAGTTGTGGTGGTTCTGCCACAGGAGGTTGATGCCGATGATCTCGGCGTCCTTGATGGCGCCTATCCAGACTATATTGCGGTACAGCGAAGCGTAGCCGAGCTGTCTCTTGTTATACGGGATGGCATCGCAGCCCAGCCTGTCCATGAGCCATCTCGTGTACTGCTCGCTGCTGCCGTACTTGCCGGCGCATATGATGAGCGTATCCGGCCTTACGACCTCACCGCTCTCCTCGCGTCTCTGACGCGCAGTTCTGTTGGTATTCCTCATAAGCCGATCCTCCCTGCTCTACAGATACTTCTCGGAGTATCTCAGGCGAAGCTCGCCGTCTGCCTTTTTGACCTTCTTGCCGTAAGGCTGAAGGAGGTCGTCGAGATCGTACTTGTCAAAAGGCACCAGGGCGTAGAACTCGGAGATCTGCTCCTCTGTCTCGCCCCTGCGCGACTGGATGTTGACCGTCGCATCGCCTTCGATCAGCAGTACTCCTGCTTTATCATCGCGCCAGATCTTTTTGATCGCCTTATCCTTGATATAGTAAGTCCTGAGGGTCATGCCCTTTTGATACTGATAGTAGACTGTATCGTCGTCCACCTCGAAGTGGGCCATGTGAAAGCCCGCGAACGGCTGCTCGGAGACCTTCTTGCCCTGCTTGGATACCACTATGGCTGTGATGGCAGTCACCCAGATGGCGATGTGCATCGGCAGCTGGCTCATGGCGGTAGCGCCGCCCCTGACTCTTGTATATGTATAGATGATAACGATGAAGCCGATGGCGATGACAGCCCACGCGGCTATCCTGAATTTGACCGAGGAATCCTCGGCTGCAGACCATGCGTGCTTCCTTGCGTTGAGGGTCGCAAGATCGCCCTGATATACATCGTTGTCCGGATTGAGTTTCATATTTATCTCCTTCATTAGAAAATGATTATTTGCACGCGGTAATTGTACTATATATCAATTGAAAAAAACAATTGTGACCCCGCCGTCGTATAAATCGGCTTGTTCAGTCAGTAAAGTCCGTTTTAACAATTTCTTCCAACATTTTGTTCACACAGCTTCGTCACAAATCTATCACATTCAGTTGACTTTGTTTTCAGTAATGCTATAATCAGTTTATACAAATCGTGAACTCGCTATTACTGCGCGCTTTCACGGTTGCTATCTCATTATTTATAACATTATAGGGAGGTTTTATCATGATTGTACTGAAAGCACTTTCGCTCATCGGTCTCGTACTCTGCGTAGTACTCATGCTCAGAAAGCAAAAACAGCTTGCTTCTAACCCTGAGAAGGACCCTGTAACAGGTCTGACTTTCAAGGAGACTTGGGCAAGAGGTATGGAGCCGAAGAATCTCATCTCTACTATCATCATCGGTGTTGTAGCTAACTTCTTCGACACACTGGGTATCGGTTCCTTCGCTCCTTCGACTACAGCATTCAAGCTGACTAAGTCGGTAGACGACGTTAACATCCCGGGTACACTCAACGTAGGCGACACAGTTCCTGTATGCGTAGAGGCATTCCTCTTCTCCGGATTCGTAGACATGGATCTTCTCACACTCGTATCCATGATCGTCGCTTCCATCGCAGGCGCTTACCTCGCTGCAGGCGTTGTATCGAAGTTCAACCGTAAGAAAGTTAGATACGCTATGTTCGTAGCTATGTTCATCCTTGCTACAGTAATGCTCTGCAAGGTTCTCGGAGTTGGTCCTTTCGGTGAGATCGGAACAGATATGGGACTCAGAGGCATCAAGCTGATCATCGCTATCGTAGTTAACTTCATCCTCGGCGGACTCATGTCCATCGGCGTTGGACTCTACGCTCCTTGCATGGCTCTCTGCGTACTCCTCGGACTCGACACAGGCTGCGCATTCCCTGCTATGATGGGATCCTGCGCTTACCTGATGGCGTTCGGTAATGGTCCTAAGTTCATCGCTGAGGGACGTTATGACCCTGTAGCTTGCTGGACTCAGGCTATCGGCGGAGCTATCGGTGTATGCCTCGCTTACTTCATCGTTAAGAGCCTCGACCTGAGAACTCTTACATTCGTAGTTGTATGCGTATGCTACATCACTTCGTTCCTCTTCCTGCACGACGCTATCAAGAAGGGCGAGGCATTCTAAGAATTCCGGCCCTTGCATCGATGCAAGACTAACGAACACAAATCAATACCGGCGGGATTTGTCTCCCGTCGGTATTTTTTCTCAACTGAGAGGAAATCAAGATGGATGTATTAAAGTGTAAGGCATTTGTGGCTGCCGTCGACGAGGGCAGCCTTACAGGAGCCGGCAAAGTGCTCGGTTATACACCTTCCGGCATAAGCCAGCTCATATCAGCGATGGAAGCCGAGTTCGGCTTTGCGCTTTTGACGCGCAAAAGCAACGGAGTCGTCGCCACAAGTGAGGGCGATTATATCTATCCTCTCGCCATCGAGTATATCGAAAAGGAATCCGAGATATACAGGGCCGCGACAGAGCTGTCCGGCATGTACAAGGGCAACGTCATGATCGCCACCTACTCGAGCATAGCCTCCCATACTCTGCCCGGGATCATCAAGGCGTTCGCAGACCAGCACCCTTCCATCAACATACAGATAGAGGAAGGCACCAAAAACCACATCGAAAAGATGCTCAGCTCGGGCAAGGCGGACCTCGCGTTTGTTTCGAAGCTGCCTCATCCGAACTACATCTGGATCCCATTCGGAGAGGACCGGATGGTAGCGGTGCTTCCTAAGGATCATCCGTGCGCAGGCTGGCAGAGCTTCCCTCTCGAGAGATGCAAGACTGAGCGTCTCATAATGCCAAGCGAGGGAGATGACGCCGATGTAAGGGATATGTTCCGTAAGTACGGCATAGTCCCTAACGTCCGCCTCACGACCCTCGAGAACTACACCGCTATCAACATGGTATCCGGCGGTCTCGGTATAGGCATAATGAACGAAGGCATCACCCGCTACTGGAACACAGACACAGTGGTGCTGCCGGTCGATCCTCCGAGTCACATAGAGCTTGGTATAACGCTTCCGTCCTTCGAGGATGCTGCCCCTGCAGTCAAAGAGTTCGTTTCATTTGCCGCATCGGTGCTCGAAGCTCCCATACCCGAGAACTGATCAGCCGGCAATCAGACAAAAGTATTCAAACAGGCCGCCTGTCCGTCATGGACAAGCGGCCTTTGAACTGACTGTAATATCCTTACATGCTGAGTATGTCGACTGCCTTGTACATGTCGAGGTCGAAGCCTCTCTCAGCCTTGAGCGCATCATCGAGGTCAACAGCGATGATGCGGCCGTCCACCTCTCCGATGGCCTTGCCTGTCTCGCCATGCCTTATAAGGTCGATGGCTTTCATGCCGCACTCCGTGGCGAGTATCCTGTCGCGGTAGGTCGGCGAGCCTCCCCTCTGGAGATAGGACAGCACAACGAGCTTGACATCCCTGCCCGTGCGATCGGCAAGCGTGTGTACGAGCTCATGCGAGTCCACAGGCACGCCCTCAGCCTTGATTATGATATTGTGGAGCTTGCCTGAAGTCACGCCTTCGGTGACCTTCTTGCAGACTGCCTCGAGATCCGTGTCGAACTCAGGCAGCAGCACGCACTCCGCGCCGCCGGCAACGCCTGCATAGAGCGCGATATCCCCGCACTCACGTCCCATTACTTCGATAACAGTCGTCCTTTCGTGGGCCGAGCTGGTATCTCTGATGCGGGTGATGGCATCAAGGACTGTGTTGAGCGCCGTGTCGTATCCTATGGTGTAGTCCGTATAGCCCAGATCGTTATCGATAGTGCCCGGGATACCTATCACGTTGACCCCGTGCCTCTCGGCAAGTATCTTGGCGCCGGTGAGCGAGCCGTTACCGCCTATGACCACGAGGTCCTCGATCTTGAGGTCCTTGATCGTGGCGAAGCCCTTCTCCATGCCTTCAGGGGTCTGGAAATGAGCACTCCTCGCCGTCTTGAGGATGGTGCCTCCTCTCTGCATGATATCTCCGACCGAACGCCTGTAGAGCCTCTCGATGTCTCCGTCGATGAGGCCTTCATAGCCGCGTCTGATGCCGTATACCTCCATGTCATGATAGATACCGTATCTTACTACGGCTCTGATCGCCGCATTCATACCCGGCGCGTCTCCTCCGCTTGTCAGCACTCCGATTCTCTTCATTTGTACTTCTCCTCTGAATTATCCTGTATTGAATTCCTGTCCCGGAGCCACTCCTCGCGGGTCAGTATATTGATGTGACAGATGCGTTTCTCCCCCATGAGCGGGACGTCCCATTCAGGCTCGGTCCTCTGATGTCTGAACCCCAGACGTCTCTGGACCGCCGCCGATCTGTCATTACCCTCATAATATGCGCACCAGACCCGCTCCATGCCGATGTCCTCAAAGGCACGCGCCAGCAGCAACCTGCCCGCTTCGGTCATGATGCCCCTGCCCCAGAACGGACGTCCGAGCCAGTATCCGAGCTCACACTCATCATCGCCTGAGGCAAGTTCGCTGTCACCCTTCATTTTGAGCGAGATCTCTCCTATCGGTCTGTCATCGCAGCTCAGGCAAATGGCGTAATCCTCAGGGCCCGAGAATACGGTGCGTATCACCTGCGCACTCTCTGCCGCGTCCATGTGAGGCGGCCAGCCGGCAGGAGGCCCTATCTCAGGGTCCTTTGCGTATTCATAAAGATCATCCGCGTCGCATTGCTTCCAGCGCCGGATCTTCAGCAAGCTGTTTTCCATTGTATCTGAACCCCAGCATGGTTATATCGTCAAATTGCTCGGCCTTGCCGACGAAGCGGTCCATGCTCCTCTTGGCTCCCCGCAGGATTGCCTCCATGGATTCACCGCTGTGCCTGTTGATCGCGCGGAGCATGCGGTCTGTACCGTACTGTTCATCCTTGGTATTGATCGCCTCCGGAACGCCGTCAGTATATACATACAGGCTGTCACCCGGATCTAGGTGCAGCTCGTACTCCTTGAATTTAAGCCCCTCCATGGCGCCAAGCGGCATGCCGTGTTTGTCCTTTACCAGTTCATAGCGTCCTCCGCTGCGCATCAGCGCCGGATACTCGTGGCCTGCATTTGCGGCACGGACATCGCCTGTATCAAGATCGACGACCGCGATCCATACCGTTACGAACATGCTGGCTTCATTGCCTTCACACAGATCGTTATTGACACTGCTCAGCACATCGCTGATGGATTTGCCCTCCTCGGCGATCCCACGCAGCGCGGTCTTGCTCCTCATCATGAAGAGCGCGGCCGGTATGCCCTTGCCTGCTACGTCTGCGATAACAAGCGCCAGCTTGTCCTTGCCGACAAAGAAGTAGTCGTAGAAGTCACCTCCGACCTCTCTGGCAGGATCCATAGTCGCATAGAGTTCAAAGCTGTTGTTGTCAAAATCGAATTTTTTCGGAAGAGCGGAGTTCTGTATGACATGAGCCATCTGGAGCTCCTGCTCCATCTTCTTTTCGGCTGCGTCGATATATCCCTTGAGGGCGTCTACAGTCTGATTGATGTCATCCGAAAGAGACGCGAATTCGATCGAGCTGTACACGTTTACCTTCTCGTCCAGGTCGCCGTGGGTGATCCTGTCAAGCGAGTTATTGACGAGCCTCAACTTGTCGACCACCAGCACCTGTACGAGGAGCGACATGATCACGTAGATCGCAAAGAATAGCAGTATCCCGGAGAACAGTGATTCGTAACCCTGAATATCGCGATTAAGATATACCTCTTCCTCAGGCAGCATTACCATCAGTCTGTCGTTGTCTTCGAGCGCGCCTATCCTCATCAGGTATTTTTCATTATTGATATTGGCAGTGAATATGATACCGGGTTCATAATTGAGGATCAGCTCTCTGACTTCTTTTTTGAATCCGTCTCCTGTCTGTATACTCATGATGAGCTCGTCGTTATCATCCTCCCAGATAGCGAACATTCCGGTCGTTCCGACCTGTCTTCTGATACCGTGCAGCTTGATGTTGTTCTCTCCGAAGCCGCTCTCGCTTATCCGGTAATAGATATACTCTATATCCTGTTCAGCGGTATACAGCTCTACGATGGAGTCATCATACGCAAGACGCGTCTCAGTCAGGTAATTGAACGTATAGTTCATTGCAAAAATAGAGAGGGTGACTATTATCATCCACTTCTGGAACATCGCTGAGATGTTCTTTTCCTCCGGCTTTCTGGTCTTGAACGGGTTGATCCATTCGCCATTCATCCTGACATCGACAGCGGCTATGGCTTCAAGCCCGATGGCACTAAAGACTATCATAGGCAAGGATACGGCCTTGACTACCCTAAATGCCATCTCGATGTCCTCCGGGTGAGTGATAAAGATCATATACATGTGGAACACTTCCATTACTGCGCCCACAGACAGGGCATACGCTACGGAAGGTCTCTTGCCCTTGAAAACGATCCTATTGAAGAAGGCAGCGAGGAATCCCGCAAGTACTGTGGATACGCTGCATGCTGTTTTGGTGTAGGCCCCTACATCCCACAGCTCTGCCGCTGCATATCTCTCAATGCCGCCAATAAGGCCTGCGATGATGCCGGATACCGGATCAAAAAAGAGTCCGGCAGTCAGCGGTCCCAGGTCTCTGACGTTCATGACCCATGTGTGATAGCTTACGCCGAAGTGCGTCGACAGTATCGACATGATACCAAAGATTACGCCGAGGCCTATCCTGTCCAGGGCAGTTATCTTACGATCCCTGTACCTTCTGAACAGCAAAAATGCCAGCAGTACGTACAAAGCCGTAAGCACTGTCATCTTCAATACCATCATGATCGTTTCCTGGTTGCCCGGGTGCATGAACTCTCTCCTGTGGCCCTCTCTACAAGTCCCTCTGTTGACCCTGTCCGCTAATTATATCATCATCGGCGCGGTCGCTGATAGCTTTTGTCAGGGAAATCGCGGTCGTTACCGCTATGACGCTGCAGGAAAGAGCCCCGACATAATTCTTGATCACTATGTTGAAGGCCACGTACATCACCATATTGGCGATGAACGCTGCTTTTAGTCCCTTTTCATTGTCCTTCATCCTGAATACAGCGACCGAGTATTCGAAGTTCGCGACTATCGGAAGCCATCCGAGCAGCCCGAGATTATTGAATATCGCTCCCAGTACAACGCCCGCCATGATCAGCACCCACTCGAGCGCCCTGCTCTTTATGTTCTTCATCGCCGCGTAGTTACGGAGTACAGCGACAGCATTCTGGGCTGTGCCGCTGTAGCCTTTGAGGGCGATGGTGGATGCACCGTAAAAGAACTGACTCACTATCTGAACACCCATCATCTCCTTGTGCGTCTTACGTGTGCCGCTGAATGAGTCACTTATCATCGCACAGAGGCTGAGTATATTACCTATTATTACTGCAGTTTGCATTTTAAAATCTTCTCTTATATATGATCATACTTGAAATACTTTTTTATTGTTCGTTCTCCCATATCAGCTCTTCGAGAGCCTGATACAGGTGCTCCGGCTCCACAGGCTTGGAGAGATGCGCATTCATCCCCGCCTGGAGCGAGAGCTGTACATCCTCGTCAAAGGCATTGGCCGTCATCGCGATGATAGGTATCCGCTTGGCATCCGGTCTGTCCAGAGCTCGGATAGCAGCTGTCGCCTCAAGGCCGTCCATTTCAGGCATGCGTACATCCATAAGTATGGCGTCATAGTGACCCACAGGACTGTCTTTAAACATGTCGAGCGCTATCCTGCCGTTCTCGGCGTGGTCGATCTCCGCCCCGCGGGTGCTTACGATCTTTTTGGTGATCTCCGCATTGACCAGCACATCCTCTGCCATCAGTATATGGCGGCCGTTCAGATCGGCGCGTTTCTTCTCCTTGTAGAGGTCCATGTTGTTCCTCCTGGCGATGCGTTCGAATTCATCAAACACATTGGAGGCAAACAGCGGTTTTGCGAGGAAGCTGTCTACACCGCAGTGCAGAGCCTCGTCCATGATCTCGTCCCAGTCGAACGCGGTCAGTATGATGACCGTCGTCTCCTTGTCGTAGCGCGCTCTGATCTCCTTGGCGAGCTCGATACCGTCCATCTCAGGCATCTTCCAGTCCACAAGTACCAGATTGTACGGCTTATTCTTGGCGTGTGCGAGCTCCAGCATATTGAGAGCCTCCTCCCCACTGAGGCAGGTGTCCGCCAATATTCCGGCCTCGTCCAGCACGATACGTGCGTGCTCCGCCGCGATCTCCTCATCGTCAACTACGAGAGTGCGCATATCCTCCGGATTCAGATATCTGGATGCCGATTCCTTCCTGTTGCTGTTGGTCAGTGTGAGGGACACAGTGAACTCAGTGCCTTTACCCTTATCCGACTTCACGGAGATCGTTCCGTTCATCAGCTCTACGATGTTCTTTGTGATTGCCATGCCCAGTCCGGTACTGCCGTATTTGTTGCTGCGCCTGTTGTCCTCCTGTGTGAACGGTTCGAAGATCTTAGGCACAAATGAAGGATCCATGCCGATGCCGGTATCCTTTATTACGAATTTCAGAGCGGAGTGGTCTCCGTAGACCGCCGTGCGCTCGACCGTCAGAGTGACGCTTCCCGGCGCTTCCGTGAACTTGATAGCATTGGACAGGATGTTGATCAGCACCTGCTTGAGCTTCATATCATCGCCGATATAGTAGTCGCTGACTCCTCCGACGAGGTGGCACTCGAAGTCGAGTCCCTTCTCCCTGCACTGGGTCATCACCATGGTGTTGATCTGCTCCAGCATCTCGCTGAACGGGAATTCCTCCCTGCGCAGGAGCAGTCGTCCCGATTCTATACGGCTCATGTCGAGTATGTCGTTGATAAGGCCAAGCAGATGTCTTGCGCTTCCGCCGATCTTCTCAAGATACTCGCGTGTCTCCCCGTCCAGGGATGCATTGCACAGAGCCAGGCTGTCCAGACCGATGATGGCATTCATCGGAGTTCGGATCTCATGGCTCATATTGGAGAGGAAGGCCGTCTTGGCGTTGTTGGCCTGCTCAGCCGCGGTCAGGGCTTCGCTGAGCACCTTTTGCTGTGCCATGGAATTACGCATCTCCTCGTCTATATCCGTAAATCCCGCGCCTATAGCATGGACGATATTATCGTCCCTGTCGTCCACGTGCCTTACACCGGCTATACGGAGCATGCAGTAAGTCTCCCTGCCCTCGTTGATCTCAAGGAAGCGATATGTCATCAGAGGCTTTTTAAGGAGCTCACGGCGGATATTATCCGGCTGGATGAACTGCATGTATCCTTCTCTGAAGCTCTCCGCAACATGATTGTTTCCGAAGTCGGTGAAGTCACGCAGATATGGGAAATGCTGTCCCACTTCCGGTGACTCCGGGAATCTTCTTTCGTTGAAGTAGCAGATCGCCTCATCCTCATCCAGATTGACATAGTATACGCTGCGGTAATCTGAAGCCATGGCGGTGATCAGCTGATCCTGCTGGTTCTTTAATTGTTCCTCTTCCAGCAGCTTTTCCTGCAGCTCCAGACGCTGCTCGAGCTCCTGCTGCTTTACGAGATTGGCCGCCTCGGCGGTCTCTCTCTCAAGTGTCAGCTTGGCATTCGCCCGCATCTGTCTGATGAGCACGGCAAAGATAAGCATGAGTATCACAACTGTCAGAAGCGACTGCGAAACGCTGCGCAGGATTATGTCGTTTGAGATCGAACTGAATCGGTCGCTGATGACGCTCTCTCTGATCAGATAGGTCAGCATCCAGTCGGTCCCCTCGACCGGGACAAACGCGAGCGTCTCGCGTATGCCGTTATATGTAAAGGATGCCACGCCCCTCTCACCTGACTGGAACTCAGTCAGGAATTCATCAAAGGAATAACCGTCCTGGTAGTCCGCTCTCTCCATTGCGGTCAGGAGGTTGTCTTCCTGAGAGAGTCCCCCGAGCACCGTGTGGCTCAGAGCGACACCGTTCTTGGTGTATATATTGCAGTAGGTGTTGTTGCTTTCTCTTGCCTCCATGGAGAATCCGGAGAGCATCTCCTCCATGCTGATCTCCATAAAGCATACGACGAAGTGATTGCCTTCGGACATGATGTCTACCGGCAGCGCTATTACGACCTTCTTTTGGGATGAATCGGGGTCCTTTAAGGAGATCTCCGGGCCCGACAGGGACATATAGTCAAAATTATATTCCCCTATATTGTCCTGCACGCCTGTGGAGGTATATATCCTGCCCTCGTCATCTACAAAGGCGAATTTCTCCAGGCCAAACAAGGCCTTCATCTTTTTTTGGTAGGCCTGCCGGTTCGCTTCAGAGCTGAGGTCCTCATCCGTCATGAGTTCAAGCGCCGTCCTCATGTCGGCTATCCTGCCCTCAAGATTATTGACGACTACCTGCTCTCTGCGTCCGGCAAGCTCGTCCAGATACATCAGAGATACGGACTGCACCGCATCCTCGGTATCCTGCCTGGCCCTCTGTCCCATGCGGATCGTACCGAGTACAAGCACCAGTATGATGATCAGTCCTCCGATCACTACTACAGCAGTTGTCTTTTTTGTGTTATTTGATTTGGTATTCATCATCTGTCACCGCGCTTATTGACACTCTTTGATGTTTTCTCTCAGCTACAGCGACCGCGCCTCTTCGCGCAGAGCCAGGATCCTGTCCAGAAGCTCCTGCGCCCCGTCGACAGGAAGCTTCTTAGCGCGCAGCATCTCTGTAAGCTCGCAAAGCGGTTCATAGACAGGCGTAAGCGACACGTTGCCGGCAGTGCCCTTAAGCGCATGGACCGCGCTAAAGGCCGCGGCAGCGTCACCGGCATCCATTGCGGCTTTGAGCTTTTCAAAATTGCCATCCTCGAGCGTCATGCCTACCACCCTCAGATACAGAGACTCATCGTTCATGCAGCGTGCCAGTCCCTCATCAGTGTTGGCCCCAAAGGCCTTTAGACTGTCAATATTCATTACCCTTTCCTCCCTATTATCAGCTCAGTTCGCTCTTTGCCTCTGAACTCTCGATCAGGAATTGATCAAAGGCTTCAGGCGGCACCGGCTTGGAGAAGTAATAGCCCTGCACCAGATCGCATCCCATCTCCTTGAGCGCCAGGTACTGCTCCTCTGTCTCCACGCCTTCGGCTACTACCGGTACCTGCAGGTAAGCGGCGATATCAATGATCAGTTCGATCATGCGCACGTCTCTGACCTCGCCGAACGCGCTGCGCACAAAGCTCATATCCAGCTTGAGCACATCGATAGGCAGGTTCGAGAGCATGCCGAGAGATGAGTAGCCCGTACCGAAATCGTCCATCTCGATGCGGAATCCCATGCCCATACCGCGCAGCTCCTTGGCTGTGTTGATGACATGATCGGAATCTCCGGTATATGCCGACTCTGTGATCTCCAGTATAAGATCTCTGGTGTCCAGATCAAATTCAGCAAGGATCTCGGTAAAGATATCCTTAAGATCCGGCGCCAGCATATCTATACGGGATACGTTTACCGATACCGGCACCGAGAATCCGAAGCGGTCCTTCCAGTCGCGTATCCTCGCGGCGGATTCGCGCCATACGAATCTGTCCAGATCGAGTATCAAACCATTATCCTCCAGAAGAGGTATGAACACGCCCGGACTGATCATGCCGAGCTCAGGGTGATCCCATCTGACCAGGGCCTCCGCGCTGGCGAGCACCGGCTTGTCAGGGCGTATATCGTACTTAGGCTGGAAGAATACCTTGAAGCAGCCGCTCTCCAGAGACGGCCTGAAGTCCTCCAGCAGACGCACGCGATACAGCTCCTGCTCGTGCATCTCATTATCGTATACTCCGATAGATTTCTGGTATCCGCTCTTGACCGTATCTGCGGCAGTCTTTGCATGATCAAAGCGGCGCTCTATCTGGAGCGACTTGTCTACCTGAGCGTATACGCCGAGGCGCAGACGCACGCGGTTTGCCGATACATCCTCATCGACAAGGCCCTCTGAGGCCTTTTCGAGTATAGACGCGTAGTCCTCCCTGTGAGGGCAGTAGATGTAGAATGTATCCGCACCGCGACGACATCCGACACCGCCGACTTCGCGGGATATCTGACGTATGTTCCTGCCCATACGCGCCAGGATGCTGTCGCTATACTGCTTGCCGTAGCGCTCGTTGATCAGGCGGAAGTGATTGATATCCAAAACGATCGCATCCATCTGCATCTCCGGGTAATGCTGGTCGTACATCCTGACATAGCGCATAAAGAAATCGAGATTGAAGAGATTTGTCAGGCTGTCGCGCTCTGTGGATTCGATGATCGTCCTCTTTTCGGAGAGCTCGATACAGCGCTTGACACGGGCATGTATGATCTCGACTGACGGATAAGGCTTTGGTATAAAGTCGATGGCTCCGATCTTGAGGCAATCGACCTCGGCGCTCTGATCCGCTGTCATTACGATCACCGGGATATCTCTTAGCTCCTCCTCTTCCTTCATCACCTTGAGGATCTCCATACCGCTGAGCTTAGGCAGCTGCAGATCCAGCAGCACGAGTGCGAGATCATCCTTGTGGATCTTGACATGTTCAAGAGCTTCGGCCCCGTCGGAGGCATATCTCACTTCATAGAGGTCCTTAAACATATTGCCCAGTATCATGCGGTTGACTTCCTCATCCTCCACGATGAGCAGCTGCCTCTTGAGATGCAGGACCTCATCGTCACTTGATACAGGGAATGCCGGAGACGCAGTCTCAGCATCCTCTCTGGTAACAGAGCCCATGCCTTTGAGAAGCTTCTTTTCCTCATACATAAGTGCGTCCGCGCGCTCAAATACAGCGTGGAAGTTCTCATCCTCTCCCGGTATGTAATCCGAGAGACCGCCCGAGACGACCACCTCGTTTGTGCCGATGTGCTCGACCGAACGGTCGTGCAGCGCCAGCAGCAGTTCTTTTCTGATGAGGTAGTCCCTGCCCTCGAGTATGACAACGAACTCATCTCCGCCCGTTCTGAATACAGGGCTGTGCTGGAATATATCGCATATCATGCGGCTTGCGTTGATGATATATTCATCTCCCGCCTTGTGGCCGAGGGTATCGTTGATGACCTTCAGACCGTTCACGTCGCAGACAGCGATCGCGAATTCCTCTGCTGTCCCATCCGCGATCGATGTGTCGAAGTCCTTTTGCCTCATGAGGTATGAGTGCTTGCTCTTGACGCCTGTCAGAGGGTCAGTGAAGGCGGCGATACGCGCCTCATCACGCTCTTCGGCTGCTTTCTTCTCCCATTTTCGTGTAGATGCATAGTTTGAGAGCAGGGCGAGCAGCGACAGACCGAACAGCGCCATGATCACCAGAGAGCTGGTATTATCCGCATCATGCAGCTTCTCGCGCTCGGCCGCGATGAACTCCTCCTCGCCCATGACGCTCCCGCCGTCGGCTGCGCTGTCATAATACTCGTGGATCTCATTAATGACTTTATTCTCTTTGTCCTCATTGATACGCTCCGCCCAGGTCGTCGACATAGCGACGATGAATGCCAGCAGCACGATCCAGACTATGATGGCCTTACCGAAGTTCCTGGCATGATCATTGCGGATGACTATGTGGAAATATCCCAGACCGAAGACCGACCATATCGTCATGAGAGCATAGGTCTCCGTTTCTAACGAATGGTCTGCGAAAACCCCCGGGAAGGCCAGCACCACCATGAACAAAGCGAGTATGAGCATGCATATCGCGCTGATAAGGCGGTCCCTTTTGCATCCTTCCTGCTTTGACACCTTGAATACCGCTACAGACGCGAAGCCGTACAGGATAGCCGCGCCGATAGTGGTGGTATCCACGATCCAGCCGATAGCAGTTCTGCCCAGGAACGGCACCGGCAGTGATATCAGCAACACGAGGATGATAGCGTTAGCAGGTATCTGCTTGTCGCTGAGTTCTCCAATGCGCTCAGGCAGTATCCCGTCCTGAGCTACCGCATAGCAAAGCCTGCTGACCGCACGCAGCATACCGATCAGGCTGGACAGTACAAGGGCCAGCAGTGACGCCATCAGTATATAGACGCCCGTCCTGCCGAGGTAATGATTTGCGGCATAGAACGCTGG
Source organism: Clostridiales bacterium (assembly GCA_015058275.1). Taxonomy (GTDB): domain Bacteria; phylum Bacillota; class Clostridia; order Peptostreptococcales; family Anaerovoracaceae; genus Crickella. Next base: position 68,884 of record SVCQ01000008.1, read on the forward strand.
CAGGCCTTCGAGTCCCTCGAACTCGTCCAGACGGCTTATGTAATCGAGCCAGCTGGAGCAGCCCTCCGGATATGCCGTAACGCTCAGCAGTATGATGAATATATAAAGTGAAGTGATAACAATGAGCGCCGCAACGAAAATGCGAAACAGTTTGCTGTGTTTGAAGTTGTACTCTCCGGCGGAATGAGACACGCTCTCAAAGCCTATGAAGGCCCACGGAGAGATGAATCCGATGCGGATGACCTGACGGAACGCGCTGACATCCGGTACGAAAGCCGGCTCCATCGTCAGTCCGCTTGCCCTGAAGCCCGTCATTGCGACAACGAATACTACTGTGATACCCACGGTAAACAACAGCACCAGCACCACAATAGTGTCCGCAGTCGCGGTCTTGCTCTTGATGCACAGCAGCCCTACAAGGCCTATCACCAGCAGAGTCGCCAGGGCTTCGACCAGATATACATCGAAACCGAATACCGTATAGAGATATCCTATTTTGAGCACACCGCTGAAGAAGTAACGCGCAAACAGCGGGATACTCGTGGCATTGGCCCAAAAGATCGCAATGTAGATCAGGAACATAAACCAGCCTACAAGAAAGGCCCTGTCATATCCGAAAATATTCTTCACGTAATTGTAAAGGCCGCCCTGACCCGGATAGCGACGGGCAAGGAATGAGTATTGGCTTGCCACCATCAGCATCAGGACAAATCCTGCAAGCAGTCCGAGGACAGAGCCAAGGACTCCGCCCTGTGCAAGATAGCTCTTACTGGTGACAACAAGTGAGCCCCAGCCTATGGCGGATCCAACGGACAAGGCCCAGACTGCAAGCGGCGAGATATACGGCTGCATTTTAGTCGTACTTTCGGCAGCAGATGTTGGTTTCTTCATGTTGAACTCCTATGCGTGTTAAGTTATATAAATCCCCTTATATAATACTACGATTATTGATCAGCTTCTCTACAGCTCGAGGTCCTCTATCACTCTGAGGATCTCGTTTTGGCATCCGCTCTGGCCGGACAAACAAAAATATTATACCATCTCAGCGCCCGATTCTTTATCACTTTATTATGGTAAATCAACAGAGATCCGGAATCTTTTTACGATTCCGGATCGAAATTAAAAAGCTCCGGTTTCCCGGAGCGAAAGGCGGAGATCTAGCGGCCTTCCCATCTGTCCTTGCCGTCGTCAAGGCATGCAGGGACAGTGTAGCCGTTCTCTGTAGCTTCTGCCGCATATATGTCGCAGTTGCCTATGTTCTTTGCCCAGTAGCTTCCGTGCGACTCAGGCGTAAGGTATTCGAGGGCGCCCTTCATTGCTACAGCATGTGTGGATATGAGGACGTTCTTTTCTTTTGCCTCTGACTGTATGTCTTCGAGGAAGTCTCCCAGTCTGGAGACAAGAGACGACAGAGGCTCCATGCCCTCGGGAGCCGGCACGTTCACAAAGTCCATGAAGAATTCCATGACTTCAGGCGCCGGATCTTTTAGGTCCATGCCTTCGTAAGGACCGTAGTCCATTTCGATGAGTCTCTTGTCTATGACTATCTCTGCGTCCGGGGCTATCCGCTCTGCGGTTTCGACCGCACGGATGAGCGGGCTTGAATAGATCTTGTCTATGGTCACACCCATGTCGGCAAAGCGCTCCGCGGCTTCTTGTGCCTGCGCAAGGCCGGTCTCATTAAGCGGATGATCGCTTCTGCCCTGCATCAGCATCTTCGTATTCAGTTCTGTCTGTCCGTGTCTTATTATGTATAGCATGTTCGGTACACTCTGTTTCTTTACAGGTCATAAATACTGATCTGGGATTGTCTCTCCGGGAATTCCCCCATGTATCTGAAGCACTCATCCGGAGTCGACATCATGCCGTTTTCTTTGCAAATTCTTTTATATATAGCTGTCATCTCTTTTGCTTTCGGGCTCGGCAGCTCGTATGAGTTACCGTATGTACGGATATACCGCTGCTTCATACCCGGGAAGTACTTGTCCAGTGCTGCATAATAATAATCCCGGTCTCCCTCCCTGAGGGTCAGTCCCATTCCAAAATCTATTATGCCCTTCACCCCTGTCCTGACGCACTCGTTCATTATCTTCGTGATGTTCTCTTCGGTATCGTTTATGAACGGCAGGACCGGAGTAAGCCACACGATCGTCGGGATACCTCTCTCCTGCATCCTCCCGAGCACTTCGATCCTGCGTTTTGTATTGCACACATTCGGTTCAAGTATGCTGCACAGCTCATCATCGTACGTTGTAAGGGTGATCTGTACTACGCATTTTGCGGTTCTGTTTATCTCATCGAGAAGGTCGATGTCCCGGAGGATGCGGTCTGACTTTGTCTGGATCGCCGCTCCGAAGCCGTATCTGTGGATGATCTCGAGGCATTTTCTTGTCAGGCGCAGCTCCTCCTCGCAATGCATGTACGGGTCTGACATCGCGCCGGTCCCGATCATGCACTTTTTGCGTTTTGATCGCAGTGCCTTCTCCAGCAGCTCGGGTGCATTCCGCTTCACCTCTATATCTTCGAAGGGATGCGTGAACTGATAGCACTTGCTCCGGCTGTCGCAATAAATACAACCGTGGGAGCATCCACGGTATATATTCATTCCATAATAGCCGTTTTTACCGGTCAGTATACCTTTCGCGTCGACAAAGTGCATATACGAGCCTCACTTAACAGGTCTTATTATAACACCTCATTGGAAAAAAATCTGATCAGCCGGATCGCTCACATTCCTTCTCATAAAAGCTGCGTCGATCCGCATCAGAGATTGACATCATTGTCATCATCTAGTTCCCGTATTTTCGGTGCAGTTCTGTTTCTTCCCTCGTATTATCTTTTCTAAACAAAAACAGCACAGTCTGCAGGACTGTGCCTCGAAAAAAAATTTTTTACTGTACTTTTACATCCGGGTTCTTCTCGCCGAACTTCTCCTTGAGCATCTCGCAAATCTCATTGCGCCCTTTGCCCTGTTTCTCCCTTCTGCTAGTCCAGTATCCTTCCGTCTCTTGAGATCGTTACCACCTGCCATGGTATGAACTTGCCGCTGTTTCTGAGCGCGTTCTCCGCTGCTCTCTGAAGACCTCCGCAACAAGGCACTTCCATGCGTACTATGGTCACGCTCTTTATGTCGTTATTTCTAATAATGTCTGTCAGTTTCTCTGTATAATCTACTGCATCAAGCTTCGGACATCCGATAAGAGTGATCTTTCCCTTCATGAAGTCCTCATGCATATTGGCATAGGCATATGCAGTGCAATCTGCTGCTATCAGGAGCTTGGCTCCGTCGTAGAATGGTGCTTCCGTCGGAAGAAGCTTGATCTGGCAAGGCCACTGACCCAGTCTGGAAACGCGGCTCACATTCGCCGGTTGCTCCTCGCGATCCTCCTGCTCTGTCTTGAACTGCATCATCCTTGATCCCGGGCATCCGCCCTCGTGTACATGTTCCATCTTCTTCTCCTCCGCTTTCTTCGCCTGTGCTGCCTTGACTGCTGCCTCATCATATGCAGGAGCTTCTCTTTCCTCAAATGTGATCGCTCCGGTCGGACAATTTGGCAGGCAGTCCCCGAATCCGTCGCAGAAATTCTCTCTCATCAGTTTTGCTTTGCCATCTACGATATCTATCGCACCCTCGTGGCATGCCTCTGCGCACAGTCCGCATCCATTGCATTTGTCTTCATCTATGTGGATTATCTTTCTGATCATCGTACTTTCCTCCTCTTGTCTTTCCAGTGTGAGTATAGTAAAGTACGGGTTGCAAGTATGTGGTTATAACCACATTTTGAGATATTTCTTTCTTTTGTGTGGACGGAATGGATAAAGTGGATATAAAGAAGTCTGTGATCTTCAAGGGCATGAGCGACTCTGAAGCAGACACAGCAATGAAAGCTCTTGCTGCCGCTGAGCATAGTTTTGCTAAGGATGAGATCATCCTGCATGCAGGTGATACTACTGATGTTATGGGGCTGGTCCTTGAAGGAAGTGTTCGCATAGAGAGCAATGACGTATGGGGCAACCGCACCATTCTGAGTCATGTCGAAGCCGGGCAGGTATTTGCCGAGACATACGCCCTTCTCAGAGTCGAACCTTTGCTTGTAGATGCTGTCGCGAATCAGGACACCCGAGTGCTGCTTCTCAATATGGGCTCAATTAGCAGACCAAACGATTCTTCTGCATGGAGGCTCAAGCTGATCTCAAACATGCTCAGCATATCTATGCGAAAGAACCTGATGCTGTCAGGCAGGATCTTTCATACATCACCAAAGAGTATCCGGGGAAGAGTAACTTCTTATCTTAGCAGCGTTTCTTTGAAGACAGGATCTGACGAATTCGATATCCCGTTCGACAGACAGCAGCTTGCAGACTACCTGAACGTTGAGAGGACCGCTCTTTCCAAAGAGCTCGGAAAGATGCAAAGTGACGGACTCATTCGGGTAAAGAAGAACCACTTCAAACTGGAGCACTGATGCTGTTGCCGGCATCCAAAGAAATAAAAATTATGGCCATGTATAATTATTCGGGCATCATATACTATAGCGCTTCACCGCATTGCCAGATGATATGCCGGTGTGTCCTTATCACCTATTCCGATCGTACGATAGCTTTCATCACCTCTCTGTATGCCGCAAAGAGAACTCCTGCAACAGGCCAGACTATCCAGGTGAATTCCCAGCGCATGGTCACAAAGCTCCAGCCAAGATAAACTGCAACTGTAATCGCCCAGTATACCCCATCATATTTTCCTGCTTTCTTGTTCAGTCTGGTATAGTCGCCTTCTTCAAGCAATCTGTCATAACCGCCTTGTCTTATACATGTCAGTACTATCAGCTTAACACCGATCGCGACTATGATCATCATTGCAGCAAGACCGGCAATAGGCAGCAGGTCAGTATTGTTGGAATACTTCGTCATCTCCATGATCAGCATCGGCACGGCACCTATGATGCACATCATTATTCCGATTATCAGGAACCTGCTGTGTGTCTCGGCATAACCATCTCTGCGCTCCTTGACCATACCGCTGACACCATACTCTGTATCAATGGCAGTATTGTCGAGAAACTCGTACGGCTTGCCGCGCATGCCTTCTCTGATGAATAGTCCTACAGCAATTGCTACGATTATGATAAGGACTGCAGTGCCGCCTGCACTAGCGGCCGCATCACTCATACTGATGAGATCTGCCTCGGCCAGACCCCCAATAATGATAAGAAGTACAGGTGACAGTATACACATCATGACTCCGGTAGATATCCTGGATGCTGCCCGCTCGTTGTGCTCAAGAAAGGAAGATGCTTCTTCCATGGATACACTTCTGACAGCTTCTTCGAGTCCCCTGTCTACCGGTGATGTTTCACTGATGTCTGCAGTTTCTATTTCATCTCTCAGAAGATAATCTGTGCTAACACCGAATAGTTCTGACATCAGGACTATTTTTTTCATGTCAGGCACTGCCTGAGCACCTTCCCACTTTGATACTGACTGTCTCGATACTTCAAGCTTATCTGCCAGTTCTTCCTGTGACCAGCCGTTTTTCTTTCTGTTCTCTATTATCTTATCTGCTAATATCATTTTATTTCCTCCTGATTCGAGTGCTTTCAGCTTTGCTTGCAACTGTAATCTACAGTTTTTGCAGGTTGCACTCTACCAATCAGACTTTTCAATCTGTCAACCAATGGTTGCGCTTACATGTGGCTTCCGTCCAAGCCATTATACCGTCTCAGTCAATTCTTTAAGCACCTCACCCGTATCGCCGCTGATGCAGATCGACTGCTCGGCTATCTGCTTAGGTGCGTATGCTTCATTGTAATTAAGGCACGCATACACCGCGTCAGGATTATCATAAGTCATTGTCCAGAATGGGAATTTGATTATCACAGGAGTATTGCTGCCCACTCCTATCTCCAGATACAGAACATGTCCCTTTTCATTTTTTCTCAGAAAGTGTGCGTAGTTCGCCGATGCATCATGCCATCCTTCATCTTCAACGAAACTCATATCTGCTCTCAGATTGGTCGTAACATCGCTCCCGTCACCAGGGCACTTAGGTATAAGGTCTGACGGTATCCTCATCAGCAGTTTACCGTCTTCAGGTACACAGAAAACTCCGTTTTCGTCCCTTATAAAGCCCTGAGCCTCCATCGCCTTCATGACCCATTCTTCATTGTCATAGGTCTTCTGATTCGATGCCCTCACGCTCTGAAACAGGCCATAGTCTCCCTGGGTGTAGAACAGTCTGGACTTATCGAAACCCGCCCTCTGGAACTGATGGTCCACGTTTGTAGTGATCACGAAATAGTCCTTGTTCCGTACGAGATCCAGCAGTTCTTTGTAGACGGGCTTTGGCGCGTCAATATAACGGTTGAAATATATATGGCGTGCCCACCAGGCCCAGTGTGTCTCCGCATCCGGGAAAGGATAGAATCCGCCTGAGTACATATCCGTTATTCCGAACTTGCTTGCAAAGTCAAAGAAGTATTTGTCGAAACGTTCCCCGCTGTATGTAAAGCCGGCTGATGTCGAGAGCCCGGCACCGGCACCGATTATGATCGCATCTGCTGTATTGATCTCTTCTCTGAGCCTGGCAATATCTGCTGCCCGGTCCCCGCTGCCATAGTAAGCACCGCCGCGGAATCTGCTTACTCCTGCCGAGCCTTTTCTTATGCTTTCAAGATAGCCATTCGGCCTTGCATCTTTTAATCCATCAATTATTCTCATCTCGTCACCTTCTCTCCACTGCACCTGCCGGGCATACACTCATGCAGCTGCCGCAGTGAAGGCAGTGGTCTGCCTGTATAGTAAACGGTATGTCATCTGAGCTTATGCAGTTCTGCGGGCACACTGTCAGGCAGCTGCCGCATCCGATGCACTTATCATTGATCACATACCCTTCTTTTCTGATCTCTGTTTCAGCATCTTCATCTGTGCCGAATTCGAATGACGCTCTTTCGATCGGCCTCTTCGAGAGGTCGAACCATTCACCGCTTCCCATGAATATCTGAAAAGCCGTAAGGGCACGCATCGACTCCTCAGTAGGATAGATATTCTTCATGTACGGGTTCTTTTCAAACAGTTCAGGTATGAGTTCGTATCCCAGCTCTCTTACTCTGCCGCGTACAGTCAGCGCCTTGCTCGACATCGTGTCCTCGCCCTTGAGTGCTGTCAGCGATACGAACGGTCTCGATACCAGCCTGTCGTACAGACTTTTACCCTTCGCAGTCAGGAAGAACAGTGACTCGCCATCCGTATCCATAATGTCTATGGCAGCAGTAACCGGAAGCCCGCCTTCATCGACCGTTGCCATAATCGTTGTATGTAACTCTTCGACAAGATATCTGAAGTGTTTCTCTGATTCTGACATTGCCATTCTCCTTAGTTGCTGCCTTTCAGTACAGGGCTTATCTTCTTATAGATAAGCATGGAAAGCCATCTTGCATCTATCTCGCTTAATGATCTCCTCCGAGGCATTGGCGAGTAATCCTTTCAACGAGTTTTCATTTGTTGTATTTTTTCAATAGACATACCCCTTCCACTGTTGTCCGCCTGAGCAACCGAATATCATAATGACATAGAGTGGCTACCTCAGCAATATTCTTTATTCTATTAGAGCATCTTTTGTAACTGTTTTTGAATAAGCAAAATCCATGTCACCATCTATAAGTACTATATCTCTGTACATATTAGGGTTAAGGAGTTTTATCACTTCAGCCTGTGAGATATAAAAACTAATCCCCGGCGCATTACAACTCATAAGATTTACACCCACGTCTTCAACATCTTTATGTGTAATTATATACAAAATATTCTCCAAACAGCTATACTCTCTGTAGTCTCTCAAACCCGGATCATGACCATAATTCTTATTTGGATCATCCTCCTCATAATCATATGTTGGTATAATAAGGTCCTTGTTCTCAATTCTCAATTCATCAAACGCATAGCCGTCATCATATACAGAAAAAAATATGCCCTGCCCAACAATAAAACTCTCACTATAAGGAGTTCCATTATTGATGTGGATATACTGTTGAATTTGAAGATTATTCTTGTCAAGGACATCAGCGTCTATTAATTCGAAAAGCTTGACTCTGCTTTGACTTATACTATCTATCAAATCTCTCTTTGAAATCAATTTTTCTTTTTCGTTCTTGATTTCCTTAACATAGTCAACATCTTCAATATATTCATTAACGCTCTGATAGCCTGCCTTCCTTGCATCATTCTCAAACATTTTTCCGGCCACCATAAACTTGAGCGGATAGATACTCTTTATCGCTTCTGTGTTATTTCGCAAAGTCTCAACGCGCGTAATCTCTATATGTTTAAGCTTTTTCATTGCTTCTATGTCGGACGTTAAGATAGTATTAAAATCGCATTCCAAAACCAAGGTTGGTAATTCTTTAATATGTTTAACTATTTCAGGATATTCACCTTGTAACTGTTCTATGCTTTTGCATCCAAGTGCTTTCCAGACATCCTTTGCTAATAAGTATACCTTGTCTTCAATCACTATTCTGGTTCTAAACAGACTGATTCTATTCATGAAGTTTCCCCGATTTCTTAGCAAGTTGCTTATCTTCCTTTTGTACTCTTCTTTCCAGTTTTCTAATATCCTCAGAAGGAGGAAGATTCTCCGGTTTGATTCCCCTTTGCCCTAGCATCTCTCTTACTGAACTGTTGTTGTCAACATGTTCAACCGTTATCGCAAACTCCCCTTGTAAATCCTTTTCTTCAACATTGTAATTTGTCATCTCTGTTGCAAGATTCTTGGCTGCTATTGTAAGTGTCGGCAAAAAATCCGCCAACGGCCTTGAGTCCTTGACACCAAGACGTTCTTTCATTTCTTTGGTGGTATATCCTCCAAATAAAGCCTGATCACCTTTTGAGCGTATTCTTGCGAACCCGGCATCGTCAACACCACGCTCATAGATATTCTGAGATAGTCGCTTTTCCGACTCCCTAAGCTTACCACGCGCTTCTGTTCTTTCTATATATGCAATTCGTTCTTCAATAAGTTCCTGCTTTCTTGTTTGCACCGCAAAATAACTCTGCGCGAATGCGATCTGTTCCTTTCGGGGATCTCCATTCTCAGCAATGAGATAGCAGGCATAACGAGTGAGCATATAATCATCAACTTCTCGATTTCCGCCTTTACCGATTTTTATCATTTTGCTGACATCAGCAAAATGATCCTTTACAGTTATCCCATTGTTTTCACAAGAAGTCTTTGCCTTTTCTATGGTCTTCTCAAAATTTCTCCATTGAGCATATTCAAGCAGTTCCATCAACTCTCTTGCATACCAGAATTCAATGCCATTCTCTTCATGCCTGATATCATCAAATCTTTTCTTATACTGTATTATTGCTTTTTTCTCCAAGTCTTTCCCCTCCTGCTATCTCCAACTTTTCCAAAATGCGAACCCGCATAAGCGGTTCGGTTCCACCGTGGTATGGTTCGGAAGCGCTCACATCATAAAGACTCTTATCAATATTGTCAGAAATATTATATTGAAAATGCCTGAGAACACGCCAAATATCAATGAGGTTCTGGCAAGTGTCGCTTTTATAGGAATCATGAAACATTACGTTCAGCGCCATTCTCAGCTTCTCCGTCATTTCATCTCTATCTTTAATCCATTCATGAAATCGCCTGTCATTCTCAGGATCATTTTTATCATAGAAAAACCTGTCTTCAGCAATAATATCAGCAACCAGATCTGCTTGATTCATCAGAATACGTCCATATATTTCCGTAGACAAAATCAGCAAGTTTAGTTGTTCTTCCGTCATCTCTACTTCCAATTTCATAATCCGTCACCTTCCTTGACATTCATAGTCTGGATTTATATAATATTACCAATGGTAATATTATAGTGTTACCATTGGTAATTGTCAAGGAGGTTATTATGAACCATACGAACAATACTCTTATTCCTGAACGCCTCAAATCAGCAAGAGAAAGGCTTAACCTTTCCAAAGCTGAAGCTGCACGGCGGATTGGATTAACGGCTGCATCCTACGTTAGATATGAAGCAGGTGACCGCAGGCCTTCTCCACAGGTCATAATATCGATAGCGGAGAAAATGAATACATCAGCTGCCTATTTATCAGGAGAAACAGATGACATTTCCCCTGATGTAATAAACATTCATAAAAATAGTAATCCTATCTTATTTGAACTGATAAAGAACACTCAAAGCGCAGATGACACAACTTTGCAACGCTTGCTTAGTTATTACCATCAGCTGACCAAAAACGATTAGTTTGTATTATCGTTTTTCTTTATCTGCCTCTGCGTCCTTAATCCGATAATAGTCTTCCATATCAAGCGTAAACGT
>SVCQ01000009.1 GCA_015058275.1 Clostridiales bacterium
CAAGACCTGTTCTGCACTATGAAGTTTTCAAGGTTCCGCTGTGCTTTTCAGCGACAGCTTCATTATTATATGCAAACACATTGAATGTGTCAACAACTTTTTTAAAAAAATTTGAAAAAGTTTAAAAAGTCCTGAAATATCGAATTGCGGCGTCCGGAAGAGCTTCCGAGCCACCGCAACTTGTATAACTTGCTACTATATATACTATATATGGATCAGGTATTATTCGGTCATTTCTCTCTCGGCTTCCCTCTCCTGACGGGTCACCGCAGCGCTCATCAGGACGTCCTGTTCGGCTGCGATCTCATCCTTGATCTTGTCGATTCGCCTCTGCGCGATCTTTTGCTCGCGTATGCCTTCCTTGGCCTTGGCGAGTGCACGCTTCTCATCCTGCTCTGCCTCTTTGAGCCTCTCTTCGTTACCCGTGATGAATCCCGGCCTTACATAGTCGATACGGAACGACTGGGCAAAACGCCTGAAGCCGAGGACTATCATGCAGATACCGATGAGCAGCATGACCGGCAGATGGAAGAACATGGTATTGAAGAACATGTATACACCGATAAGGAGCATCAGGAGGTTGAGGCCTATGCCTATCCTCTGATCCCTGGTCGTCGTCACCAGGTCGAGGGCATCCGGTCTGAACGACAGTACTCCCTCTACGGTAAGAAGCAGTGCGAAGAGAGTCTGTGCCGACAGGTCGTCTGTGATCTGTCCTGTGATGATAACAAGTCCGAGCAGGAGCATTATGACTCCGTCCTTGGTGATGCCTACTCCGACCTCTGACACATCGAAGTCCGCCCTCCTGCCTACCAGCACCTCGGCGGCGCCCAAGAGCAGCAGCACCAGACCTATTACAAACGCGACCGTCAGGAATGCGGCCGTACCGTTAGCTATGCAGAATATGCCCGAGCCTATCATCGCGATGCTCGAGAGCAGCATCAGTGTTCTCATCAGTTCCTCCTCAAATTACCGAGTGTTATACTATCACGCATACCGTGCGGTTTCAAGAAAGCAGCTATATATATTAATAGAAGAAAAGACCCGCTCCGGGGAGCGGGCCATGTAATCGTGTATCAGGTCCTACAGATCGTAACCTGCGTGGAACGCCTTCTTGTTGAGTTCTACGAACTTAGGCTTTACGTTGGCCTCGATCTCAGCATCCCAGTCGATGTCGTCGAGTCCGCCCATGGACTTGACGAGAGCTCCGAGCAGTACGATGTTCATTGCCTTAGGGTTACCGAGCTCTGTAGCGATCTCAGCAGCCTTGAATGCATGCACGTCGCAGATGCCCTTGAGGTGCCCGATGATGTCCTGCGGGTACTCAGCCATTCCCAGATTTACCGGTACAGGCTGGATCTGGTGGTCATTGATTACCATAGTGCCGCCGATCTTGAGGTGGTCGAGCCATCTCAGGGCCTCCATCTCCTCGAATGCTACGATAACGTCTGCGGAGCCCTTGCCCACGATAGGTGAATAGACCTTGTCGCCGTATCTGACCTGAGTGGATACGGAGCCGCCTCTCTGTGACATGCCGTGGATCTCACTCATCTTGACATCATAGCCTGCCTTCATGAGGCCGCTTGTCAGGATCTTGGATGCAAGGATAGTACCCTGTCCGCCTACTCCTACCAGGAGGATATTCTTTACTTCACTCATTATCTTGTCACCTCCTCAATAGCTCCGAATGGGCAAACCTGTTTGCAGACTGTGCAGCCGTTGCAGCTTGTGTAGTCGACAACTACCTTCTCCTTTGTGGAGATCAGTGCCGGGCAACCGGTCTTGACGCACATCTTGCAGTTCTTGCACTTGTCCTGATCGATCTTGCACTGTGTCTTGTGCAGCGTCGGGAACTCGTCGATATCCTGCTGGCTGAACTTCTTGAGTACGCACGGCCATCTTGTGATGAGTACGCATGGCTCATCCTTTGGCAGAAGCTTATCGAGCGCATCGTTGACCTCGTCGAGGTGGTTAGGATTTACTGTGATGATGTTCTCATCCTTGACGCCGATAGCCTTGCAGAGTGCAGGGATATCTACCTCAGGAGCCTCCTTGCCCATCAGTGTGTATCCTGTACCCGGGTTCTGCTGGTGACCTGTCATACCTGTGATACGGTTGTCGAGGATGACGGTCAGGTTGTGGCCGCTGTTATATACCTCGTCCATCAGCGAGTTTACGCCTGTGTGGAAGAACGTGGAGTCGCCGATGACGGAGACTACCTTTGTGTCCTTGCCTGCGTCCTTCAGGGCGATGCTTGCGCCGTGGCCCTGCGATATCGAAGCGCCCATGCAGATAGTGGTGTGCATAGCGCCGAGAGGCGCGGCCGAACCGAGCGTGTAGCAACCGATGTCGCCTGTGATCATGAGGTTCTTTCTCTTGGACAGAGCGTAGAAGAATCCTCTGTGAGGGCAGCCCGCGCAGAGTGCAGGAGGTCTTACGACTGTCTGTAAGTCTGACTTGTAAGTCTCAGGCTCAACGCCCAGGAATGCCTTCCTGACGATGTCCGTGTTGAGTTCGTCATATCTTGGAATGACATCCTTGCCCGTGCACTCGATCCCGAGCATCTTTACGTGCTCTTCGATGTACGGATCCATCTCTTCTACTATATATACCTTGTCGACCTTGGACGCGAAGTCCTTGATGAGGTCGTCCGGCATCGGGAATGTGAGACCAAGTTTCAGATACGAAGCGTCCTCGCCGAAGGTCTCTCTTGCATACTGATACGAAACGCCCGATGTGATAACGCCGATCTTTGTGCTGTGCATCTCGACTCTGTTGAACTCGCAGTTGTTCGAGAATTCTCTTGCTGCTGCGACTCTGTCTTCGAGTGTTGCTCTCAGCACCTTCGCGTTTGCCGGGGCTGTAACATACTTTCTGATCTTAGGCTCGTAATCAGGAACTGCGACTTCCTCTCTCTCGCCCAGCTCTACGATGCCCTTGGAGTGGCATGTTCTCGTAGTCACGTGGAAGAGTACCGGCATGTCGAATCTCTCTGAGAGAGCGAACGCCTTCTTCATGAAGTCCTTCGACTCCTGCGAGTCCGAAGGCTCGAGCATCAGCAGTCTTGCCGATTTTGCCGTGTTTCTGTTGTCCTGCTCGTTCTGCGAGCTGTGCTGGCCCGGATCGTCTGCAACTACCATTACGAATCCTCCCGTTACGCCTGTGTAGGCGAATGTGAAGATAGGGTCAGCCGCGACGTTCATACCTACGTGCTTCATTGCACAGAAGGATCTTACGCCTGCGATTGAAGCGCCGATAGCCGCCTCTGTCGCGACCTTCTCGTTAGGTGCCCACTCTGAATATACGGACTCGCCGTACTGAGGCATGTTCTCGAGGATCTCGGTGCTTGGTGTTCCCGGATATGCCGATGCGAATCTTGCGCCGCCTTCGTAGGCTCCGCGTGCGGTCGCTTCGTTACCGGACATGATTACTTTCATAATCGTTTCCTCCCTTACAATATCAGGAACGCCTCAAAAAGGCGCTCCGTTTATTATGTTACATATATGCCCTAACGCCATCATGCTTCTATATATATAGAAGAGAAATATCTTACCGCAGATATTCTACCACTCCGCATGCCGCCGTTCAATGAACGCCCCGTGAAAAAATGCCGTGTTCCCATTTTGAACACGACATTCCCGAAATATCTGCTCTTCATGCGAAGCGCAGAGCCGGTATACTGTCCAGCTCCGCCTTAAGCCTCTCCTTTTCATTTCTGAAATCTATGTCATTCTGGATGTTGAGGAAATAGCTGTCCGATACGCCGAAGTACTTTGCGAGCCTGAGTGATGTATCGACCGTGATCTTCCTCCTGTCATGCAGGATATCCTGCACACGCGATACCGGGACTCCTATATCCTTGGCAAGCCTGTACGCCGATATACTCATAGGATCCATGAATTCCTCTTTTAATATCTCGCCCACAGAAGGCGTCTCTATGCGCTTACTCATTCACGTCAACTCCAATCAATGATAATCTACGATCTCTACATCTGTTACATCATTCCCCTGCATTCTGAAACAAATCCTGAACTGATCGTTGACCCTGATACTGTACTGGTCTCCCCTATCTCCTCTGAGTGCTTCAAGTCGGTTGCCGGGAGGCACTCTAAGGTCTTCCAATTGTTCTGCGCTGTCAATCATAATCAGTTTTCGCAAAGCTACCTTTTGGATATTCTGAGGAAGCTTTGTCGACACCGTCTGATTGTAAATCTTTTCGGTTTCCTTATCTTTGAATGATTTGATCATAATATACCTGCATTGCGTGTACATGTCAATCAGTAACATTTTTCGGGCTGCTCCGGGAAGCCCGCGCTGTGACAGCGGCCACTACTCAGGCCGCTCAAAGCAGCTGTAGAGCGAGGCTGATCGGCTAGCAGCCACGGTGCGCTCAAAGGAGAGCGCACCGATGACAAATCAGCAATAAATAATCATGCTATTCTTCATTTTTCACGCCTATTGACCAACAAGCCCTTACCTGGAGTCAACATTTAGCCGCCCCAGAGCATCTCTCTATGCTAAAGTTGACGCCTGCGTCACCCAAATGTCTCGCGCGGCGTTATTTCTTAGACCTTCATTCATATGATGTCAACGCCCATATCGGCTATCAACCTCTTCCGGCGTTATCATTTGCACCTATCAGTGAGTTCTTTCTAGAAGATGTTGACGCCTTACACTTCATATACGCCTTAAAGGCATTAACACAATCACTTATGAACGAGACTTAAGCTTTGTATCTATTATGTCTTGCACCGGAGACGGGTCGAATCCACCATTTAGATCATCAAAAGTGAAGAAAACATCCCTCCCGGGTATGATGCCTTCAGTTAGATAGCCGTTGACTTTATTCATGAAAGTCCTTTGATAGTTAATATTGTTCATCAAACCCTCATGCTCGATTATTATCTCGAATCTGAAATCTATTGTAGACAGCGCCGTGAAATCCGAATACACTACGATGCCGTTTACCATATGAGGCAGCTCATATATATAGGGAATGTCTTGAGAAATAAGCATGTTTGCAATGATAACTTCGGATTTAGATCGCATAAGCGTACCATCCAAAGCCTTCATTATCAGCCCTTCAGGATTTTTTGTCTTATACTGCTTTTTTTCATATTCCTTTTGGTCTCTCCACTTTTTTGCAGCATCACACATACGGGTTGAATAATCCGGCAAAAGCGGATCACGATATATGCGTGGTAGTCTGGATTGAACCGCATCATAGTCAACATCTAAGTGACCTTCCCGCAGAGTACGAAGAAGTCTTATCTCTGAATCCAGATCTTCGATCAATTGCTTCAGATATCTGAACTCTCTTATATTACGCACCTCATGGTTGGAGTCATTGCCCAGGTAAGTCCGGGCCTCCTCACCCTTCCTTTTGGCATAGTAATACTTTCCCGATCTGCCATTAGAGACCTTAAGGAATATGTCCGAATATTCTTCAAGCTCAAGAAGTCTTGATTCCTTGGCTGATCTCAGGTTTTCGAGTTTGATCAGAGCCCTCATTGTTTCATCAATATATCTTCCATTCATGCATTAATTGTATTTTGCATATGCGAAGCAAAGCAAACGAAAAACGCACTAAATCCGACAATAAAATCCCTCATTTTTGATTTATCCCGAAATACTGCTTAACGATAAGAAAATGCCGTTCGCTCTCCTCTGAGCTCACGTGGTCTGCCAAGCCGCTCAGCGCACGCTCTGTAGCTGGCGTCAGGGCGTAGTAGTCACCCGACGCCAGCGCGGGCTTCGCGGGGCAGACCGCCCCACAAAAAGATATCCAAAGCTATATGAAGGCAATATAAAAGAAAAAATGCAGACCCTCTCAGGTTCTGCACTTCATATCCATATATCTAGCGATTGTCATGTATGCTGTAAAATGTATTAGCTGCTTAAGTAGCAGTTTTGCGGATCTAAGCCTTTCTTTCGGCTTTCCATTTCAGATAGTCTTCCAGGGACACCTCAAGAAGCTCACAGGCCTTCTCCGCACTGATAGTGCCATCTGCGGCGAGTTTGTCTACGGCCTTTTCGATAGCTTCCTCTTTGCTGAGATCCTCGCCGTCTGTATAGTCTGTCCCGTTGACTGCATTATACAATGAAAGTACGTTTTCTTTCCAAGCTATAGTCATCGAATTGCTACTTGGACTGGTAATCCACGCACTGCTGGCGGTCCAGAAAGAAATGTATTCCCGGTGACGAATCCTTCCACCGATCCTCCTGAAAGCCGTTTGCAGGCTCGATCCACTTGCCCACTTCGTAGTAGAAGTCCGGGTCGACAGTCGACTGAGCCCAGCTGTAGTTCTCCGTCTCGTCGATGCTGGTGATCTTGAGGACCTTGACCTTTGACACTCTGCCTGTCTCCATTGTAGCCATGCAGCGCTTAGCGTCCTTTGGCACGAGCATCATGACCACGCGGAGGTCCGTGCAGCACTTCCACGCGATGAAGGCCTCGCCCTCCTCCGGGCAGCGCATCTTATACCACTTGGTGTCGTCATCAGTTATGACCTTGTCCTGATTAAGCGCGTCCTCGAGTACCGAGGAGTATATGTTGGCGCCTCTCAGGTCTATATCCGTCATGTCCTGGAAGCGGAAGCTGCAGCCCCTCGCCAGGCAGTTCCGGAGTATCATGCCGGTAAGCCGGTTGTCGTAGAACGCGACATTGTCCATCTTGGACCCTGTGAAGTCCGTGCCTCTGAGGTCGCAGCTATCAAAGGTGGATCTCGAAAGATCGAGTCCTGTCATATCGCGGCCGGCAAGATCGAGCCCCTTAAAGATGCAGTGCATCATATTGAGCCTGCCGTCCTTGCGGCCGAGCTCTCCTCCGTCAGGAGCGTCTCTCAGCGCGAGCAGTCTGTCCAGCTCGTCCACAGACTCTATGCGCCTCTTGTCGCTGTCGGCTACCGGCACATAAGCTTCGTTATCTTTTACAAAGTCCCGTTCTGATGAAGTGAAGTTCATGGTCTTTCCTTTCTCCTTTGTCCCGTGCTTTTAATCATTATACTCCCGATCGGCAATAAAATCGCGCCGCGGATATATGTCTGCGGCGCGAAATTGCTTTATTGATTCAAGTATCTGTATTATGCATCGTTGCGGTTTGCGCTCTCAGGTACTACGTATGCGCTCTTGCTGTTCCTGAAGTAGAAGAGTGCTGCGATCAGAAGTACAACGCCTACAACGAGCGGTGCGATAGGGTTCTTTGTGAATCCTGCGATCACGTACGAGATAGCGGATACGATAGCAACTGTAGTTGCGTATGGCAGCTGAGTCGATACGTGCGATACGTGGTTGCAGTTAGCTCCGGCAGAAGCCATGATCGTTGTATCCGAGATCGGTGAGCAGTGGTCGCCGTATACAGCGCCTGCCATGCAGGCTGCGATGATCGGTGTAGCCAGCTCAGGATGCGACTCTGTGATAGCAAGTCCGAGCGGGATCAGGATACCGAATGTACCCCAGGATGTGCCCGATGCGAAAGCGAGTACGCATGCGATCAGGAAGAGTGCAGCCGGGATGATGCTTACGGCAGCTCCGCCCATGTTCTCAACAAGACCGCTTACGAAGTCTGCGAGTCCGAGACTGTCTGTCATTGCCTTGAGGGACCACGCGAGTGTCAGTACCAGGATAGGCGATGCCATTGACTTCATGCCCTCAGGGATGCAGCTCATGCAGTCTTTGAAGCTGATAGTGCGTCTTATCATGTAGTAGATGATTATGATGACGAGTGCTACGAGAGCTCCCATCGAGAGTCCTACGGACGCGTCAGATTCCGAGAATGCTGTTACGAAGCCTGTGCCGCTGAAGAATCCGCCTGTGTATACCATTCCGAGTACGCAGCTGACTACGAGTACCAGTACCGGGAATACAAGGTCAAGCACGATGCCCTTGTCGCTTCCCTCTGCGGCAGCGTCAGCGAGCTCAGCGTTCTCGTCCTTTACTGTAAAGAGGTCGCCGTTCTCGACTGCGTTCTGCTCGAACTCAGCCATCTTGAAGTAGTCGAACCTCATCAGTATGAGCGCGATCATCATTACGATAGTGAAGAGTGCATAGAAGTTATATGGGATGCACTGGATGAACAGGTGGATACCGTTCTGGCCCTCGCCGGCAAAGCTCGATACCGCAGCAGCCCATGAGGATACAGGGGCGATGATGCAGACCGGAGCAGCCGTCGCGTCGATGATGTAGGCGAGCTTAGCTCTGGATACTTTGAACTCATCTGTGACAGGCTTCATTACCGAGCCTACTGTCAGGCAGTTGAAGTAGTCGTCCACGAAGATGATAATGCCGAGGAGCATGGTAGCGATCTCTGCGGATACACGGGAACGTACATGTCTCAGAGCCCAGCCTCCGAATGCCTTTGAGCCTCCGGAGAGGTTCATCAGGGCTACGATGATGCCGAGGATGACGAGGAAGATAAGGATTCCTACATTCCATCCGTCGCTCAGGGAAGCTATGAGTCCGTCTTTGAGTACATGATTGACGACGCCGTCAAAGTCGGCACCGGCGTAAAGGATAGCGCCTGTGAGCACTCCGAGGAACAGCGAGCTGTATACCTCTTTTGTAATGAGTGCCAGCGCTATAGCAATGAGTGGGGGCAGTACAGCCCAAGCGGTTGCGTAAAGAGCAGGTGTGTCCATGATAGTTTACCTCCGAATTCTTTCCATACCTGTTATAAAAGAAAAATCCATGAATAACGCTTGAAACGTTCATGGATGAGGTAATCTATATCCTAATACCATGATAGCGCTCCACTTACGTGACAGTCCGATGCATCTTATTACATCGTCCCAGCAGACCGGTTCGGGAAGCCGGTAAGCTTCGGCGGATCACCCTTTGGCGGCAGCGCCCCCGCGCTTTTGATGCCGTTACTCTTGATCTCCGCGACCTCTATCGGGTCAGGTGTTATTCATTTGACTTACTACATAATAGAGACAGCCAGAAGTAAAGTCAAGCCGTTTTGTGAAATATTACAAAAAACTTATGTATATTTGTGCAAACATCAGTAAATCAGCACAGGCGTCCCGATGTCCACCATGCCGTAGAGCTCGGCAGCCATATACGGCGGCATGTTGACGCAGCCGTGGGACCCGTTCCCCATGTAGATGTCGCCTCCGAAGGCTCCGCGCCAGTCGGCATCATGCAGTCCGTACTCGCTCCCGAGAAAGGCCATCCAGTATCTGACAAAGGACTCGTACTTGTCGCCGTTGTCCTCCCTGCCCTTGAGCTTAACATTGCGCGCCATGTTGACTATGGTGAAGGTGCCCCTCGGTGTGGAGTGGTTCCCCGCGTTGCCCGTGACTACCGGGCAGTCGAGCACAGGCTCTCCGTCCACGAAATACGTGAGGTACTGGTCCTCGATGCTGACAAATACATAAGTACCCATGGCTCCGTAATGAGGCTCCTGGACTATTATCTTAGCCGTCGCCTCTGTCTTATTGCCGGTCGGATCTACAGCTGTGGCCTTGATCTCATACTCTCCGGCGGTATCGTAATCGACCTTCATGTCGCTTGTATGTATCTTAACGCTGCCGCTGTTGTCGGTGGCAGCGAACATCGAATCGATCTCCTCTTCATCTGCAGTCAGACCTGCGAAGGTGTAGACGTCCTCTGACTTTGTGAACACGGGCGCCTCAAGGTCGAGTATCTCGATATCGTAGCTGCGGTACTGGTGACCCTTGTACATGATGGTCAGGGTATGTTTGCCCGCGTCATCGTAGGTCTGTCCCCTGACAGGCTCCCCGTCGTAGAGTATCTCCGTATTGTCTTTTACAAACTGCCTCTCCTCTGCATCGAGGTCGGACATGTCTATGTACTCCTCTATGTCTCCCGGCACCGTCTCTCCGAGCTCGAGCTTGAAGCTTGTATATGTGTACTTCGGATTGAGAGTCAGGCTCGGATCGCATGCCGTCAGCACAAAGCACGCGGCCGCTATGGCCGCGAGAATCGTGAGTCTTATTAATGACCTCTTAAGATGCCTGCTCAACTATCTATTCGTAATCTTCGTACTCGTCATCCTCAGTCGTTCCGACCGCCCTGATGACTCTGGCTGCTATAGGGGCCGCGACCTGTGAACCGTAGCCGCCGCCCTTGACCCATACGACAAATGCGTAAGGGGCGTTTTCGTTGTTTGTGAATCCGACGAACCACGCATCCGGATCATCGGTGCCGACCTCGGCGGTACCGGACTTTGCGTACATGTCCAGTCCCTCGAAGTTCTCCTCGCCGTAGTTCTCGACTACGTTGTTCTTCATCATGCTCTTGAGCTCATCAGCGGTAGCCTCGTCGAGATATCTGCCGAGACTCCTGCCTCCCCTTATCTCCTTGATAAAGGTCGCACTCTTGAAGAGCGACAGCTGTATCGCCTCGCCTCCGTTGGCGATGGCTCCCATGTACACCATCATGGCGCACGGATTTACGAGGTCATCAGCCTGGCCAATGCCGGCCCAGCTGAGCTTTATATCGTTGTCGTCCGGGAATACGAACGAACCGGAAGCCGTCTCGATGCCGTCCACCTCTACAGGCTCTGTGAGCCCTGCCTTTTTGGCGTACTCCATCATGTTGGCCGCTCCGACCTCTCTTGTGAGCTCGCCGAAAGCACCGTTGCATGACTGAGCGAGAGCCTCTTTGAAGTCCACCATGCCGTGGGCCTCTACGCATCTCAGCTTTGTGTCGTCCCTCTCTCCGAGCTGGTTGACTCCGTCGCAGTCGAACTCAAACGACCCCCTGTCCGGGAGATTGTCTATGACGGCCGCCGAGGTGACGAGCTTGAAGGTCGAGCCCGGCGTCAGCGCTCCGTCGAGGAAGTTGTTGAAGTAGTATGACTCCTCGCTTAAGTCAGCGGACTCGTCCCTCGGATCGAAGGTCGGCGTGCTGACCATGCAGACGATCTCGCCTGTCTTCCAGTTATATACTCCGACCGCACCTGTCCTGCCGGCGAGGGCAGAATAGGCCTCCCTGTTGGCATTGGCGTCTATGGTAAGAGCGATGCTCTTGCCGTTGGCGGTCCGGTCATATGTACCGTTGAGTATGTCGTAGCCTATGAGCTGGCTTTTGAAAATGCTGATGGCTCCGGCAGGGATATTGCCGCCCGGATCGCCGACCGCATGCACGGTCGCGAGCCTTGTGAGCCTGTCATCGCTGTAGTTGAATCCGTCAGGCGTGCACTGCAGCAGGACTTCGCCGTTCCTGTCTGTGACAGCTCCTCTGTTGATATTGCCGTCAGTATATATCTGGGTATTGCCGTAGAAGGTGGCCCAGTCGCCGCCGTCCTTTACGAACCTGTATCCGAACACCGCCACGCCCAGTACGAGGACCAGCGCCAGCAGTGTGCATATCATTGCTCTTCTCTCCTGTTTGCGCATGCTAGTCCTCCTTCCTCACCGCGAGGCTCGCATCACGCCGCATGTCGGCCGCCTTGAAGTAGGCCAGCATCGCCCACGAGGTCATGAGACTCGTGCCTCCTGTGGATACGAACGGGAAGGTGACGCCCGTCAGCGGGAAGAAGTCGATCGCGCCGAACACATTGAGCATGGTCTGCACGAGGAACATCGTCGCCGCACCGCAGGCGAGTATGGTATAGAAGGTGGAACGTCCCGCCATGATGCTCATTACGGCAAAGAATGACAGGGTCGCGATGCAGAGCACCAGGAGCACGGCTATTACAAAGCCCCACTCCTCCATCACAAACCCGAATACCAGGTCGGTGTTGGAGGCTCCTACATCCTTGAGAGAGCCGTTGCCCGCGCCTAGTCCGAGCAGGCCTCCGCCCGCCCCGAAGGACATCGTCCTGGTCTGCTGGTAGCCGAGGTCGTTCATGTACTCAGGCTCCCAGACATGGCCCCAGGCATCGAACCTCGAGGCTATGTACGGCTTGAACTTGAGCACTATGAAGCCCATGGCCGCAGCCGCAACTCCGGTAAGCGTCATCCTCGAGAGGTCTCCGCTTCGCAGGAAGGATACGACCAGGTATGTCGCAAAGAATATGAGAGCCGTACCGAAGTCGCTCATCAGCGCCAGGCATCCCAGGCAGAAGAGCGAGAATACAGCGTAGATGTATGTGTCTCTCTTGTCGTAGAGCTCCTCTAAGGTGCCGGCTCCTATGAGTATGAAGGCCAGCTTGACAAGCTCTGACGGCTGCATGGACACGCCGCCTATCCTGATCCAGTTGGTGGCTCCGAATTTGGCGTCTCCGAAGATGAGGTTTATGAGCATGGCCGCGATCGAAAGTCCGATGAGTACAGGCTTGATCTTTTTGGTCCTGTCGAGGTCCCTGAGCACAAGGCACATGAAGATCATGAGGAATACTCCGATGACTATCGCGATGAATTCCTTGAATACGATGGCAGGATCGAAGGAGGCTGTGACTGCGAGGTTGACCGTCGACATGAAGAAGGCGATCATCTCCATCTCGAAGCCTTTACTGCCCATGCTCTTGAAGAACATTACATATGCCCACATGAGCGCCGAGAGCAGCACTATGGACAGGAGGGCTCCGGCAGTGATCTCATCTCCCATGCCCAGCACGAGCTGGACTATGGTCATCATCTGGAAGACCGTGATGGCGATCAGGATCTTCCATGGAGCGACAGGCTCCTTGTCGAGGCGCCTCATGTACTTGTTGTTGCGGGCTTCCTCCAGGCTGGGAGGCGTGACGGTGGACATGACACCGCCGATGCCGATCCGGTCTCCCGGGCCTACATAGTACTTCTTTGCCGGGTCGAGCCTGTAGCCGTTGACGTCGGTGCCGTTGCTCGATCCGAGATCCTTGATGATCCATCGCTCCTCGTCCGAGCGTATCAGGAGGGCGTGGTTGTTGGACACGCTCGCAAGCGGGATGTTGATATCCGCTGACTTTGAGCGTCCTATGACGTTCTCCCAGTGAGTGATCGGGTAATTGCTCCCTCCCTCGGCCATGTAGTAGCCCCAGATCTCAGGGGTCGCTCTTGTGGAGAGCAGCGACACGATGGAGATGAGCAGGATATAAGCTGCAAGCACAACAAAGATCCACCGGAATACGGTGGTGATCTCTGTTGCCAGTTCCGGATGTAACTCCGAGAACGTTAAAATGTTGTTAAGCAGTGTTTCGATAGGTATCTCCTTTATGTCATTCTGAGGGAGCGCAGCGACCGAAGAATCTCGGTGAGATCCTAAATGCTTTCTTCATTCACAACGGCGTTGCCGTGATGATGAAAGCATTGATCTTCGGAGGCTGGGCTCCTTCGATAACTGCTTCGCTCAGGATGACATTACTGCGGCTTCCAGCTGCTCTTGAGGCCTACGATGCTGTTGAAGAACTTTTCGTCCTCAGTCGTGAGCTCGGAGTCCGCGATGTAGTAGCCCTTGCGGAAGAACTGGAATCTCTCGCCCGGCTTTACGCCGGCAACGGACGGCTCCGCATAGCCCCATGTCTCGACGAGCGACTCAGGGTCGAATTCCATCTCGCCTGTCTCCTCGTTGTCCTTCATGAGGTAGCCGTACTCTCTTATCCTGATCTTAACTGCAGTGGATGCCTCCACGAAGTGGATTGTGCCCTTGACCTTGCGGCCCTCGAAGCCCTCTCCGCTCTTCGTCTCAGGATCGTATGTGCAGTGGAGGCAGATTATATTGCCGTCTGCGTCCTTCTCGACTTCGTTGCACTTGATGAAGTATGCGCCCTTTAATCTGACTTCATTGCCCGGGAAGAGCCTGAAGTACTTTTTGGCAGGGACTTCCATAAAGTCGTCGCCGTCCACCCAGAGCTCTCTGCCGAACGGGATCTCGCGTGTGCCCATCTCCTCGACTTTGCTGTTGTTCTCAACAGTGCACATCTCGGTCTTGCCCTCAGGATAGTTGTCGATGATGACCTTGATAGGGTTCTTGACTACGTTGATGGCCGGCACCTTGAGCTGGAGGTCCTCTCTGACGCACTGCTCGAGCTGAGCGATGTCGATCATCGTATCGGCCTTGGTGACTCCGATGTCGTTACAGAACTTGCGGATAGCCTCAGGAGTATATCCTCTCCTGCGGATGCCTGCGAGTGTGCAGAGTCTCGGGTCGTCCCAGCCCTCTACCTTGCCCTCCTCGACAAGTCTCCTGATGAAGCGCTTGCTCATGAGCATGGTAGTGACATTGAGAGGTGCGAACTCGATCTGTCTCGGAGGATTTGGCCACCAGCCTACTTCGTTGACTACCCAGTCGTAAAGCGGTCTGTGGTCCTCGAACTCGAGTGTGCAGATGGAGTGTGTGATGCCCTCGATAGCGTCCTCGATAGGATGAGCGAAGTCGTACATCGGGTAGATGCACCACTTGTCGCCTGTGTTGTGATGAGGCGCATGGACGACTCTGTAAATGACAGGGTCTCTCATGTTGATGTTAGGGCTCGCCATGTCGATCTTGGCGCGCAGGCACACCTCTCCGTCGGCGAATTCGCCGGCTCTCATCTTCTCAAAGAGGGCGAGGTTCTCCTCGACCGGTCTGTCCCTGTAAGGGCTCTCCTTGCCGGGTTTGGTCAGAGTGCCTCTGTACTCTCTTATCTGATCCGGAGTTAGCTCGCAGACAAAGGCCTTGCCCTGCTTGATGAGCTCTACAGCAGCCTCATACATCGTATCGAAATAGTCGGACGCCCAGAGCTTTTCGTCCCACTGGAATCCGAGCCAGTTGACATCAGCCTCGATGGACTTGACGAATTCGATGTCCTCCTTGGTCGGGTTGGTGTCGTCATATCTGAGGTTGCATCTGCCGCCGTACTTGAGCGCGGTACCGAAATTAAGGCACAGGGACTTGGCGTGTCCGATGTGAAGGTATCCGTTCGGCTCCGGCGGGAACCTTGTGACTATCTCTTTGTGCTTGCCTGTGGCGAGGTCATCATCGATGATATCGTGGATGAAGTTGCCTGCCATGTTCTTATACTCTTCTGCTGTTGCGAATGCCATTGTGTACCTCCGGTTATTTACCCTAAATTACTTTTGTAGTATACCACAAAGACCATGCTATTATCAGTTATATTACACATGTTTTCCCGTATTGTATGGTATCATTGAGGCATACAGAAATAGCCGGGAGATCGGCCCGGCTGCCGTCACCAAAGGAGGGATAGATGGACAAACATCCTATATACACCGAACTGTCCAACTGCCGCGACTGCTACAGGTGCGTAAGGCACTGCCCGGTCAAGGCGATACAGATCAAGGACGCCCGCGCGGTCATTATCCATGAGCGCTGCACATTCTGCGGCACCTGCGTCAATGAGTGTCCTAACTCGGTCAAAAAGATCAGAAACGACGTCGACAGAGTCACTATGGCCTTCCTCTCAAAGCGCAAAGTCATCGTCTCGCTGGCGCCTTCGTACATATCCGAATTCCAGGGCTGCGAGGACAATTTCGTCAGAGCCCTCTACAAGCTCGGCTTCCACGCGGTATCCGAGACCGCCATCGGCGCGGCTCTTGTGTCCCAGGCTCTGGACATGTATATCGAGGAGCACGGCTCGGCGCCGTTCATATCCACGGCCTGCCCTTCCGTTGTCGAGATGGTCAGGAAGTACTTCCCTGAGAGCATATCCGAGCTCGCACCGGTACCGTCGCCGCTCCAGACTCACAGCGCTTATCTGCGCAGGCTCTACGGCGACGACATAGTCATCGTGTTCATCGGACCTTGCATCGCCAAAAAGGTCGAGGCCGACGAGCATCCGGGCTATCCGGACATCGCCCTTACCTTCAGAGAGGTGCGCGAGTGGCTTGAAGAGGAGAACATCGACCTCGCCAACATGGATACGGGAGTCGAGGTGGAATTCGTGCCTATGAAGGCCGGCAAGGCGGCCATCTACCCTATAGAGAACGGCCAGATCGAGACATCCAAGGTCTGGGAGAACAGATTCATCGAGCAGTCGGCGCTGTCGGTATCCGGCATCACCCGCGTCATGAGTTCTCTGAGAGGCACTCATACAGACGACTTCCTCGAGGCCCTCAACTGCGACGGAGGCTGCATCAACGGCCCGGGCACTTCCCGCGAAGACTCAGCTGTCGTACGCAAGAAGGCAGTCGCCTCCAAGGTGCTTGAGAGGATGCACGATCCGGATGTCTTCGAGGGCGATGAGGAATTCGCAAGAGAAGTCATGGAGAAGGGCTACGGCATACTCGGAGCCTCCTCGCCTGTAGCTACCGATCTCGCATCGAGCGAGCACAGCGAAGAGGAGATACTCGGTGCGCTCAGGTCGCTCGGCAAGACGACCCCTGAGGATGAGCTCAACTGCGGCGGCTGCGGATATCCGTCCTGCCGCGACATGGCGCGTGCCATGCTCGACGGGCTTGCCGAGACCGAGATGTGCGTCACCAAGATGCGTAAAGACGCCGAGAGCAAGGTCGACATACTGCTCTCGACCATACCTAACGGCGTAGTCATCGTCGACAACGAGCTCAACATAGCCGACTGTAACAAGAGATTCATAGACATATTCGAGGACTTCCCTGAGGGCTTCCTCGATGCGGAGGGTCTCCGCTCGTTCAGAGGCACTCCGGTATCCACCTTCGTGCCGTTTGCCGACAAGTTCCGTGAGCAGTTCTTCATGAGCAAGCCATCGCAGTACAGGTTCCGCCACGAAGGCAAGATAATGAGAGTCACATTCTTCCTCGTCGAGAGCAAGGCCCTGCTCGGAGCCATGTTCGAGGACATCACTACCCCGTCCGTCAGGAGAGAGGCCGTGGTAGAGAAGGCCGAGGAAGTCATCATGAAATCGATGAAGACCGTACAGCAGATCGCATCGCTTCTCGGAGACAATGCCGCCGAGACGGAGATCGTGCTCAACTCGATCATCGAGGAATTCAACGTCCATAACGAGAATGCGGCAGAGGACGGCCTGCTGGCCGAGAGCGGAGATCAAGATGAATGATTTATGCATAGATATCGATTATTCCCAGCTCTATAAGCACGGACAAAAGATAGGCGGCGACGTCTTCTACCTCGACAGGGACGACGGCAGTAATGTCATCACCGCCATTCTTTCGGACGGTCTCGGGAGCGGCGTCAGAGCCAACGTGCTCGCGTCACTCACATCCCACATGGCGAGCAAGCTCTCGCTCTCGCCTATGGACCTCGAGCGCTCGGCCGAGATCATCATGGACACCCTGCCTATAGACAGCGTCAAGGGCATCAGCTATTCGACCTTTACGATCGCGAGGATCATATTCTCGGACAACAAGTCATTCATAAGGGTCGAACTGGTCGAGTACGACAATCCGGACAGCCTGCGCTTTGCGGGCTCAGAGTCCGTAGAATGGGAGAAGTCATCGTTCAGGCTGAGGCGCAAGGCCGCCATCAAGGAGGAGATCGTATACTCATCGTCCTTTGAGATGAAAGCCGGCGACAGGCTCATATTCTTCAGCGACGGCGTCGCACAGGCGGGCGTTTCACTGGGCTCCGTGCCCGGGGCATCGCGGGATGACGCCGCGTACGCGGCCTTCGAGCGCATGCCCCACCGGCAGCACAAGGAGCAGCCGGTGACAGCCAAGGGCTGGGGCACGGAGAACGTATCCGACTACATCCGCGGAGTGCTTATCCGCGATCCGGAGATCTCCTCGAGACAGCTCGCAAGAGACATAGTCACCCAGGCCTACAAGTTCGACGGCTACAAGCCAAACGACGACATCACCTGCTGCGTCATCAACGTGCGCAAGCCTAGGCGCACCCTAATAGTCACCGGAGCTCCGCGCAACCGCGAGTCTGACAGGAGGCTCGGCGAGCACGTCAAAAACTTCGACGGCCAGGTCATAGTCTGCGGAGGCACTACAGCCAAGATAGTCGCACGAGAGCTCGGCGTGGATATTACGGCCGACAAGTCCCCTGCCGGTACTCTGCCGCCGTCGAGCTGCATCGAGGGCGTCGATCTTGTCACCGAGGGCATGCTCACCCTGACAGCTGTGGCTCAGAGGCTCAAAGACAAGGTCCTCCTCAAGGACATGAGCGAGGATGCCGCCAAGCGCATCATCAGACTGCTCAGAGAGACAGACCAGATCGAGATCATCGTCGGCACCAAGATAAACGACGAGCTCGAAGATCCGGCCACCGCGGCCAGGATCGGACTGCGCTTTCCTATAATCGATGAGATAGAGCGATCCCTGACAGACAAGTACTTCAAGGAGTGCGAGGTCCTCTACCTGTAAGTTAATGGCCCAAGGGACAGGTCCCTGGGCCACTTTTTTCTTGGCCCAGGGACCTGTCCCTTGGGCCACAAAAAAATTACCGGCTGCATCGCATGGGTGCAGCCGGTTTTATATTGTTTTGAAACACTCTGTCTAGATATCCGTACGCGCGAGTATCTGTGCAGGAGTCTTGCGCATGGTCATGAAGACCGGTATGAGACCCGCAAGGAGGTTGAACAGGAGTATGATGCCGAATGTGATGCCGGCTATCATAGGGTTGATCATGTAGAAGCCCTCAAGGTAGTAAGACACCTTGACTACCTGCGAGAGTCCGAAGTACATGAGGATTATACCCGGTATCGCCGTGATGAAGGTGATCACGAGTATCTCTCCTGTGAACATCCTGTAGATATCCTTCTTTTTGAGGCCGATGGCCCTGAGAGTACCTACCTCCTTGATCCTCGAGAGGAATGACGATCTCAGCATCAGGAACATCTCTATGAGGGAGATGAGCATGATGATGCCCGCTACGACTACCGCTGAAGTCAGCTGATCCTTTCTTGAGTGGATGTAAGCCTTCCTGTCACGCTCGTCGTTGATCTTGCAGGACAGTCCCTCCTGGTCGAGTATGGACTTGAGCTGCGCCGGATTCTCGGCATAGGCTGTGAAGTCCTTTTGCTTTTTGATGTAGTCCTGCCTGATGGTCTCCGCATTGACGTAGTATGTATCATCGTTGGCGCTGTCGGAGGTGAAGTATCCGACGCAGGTCAGCTTCCTGCCTGCGACCTTTACGTTGACCGCCTTGTTGAGTTCGATCTCCTCCTCGTGATCCTTGTTGATTATGCACTCGTATGCGTTCTCAGGCTTCCTGCCCTTGGTGACTTCGATCTTGTTGGTCGTAAGATCGAGGTCCATGACCTTGCCGGACTTGATGACGTCCTCTTCCTCTCCGCCGCCTGTATCAAGCGCGAATTCGTCGACCGGATCCTCACCGTTTGTCAGTATGTACATGACCTGGCTCGGATCAACAAAGAGTGTAGGCGACTTCGTGTCCGTGACACCGACTATCCTGTATGGCGAGAGGTTCGGGACCGTCAGCTTACGGCCGATGAACTCCTCCATCGTATCGAGTCCTACAGGTTTGCCGAGTCCGTCTCTTAAGAAGTTGTCTATGATCTTGCGGTCGATGACGACATCGTGCGGATCCTCCGGCATCGAGCCTGCGATCAGCTGGTCAGGGCTCAGAGTGACTGTCTGGGCGACGGATACACTGAGTGACTCCGCTGCGTAGCTGGTCTGCAGATAGTCGTCCATCGGCAGTGTTATGCCCTTTTGAGTGCTGCCCGGTATGACGTAGGTCACCGAGTCCAGTCCCTCCGCGACATTGAGGAGATCCTCTGTCTTGGCAGGGTTTGAGATGGTCACGAAGTGCTCGTTTGTCGTCCTGTAGTCCTCAGGTTTGACATCGAATATGCCCATCACGTTACTGACTGCCAGGAAGGCGAACATGGCGGCTGCCACGAAGCCAAGCAGCAGGAACTTCTTGACCTTTTTGAATCCCTTTACCGTCTTCCATCCGCTGCTGATCATGTTGGTCAGCCTGTAGACGGAAGTGTATTTGGCCTTGTACTTCTCCGGCAGATAAGCGGTGTAGTCGAAGTCCTTCCCATCAAAGTACGACTCGTCCATCGCCGTGTAGTGATCGTCGATCATCTCAATATTGGATGTCTCGTCGACTACATTGAGGTTGCCGCCTGTATCGATGTAGAGGTTGTTCCCTCTGATGACCAGCTTGATGTCGGCCTGACGCTCTTCGTCGCCGTATACGCTGACCTCGACGTCGTCCTTCTTGAACTTCTTTTGGACCTCCATGTCCCTGAGGTAGATCTTGTTCTCGAGCTGGTAGTCGAGGTACCTCGAGGAATCGTTGTTGTAGGCCTTTACGATCTTGCCGTCCTTCATCTCCGCAACGTGGTCGGAGTAGAACTCGGCTATATTGCGCTCGTGGGTTACGAGTATGACCAGCCTCTCCTTTGAGATCGTCTTGATGATGTTCATGATCTCGAGAGTGTTGGCGCTGTCGAGGTTGCCCGTAGGCTCATCCGCGATGATGATGCGCGGGTTCTTGACTATGGCTCTTGCTATAGCGACCCTCTGCCTCTGTCCTCCCGACAGCGAGCTCGCAAGCTTGTTGCGGTACTGGTCGATGCCGACCTTTTCGAGGCAGTATCTGACGCGGTTCTCTACGGTCGTCTTGTCGCGAATGCCGATCATGCGAAGGGCGATGGCGACGTTCTCAAAGACCGTCCTGTCATCCAGAAGGTTGAAGTTCTGGAAGATATATCCGATGCGTGCATTACGTATGGTGTCGATCTTGTTGGTCGAGAATCTCGTGATGAGCTGGTTGTCGATCCAGATCTTGCCCGAGTTGACCTTGTCGAGACCGCCAATGCAGTTGAGCAGAGTTGTCTTGCCGCAGCCCGAAGGTCCGAGCAGACACACGATGCCCTTGTCCGGCAGCGTCATGGAGGTGTTGTCGATGACGTGGATCTGATTCGACTTGCCCTTGTAGAAGTATTTGTTGACCTTATCCAGTTTGATCATCTGCTACGCCTCCTCTCTGAATGCCTTCATGGCGCTCCTGGTAAAGATGTGCCTGGAGTACCTGTTGGAGATCAGCAGGGACATCACAAGAAGCAGCCCGGCCAGGATGCCGTAATCAAGAGGCGTGAGATAGTAGAGCAGCTTTGTGATCTGTTCGTAGTTGATGTAGTGCTTCTTTACGGCAAATACAAAGCCGAGATCTACGGCGTATGCGATCATCATCATGAGTATGAGCTCCACCCTGAGTATGCTGTCGGTATTGCTCTTTGTGGCGCCGAGTATCCTCAGAGTCGAGTAGTACTGGTTCCTCGATCTCATGATGAGCTTGATGACTGCATATGCGATGAAGAAGAGTATTATGAACTCTGCCAGCAGTCTTCCGTATGTCATGAGCGAGAGCATTCCGCCGAATCCGCCCGTCTCATCCGAGAGCGAATCCTTGATCGCGAGAGTCGTATAGCCCATGCTGTTGAGCGCCTTGAGAGTCTCGTCAGAGTTCTGTTCGTTCTCCATGTATGCGCTTATCTGGTAGAAGCCCTTGTCGTAGAGCTTGCGGAAATCCTTGTTGTTGATGAATACGCAGTTGTAGTACATGTCGAATTCATCCTTAGGTATGTCGACCAGATCGGCCGAATTCTTGTTGGTGAGGATCTCGCCGATCTTGTACTTGCCCTCCGACTCAAAGAATCGGTTGCTGACCTTGAGGCTGAAGTCCTTGCCCTTGGCCTGCTGATCCTTGTAGTAGTAGGACTGATCTTCGAGTATGTAAACCTCGCCCTTAGGTACCTTAGGCGATGAGAATACCGACTTCTCATTCTCGCTCTTGACCTTGGTGCCGTTGAAGTTCATCTCGGCCTTGGACATGCCGGCCATCATCGAGATCAGAAGCTCGTTGCTCACAGGCTCGGATGCATAGATGGTGGAATATCCGTAAAGCGAGTACTCGGAATCCTCATCGAGGTTGTCGTCGGCGACGATGCCCGCGATGGTGATAGGCTGCTTGAACTCGTAGGTCTGCATCTGGCTCATGTCCTGCATGGTGACCTTCTCGCCTATGTAATCCGCTGCACCGTTGGCAACGTTGATCAGAGCGTCGCTTGACGGGTCGAGCTTTATGACGACCTCATAGTCGTTCTCAGGCATGTGACCATATGTAACGTCCTCCGCCTTGAGCTGGCTTACAGGCATCACCGGACCCTCAACGTAGAAGTCGCCCATGGTAAAGCTGACTCCGCTGTCGACAGCGATGTCGTTCTTGACGATCTCCTTGATGTTAGGGGTGTTCTTGATGGCTTCGAAGTCCGCATCCTCAAAGCGGCTCTCGTCAGCCTTTTTGATGATGATCCTGTCGGAGCTCGAGTTGACGAAATACGGATTGGATCCCAAAAGATCGCTCTCGTGCATGCTGTTTTTGGTCGTTGCGTACTGGCTCAGCACGGCTGTCGACACAAAGAAGTACACTATAAAGAGCAGTATGAACTTGGCCGGGAGATTGAAGGTATTGCGGACGCCGAGCCTGATCTCGGAGGTCTTGCGCATCTTCCTTGGCTTGGATACCTCTGCTCTTGTGGTGCGGTTGCCCTGCCTTGCGGCCCTGCCCGGACGTATGCTGCCTGTCTCTCCGCTTCCGTCCTCGCTGCGCGGCGGCGCTATCACCTTGTCTTCGATTATCTTGCCGTCATGCATGGTGAGCTTGCGGGTCACGTAAGGCTCAGCCTGCTCGTAATTATGTGTAACGATGACAACGAGCTTATCCTTGGAGACCTTGCTGAGTGTCTCCATGACGCTCTCGGCAGATGCGCTGTCGAGATTGCCTGTAGGCTCGTCTGCCACGATAATAGGCGCGTCTTTGGCGAGCGCGCGTGCTATCGCAACTCTCTGCTTTTGTCCGCCGGAGAGTTTCGATACCTTGGTGCGGCGGTACTCGCTGAGTCCGACCTTGTCGATCAGCTCGAGCACGCGCTCCTTGCACTCGCTCTTCTTCTTGCCTGACAGCAGCATTACGACCTCGATATTCTGGTAGACCGTATAGCTGTTGATCAGGTTGAAATCCTGGAAGATATTGCCGATATATGTCTTGCGGTAGGTCTCGTACTCCTCCGTTCCGTAGGCCGTAGTGTCCTCGCCGCATACGAACATCTCACCTTCTTCGTAGGTGTCGAGTCCGCTGATTACATTGAGGAGTGTGGACTTACCGCTTCCGCTCTCACCGGTGATCGCTACGAATTCACCGATATCGAGGTTGAGATCTATCCTCGAGAATCCCATGCTGACGGAATCTTCGCCGGCATAGTACTTGGATACTTTTTTGAGTTCAATAGTATGAGACAATTACTTAAATCTCCTTCTCTATGCATCAGTTGGACAGGGGGCTTATCCCCCTGTCCATAACCGATGCTTTATTATTATGTTCGCTTTAGATCTTGTCGTTTGATCCGAGTACGTTTACGATCTTGCGCGATACCATGTCCTTGACGGCCTGTCTTGCAGGCTTGAGGTACTGGCGCGGATCGAAGTGATCAGGATGCTCCGCGAAGTACTTGCGGATATTGCCTGTCATTGCGAGACGGATGTCCGAGTCGATGTTGATCTTGCAGACTGCGGACTTGGCTGCCTGACGGAGCTGCTCCTCAGGGATGCCTATAGCGTTAGGCATATTGCCGCCGTACTGGTTGACCATCTCTACGAATTCCTGCGGTACCGAGGACGAACCATGAAGTACGATAGGGAATCCCGGAAGTCTCTTTGTGACCTCTTCGAGTACGTCGAATCTCAGTGGAGGCGGTACGAGGATGCCCTCTTCATTTCTTGTGCACTGCTCCGGTCTGAACTTGTATGC
Source organism: Clostridiales bacterium (assembly GCA_015058275.1). Classification (GTDB taxonomy): domain Bacteria; phylum Bacillota; class Clostridia; order Peptostreptococcales; family Anaerovoracaceae; genus Crickella. The sequence goes on from SVCQ01000009.1 coordinate 23,554, forward strand.
GCCGTGCGAAGTTCCGATGGCGATAGCGAGCGAGTCGCAACCTGTCCTGGATACGAATTCCTCGACCTCCTCAGGCCTTGTGTATGAAGCCTGTCCGGCCTCTACGACTACCTCGTCCTCAACGCCCTCGAGTGTACCGAGCTCAGCCTCGACTACTACGCCGTGTGCGTGAGCGTACTCTACGACCTGCTTTGTGACAGCGATGTTCTCCTCGAACGGCTTTGAGCTCATGTCGATCATTACGGAAGTGAAGCCTCCGTCGATGCAGCTCTTGCAGAGCTCGAAGGAATCGCCGTGGTCGAGGTGAAGTGCGATCGGAATGTCAGGATTCTCGATGACTGCAGCCTCTACCAGCTTGACGAGATAAGTGTGGTTGGCATAAGCCCTTGCTCCCTTGGAGACCTGGAGGATAACAGGTGATCTCTGCTCCTGGCATGCCTCTGTGATGCCCTGCACGATCTCCATGTTGTTAACATTGAAAGCTCCGACAGCATATCCGCCGTCGTATGCTTTTTTGAACATTTCTGTTGTGGTTACGAGTGGCATATGTAGTACCTCCTTTTACATTTTGATACAGCATATATTGTACCTTACTATACCGCGCGGATTCAACACTTCTTTACAATTCTTAATGCCTAAGACGCCCGTTTTTCGGGCGTCAGCACTCAGGTCGCAAAAGAAAACACCCGCCGCGCATTGCGACGGGATGTCCTCATAATTCACTTCGTCTTAGCGGTCTTCCAGTTCGACCAGGCGGATACATGTTTGACCCCGCCTATGTAGTTGTACGCCCTGACTCTGCAGCTGTATTTCTGCTTTGGCATGAGCCCCTTGATCTTCTTCGAAGACTTCTTCTTGCCCGCGGTAACGACCATGTTGACCCCAGGCCCCGTGACCTGTATCTCGATACCACCGATCTTCTTCTGATTCTTCTTCTTGACCTTCTTCCACTTGACCGTAATGGCCTTCTTGCCCTTGGCCGGCTTGGATGCCTTTACATAAGGCAGGTCCTGTATCTCGGCCGGCGCGGCAGGCGCAACATACGGCTGCGGCAGAGCAGCAATGCTCTCAGTTCTGGTTTTACCGCACCTTGTGCATGTGTATGTACGTACACCCTTGACGCCAACCGCAGGCTGCTTCGTGACTCTTCCTCCGTCCCATGCATGTCCCTTAGGATCAGCCGGAGCAAACTCTACATTATGACAAACGGAGCATTCGCGCACCTTGACCCCCGCCTCTGTGCATGTTGGCTCTACTGTAACTTTCCATTCACCGTATGTATGCCTGCCAGTCGCTGGTATAACTTCTATTGAAGTCGCCTCACACCTTGAGCATACTGCAGTCATCTGTCCTGCAGTACCGCAGGTCGGAGCCACATAGTGTTCATCGTGCTGAGACTGGTGCCAGTCATGTCCGAGAGCAGTGTCTATTCTGATCTCTTTTTCATGACAGAGGGTGCATGTCCTTTCACTGGAGCCGCTACTCGTGCAGGTCGCTTCCTTCCCTTCTACAGAAGCCCAGTCACCCCAGACGTGAGCCAAAGGATCGACCTGAGTCTCATATTTGACCGATGTGGTGCAATTCACACAGGTATACTTCAGCTCACCGTTTTCAGTGCATGTAGCAGTTTTAGTAACCGTTCCCTTGTCCCATACGTGTGCTCCTGCCGGGCATGAATCCTCGCCGCCCGGATAGATCTTTCCGCTCTTGGTCTCACTGCAATTCTGACAGTGGAACGTAATAGGATAATACGTCTTGCCCTCTCCATCGGTCGCCGGGCTACTATCATCTATGGTGCCGGCATCCCACTTGTGGTCTCTGGCTTCGAAGCTTCTCTCTTCTTTTGCACCGCAGAGCTTGCAACTGTGTTCCTCCATGCCTCCCGTTGTGCATGTTGCGGCTTTCTTTACTGACCATTCACTCCACACATGCTTTGTAGGATCCGTAGGAATCTCCACAGCAGTCTTGTCTGTTATCTCTGTTGCACCTGCTGCATCCAGGAAGTATTTGCCACACTTACTGCACTTATAGTACTTTATGTTGCCTTTGTCCTTACATGTAGCTTCTTCAGCGGCAACTTCCTTCAACGAATGTACGTGATCTATTCCCAGGATGTCGTTGATCGCAGCCTCTGCTTCTTCAAGTTTCTGCAGGCCTTGTTTGCTAACTTTGGCTTGTTGAGCTTTGGTCATACTATCGTACTCCCACCTGAGGTTGGCGATTTCACGCTCCTGCTCATCCGTCAGAGTGTCTGATGTCAACGCTCTGATTGCCTCGACATTAATAGCTAACAGTTTTGTCGATAGAGCATCGGCCTTTGCCTGATCGGCAGCCTCGCGCTTGACCTGCTTGATATGTGCCTCGGCTCTGGTCAGTATGCTGTAATTGTCTATCAGCGACTTCGCCGCTTCAGGAAGCGCGTCGTAATTCGCTCTGGCGGTGCTTACCTTCGTCTCGTATGCCTCGGTCACTACGGCATCCGGATCGATCGCAGCTATCTCTGTCTTAACGTTTAAGACTTCCTGGTCCTCGCCGTACTCTTCCTGTGATAGGAAGGCAGTCACTTCATTGATCAGCGCTTCGATCTGTCCACAGGTCTCGCTTCCTATCAGCTTCTTCTGATATGACGACAGGCCTTCATAGTTATCCTTCAGTTCGAGTACCTGCCTGCAGTAGTCGTTAGTCAGTGGATTAGGTTTACTGGATATAAGCCCAGCAAACATGGTGCTGATATTATTTGCTACCTTCTGATCGACCGTCGGGCCATTAGGAGTGGCGGTAACCTGATGCATATAGCACAGAGGGTCATACCAGTACTCGTTATAGTAGCTGTCCATATAATGATATGAACTGCATGGTCGGAGCTCATACGTATACTGTCTGCCGTTCTGAACGTCCGTATCCATGTCAACGAACTCATACGAGGTCTTTCCCGGGACAGCAGGAATCGTAAAGATCACGCTCTTATTGTCCCATATCCTGACAAGCTGGTAGAATGTCGCTTCAGACTCGCCGGACTCAAGATTGGTGCGTTTGTTCCATCTCAGAGTTATCTGGTCATCTCCTTCAACGACTGTAGGAGTTATCGGCTTAGGTGGACGACTTGCATGGCTTATGGATGACTCCGCAGGCCAGGTGAATTCGATCATGTTGCTTGCCGGACTGTAACCGGTCCTGTATCCGCAAGCCCTTACTCTGAGGAGTATTTTTTTACCCCTCAGGTTTCTGAAATCACTATACCTGCTGTAACCTGTACCGGCATATTCCCAGCTCATGATAACGGCTCCGGTCGAGTTGCCGAATGCCTCAGTCCTGAATAGGGGTGTGTTGCCGTAAACATCTCCTTTGAGTTCTATCGATGACCAGTCATTGTCATTTGTCGGGCTCTTATCCATCGTCTGGTACTCGAGCACATAGTAGGTCGGCAAGCCGCCTTGAGGAGGTGTCCAGTTAAGTATCACGTCTCCGTCGACCGCCCGGGCGCTGAATTCTGTAGGTGCATTGTTGCCATCAGTCCTCGAGGTTGTCGTTACCTCTCTGGTAACGCTCCTGTGAGTCGCGCCGTTTACGTCGGCCGCCGTCATGTAATACTCGTAGGTCGTGCCCATCTCAAGACCGGTATCGGTGTATCTTTTTTCAGCGTTTCCGGACACCGTTATTATTTTTTCCCACTTGCTCTTGTTGGCCCTCCGCCAGATGCAGAACTCGCTCACATCTGCAGGATCCTTAAGAGCACTCCAGCTAAGACTCGCCGAGGTGCTTGAGGCAGCTTCGGCCTTGAAAGCAAAACTGTTTTCGGCTGTGATCTTTACCGGTGCGGCAGCCACTTCGCCTTTGTCATTGACTGCACTTATGACTATCGTGTACTCGACGCCGGATTCGATCTCATTGCCGCCAATGGAATATTCGAGGGCATTCGGACTGTAATCGCCCGGCTCTATCTTGCCTGAGGTGACTTTTCCGTTACTGCCGGTGATCTTGTACTTATAATAGTCGACCGTGCCTCCGGTAGAAGGGGCGGCCCAGTTGATATGCAGGCGTCCATCCAGCCAGCCCAGCTCTCCCTTCTCATCTTTCCACTCACAGCGTGCACTGACGTTTTCAGGAGCTCCCGGTTTATCAGTGTCCTCATTGACAGGCGGCTCGCCGTCAGTGCTCTCGTATACGAGGGGATTGGACGGTTCGCTCATGCCCAGATCGTTGTATGCAACGACCCAGAGAATGTGCGGAGACTTATAATCATCAACCGTCACGTGTGCGTAATCTGACTCTTTCCATGCAATGCGCATGTCAAACTGTGTGGCGTCTGCCGGTCTGCTTATATATCTTCCGTTTGCCTCTTCATCCCTCAGCGGATGCGACCATGTGTTTTTCCACATATGAGTATTAGGTATCCCACCATCAGTCCGATAGATGATATACCCGTCAGGCTTGCCTCCTGACTTGCTCGGAGACCAGTTCATTGTGACGGTCTGCCCGTCGCCGCCTTCCCTGACTCTTCCCACAAGTCTCGGCGCTCCCGGAGCCTTCTCAAGCTCATCCTCATCGACGTCGCTCGTATCCTTGCAGAACACGACGGTCCTGCTCGTGACAGTAAGCGACGGATATTGCTTGCTCGTCCATGTGAAATAGTATTTGTACTCCCCGTCTGCTCCCGGTGAATCTGTATAGGTAATGTTCCCAGAGCTGTTGCTCCAGGTGTTGATCACCCTGCCATCGCGGTAGAGCCTATATGTTCCCGTCCCGTAATGGTCTATGTCTACGGTTGCGGACTCTCCGTCATAAGATCTGAGCCTCATCCCGAATGGTCTGCCGCCCGGAACACTGTAATAGCTGTCATCGCCGAAGTCGGCTGCAGCGCTGAAACAGTACGGTTCTGTCACACGTCCGTCATACCCGTGGCCGATAGCTTTATATGTATATACCTTATCTCTTTCTACTCCCGTATCGACCTCTGTGCCGTCCGGTCCCTCCGTCAGCGTCACTTTTGAGTAGCGACTGTCCGAGGTCCCCACCGGCTTGCGCCAGAGCTCGATGCGTTCAGTGCCAATGGTGTCGAAATGAACAGCAAGGCCCCTGCAATTACCTATGACGTTGTCATAACTGTCATCCCAAATATCTTCACCATAACAGGTGACAGCATGGCTCTCTATGCACAGATCCCTCTCAGGCATTGATGAGAGCACATACATCTCCCCCGGTACGCTTTCATTGCCTTCAGAGTCGACTGCCGTTACCCAGAATGTGTAGTCAGCATCGTCCCTGCCAAAAGATACTTCTGTTTCCCATTCGTAATACGTGGTGCCATAAACATCTCTGGGCTTTACCCCGTTCTGCTTTACCTGCTTGAGCAGTCTGCCGTTACGGTAAACATTGAAGTGATCGATATAGCCCTCGCCGCTGCTGTGGTCGTTTTCCCCGGTATCCGGATCTTCCTGTCCGCCTTTCGCGTCCCAGGACCATTCGATACCCCCCTCTCCGTCATATGAATATCCGTCGATATCATATGGAGCAGCAGGCTTTGCACGTTTGCCGCTTCTAGGTGTAGCGCACACCGATTTGCTCGGTGTGCCTTCATATATGTCCCACCCGGCGTCGGCGAGGACGATGTACGAGTATGTAGTCCCGTTCTTTGCGTAATGGTCCACAAAAACTGGGTTCGTGAATTGGTAATCACCGGAATATCTGTCCGGTGCAGTAGTCACGGAACCTATCAGTACATATTTGTTGAGCTCTGGCCTTGTAGCGCTTGCATCTTTCCCGACACGTCGATAAACACGGTAGTACTCAATGTTGCCCACCTTCAGCCAGGACACTTCGTTCTGACCGTTTCCCGGTTCAACTGAAATGTTAGTGACCGCCTCATCATCAGCGCACGAATAGTAAGTGCCTGTAGCGGATCCTATGGCAGCGCCCAGAAGCGGGATCGCAGCCGCAGTCATCAGCAGCACAAGTGCAACCAAAACGATCAATGCAGGTATGTTTTTACTCCTCATGGTGTACTCCTTTTTCAGGCTGACGCCGACTGTGTTATCTCATCCAACCTTTACAGTTATTCATCCACATCCATATTCACTGTAATTGTATTAAAAGGTGTGCAATGCGCGTAGGATAGTTTAGGGGTAGTTGACTCTCCCTGCCTTGAAATGGCTGTCAGGCGGGAATAAAATGAAACCATGGATCGAAGGAGAACCGACATTTCAATATGCCTGCTGATAGGTCTCTCATTCCTCTGGACGGGGTGCGGATATCTCTCGTGGTTCTACCATCTCGCAGACTTCTATACGGCGTCATCGGTGGATATGCTGACTGAGGTTATCGGCTATCTCTTCCAGGCGGCGGGTCTTGTAGCGTTCGCATTGCACATGAAGCAGCGCGGCCCTCAGTCCACCCGGTCTGCGGCCCGCTCCCTCGGCCTGCTGTCGCTTGCGGCTCTGGTTATGGACACTCTCGCGTCCATGTCACCGTCAGGAGCGGTCAGCCTTATATTCGGCTACGCCATGAACATCATATTCGGCATGATCGCGGGCGTCTATCTGACAGTGCTGGCAGAGCACGCCTCGCCATCTAGGATGGGTATAATATTCGGTGCCGGCTACGGCATCGGAAGCGTGGGCTCCTATCTGCTGTCACTCCCGGGCGGCGGATTTCTGTCAAGCCCGTATGTCTTCATCATATACGCGGTCATAATCATCCTGACTCTGCCTCTGGCCGCTCACATCACAGGCGCACCGGCAAACGAGGCCTCTTCATTAGGATCAGCCCTCAGCATCAGCGTTCCGGAGCCCGACTCCCAGAGCAGGAGCAGCTTCGACTTCCTGTGGCTCCCCGGTCTCACCATACTCTTCCTCAGCTGTGTCAAGAGCGGAGGATTCTACTTCCCGACCGTGGATCTCGCAGGCTATAACGTCAGTCTGGAGCTGTCCAGGGCCTTCTACGCGGCCGGACTTATAGCCGCAGGACTCATCAACGATAAACGTCGTTCGGCGGGCGCCGTCCTCTGCGTGGCCGCTCTGGTATTCCCGTTCTTTACGATGATCGCGGGCAGTCACAGCAATATCAATTACGCGCTCTGGATCGGCAGCTATATATTCTTCGGCTTCTATTCCGTTTACAGAGTGCTGCTATTTGTAGATATATCACGCTCGTCGTCTGATCTTGCCTGGCTTGCCTGCATGGGCCTCATGTGGGGCAGGCTCGGAGATGCCGCCGGCGCCGCTATCGGCATCAGGCTGAGCAGAGAGCCGATCGCCCTTATCACGGTGATGGCCCTGCTGTTTGTCATATGCATATTCATGTTCTTCCGTCTGTTCCAGGCGGTATACATGGTGCCTGCAAAGGAGACGCCTGATTACGTCATATCCTTTGCCGCCGCCTATGGTCTCTCTCAGCGCGAGACAGGCCTGCTGCGGCTCATACTCGACGGGCGCACCAATAAGGAGATCGCAGATGAGCTCTATATATCCGACAACACCGTAAAGTTCCACGTCAGGAACCTCCTGCATAAGACGGGCTGCTCCAATAGAAAAGAGCTGCTCTCGCTGTTCAACAGCTACTGCAGCCCTGCCTGATATTGTAAAGAGTTTCAGCTGTCCAGCTTCGCCAGAAAGTCCGACGGTGTTATCGCCCGCACTTTGGAACCCTTGTAGTCCTTCAAATTTCTCGTGACAATAAAGTCCGCGCCTATTCTATGAGCTGTTTCACTCATTACAGCGTCTTCAAAATCATCCATACCGTTATGCAGCGCATTTATGCAATCCTCCGCGAGCGTATCCGTCAATCCAAAGATTTTAGTAAGATCATTAACTACTTTTCTGGTTTCTATATTGCTGTGATTATATTTATGGATGATATAAAAAAGATCCGTCAATGCGCTTGCGGGAACAAAAGCCCTATACTCTCTGTTTGCAGCTCCGATTGCAAGATTCAAGGCATCATCAAAGAACGGTTCCCTGTTCTGCAGATAGTCGAGAATGACACAGGTATCAACTAAAATGTTCATAGCTGCGCTCGCCTTTCCTCACGCGCTTCTTCAAGGGTGATGTCTGCAGAAATAATTCCCGCGAGGTTTTTTGCTGTTTCGAGCAGATCCTGATATGGACTGCAGAGCTTTGCTACCACTTTCCCATTACGTGTAATAAAGATATCCTCCTCGGAAGCAAGCTGTAGATATCTGCCAAGATTCTCTTTTAATTCCGTTGCTGTTATTGACATAGCCGCTCCTTTCGTACGTTTATTTTAATATAATCGTACGATTTTTTCAATCCAATCATACATAATCGTTACTCTGTGAAGTATTTGCAGAGTTCGGTCGATTCGACGTAGTCGGCTTTCATCTCTCCGAGTTTTATGAAGTGCGGGAGAGTCGCGTGATGCTTTTGCGCATCCTCATCCTTCCAGCACTCGAGGAGAAGGATTTCATCAGGGTCATCCGCCGACAAGAAGTAATCATATCTGAAGTTGTCCTCTTCATCACGCGAAGCCTGATCTATCCCTTCGACCTTGATTGCTTCCAGAAAAGCCTCTCTTTTACCCGGTTTGCATTTGTATATAACATTAAGCACCATCATGATGATCACCTCCGACTTTATATCTCTCACTCAGTGCAGATACTTTCGTCTCGCATATCTAACGCACTATTTGTGGTCTTATTATAACAGATTTGCATTATCCATCTTCCATAATTAAAACGCAACGATGCCTCTGGCATTTCATGCAGCCCATAAATAATCCTATCTCAAAAAAAATCCATGACAAGCCGAGCGGTTCCTTTTTTGTGTAGAGGGGCTATAATTGAACATGTAAGATCGAACCAAAGACCGGTGGCTGCCTGCCGGGAGTATGAAGGGGCTTGAAAAAATGATGAGAGACATACTGACCGGAGTGGTGATCAGAGCTATGACGATAAAGGGGCATCTGGACGTCAGAGACATGCACAGAAACGCGAAAAAAGCCGGACGCGTAAACGAGAAGCTGCTGTTTAAGATCCTCAGAAGAAACAAGGACTGCATGTACGGACGCAGGTACGGTTTCAGTGACATAAGGACTGTAGAGGAATACAGAAGCAGGGTGCCGATCACGACCTACAGCGACTATAAGGATCTGATAGACAAGATGGTGAAGGACGATGAGAAAGGACTTATCACATCGCTGCCGCTGGTAGGCTACGGACAGAGCTCGGGAAGTGTGGGAACCCGCAAGTTTATACCTATCACAAAGGACGTCCTGAGGATCTTTACGAAGTATACCGTGACCCGCATGATGGGGATCGCAGATGACTACATGAAGAAGAACGGTCTTGGCAGACTGTATCCGGGACGGGGAATGTTTACGCTGCCGGGCTTCGATGATGTGCTTCCGAACGGACTGCCGTGCAACAACATAGTTGATGCATCCGCGCGCAGGATAGGCTTTCTGTATCCGGTCATACTGAGTGTTCCGTTCAGAAAGAGGCTGACAGGAGCGGAGGCGAACTTCAGGTATGTGAACCTGAGATTTGCACTCGAGGATAAGAACAGCATGTATATCTTCTCTGCGTTCGTAAAGTCATATACGGATATGATCATGTACCTGCAAAAGCACTGGGAAACGCTGGTAGAAGATATCGAGAACGGCACTGTCAGCGACCTGTCGGGGGCAACGCCTGAAGCCAGGGCGAGGATCCTGGCGGCGACAAGACCGAATCCTGCACGAGCCGCAGAGCTCAGAGCCGAGTTTGAAAAAGGCTTTGATGAAACCATTGCCAAGCGGCTCTGGCCGCATCTGTGCGTGATAAGCGGGATAGGCACATCGACATACGCACCGTTTGCGGAGCTTGCGCGCAAATACTCAAAGGATATCCTGTTCGATTTTTCGATCTACGGAGCAACAGAGGGCCTGTTCGCGGCATGTGACAGGATAGGCGACGGCAGACAGCTCATGCTGCCCGACAGCTGCTATTATGAATTCATACCTGTAGATGACGAGTCGCGCATATTCTCTATCACTGAGCTCGAGGTCGGCAGGGACTACGAGATAGTTATAACGAATCAGGCAGGTCTTTACAGGTATAAGTGCGGAGACGTGATCACGGTCGTTGACCATCTTTACGAATGCCCGTATATACAGTTTGCGTACCGAAAGGGGCAGCTGATCAATGTACTGGGAGAGAAAACGACCGAGGCGCATATCAACGCATTGGTGGAGAGGCTTTCTGAGCAGACCGGGCTCAGCATAATGCACTGGGCTGCGTATGTGGATTACAACAGTGATCCGTGCAGCTATGTGCTGCTGATAGAAAATGGAAAAGGCGAGGATATGTCGGTCTGCAGCGCTGATGCCGACAAGCTGCTCGATGAGATCAATCCGAGATTCGCGTTCTATAAAGCCCTCGAGGAGATAGGTTCTCTGCGCATAAGGAATCAGAGACCCGGGACTCACGCAGAATGGGCAAAGCAACAGATAAGCAAAGGGGTCTCGCCGGAGCAGGTGAAGCCGGTGAGGATACTTGATTCGGACGAAAAAAGAGAGTTCTTTCTCAGCAGAGCAGACTGAACTCCTGCAGATAAGTAGGACCTGCGAGCTTATGCCCGCAGGTCTGCTGCTTTTAGGATGATCGATCCTCTTTTATTTTCGCAGAATTGCGGACCGTTCCTCTTATTAGCGCAATAGCTATTTCGTCTTCACTGTCTTCCAGTTAGACCAGGCGGATACATGTTTGACCCCGCCTATGTAGTTGTACGCTCTGACGCGGCAGCTGTACGTCTGCTTTGGAAGGAGTCCTTTGATCTTCTTTGAGGACTTCTTCTTGCCTGCCGTTGCAGTGATCGTACCGCTTGGCCCTGTCACCTGTATCTCGATGCCGCCGATCTGCTTGAGCTGTTTCTTTTTAGGCTTCTTCCATTTGACGGTGATAGCCTTCTTGCCCTTGGCCGGCTTGGATATCTTTACGCCCGGCAGATCCGTCGGAAGCGTGATCGGAGCTATTGCAATGGATTCCGAATTGCCGCATCTGCTGCACCTGTGGGACGCAAGGCCCTGTGACTCCTCTGTAGGCGGCTGTACCGTGTTCCATCCTGACCATGAGTGTCCGAGCGCTTTCTGCGTTGTCCTGGTCTGTGAATGCGCCGGATTATTGTTGCAGGTCCTCTTCTCCAGATTGCCCTCTGTACATGACGCATTGCGGACCTTGGACCACTCTGACCAATCGTGTGTGTTCGGATCGATCGGTATCTCCTCAGTTTCTATTACGCCGCAGTTCCTGCGTTTGCAGGTGAGCGTCCTTGTGCCTGTCGCACAGCAGGTTGACGGAGTATCGACCGTCACATCCCAGTCATGTCCAAGAGCCGCCAAGACTCTTGTCTCCCTGGCAGAGCATAGAGCGCACTGCCTTGCCTCATTACCGCTTGCAGTGCAGCTGGCCGCTGTTTCTACCGCCCAGCCTTCATCCTTATCGGCATTCCTCCAGACATGTTTGGTCGGATCCGTATCTGTTTCATAGCGTCTGATGACATTGCATTTGGTGCATGTATAAACGATCTCGCCTTTTTCAGTACAGTTCGCTTCTTTTTGAACAACACCATTGCCCCAGGTATGTTCTCCCAGAGTCGGGCATGCCCCTGCAACCAGCTTATCGACTATGTCGATGCGCTTCTCATGGCATACTGTGCATTCATATTGTATCTGCCCGTTTTCAGTCGGAGTCGACTCTTTGATGACAGTACCATTATCCCATTTATGCCCCTGTGCAGGAACTGTCCTGCTTTCAACATGCTTGTTGTTATGCTTGCAGACGCGCTGCTCGATACCGCCTGTCGTACATAGGGCAGTACTTGTTGCAGTCCATTCACCCCACTCATGGGCAGCTGCATCGAGCGGAAGCATTACCTCATCAGGGCTAAGTGTATGCTGCCCTTCTGCATCGCTGAAGTATCCTCCGCAAGCAGTACACCTGTAGTGCGCCCTATAACCATTTTTAGTGCATGTGGATTTGCTTGCACTTACCTTCTGCATGATGTGTTCATGTTCACGGCCGAGGATCGCATTAGCCTTATTTACTGTTTCATTCAGCTTATTTACAAGAGCTGCGCTGTCGCCGTCGCCCTCGAACATGCTCCTCTGGCTGTCACTGAGAGCTCCGATCCTGGTCTGCAGGGCTTCGGCCTTGCCAAGCACTTCCTCAGCGTTAGCTTCATTTACATCAGAGGCCGACTCCAGATTTCTGAGATCCGTCAGCAGGTCATCAACAAGAATCCTGTCTGCAGCTTCCTTTTCAAGAGCATCGATCCTGCGCTCGGCAGCCACAAGCTTTGTCGTATCTACGATGCGTTTAGCTTCCGAAGGTGTGATCGCATCGTAAGCATCCCTGACTTGCTCAACAGCCGGTTTGACCTCGCTCAGATTGTCACCGGTAATACTGTCAGCATCAGGCAGATTATTTATCTTCGACTGAACAGGCGCTACTAAATCCTGATATTTTGAAAGCGCCTCTAGGTCTTTGATCTTTTCTATGCAATCCTCCAGCTTCTGCCTGAGTTCACTGCTTATCAGCTTTTGCTGCTTGACCGTGAGTCCGTCATAACGGTCTTTTGCCGTATCGATGGCGTCCTTATCTCCTATGGCCACACTTGCAGGTTTAGGCAGATCAGATATAAGTTTAGCAACCTCACCGGCAATGGTCTGATCTTTGGACGTTCCGGATGGGACAGCTACTACACTTTCATATACATCTCCCCGGAAATTACAAGCATACAGCCTGTATTCATAGCGGACTCCTGCCATGGCAGAGAGATCAGTATATGTTGTAACAGATGCCGGAAGCGAAACAGAACCGAAATCGTCGTCATCATCGCCAACGATATACCGCCTCAGTTCATAATTAGTTGCCCTCTCGACTTTGTTCCAGTTAAGAGTTACCTGACTGTCTCCGGCCGTCGCTGTCAGTTCTATATCGCCCGGATATTCATCAGCCAGCTTGTCTATATCTTCCTGAGTAAGCGTTACTTCGACTATATTCGAGTGATTCGGATACATTTCATCCAGATTATCTGCGTGTATATCCGTTTTCGGCACGCTGTCTCCGTTTATATAGCTGTACGCATACACACTGAACCGGTATGTGCCAGGGCTCATATAGCTCCAAACCATGCTTGTAGACGGTGCATGGACCCATCCGCCGCCATTCCAGTCGACGTTATCGCCTTCAACTTCTCCGTAAACGAGCTTATAATACTGAGCCTCGCCTGTTGCAGGCGGATCCCAGGTGAGGATGACCTCGCCGTTTACGACCTCATAACCCAGCTTCTGAGGGGCACCCGGAGCCTCCGCCGCTGAGGTCTTTGCAGGCGTTACTTCACGCAAAACGCTGGAGCGTTCAACACCGTCACTGCAAACCGCGACGACCTTATACTCATACTTCCATCCATTGCTTACATTCTTATCCTTCCATGCGTAATGCTTTGTACCATTTGAGTCGCTTATTTCTGTACCGTTTTTCTTCTCATAATGCACATCGGATGCATCCAATGTCGTTACCGTCTGCCAGCTTGCGGACTCTCTCTTTCTCATGATCTTCCACTTACTGACGGTAACATTCGAGCTCTCCTTGAACAGGTCTGTCCATTCCAGTTTGGCATATCCGTTGCCGCCGTTGACGCGGAAGCGAGGGAAGCTGTATATGGTCGTTGGCCCGAACGAAGCAGAAGTAGTGCTTCCGGCACTGTTAACGGCTTTTACACTGGCTGTGACAGTCCTGCCATAGTCTGCGTTATCACCATGACCGGCAGCAACGTTCTTGAACGGTGAGCAATCGGCCGTACCGTTCTTTGCACCGGAATACATCGCGGCCTCCCAGCCGTATAAATCAAGGTCATCATATGTGTTCCTCAGGCCGTTGAGGATAACAGTCCAGCTGTTGATACTGCCGGTACTCGATGCGGCGTCTTCCCACGCTACATGGACCTTGCCGTCAATATCCGTATCCCAGTCTGAGTGTCTGTCAGAGGTATCGTTCCAGTCGACCCACACTTTTTTGACAATCGGTGTTCCCGGCTTATACTCATCATTACTCGCCGGTGGATTTGCCGTATCATCGCCATGTTCTCCCTGGAAATCAAATGTGACTACCTTGGAAGGCGCGCTCTCGCCTGCCCGGTTATATGCAGTGATCCAGTATTCATGAGGACAGCTGTCCTCAGCCCAGGAGACTCCGTATAGCTCTCCGTACTTTTCGTCGCCCATGTATGCCCCGTATTTATCCACAAGAGTAGAGGCATCCTTATCCTGTATCGTTATGTAGCGTTTATTGTTCCAGTATCTTTTATAAGAGCTCGACCATGGATTAGGCGAGTATTCATATCTTCCGTTCACAAACTGCCCTGCATCTTTACGGTAAATGTGATAGCCCTCGACAGCCCCGCCTTTATCCGTTGCTGCCCAGTACAGTACAGGGTTACCTTCCGAAACTCTCACATCCAGAATAGGAGCACTCGGTGCTTTGAGGAGATCATCCTCATTGACCTTTGTTGTGTTGCGCACAAACGTAAATTCTCTGCCTTGAATATAGAGTCCGTTTATGTCTTTATCTATGCGGTACACATGTGTGCCATCCGTGCCCGGATCGTGGGTATAACTGAAGGCTCCGTAATCGCTGTCTCCCACCCCGAATGTCTGGATTTTTTTACCGTCACAATAGACATAGTATGTACCTCGATAGTAAAACGATCCCTCATCATCATATGAATCATCAGCATACCATTTCAGTTTTGCTTTTTTACCGTCGACGATACTCCAGCTGACTTCTGTACTTGAATATGGCTCATAGCACCAGTCCGATTTATTAGGGACTTTGATACTGAACGTATATATATCGCTGACATTACCTTCGGTGTCAGTCACCCGCGCCGCATACGTGTAAGTCTCTCCCCCGACGATGCTTTTATCGATCAGTTCGGTTTCGACATCATACTTCGTATCCGTCTTCTGGTAGAATGGAGCCCCTGTCGTATCAGGCGCCGATTTTCCCACGGCACGCCAGTACTCGACTTTTTCCGGGCTGTAATACGTCTCAACCTTGAGAGATGCAGTATTGACGAGCCTGTTATCATCGTAATCAAAGCTCACAACCGCATTGTGGCCTGATATGACACACTTGCTGTCACTGAAACCGCGTCCCTGGATGCTCTCAGACCAGTGGCCCTCCACACCGCTCTTTGATACGCACGAAACGTTCCACGTGTAGTCCTGATAAGTGATAGGGGTTTCTACAAAAGTCTCCCAGCTGTATGATGAGCCTGTTATCTGATAACTTACAATACCGGTAACCGGATCTTCTACATAACCATAGGAGTTATTCTCTACGAATGAATCCTGTTTTATCTGTGCGACCAGTACTCCGTCACGGTAGACATTGAAATGATCGACCAGAGATGATCCATCATTGTCATCTCCGCCGTAGTTTCCGTTCATGCTCCACTCAACAAGAACACCGCCCGACTGTTCATCGCAATTGACCTCAGGTCCCAGGATCTTTGTGGTAAGGCTGGACAAAGGTCTGACCGCTTTGCTGAGTGCAGGATATGCCTGCAAAGGGCTGCCCCCGATAATCAGATAAGTATATGTCTTGCCGTTTACAGCGTTTCCATCGATGAAGAAGCAATTCCCCTCATCATCAGGAGTATCGCTTCCGATCTCTTCGTAATCGTCCCAGTTGAATGATGCTTTATTAAGATTTGCCGAATTGCTTTCCGAACCTTCACGTCTGAACACCCAGTAAGTCCGTCCCGGTTCTGCATCTGCTGCAGCCTTCCAGCTCAGTTCGACCTGACCGTTTCCCGGAGTTGCCGCAACATTAGTCGGAGCTATAGGGATCCTCGGGTTAGTTCCTGTCAGTGTGACCTTGACAGGCCATGTATATTCTCCCTTGTTATTAACGGATCCTCCATTCACTTTCACCCCATGAGGATTGGTTGCAAGGGTCAATTTGCCGGTGTATGTACCTTCTACATAGTTGGTCGCATCAATTGTTACTCCTGCCGTCGCGCACTGGAAACTTCCGGCAGACATCGGGGCTGCCGGAAGAGGTGCCCACTTACTGGTATTGCATCCGAACGGGTAATCAATAAGTCCGCTGCCAATGGTTTTAGTATCGTTTTCGACAGACAGATCCACACGGATGTCCGTACTGGCGCCATGTTCATCAACCGCAATGTTGCCGTTATAGCCTGTGCTTATATTCCTTACATAATATGTCTTCTCGGCCTTGAGCTTGGATGTATCTGTTAAAGATATGCTCCCGAAGTTGATCGTGCTGCCGTTTGTAAGAGCAGAGATCGAGCCGCCATGATCAGAACTCGTTCCGAGCCTGATAGCCGCGCCGGATGGATTGTAGACATTAACAGCCACATTGAGTTGTCCGGAATAATCTTCATCCACTACAGGCACAGGGAAGAAATTATTATAGTATTCCGTGTGAATATCACCCAGACGTATCCATTCGTTATAGTTGGCCGGGTTTTCGTATTCTGAATTGACTTTGAACCAGAGAGTGGCTGTTTTATTTGCAGCGATCGTATAGCCTTCTTCATCACTGTCCCATACTGCATTCACAGCCTCATATCCAGACTTCTCAAAATATGACTGGAAGCGATACCATTCAGTTTCGTATCCGTCCGGGCCTGTAGTTTTCTGATCTGAGCTTCCGTCAGTATAATTGTACTTCTCACCCCTGATGTATTTGTTGTAGTCATCCATCGATGAGAAACCCTGCGCAAGTGTAACACCCTTCAGCTCAGTATTGGTTGTGTTCTTTACTTGTATGCTGACGATCCTGTCGCATCCGGACTGAACATAAACAGTAGGCGTACCGACGATCTGTATCTTTCCTGATGCAGCATCTGTTCCAATTGACGAAATGCCGAAAACCGCACAGTAAAACAACAGCGTCACAAAGACGTGTATCAAAATGCGTTTAAGCTTCGTATCCATAATTCTCTCCATAGTGGCTCCTGGTATCTCTGCGTAAAGCACTTGCGGATACCCTCTTACCCTATTTATAGTATTATATAAAACCATCCGACACGTTAGAGCCGAATTACCGATTTGCCCAGTACATAGCGGAAATCCCGGACGGAGCTTTTGCGCAAGCAAAGAGGCGGTCCGAAGACCGCCTCTATAGGTTTGCGTTATGTTACGCTGCGACTATTATTTTGCCTCTGGTGCGTAGAAGTCTACGAACTTGACGAGCTTGTCGTAACGTGCCATTGCAGCTGCCTCGTTCTCTGCGAAGAGCTTCTCTGCTCTCTCCGGATTCTCTCTGGTCAGTCTGTTGTAACGTGCTTCGTTCTTCAGGAAGTCCTGATATCCGCCTGCAGGTACCTTGCTGTCCAGTGTGAACGGGTTCTTGCCTTCTGCCTTGTTGGCAGGGTTGAATCTGAAGAGGTTCCAGTAACCGCACTCTACAGCCTTCTTCATCTCCATCTGGCAGTTCATCATGCCGCCCTTGATGGAGTGCATCTCGCATGGCGAGTAGCCGATGATGAGGGAAGGTCCGTCGTAAGCGATAGCTTCGTTCATTGCCTTCAGAGTCTGATTAGGGTCTGCTCCCATAGCTACCTGAGCTACGTATACATAGCCGTAAGCCATAGCGATCTGAGACAGCGACTTCTTTTCGATAGCCTTACCGGCTGCTGCGAACTGTGCAACCTGTCCGATGTTGGAAGCCTTGGAAGCCTGTCCGCCTGTGTTGGAGTAAACCTCTGTATCGAATACCATTACGTTTACGTTCTCGCCGCTTGCGAGTACGTGGTCGAGTCCGCCGTAACCGATATCGTAAGCCCAGCCGTCTCCGCCGAAGATCCATACGGTCTTCTCGCCGAGGAGGTCTTTGCGCTCAACGATCTCTTTGCCGATGCCTGCCTTCTCGAGTGCTGCAGCGAGCTTGTCGCCGGCCTCTCTCGAAGCGACAGGATCATTGAATACAGCGTACCAAGCCTCAGCAGCTTCCTTGACCTCTGCAGGTACTCCTGCCTCTACCAGAGCCTCAACGTCAGCCTTGATCTTGGCTCTTCTGGCTTTGACAGCCATTCTCATACCGAGACCGTGCTCAGCGTTGTCCTCGAAGAGGGAGTTGCACCATGCAGGACCCTGTCCGCATTCGTTTGTTGTGTAAGGTGCAGTTGCTCCAGGGCCGCCCCAGATGGACGAGCATCCTGTTGCGTTCGAAATGTATGTGTGGTCTCCGCAGAGCTGAGTGATCAGCCTTGCATACGAAGTCTCGGCACATCCTGCGCATGAACCCGAGAACTCGAGGAGAGGAGTCTTGAACTGCGACTTGATAACGTTGGTGTTATCAGCGAAGTCCTTCTTGACGGAAACCTTCTTTACAGCGTAGTTGAAGTTCTCCTGCTCCGGGAGCTGCTCCTCAAGCGGCTTCATTGTCAGCGACTGTGTCGGGCAAACTGTTACGCATACTCCGCATCCCATGCAGTCGAGCGGGGATACAGCGAGGCCGTACTTGAACTCGCCCTTGCTGAGCTTGTGATCAACAGCCTTGAATCCTTCCGGAGCGGCCTTCATCTCAGCATCGTCAAGCAGGTATGGTCTGATTGTAGCGTGCGGGCAGACGAATGCGCATCTGTTGCACTGTGCGCACTTTGTGCCGTCCCACTCAGGAACCATAACAGCAACGCCTCTCTTCTCGTAAGCGGATGCTCCGAGCTCCCACTCACCGTCAACGTGCGGCAGGAATGCAGATACAGGCAGGCTGTCTCCATCCATGTTGTCGATAGGCAGCAGGATGTTCTTGACCTGTGTAACCAGAGCCTCAGGACCTTCGAGAGCAGCCTTTGCAGGGTCTGCTTCAGGGTTAGCCCACTCAGCAGGAACGTCGATCTTGACGAGAGCGTCAGCACCGGCGTCGATAGCCTTGTGGTTCATGTCTACTACATCCTGGCCCTTCTTGAGGTAGGACTTTGTTGCAGCGTCCTTCATGTACTTGATGGCATCTGCCTTCGGCAGTACCTCAGCGAGTGAGAAGAATGCGGACTGGAGAGTAGTGTTTGTCCTCTTGCCCATTCCGATCTTAGCGCAGAGGTCGATAGCATCGATGATGTACAGCTGGATGTTGTTCTCAGCGATGTACTTCTTGGCTGCTGCGTCGAGGTGCTGGCCTACTTCTTCAGGCTTCCACTGGCAGTTGATCAGGAAGATTCCGCCCGGCTTAACGTCCTGAACGATCTTGAATCCCTTGTCGATGTACGAAGGGTTGTGGCATGCTACGAAGTCAGCCTTGTTGATGTAGTACGAAGACTTGATCGGGGAGTCACCGAATCTCAGGTGAGAAATAGTAACGCCGCCTGTCTTCTTGGAGTCATACTGGAAGTAAGCCTGAACGTACTTGTCAGTGTGGTCTCCGATGATCTTGATGGAGTT
Source organism: Clostridiales bacterium (assembly GCA_015058275.1). GTDB lineage: Bacteria > Bacillota > Clostridia > Peptostreptococcales > Anaerovoracaceae > Crickella. Next base: position 42,961 of record SVCQ01000009.1, read on the forward strand.
CTTGTTGGCTCCGACTGTTCCGTCGCCGCCAAGACCCCAGAACTTGCACTCGATCGTTCCTGCAGGAGCAGTGATCGGAGCAGGCTTCTCTTCGAGCGAGAGGTTTGTAACGTCATCTACGATGCCGATAGTGAATCTCTTCTTAGGCTCAGCCTTTGCAAGCTCGTCATAAACAGCGAATACGGATGCCGGAGGAGTATCCTTCGAACCGAGTCCGTAACGTCCGCCGATAACCTTAACGTCGCTCATTCCAGCCTCAGCGAATGCTGTCATTACGTCGAGGTAGAGAGGCTCACCGAGTGAACCAGGCTCTTTTGTTCTGTCAAGAACAGCGACCTTCTTTGCTGTCTTAGGCAGTGCTGCGATCAGCTTGTCTGCTCTGAACGGTCTGTACAGTCTTACCTTGATGAGACCGACCTTCTCGCCCTTGGCGTTGAGGTAGTCGATAACTTCCTCAGCAACGTCGCAGATGGAGCCCATAGCGATGATGACTCTGTCCGCATCAGGAGCGCCGTAGTAATTGAACAGCTGATAGTTTGTTCCCAGCTTGTCGTTGATCTTACCCATGTACTTTTCGACTACTTCCGGAATAGCGTCATAGTACTTGTTGCACGCTTCTCTGTGCTGGAAGAATACGTCGCCGTTCTCGTGAGAACCTCTCAGATGAGGATGCTCAGGGTTGAGGCATGCATCACGGAATGCCTTGACAGCGTCCATGTTGCACATTTCCTTAAGGTCTTCGTAATCCCATACTGCGACCTTCTGGATCTCGTGGGATGTTCTGAATCCGTCGAAGAAGTTGAGGAAAGGAACTCTGCCTTCGATAGCTGCAAGGTGAGCTACAGGAGCGAGGTCCATAACTTCCTGAACGCTGCCCTCAGCCAGCATCGCGAATCCTGTCTGGCGGCATGCGTATACGTCGGAGTGGTCACCGAAGATGTTCAGTGCATGTGTCGAAACCGTACGTGCCGAAACATGGAATACTGCAGGAAGGAGTTCTCCTGCGATCTTGTACATGTTAGGGATCATCAGGAGGAGTCCCTGGGAAGCAGTGTAAGTAGTTGTCAGCGCGCCTGCACCGAGGGAACCGTGTACTGCACCTGCAGCACCTGCTTCAGACTCCATCTCGACTACCTGTACAGTAGATCCGAAGATGTTCTTGCGTCCGGCAGCAGCCCACTGGTCTACATAGTCTGCCATTGGCGAAGACGGAGTGATAGGGTAGATACCCGATACCTCTGTAAACGCGTAGGAGACATGAGCAGCAGCGTTGTTGCCGTCCATGGTTTTGAATTCTCTCTTCATTTTTTCATCTCCTCTTTACAAAAGATTTGTGTGAATAGAATTAAGTTAAAAGTACTTTTAAAATAATTATATGGTGAAATAATTATTTCCGTTGTTAAGAGCGTCATCCTGAGCGCAGCGAAGGATCTCTTTGAGATTCTTCGTCGCTTCGCTCCTCAGAATGACATGTCATCCTGAGCGAGGCCGCAGGCCGAGTCGAAGGATCTTACAGAGCCTCTACTATAGCCTTCGTGTCGCGTGCAATCATCAGCTCTTCCTGAGTCGGGATGATGAAGACGCGGACCTTGGAATCCTTGCCTGTGATCTCGACTTCCTTGCCTCTGCAGTTGTTCTTCTCTTTGTCGATGGTAACGCCCATGAATCCGAGATAGTCTGTTACCTTTTCTCTCAGCTCGATGTCGTTCTCGCCGATGCCGGCTGTGAATACCATGGCGTCAACATGACCGAGCTCCGCAGCGTATGCTCCGATGAATCTCCTGACGGATCTGAGCAGCATCTCTCTTGCGATGTGAGCCTTTTTGTTGCCCTTGGCCTCTGCCTCGCAGATGTCTCTGCAGTCACCCGAGATCTCGGAGATAGCGAGGAGTCCGGACTTCTTTGTCATCATGTCGGTGATCTCCTTGACCGGCATGCCTGTCTGCTCATAGATGAAGCTGACTACTGTAGGGTCGATAGATCCGCAGCGTGTACCCATTACGAGTCCCTCGAGCGGCGTGAGGCCCATCGAAGTGTCGTAGCACTTGCCGCCCTTGACGGCGCTGATGGATGATCCGTTACCGAGGTGGCATGTGATGATGTTGAGTTCCTCTGCAGGCTTGCCCATGAGCTCAGCGCATCTCTCAGCTACATAGCGGTGGCTTGTGCCGTGAGCTCCGTATCTCTGGACATGATACTTCTCGGCGTATTCCCAAGGGATGGCGTAGTACTTGCACTCGTCAGCCATGGTCCTGTGGAATGTAGTGTCGAATACAACGACGCCCGGTGTGTTAGGCAGCACCTGTTTGCAGGCTCTGATACCAACCAGTGCAGGCGGGTTGTGGAGAGGTCCGAGTGTGCAGAGCTCTTCGATGCCCTTCTCGACCTCGTCTGTGATGAGCTCGGACTTGTCAAAGAGATATCCGCCCTGTACGATCCTGTGACCTACAGCGCCGATCTCGTCCATGCTGGAGATAACTCCGTGCTCCTTGTCTGTGAGAGCATCTATTACGAGCTGCATGGCTACTCCGTGATCAGGGAGTGCGATGTCCTTGTCGAATACAGTGCCCTCATCGGTCTTGTAATTCATGTGACCGTCTTCGCCGATCCTCTCGCAAAGTCCCTTTGCGAGCACCTTCTCACCGTCCATGTCGATGAGCTGATACTTGAGCGAAGAGCTTCCTGTGTTTACTACCAGAATGATCATGTCTTGAATTCCTTTCAGTAAAAATATAGTGCTTTTTTGATGTTCGGCGATGCCGAAAAAATCCGTGTATATTGTATCACAATATACACGGATAATGGGTGACGATTTTGGTCTTATTTTTGTTCTTTCGGACTTGTTTCGGGCGTTACTTTTTGCTCTCTTCTTCAAGCTGCTTCTGCTCGGCTTCGGCGCGAGCGAGTTCCTTCCTGAAGAGGTTGGCGCTGTAGCGTTTTGTGTCGAATTTGCCTTCGCCGTTCGGGCCCCACGCAGGCGTCTCCATGTCCGCTCCTGCGACCGGCAGGGATATCCTGAATTCAGTGCCCTTGCCCGGCTCTGAGTCTACGTATATCCTGCCGCCGTGGGTCTCCACGATCTGGGCGCATATGGCAAGCCCGAGGCCGGTGCCCTTGCCGGACTCCTTGGTCGTGTAGAACGGATCGAATATCTTGGTGACGGTCTCGGCGTCCATGCCGCAGCCCGTATCCTTGAACCTCATGACGACTTCCTCTCCGGCCTTGCGGGTCGACACCATGATGGAGCCTCCCTCGTCCCTCATCGCATCGTATGCGTTGAGGACTATGTTCATTACCAGCTGGGATATCTGTGTGCGGTCCGCCCTTATGAGCACGTCCTTGGCATCGAAGTTCGCCTTGACCTCGACGTTCTTCGGCTTGGACGGCAGAGTCACCTTGAGTGCGCTCTGGATGACCTCATCGACCTCTACGTCGACGTAGTTCTCCTCCTTGCCCTTTTTGGTCAGCTCGGCGAGCCTCGAGACTATGTCCTTGGCCTTGACCGAGGCGTTGTATACCTCGAGGAGGTTCTCCTGGAGATCCGTGGCGTCAGCCGGCAGCATCTCCATGGTCATGATGCTGTATCCCATGATCGGGGTCAGCAGGTTGTTGAAGTCGTGTGCGATGCTTGCTGTCATCGTACCGATGGTCTCGAGCCTCTGGTGGTGGGTCAGAGCCTGCATCTTGCGGTTGATCTCCTCCATGGCTTCGTTCTTCTTTTTGAGGACTTCGAGCTCGGCCGAAGTAGTGGCGTTGCTGCGCCTTAAGAAAATGAGCATGAGTATGAGACCCAGGACGCCTATCATGGCCATGCCGCCGTAGATGAGGATCTCCTCGGCCGCCTTGCGGGAAGGCGCGATCGCCTCCTCGTAATCCGCCATGATGCCCATGGCAAACTCCCCGTTGACTGTGCTGCCGCTCGGAAGCACTACCATCCTCGCTGTGTAGTCCCTGCCCTCGCTGTCGGTCAGTTTGAAGGACATGCCGTCAGCGATATTTGCCTGCTGGCAGCTGACCAGGTAGTCCCTGCAATCGGCGGTCTTTTTGTCGGTCTCAGCGCTGACAGGCGCCACGATGACTCCGTCAGCTCCGGCCGTCACCATCACGCTTGAGGTGCTGTCGATCAGCATTACCTCCCTCTCCGGATTGGTCCCGACAGCCGTCATATACAGACTGCCGATGTCTATGAGAGCGTCGTAGCTTATATTGCCGCCACCGTCGTATTCGTAAGCGAGGTAGTACTTGCCCCGATCATCCTGAACAAGGCGCATGCTGTTGACGTCTCCTCCTGTGATGAAATTGTATGATGTATTGCCCGCGGCTGATACGGCGATCTTGTCCTTCTTTTTGACGATGAGATCGGCGTATATAGGATTGGCCTTGAGCGTATTGTTCCCTATGAATTCGGTAAGACCGGATTTGTCTCCGCCGGACTTCCAGGCCTTGATCTCGTTTTTGAGCCTGTCGCGGGAGAGGAATGTCTCAGCCTCTCTCACAAAGGAATTGATGGAGTTCTCGATATTGATATCGTCCGACCTCATCAGGCTGTAGAACTGGGTGTCCTTTTCGGCGAGTATGCTGCCGTCGAATCTCTGAAAGGAGCGCCACACGTTATATACTCCCACTGCTATGAGAGCGACCGCCACAACAAGGGCCGTTATGTATAAAAGTTCTCTTTTGGAAGCTCTCTTTTTCAATACTTATACCTCCGGGATGCCTGACCTTGCACGCTCAGGTCATCAATGCACATTCTACCACGAAGAACGACAAAAACCTACATATTGTGGCTCAAGTATGTTAATATAGTACATGTATTGGGTAAAGAGACCCCACCGTAATCAAGGAGGATACAATGGCAGACAAAGTCCTGGTAGTTGATGACGACAAAGCGATCCTGACGATGCTCCACAAGGCTCTCAAGAGCAACGGCATCGAAAACGACCTCGCCATCAGCGGAGAAGCCGCGCTCGAGCTTCTCGAAGTCAATAAATACGACCTGATCCTGCTGGACATCAATATGAGAGGCATCAACGGCTTCGAGGTCATACAGCGCATCAGAGCCAAAGGCCTCACCACACCTGTTATGGTGGTAAGCGGCCGCAAGGAGGATCAGGACGCACTCTACGGTCTTGAGATCGGCGCAGATGACTACATCATCAAGCCGTTCAACCCGGTCACTCTGGTAGCCAAGGCCAAGGCCCTCATCAGGAGGAGCCGCGAGAGTTCGCCGCAGAGCCGCAGCAATATAATCGAGGCGGGTCCGTTCACGTATAACACTTCGACACTGAGGTTCTACAAAAACGACGTCGAGATCCCTCTGTCGGCCAAAGAGAACTCCATGATCAAGCTCTTTATCGACAACGTAGACCACATTTTCTCCAAGGACATGATCTACAGCGTCATCTGGGGCGAGACCATCATCGACGAGAACGCCATCATGGTATACGTCAACCGTCTCAGACAAAAGATCGAAGACGACCCTTCGAATCCAAAGTACCTGATCACCGTACGCGGCCTCGGATACCGCTTCACGGTCCAGTAGTCATCCGGACGATACATTCCGGCAGATGCGACACACCGCATCTGCCGTTTTTATTTGCCCCGGGCTTGGCGGCAATAAAAAACGGCAAATATACGCCGCGTCAGCATGCGTATATTTGCCATGTATCGTCCGGAACTTTATGTCCTATTCGCCGGTCTCAGTCGAGCCCTCTGCTGCAGTCTCAGCTGATGTGTCTGCCGCAGTCTCTGCGGAAGCATCTGCCGCTGCATCCTCTGACTCAGCACTCTCATCAGACCCTGCCTGCTGCTCTTTGGCTTTTTCCTCCTCGGCTTCCTTCTCGGCCTTCTTCTGAGCGTCCTTTACGAACTTCTTGGCCTCGCGGTACGACATCTTGACGTAGTTGATCTTTTTGTCGCCCTGCTTGACCAGCATCCTGACCTCTCCTGTGAAGCCTCTTGTCTCAGGCTTCATGGATGTCAGCAGGTATGCTCCCATGTTCTTGAGTTCTTCCTTGCCAGGCTCATCCTCATAGGCCTTGACGGCCTCTTCAGGTGCATCCTCTGCTATCTTGAGGACCATCTTGATCGTATTGCCCTCAGCCTTGACGGAAGCTGTCGTATACTCGTCCATCTGGAAGTTCTTGTACGACTCGGTCATGCCGTTGTCTTCCATGTACTTCTCAATGGACTCGGCCTTCTGGTAGTAGTTGTATCCGCCGATGAAGGCGAACATGCCGAAGACCACTCCGAAGATGAGAAGTGCGATGAGCGCGTTGTTAGGTCTTCTCTTCTTCTCTTCGACCATGTTGGCTGCCTTGCGGGCTGCCTTGGCTTCTCTGCGCTCTGCTTTTTTCTTTCTGTTATTCTCAGTAGAAGAGAGCTGCTTTGCTTCCTCTTTGACTTCTTCTTTTACTTCAGTCGCAGCTTTAGGCTCCTCGGCCTTGACCTTTGCAGTCTCGTCCTTCTTGGCTGCCTTTTTAGGCTCCTTTTCGGCTGCCTTTTTGGTTTCTCTCTTTGTTTCCTTATCGGCTGCCTTTTTAGGCTCCTTCTCAGCTGCCTTTTGGGTTTCTTTTTTGGTTTCTTTAGTCTCTGCCATCTTTACACTCTTTTCGTTGTTTTTTGTACCTGTTTGCACATTCACACATTCTAAACTATTTGGGCCGTCAGGACAAGTCCTCTCCGCATTCGAGGCAGTAAGGCGTCCCCTTCGGATTGAGCATGCCGCACTCCGGGCATGTGATCATGTCCGACTTGTCGACAGCATCCGTCACCCTGAGCCTGACACCGCTGTCGAGCTTCTCGGCTACCGACCAGGCATAGCTGCTTATCCTGAGGTCCTGCCGGTAGATCTTCATGCCGGCTCTGTCGCCTATCTCTCGGGACCGGGTCTCGTACTCGCCTTCGTCCTTCCAAAAGATGCCGATGACGTTGTGCATGTCCTGTCTGTCGGTGATGAGCATCAGCAGCCTGACCGCGTCGCAGCTCATGATCGCATAGACGCTGCCCGCCAGAGGCAGGACTCCGAAGTCCAGCACCTTGCCGGCCTCATCGACAAAGACTATATTGTCTCCCGCGAACTTTATATCGCTAAAGATACGCGCTTTTTTATTTATGATGAAGTAGTTGTTCCTTACCATGTGATACCTACCGCGTCTATAACAAGGCCCCACGCGACGCCCAACACCAGCAGCGCCGCTATGATCGCGGCGTTCTCCTTATGATGATTGTTGGTCCTCACCAGTACCAGCAGTCCGACTCCGGCTCCTACCAAAAGCCCGGCCATCAGCTGGCCCGCGCTCAAGAGCCCCTCCAGATACATCTGGGTGATCGCTACCGATGCCGCGCAGTTAGGTATGAGTCCTATCAGCCCGCAGAGGATAGTGCCCATGACCGGACTTCCCGCCATTGCGGACGCCATGGCGTCTCTACCCATGAAGCCTACCAGCAGGCTCAGTACGAGCGAGATGATGAATATGAATGCCGTGATCTTGAGAGTGTGGATCAGAGCGGAGCGCAGTATGCCTCCCTCCTCATCCTCGCAGCCGCAGCGGTCGCGCTCGCATAGATCGTGTATGTGCTTGTCGGCGTGAACGAGCCTGCCTATGGTCCTGTCCAGAGCATCGATCAGTATACCGCTCACAAGAGCGATGATGAACTTGGCCAGCAGTATCCTGCCTATCGTCGAAGCCGCGACAGATGACGAGAGGAATATAGGTACCATCTCATCGGATGTGGACAGGAATACCGAGATCAGCACACCGACGCTGATGACCCCGCCCGAATAAAGGCTGGAGGCAGCGGCCGAGAAGCCGCACTGCGGTATGAGTCCTATGCCGGCTCCCAGCAGGTGTCCGAATCTGCCGACACTCGAGAGCAGGGCGACGGACTGATCCTCGGTCCTTCGCTCGAGCCACTCCATCGCAAGATATGTAACGAAAAGAAACGGCAACAAAGTCGCCGTATCCTTTATGGTATCCATCAATGAATCTATAAATATCTCCTGCATCCTGCCTTACCGCTTCCCTTTTTCGTCCGGTCTTATCGTCACCACGACAGTTGTCATCCTGCCCGGCGAGCTTGTGACGGTCACATCACCGCCGACCTCGAGCCGTATACGCTCCCTTACATTCGCAAGCCCCTCATGGGTCACACCCATTTCTTTGAGATCATCGACATCAAAGCCCACGCCGTTATCTATCACGCGTATCTGGGCTCCTCCGTCCATCAGCTTGCGTGAGACTATCCTCACCGTGCCGCCATCCTCCTTTGGCGAGATGCCGTGCTTGACCGCGTTCTCCACAAGAGGCTGTATCGAGAGCGGCGGAACCAGGAAGTCCACGTACTCCGTATCGAATTCAACGGTGAGCCTGTCGCCGAATCTGAGCTTCTCAAGTGTCAGGTAATTCCTTATCTCGGCAAGCTCCCATGAGAAGCTCACCAGTTCCTGCTTCTCCATGGTCTCGAGAGTGCTCCTCAGGTATTCGGAGAACGTCCCTATGGCATTCTGGGCCTTTTGGGGATCAGTCTCGCAGAGATAATATATCGTCGTGAGCACATTGTAAAGGTAATGCGGCTTCATCCTGCCGGTAGCCATATTGAGGCGGGTCCTGATCTCAGCGTTCTCGTCTTTTTTGAGGCGTATCTCAACATCGAGATGATGCTGCGTATAGACTATCAGGAACTCGAGCATTATGGCCGGATACAGCAGGTCCACCCCGTGGGCATAAGGCTGCGCGAATGTCGCAATGGCGAGCAGCACCGGCATCGAGCTCAGTATGAGCGAATGCCTTAGACCGAGTGTCCTGTAGTGCCTGATGATAATTATGAACGAAGTCAGTATGAGGATCAGCCCTCCTATCTGGCCGATCTCTATCGGGATCACACTGTTAGCATACCTGTATGCGGAGAACTCATCACTGAATATCGATAGTATCCACACAAGCGAGCCGATGATGGCGACTACGAGGGTGAAGTAAGGCACCCAGTACGGTACCGGCACGGCGTCAGTAAACTTGTCCACCTGAGCCTTGAGATACAGCACATAAAGCGCATAGATCACATATACCCCGACGTAGGCGATCGAGAGCATGACGGCATCCAGGAAGTCCCGTCCGCGCGGTTCATGTATGATGCTGACCGTATAGCAGCTAAGAGTAAAGAAGGCCACGACAAGCTTGGCAAAGAATATCCTCGAGGCGCGGTAATGCAGCGTCTCTCCCCGGAAGCTGACCATCATGATAAAGGCCTCCAGGCTGCAGAAGCTGAGCACTGCTATATTTACAGCGTGTATGGTCACATCAATCATGTTTCTCTCTCGATTCCAGACTGCCGTGAGTCGCCTCAGACCAGCTGTACTGCTGCATGTATTCGCCGTGATAAGAGCTGATGCCCTTTGCATCGCCCGCGAGGTAATCAAAGAAGTCGCATTTGAACTTTGCAGGTATGACTCCGATGCCTCCGCGCATCACAACGATAGCGTCCTCGGCTCCTATCTCCCTAAAGGTATCCAGGAGGTCTTTGCGCAGCTGCTTGATATAGCTGGTGCGGTCCACATCATCATCCCAGAGCGTGGCCCGGATCTCGCCTATATCCACCACCGCGCAGTTGCGGTCGATGAGATACGCGAGGAGCTCCTTGGTCTTGGCGTATCTGAAGCGCAGAGGCTTGCCGTCATAGAAGACCTCAAAATTGCCGAAGGCCTGGACCCTGAGGCCTCTGTCATCGGAATCGACGGGATGTCTCAGGTCGCCGAGCTCCGCGAGCACCTTGTCTCTGTTGAGAGGTTTGGTGATGTACCCGCTTGCGTGCAGGGCAAAGGCATCGCCCGCATACTGAGGATATGCCGTCGAGAATATTATGTTGGTATCCGGCGCGATCTCCTTGATGCGCCTGGCCAGCTCCACACCGTTCATCCCCGGCATCTCTACATCCAGAAACGCGATATCGAACGGACGCTTTTCGACTTCAGCGAGAGCCTCCGAAGGAGCCCCGCAGACCACCATGTCCGCACCCGGTATGCAGCCTGCTATGATCCTTGCGGCCCCGTCTCTTATGAGCTTTTCGTCGTCTACTACTAATACTCTGATCATATTACGCACCTGTTGATCTGTGTTGAATATCTGTAACCCTATTATAACCGAAACTGCCCGGTTTTGAAATACAGCAGCCGCCGTTTCAGGCCTCAAAACACTAAAAACACAAAAAAACATGGATTTGTAACCTTTGTGTCCCCCTGCCGTAACCCTCTTGTATCCCTTTCCTAACTCTTTTGTGTCCCGGCGATTTATATACTCTACTCACAGAATGAAACATCCACCCCCGGATATATCACCTGAATATAATATGAGGAGGTATTTGTCATGAAGATCAGGACCGCATTGAGAAGCCTTGTAGTCATGCTGACAGCACTTTCGGTCATAGCCGCATCTGCAGCATACACAAAGTCCTTCGCCGCAACTGTGGCATTCCAGGACACCGGCGTTGCATACTGTCTTGTTAATGCTTACCGTATGGAGCATAATCTGCATGTAAGGAAAAAGAGCAAGAAGCTCAGGATGTTAAAGAGAGACAGCAAGCTCGAGGCCATAGCCCGGGTTCGCGCCGAGGAGATGGCCATGACAGGACAGTTCTCCCATACGCGTCCTAACGGGAAGTCCGGACTCAGCCTCATCAAGGGTCATAAGGCCAAGGGCGAGAACATAGCAAGAGGACAGACCAGCTGCGAGCAGGTATCCGCAGAGTGGTTCGCATCACCGGGGCACCGCAAGAACATGCTCCGCAGGAATTTCAGAAAAGTAGGTATCGCCTCGTGTACATACAACGGCGTCACCTACTGGGCAGAGGTATTCTCCTCGTAAGAGGTGATATATTGGGGGATATGGTCGAAGTGATTCACCATATATAAAACAGGAGGCATCACGCCTCCTGTTTTATATGGGGGATTTCTATTCGAAGACTCGAGTATCTGCTTTGAACTTCATCCCGAATAGCTATGGTCTGCGCCCCGCCAGTATCGCTGCGATACCTGCTGCGGCAAGCAGCGATATGACGATAAGAAAGATAAGCGCATTGCTGTCGCCGGTGTCGACACCTTTGCTGAGGACTGCGGTCCTGACATCGCCCTTGGAGCGGTCATCCTCGTAAGCTCCGAGTACGCTCGTCTCCGTTGGCGGAAGAGGGGTATTTGTAAAAAGCACTACGCTGTCGTCCTCGATCACGCCCTCAAAGGTATTACCGTCGATACCGTTGACCTTTGTTGTGTATCTGCCTTCCTTCTCAGTTACCGTATATGTGTAACCTGTCTTAAGGTTCTTGATGGTCAGTCTGTGCCCGGCCTTGAGCACTATCACCGCGGTCCCGTCTTTAAATATGATGATATCTGCTTTACCGTCCTGATCGACCGTCTCGAACTCGCCCTCGACATCCGCGCCTTCCTCATCCAGGAGTCTGATGATGAACTCGAACTCCTCATCTGTGAGATAATTATCGCTTCCGTCGGCGTTTCTCTCGACGTTCTTGACGATGGTCAGATTGCGGCGCATGGTCGAATTGATTATCTCAAAGTCTATCACTCCGTACGCTCCGCCGATCATGCTCACGATACTGCGGTAATTCTCAGATCCGTCAGGCATCTCCTCCTCGACCGAATATTCGATCAGTTCATCTGTTATAGGATCTCTCGCCGGGAGCCCTGTGAACACGACATCTGTCCATGTGCCATCGCTGTTCCTCCTGAGCTGCTGGTATGTCAGCCTCTCTTTGTGACCGTTGACATCTCTGACGAGCCAGACCTTTATTGATCCGAAGTCCGCTCCGTTACTGTCATCCTCCCAGATCTTGGAGGCCCTGACACTTACCTTCTCGCCCGGCGTCTGTCCGATTATGACATCGCCGTTTGAGCCTATGCCGCCGCCGTTCAGCGCAGATGAGTTGCCGGTGATCCTGACCTTTACGTACTGCTGAGAGTCTCTTACATTCTCATCATCTGAAGTCAGATCGTTGTGAAGTCTCAGGCCTGAGGAATTCGTGAGCGCGTCGTAGCTGACCTCATCGCCGTTTGAATTCAGCCAGTGATACGCTGTGCCGTTCAGCAGCCTGTCGCCGATGGTCAGCATCCCTCTGCCGAATCTGTATTCCGCATAGATCTCATCCGCGTTGCCACGGTAATCGTAGTTACCGTAGATCACGCTGCCGTCCTTCATGTATATCCTCGAGTTGCTGGTAGGGCAGGCCGCCAGAGCGCCGCCGTAATGGCCCGAGTGATTTCCGCTTATCTCTACGTCGGTCAGCTCAAGGAGTCCGTTGCGATATCCGATGCTCTGGAATCCGCCGTTGACATAAACAGCTCCGCCTCCGTAAAGGCCGCTTCTTGATCTGTTGCCCTCGATGATGCCCCTGCTGACTCTCGCATAGCCGTTGGCCTGTACGAATATGCCTCCTCCGCAGTTCCCCGAAGTATTGCCTGCGATGCGGCCGCCGTTCATATACAGTTTAGGGTAGGCCTTTTCAACATATCTTACATAATAGTCGCCGAGGGATATACCGCCGCCGAAGTGCGTGGCTGTATTGCCGCTTATCTCGCCGCCGTTCATGTACATGATCCCGTTGTTGCCTATCCCTACGCCTCCGCCTGAAGAATCCTCCTTTTTGCCCGACTTATGAGCAGCTGTATTGCCGCTTATCTCGCCGCCGTTCATCTCAAAGATACCGAATACGCCTACGCCTCCGCCGAAGCCGGACTGGCATCCGACTATCCTGCCGCCGTTCATTATGAAATTGCCTCCGGAAGCTACGTAGACCCCGCCGCCCTCTTTATACCAGTTGTCGGTATTGACGTTGTTCTGAAGCGTCGTGCCCTCCTCCATCACCAAGGTGCCGTTGACTCTGATCATGGAATCAGCTCTATCGCTGCCTTCCTTGCCGTCTATGGTGATATTCCTGAGGGTCAGGCTTTTGTCCCTGTCTACTATGATCATGCTTCCGGTAAAGCCCTCGTTCCTTTTGAGAACGACTCCGTCAGGGAGGCTCATCTCGCCCTCTCCCCTGATCGCGCTCATCGCTATGACCTCGACTATGTCCATGTTGAGCTTGAGGAGCTCTGCTACCCTCTCAAAGCTCTTAAGGGCCGATCCGGAGCTCTCTCCGTCGTTGTCATCGCTGCCCCTCGAAGGGTCGAGCCATATCCTGCTGACGGATCTGCTGCGCTGCTTAGCTGTATCCTCCGCTTTATCCGGAGTCTCCTCCTCTATGCCCGAAGAGATTGCGTTCATCACGAAACCCGCATCATTCGTGCCGCTTGCATCCGCCTCCTGTTTTACGATGTCCTGACCGCCTTCCTGTGGATCGCCGGATGCATCGGCTTCACTGCCGTCACCGATGCTATTGTCTGCATTGCCGCCGCTGCCTCCATTGTCCTGACCGGCATCGTTGCTGTCATCATTATTGTCTCCGGCTGCACCTGTCTGTCCTCCGGATGACCCCGGCGTGATGTCCGGGGCCGTGACCTGCTGAGACGGCTGCGGATCAGGCTGCGATGACGCCTGAGTCCCGGATGACTGTGTATCCGCAGGCTGCGTCTGCTCAGCGGAAGCCTCCTGCGCTTCGTCATTTGCGTATCCGTACATAGAAGTCGCACCAGCCGGGATGGCAATAGCCAGGGATAACAGCATCACGAGCAATATCCTCGTGATACCGGCTGCCGCGTTATAAAAATGTCTGCGTCTTTTGTTTGTCATCGTTGCTGTCCCCCATGCTGCAAAATGATCATGCCTGTTATTTAGTGTAACCGTTTTGTAACTCTTTTGTCGGGATTATAACCGTTTTGTAACCGTTCTGTCCATACCTTTGGGACCTGCTTTATGTTTTTTTGAGATACAAGGTTGCAGCCTCTCTATGGCGCAATTCAATTGACTGCGTTCTATCATTCTGATATATTTTTGATATCATATTGATATCACCATTAACGGGAGGTAGCAGCAATGGAAGATAACAACACAAGATCGATGCCGGTCGAACAAAAGATAATAAATCCGCCGAACGGAGTGCTCGTGCTGGTCATACTTTTGTTCCTCTGTCTGATGGTACCTGTTCTGTTCATCAGCGGAGCCACATCATGGAGAGGCGGCGGCATCCGCATAATGCTCTCGATCATACTCTGCTTTGTACTGCCCTTTCTCTTTGGCGGACTCAGGAGCGTCAGACCTAACGAGGCACTCGTCCTGACACTCTTCGGCAAGTACTACGGCACTATCGTCAAGCCGGGATACTTCTTTGTGAACCCGTTCGCCAGATACAACAACCCTGCCTATGACGCTCAGGCCGCGTCCAGCCTCGCGACTGACAGCACCGAAATCACCAGCCGCAAGAACACCAAAACAGGCGCGAGCAGGGTCAAAAAGACAGTGTCGCTCAAGCGTTCCACGCTCGACAACGGGACCCAAAAGGTCAACGACGCTCTCGGCAACCCGATCATCATCGGAGCCGTAGTGCTCTGGCACGTTGAGGATCCGACCAAGGCGGTATTCAATGTCGAGAATTACACCGAGTTCCTCTCCATCCAGACGGACTCGACCATCAGGAACATGGCAAGGCTCTATCCTTACGATGTATTCGATGACGGTCTCGAGGAGGATACCTCCGGCAAGGCCGAGCAGACGCTTCGCGGAAGCTCGCAGGAGATCGCCGAAAAGATGCAGGTCGAGCTCGCCGAGAAGGTCGCCTTTGCGGGACTTGTGATCGAGGAGGTTCGCATCACTCACATCGCATACGCCGAGGAGATCGCCGCAGCCATGCTCCAGAGGCAGCAGGCTTCTGCCATCATCGCCGCCCGCGCCAAGATCGTTGACGGCGCAGTCAGCATGGTCAAGATGGCCATCGACAAGCTAAGCGATGAGGAGATAGTCGAGCTCGATCAGGAGCGCAAGGCTCAGATGGTATCCAACCTGCTCGTAGTGCTCTGCGGCAACAAGGACGCTCAGCCGATAGTCAACAGCGGATCGGTATATTGATATAACGGAGATAAGCTATGACCGGAGAGAATACAGGCCGGGTTAATCCCGGAAGCAGAGATGAGCAGCGCAAGCAGATAGTGCTGCGTCTGCCCGAATCGCTCTGGACCGAGATAGCCAGATGGGCCGATGACGATTTCAGATCGATCAACGGTCAGATAGAATATCTGCTGGCAAAGAGCGTGCGTGAACACAGGAAGAAGTAGCGGAGATCATTTATGAAGACATTCAATGTATTCGATATAATCGGGCCTGACATGATAGGCCCGTCGAGTTCTCACACAGCAGGCGCTGCCAGGATAGGCAAGGTTGCCTGCCGCATGGCCGGAGGAGAAGTCGCCAGGGCCCATATCACTCTGTATGAGTCCTTTGCCACAACAGGCCGGGGGCACGGTACGGACAAGGCGCTGCTGGGCGGCCTTCTCGGCTTCGACCAGGATGATGAGCGCCTCAGGGATTCGTTCGAGATCGCAAAGGAGCGCGGTCTTGAGTATGAATTTGAATTCTCAGAGGATGAGGCTCCTCACCCGAACACAGCCCGGATCACGGTCACGGGGACAAACGGTCAGACAGTCAGCCTCGCGGCCGCTTCCGTCGGCGGAGGCAATATAAATGTGATCGAGCTCGACGGCATGGAAGTGTCCTTCCATTGCAATTACCCGACCATAATACTCATGTACGACGACAAGCCGGGCATAGTCCAGATGACCTCGACCGTACTGGCCAAAAACGACATCAACATAGCATTCATGAGAGTGTTCCGTCAGTCAAAGCGCATGGGCGCATGCATGGTGATAGAGACGGATGAGCCGGTCTCTGACAAGATCGCAGACCTCATACAGGGTCTGCTGCCTGAGCTCAGGAGGATAGTGATCATATGAAGACATACAGTTTCCACAAAGGCGATGAGCTCTGCCGCCTGTGCAGCGAGGATAACGTCAGCATTGCAGAGATAATGCTGCAAAACGAAATGATCCACAGCGAGAGGAGCCGCGAGGAAGTCATCGCCGAGATGATGCACCACCTCACGGTCATGAAGGAGTCGATAGAGGAGGGTCTCAATCCCCTCGAGCATCAGCACGGTGTCATGTCCGGAGGTGATGCCGCCCTGATAATGGGCTACGCTCCTCAGAGCTGCATGGGCGTAGACATGGCCAGGGTAATTGCCGCCTCTATGGCGGTCGTCGAGACCAACGCCGCTATGGGCAGGATAGTTGCCGCCCCTACCGCAGGAGCCAGCGGGATACTCCCGGCTGTCCTGATCGAATGCGCCGGTCACCAAAAAGGTTTCTCTGACGATGATCTGTGCATGGCTCTTTTCACCGCAGGTGCAGTCGGAGCTCTCATAGCCGAGAACGCCAGCATAGCCGGTGCATCAGGCGGATGCCAGGCCGAGACGGGCACTGCAGCCGCCATGGCGGCTGCAGCCATGTGCGAACTCCTCGGTGCAGACCCCGAGGTGAGCCTGACGGCCGCCGCAATCGCGATCAAGAACTGCATGGGCCTTGTATGCGACCCGGTCGCAGGCCTGGTCGAGTGCCCGTGCATCAAGAGGAACGCGATCGGTGCTGCAAATGCACTGCTCTCCTGCGACCTCGCGATGGCAGGCATAAGGAGCCGCATCCCGTTCGACGAGGTCGTCGATGCGATGCAGAGCGTCGGCGCCAGCATGGACCCTGAACTGAAGGAGACTGCCGCCGGAGGCATCGCGGCCACTCCGACAGGCAGGCGCATCGCCCAGAGCATCAACATGCTCATGGCCGACGATGAGTAGCAGATAACAGATATACACAAAAGACGGCATCAATCATGTGATGCCGCCTTTTTGGTTGCTTGTTTTGTATCAGCCTTATGCAGTTTCCTTTTTTCCGAAAGTAGTAGGGATCTCTCTGCCCTCCTTCTTCCAGGAGTAGAACTCCGCGGTAGCCGTAAAGATCGCGTCTCCGGAGGAGTTCAGTGCTGTCTCTACAGAGTCCTGGATAACGCTGATGATGAATCCGATACCTACCATCTGCATTGCGATGTCTGTAGGGATACCGAACATCGAGCATCCGAGAGGTACGAGCAGCAGCGAGCCGCCTGCAACTCCGGAAGTTCCGCATGCGGAGAGTGTAGCCACGATACTCAGAAGGATAGCCATCGGGAATGTTACATTCACGCCTGTTGTCCAGCAGGCTACCAGTGTGAGAGTAGTGATGGTGACCGCAGCTCCGTCCATGTTGATGGTCGATCCGAGAGGGATCGAAACGGAGTACATGTCCTCGTCAAGCCCGAGATCCTTGCAGAGCTCCATGTTGACAGGGATGTTGGCAGCCGAGCTTCTTGTGAAGAAGGCTGTCAGGGCACTTCTCTTGATGCAGTACCACATGAGCGGATACGGGTTGCGCTTGAGCACGATGGCTACGATGAGAGCGTTGATGCCCAGCGATGTCAGGAGCATTGTGCAGACAAGCAGTGCGACCAGCTGTCCGTAATTCTTGAAGATAGCGAGTCCGCTTGTCGATACGGCATTGAATACAAGACCCATGATACCGAACGGAGCGCAGTTGATGATCCAGCGTACTGCCACCGAGAGCGCGTCAGCGAGGTCTCTAAAGAAGGTCTTTGTAGTATCGTTTGCCTTTTTGAGAGCGAGGCCCACGATAACCGCCCAGAACAGGATAGCGATGTAGTTGGCGCTTGCAATGGCATCGATAGGGTTGGCAACGAAGCTCATGCAGAGATTCTTGAGGACCTCAAACAGCGATCCCGGAGGAGTCAGATCCTCTGCGGCATTCTCGATACCCGTCAGCGGAACTTTGACACGGAATGTGAAGTTCATGCATACTGCAACGAATGCAGCGATGAGAGTACTGAGCATGTACAGGAAGATAACTGTCTTGAATCTGTCTGCGCTTCCGCCCTTTGCGTTGGCAATGGATGATGTTACCAGCACAAATACCAGGATAGGCGCGATGCCCTTGAGAGCTCCGACGAAAACGTCACCGAAAATGGAGATCCATGTCATCTGCGGGACGAGAAGCCCCAGGATAGCTCCGATGACGAGGCCGATGAAAATCCTCAGTACGAGGCTGATGTTCATCCACTTCTGAAATAAATTCATTTGGTCGTTCCTCATTTCCAAAATAATAGGGGGATGTTGTCCCCCTCAAAACAACGTAGGTCTACTTTAACATACATTGGCTTGTGATTCTTGTTTTAATTCTCATACCTGACCGGTCGCTACAGGTCCTGTATATCCCTCGTATCCGCCGATGTTCTCGGCCCTGTCGTATCCCATCTGACGCAGGAAGGCAGCCGTCATGCCGCTCCTCGCACCGCTGTAGCAGTACATGTATATACGGGCCGTCTTGTCCGGCAGAATGCTCTCGACATAGGAGCGCCCGCTTCGTCCGCAGCGCTTTGCCTCTATGTTGATGGCTCCGGGCACATGTCCCTCCCTGTACTCCTCGGGAGTCCGCACGTCCACCAGGACCACATTGCCGAGCTTCTCCATATCCTCGAGATGCTCGTTTATATCTATCGATGGCAGTTCTTCGTAATAACCCATCGCAGCTCCCCGGGACGATTACTCACCGAAAGGCTCTACACTGAGATTTACAGTGCCCTTGGCCTTCTCCGTGCATGTCACCTTGACCATGTATGTGCCGCTCGGCACCACGCCGGAGCCGCCGGCAGTTCCGCTGACCTCTGTCTTAAGCTCAGGCTCCGCGTCCGTATCAGGCAGCTCCTCAGAGCTCTGCTCCTCGGTCTCCTTTATAAAGGCCAGCTCGATCTTGCCCTTTTCGAGGGCATAATCCATCACGATCTGCTCGCCATCCTCGACCACAAGGCCACCGGACACTATATAGTCACCCTTGGCAGCCCCGTCAGCGACGATCTCCATGTGCTTGTCGTCCTTTACATCGCCGGAAAGATTGACCTTATTGCATGCGCAGAGCCCTGTCACAAGGACAGCCATCAGCATAACAGCTATGATCGATAAACTAGACTTCTTCATTTTGCGTCTCCTTTACTGTCTGAATTTGTTATTTGCCGCTCAGATATTCGTCGATGGACGCGGCGGCGAGTTTGCCGGCGCCCATGGCCGAGATGACGGTGGCAGCTCCGGTGACGGCGTCTCCGCCGGCATACACGGCCTCACGGCTCGTGAGTCCGTCTTCGTTTACGACGATGCCGCCGCGCTTGTTGACCTCAAGGCCCTTTGTGGTGTTCTTGATAAGCGGGTTAGGGCTCGTGCCTATAGCCATGATGACAGCGTCCACGTCGAGCTCGAACTCGCTGCCCTCGATAGGTACAGGTCTCCTCCTGCCGGATGCGTCAGGCTCTCCGAGCTCCATCTTGATGCAGCGTATGCCTGTCACGCAGCCGTTCTTCGGATCTCTCGGATCATCAGGATTGTTGTATCCGAGAATCTCCACCGGGTTGTTGAGAAGTCTGAAGTCGATGCCCTCCTCTTTGGCGTGCTCGACCTCTTCGGCTCTTGCCGGGAGCTCCTCCATCGATCTCCTGTAGACGATGTAGACCTTCTCTGCTCCGAGCCTCAGAGCTGTACGTGCAGCGTCCATGGCTACATTGCCGCCGCCTACTACAGCGACCTTGCCGCCCTTCATGATAGGAGTCTTAGGATCGTCCCTGAAGGCCTTCATGAGGTTGGACCTTGTGAGGTACTCGTTGGCCGAGTATACGCCCTTGAGCGACTCGCCCGGGATGTTCATGAAGCTCGGAAGTCCGGCTCCCGACCCGATGAATACAGCCTCGAAGCCCATCTCGTCAAAGAGTTCGTCTACAGTCAGGGTCTTGCCGATGATGACGTTGGTCTCGATGTCAACGCCGAGATCCTTGAGTCCCTCTACCTCTCTGGCCACGATGTCCTTCGGAAGCCTGAACTCAGGGATGCCGTATACCAGAACTCCGCCTGCAGTATGGAGAGCTTCAAATACGGATACCTTGTATCCCTTCTTCGCAAGGTCGCCTGCGCAGGTGAGTCCGGACGGGCCTGAACCTACCACGGCTACCTTGTGGCCGTTGCTCTTCGGAGCTACAGCCTTCTCCTGTGCGTGCTCGTTGTGCCAGTCGGCAACGAATCTCTCAAGACGTCCGATGCCTACAGGCTCGAACTTGACGCCCATAGTGCACTTGGCCTCGCACTGGGTCTCCTGCGGGCAGACGCGTCCGCATACCGCCGGAAGTGTCGATGTCTCGTTTATGATCTTGTATGCGCCTTCCCAGTCACCCTCCCTGGCCTTCATGATGAAGTCAGGGATGTTGACGTTGACCGGGCAGCCCTGCACGCAAGGTTTGTTCTTGCAGTTGAGGCATCTCTGGGCCTCCGCAAGAGCGATCTCCTCGGTGTAGCCGAGCGCTACCTCGTCGAAATTGTGAGCGCGGGCCTGAGGGTCCTGTGCAGGCATTTCATGTTTTTTAGGATCAAGTGCCATTTTCGTTCCCCCTTTCCTACGCCTTGTCTGCCATCCTGAACAGATTGCAGGTCTCTTCGTGCATGTGCCTCTCATAGTCGAAGTACATGCGGCCTCTCGAGATCGCCTCGTCGAAGTCGACCTCGTATCCGTTGAAGTCCGGGCCGTCTACGCATGCGAACTTCATCTTAGGGCCTTCCTCAGTGTTGAGAGTCAGCCTGCAGCCGCCGCACATGCCCGTGCCGTCTATCATGATCGGGCTCATCGAGACCGTGATCGGAGCGTTGAATTCCTTGGCCGTCAGAGTGACGAATTTCATCATGATCAGCGGTCCTATGGTGATGATCATGTCGAACTTCTCGCCGCCCGCCAGCATCTCCCTGAGCGGGATCGTGACGTTGCCCTCGCGTCCGTACGATCCGTCGTCGGTCATCACGATGAGCTTGTCCGAGCACTCATTGAACTCCTCCTCAAGTATCACAAGATCCTCGCTCCTGAAGCCGATGATGCTTGTAACATCAGCGCCCAGTCTGTGGAATTCCTGAGCCACAGGCATCGCGATGGCGCAGCCTACACCGCCGCCTACGATGCAGACCTTTTTGATGCCCTCGGTCTCGGTAGGATTGCCGAGCGGACCCACGAAGTCCTGGATGTATCCTCCCTCAGGGACGTGGTTGAGAAGCTCGGTAGTGGCGCCGACCACCTGGAAGATGATCTTTACCGTACCCTCCTCAGGGTTGACGCCTGCTACTGTCAGAGGGATCCTCTCTCCCTCTTCATCAACTCTCAGGATAATGAACTGACCCGGCTTGGCCTTGCGCGCCACCAGAGGAGCTTCGATCTCCAGCTGGGTGACGGTCGGTCTCAGGGCCTTCCTTCTGACTATCTTGTACATTTTTAACACCTCGCAACAAGTTCTTTATTCAGTTATGTGCTCCGAAATATGTACCGGGAATCCCGACGGCGAGAACAGCATCGTAGCACGGGACGAACTTGTCTCTGTGACCTTCTCCCCGCGCGGATCAGTGAATCCGTGTGCAATCAGAAAGTCATATGCCTCACGGAAATCATCAACATTGATCGTGACTGCGGACATGTCCCTCGGGATAGTCTCCGAGCTTGCGATATTGATGCGGTTGCCGTTTGCATCCTTCATGGCATAGTTTGTGTTCGCCCCGTCTTCGATGTCCGTTTTGGTGTGACGTTTCTCAAAGCCCAGATCCTCAAACAGCTTTACAGCGCTCTCCGGATCTCTCGTAATGATGATCGGGCAAAATCCTGTGATCTTCATAATCTCAATCCCCTTTCTTTTCAGATCAAAAAATTATCCGATTGATTATACCACAAAGACAACTGCGTTTCCTGTCATCAGACCTCCAGGCACAAAACAAAACTCCGCCGGAAATGTTCCGATTATTGATCATTTTCCTCAAGTGGAATACGCAGCAAGAATGTACTTCCCTTTCCCGGGGCACTATCTACTGACACACTCCCTCCGTGAAACTCAGCGATCTCTTTTACCATGGCCAGGCCCAGGCCGCTGCTGCCGTTCTCTCCCCGGGAAGGATCTGCCTGCCAGAACCTCTGCCATATCTTTTCGTGATCTTCCGGAGCGATCCCTGTCCCATTGTCCTTTACACTTAAAACAGCCATCTCCCCGTCCTTCGCAAGCGACAGTTTTACGAATCCGTTTTGGCTGCCGTATTTATACGCATTCTGGAGAAGGTTATATATGGCGCGCGAAATAAGTGACGCGTTGAAGCTGCATGTGATCCCGTCTTCGATATCCGTCTCGAGCCTTATCCCTCTGTCATCCTGCGGAACGAAGCCTTCTGTTGTAAGGCTGACGAACTCACTGAAGTCGCCTTTTCTCAGCGGATACTTTTCTGTTCCCTGCTGCAGCCTCGTGATTCCAAGTAATTCTTCTATGAGGACTGACATGCGCTGCCCCTGCGCCTCTATGTGCCCTATCGATTCAAGGTATTCTTCGACCGTCCTGTCCTTGCGCTTCGCGTGATCGCATTCAGCGAGTATAACAGATGTAGGAGTCCTGAGTTCGTGTGATGCATCTGAAGTAAACTGGCGCTCGGCTTCAAACAGCTTCTCGAGCCTCTCAAACATCCTGTCGAAGGATCCCGCAAGCTGCCTCATTTCCTTAGGGCCTCCTTTCAGGTTTATCCTGTCTGTAAGATCGTCAGCATCATTGATCGAATTCGCTGTTTCGACGATCTTTTCGATCGGCCTGAACGTGCGCGATGAGATCCAGAGCGCGCCAAGGAATGTAATGATCAGTATTACCGGAAGCATCACCATAGTAAGACGGAGTATTATGTCGGTGATCCCCTGATGACTGTCAGTCAGCGTCACGCCTCTTATCCAGAGCCCCGATACCTCCATGTCCACATAGGTGTCATACAGATAGAATTCGCGCCCGCCGCTTACTACTGTCCTTATCCGGTTCGCAGTGAACGGTTCAGATGAGAAATCCATGTCCTCCTTGTTTGCCGAGAGCAGAAGCTCCCCGTCAGTATTATAAAAGGAGCAATAAACGCCTCGTTTATAAACTGTCATGTCGTCCCATTCAAAGGTTCCCCTGTCATACTCAACGTCATTTGCATTGTCTATCACGACATCAACAAGATATGCCGCCGGGTCCTCCGGCAGACTGTGTCTGTTTATTACCAGCACAAACACAAGTACCATGATCGATACCAGCAGCACCATGAATGTGACCCACAGGGCCAGTCTGAGTTTTGCAGACATTATCAATCATCCTCTCTGAGGACCCATCCGGTCCCCCTCACTGTGTGGATGAGCTTTTTGTCAAAGCCTTTATCTATCTTGCGGCGGAGATATCCGATATATACATCGACCACATTCGTCCCGCCCTCATAGTCAAAGTTCCAGAGATTGTCTTCTATCATCTCCCGCGAAAGCACCACTCCGCGGTTCCGGATCAGGTACTCGAGCAAGGCAAATTCCTTTGATGTAAGCTCAATAGTCTCTCCCGCGCGGACTACCGTCCTGGCAGAAGTGTCGACCGTCAGATCCGCTATGGAATACTCGTCGGTTTTGTTGCCGGTGTACTTGCGCGCCATCACCTTTACTACGGCACGAAGCTCATCAAAGCTGAAAGGCTTGGTAAGGTAATAGTCCCCGCCGGCTCCAAGTCCCGTGACCTTGTCGGCTATGCTGTCTCTTGCGGTAAGAAAGAGCACCGGTGAAACACAGCCTTCGGCCCTCAACTTCTCAACTACGGTAAAGCCGTCCATCTTCGGCAGGTTGACATCGAGTATTATCACGTCGTAATCCACCGCCAGTGCGTAGTCCAGAGCTTCCCGCCCGTCAAAGCAGCTGTCGACGCTGTACTTTTCATCTTTCATCGCCTCGCTGATGAGACGGTTCATGTTTTTTTCGTCTTCTACTACAAGGATCCTCATTTTATATGGTCGTCTCCTTCGATTTTTACAATAATTTTACCTTATAATTCTAAGAATTCAATTAGACGAAAGCCGTTTATAAAACCGCAAAAAATATTTCCAAAAGAGATCCGTTTCTAATAATTCTCTTAATATTGGGGTCTATACTGCAACCATCAGATGAAAGCAGAGCACCGGCGATCTGAGCCGGAGCTTGCAGGATAAAATAATCCCAAAACAAAGGAGGAAAGTGAAATGGATAAGAGCTTCACAACGATCTATACAATCATTACAAAGGCAGCCGCTGAGGCAGGCATCAGGGACAATGAGAATTACAAGGTAAGGATCATCAGCAGAGACAGCGGCATGCTCGAGTTTGAGCTGGAGACAGAATGGACTGTAATCACCTGTTACGCAGATACAGAGTCCACACAGATCCTCGGTCTCATGAGCGAATCGAAGCCTATCGAGATCCTTCTTGATGATATCAGCATCGCAAGGATCAGAGTAAACAGCCCTATCAAAGCAGCTTAAAAAAGCCATAATCACAGTCACGCATAACGAAAGATCCCTGCCGCAGGCAACAGCCCGGCAGGGATCTTTCATTCTTCGTTGATGTTCCTGTAAAGATTATTGATGCTTCTATTTGCATGTTCTGAAATATGCTTGTTGACCAGTCTGTCTCTGAGATCCTTGATCGCGACCATCTCGTCTGCAACATCTTCGAGCCGCTTCTTCGGTCCGGAGACATAATGCATCATTTTCTCCGCAGTAAAATCGGTATTCATCTCAGCACAAATCAGCCTGGAGAATTCTTCAGGATATCCTTTCCGCAGCATCAATTCATACAACAATTTGTTCTTCTCACTCATGATAATGCGGATTGCCTATACATCTACATACACAGTCAGTGCAACGATAGCAATCGTTATCTCAGTCCTTGGCTTGCCGTTCAGGGCAATGCCTTCAGGATTTGCTCCGCCCTGTCCGAATTCTATTATGAGTCTCTTCATAGCCATGATAGTTCTCCTCGGTCAATTTGAAGATGTCAATCTAGCCAATAGTTTTTCTCATATATGCAAATGACAGATCTCTGTCCCCCTGCTCTTCCTTGTATATTCGGTAACCGAGTTTCTCATACAGGTTTATATTGATATAGCTTTTAGTGCAGGTGTACAGTTCGAATGTTTTTGCCTGCGTAAGTTCTTCGACTGCAGTCATCAGACCGATCGCAACACCGCGGTTCCTGTATTCCTGTGCAACCATGACGCGGCCGATCTCGATATGATTGCCTTCTTCTCTGAACCTCACAGCCCCGATGATCCTGCCCTCATCATTGCGCTTTACAAGCACCGTCCAGTTCCTGAAATCCGCCCGGTTTTCTTCGAGGGACTCCATCAGAGCGGGCACATTCCTGCTGCCTATCATTTCAGCTTCACTCTCGAATGCTCTCAGCTGCAGATCAAACAATTCCCTTATATCTTTTTCTTTTGCTATTTCATAACCACTACTCATTATTTCCTCCAGAAATCGGTTTCAAATCCTCCAATTGCCTGAGATATGCAAAACTACTTTGCCGCTTTGATCCATTCTTGTATCAAAGGCAACGGAATATTGATGAGCCAGTCCTGATTCCGGTATCCTGACATTGAGAATCTCCATCCGGTTAGTTCCGGATTATTCTCTATAACTGTTTTGAGGCTTTTAGATCTGAGATTCTCTTCTGCCTTAACTTCTATAGGGTGAACTTCTTCCTTCTGAATAACAAAGTCTATCTCCATCGTAGAATTCGCATTTGTATAATAATACGGAACGATTCCTTCAGTTTTGATTTGCTGTGCAACATATTGTTCAGTAAATGCCCCTTTATACTCTGAGAATACATTGTCACCAACAAGTATCTGACTTGCCGGCACATTGCTCATTGCACCAAGCAGTCCAAGATCACTGAGAAACAGTTTGAACGATTCGTATTCCTCATAGAATTTTACAGGCATTTCTATTTTCTTGATCCTAGCTACCCGATATATTAAGCCGGCATTAACAAGCCATTGAATAGCGTCTTCAAACTCCTTCGCCCTTCCTCCTTTTTTGATTGCTCCATAAATAAACTTCTTGTTTTCCTTAGCAAGCTGTGATGGTATGGAATTATAAACCAGTCTCACCTTGGCAAGAGTCGCTGCAGGTATGTGCTTTGAAAAATCCTGGTCATAATCATTTAATATCCTGTTTTGGATGTTTCTTGTACCGTGTATGTCCTTTGTTCGGAAATAATACTCAACCACCTCAGGCATACCCCCTGTGAAATAGTATTGTCGCAGGAGTTCGATGAACTTGTCTTTATATGTATTCATTTCATCCCACTCGTGAGTTTCAAGATTATTAAGCAGCACATCATATCCCCCGGCCATCATGAATTCCTTGAAGCTCATCGGATATATGGTCAGCTCATCAGTTTTGCCAACAGGGTATCCTGATCCGGAATGTACACTTAGCCCAAGCAGACTGCCGGCAACAGCTATATGATATTCCGGTTCCTGCTCGCAAAAATACTTTAACGATGTCAATGCGGCCGGGATTTCCTGCACTTCATCCAGCACTATCAAGGTTTTATCCTTTTCTATCCTCTCATTGCTGACTGCTGAAAACACACGAATAAGTCTCTCCGTATCATAGTCAATGAAAGCATTTTCCATAACCGGATTATTATCACAGTTGATATAGGCAACATTACTGTATTCATTAGTTCCAAATTCCTTGAGCAGCCACGTTTTTCCCGTTTGTCTTGCACCAAACAGAACAAGCGGCTTTCTATCATTGCTGTCTTTCCATTCAAGAAGGTCATTATATAGAGTTCTGTACATTTCAAAGCTCCTTTTAAACAACTATAATACGATATTACATTTTTCTAGGCAAAAATCAACCTGTTGTTTGCATTTTTCTAGGCGTACTTTGCTTGTTATTCACACTTTTCTTTAAAAAATAGGCCTCGGATTGATCCGAAAGCCCATGTAATGTAGCAGATATACAGATTGCCCGCATAGTTCCCATAATATTCAGGCCCGGTCGAGCATGACTGACGCCTTGAACATATCTCCGTCAATGCTGATCTCAAACACTCCGCCCATAAGCGTCGTAAGATCCTTTGCGATGGCCAGGCCAAGGCCTGAGCCTTCAGTATTGCGCGAGCTGTCACCCCGGGTGAATCTCTCCATGAGCTCATCCGGTGATATGTTGAGTTCTGCCTTAGAAATGTTTTTGACCTCCACTAGGAGCTTATCTTTTGCTGTCGACGCTTCGCTGACATCTATGTACACACGGCTTCTGTCGAGCGCATATTTGCTTATATTGCTCAGCAGATTCTCGAATACACGGTACAGGAGCTTTCCATCTGCACGCACCAATGTATTGTCCGTCCTTATATTCTTTTTAATTGTCAGCTTCTTTTTTGCCAGGCGGTCACCCATCTCCGCAAGAGACTGGTCTATCAGCGCCGAAACATCTATATCCTCTATCTCGCAAGGTATGTTGCCGCTCGATGCCTTGGCTGCTTCGAAGAGTTCTTCCGTCAGGGTCTTAAGTCGTTCAGTCTTTTCCTTTACGATCGCGAGGTGAGCCGGAGCATCCGGACTGTCAAGGCCCTCTTTCTCAAGGATGTCCAGGTAGCTGACCATCGATGTCAGCGGAGTCTTGAGATCATGTGAGACATTGCTTATAAGATCTGTCTTGAGACGCTGATTCTTTATTTCGTTCTGTACCGCCGCATTGGTCGCCTCGGAAATGTGATTGATGTCCGAAGCCAGCTTGTCTAGATCTGTCTTTGGACCGTTTTCATCTTCTTTGACGCTTATCTTATGAGTCAGGTTGCCTGACTTGACTTCTATGACGCCCGCTCTGATCTCAGCAAGTTTGCCGACCTTTCGCACTATAAGCACTATAGCGAGCACAAATGATACAAGTACCCAGAACAGCATCCATTCGTATTCGCCCGACATGATCATGAAGAATACAGGAAGTCCGATCAGCACTACCGCAATCAGTGAATATTTGATTATCAGCTTCTGGGCTGCGCGGCGGTCTTCATCATTCGGGATTGTGAAACGCCTTGTTGCACTTTTATTTCTCACTGCAATGTCCTGTCCCGCTTTTGCCAGACCTTTGCCTGCCTTTGCGACTCCGCGGCCCGCAAAAGCCGCACCAATGCCGAGCATACCAAAGATCTTACCCGTGAGTGAGCTGTGGATAAGCTCATGCGCTTTCAGCTTTTTGACAAGGGTGATGAAGCAAACGACTACAATGGCAAGACATGCTGCGATGCCTGCGGTGCAATACCAGAACACGGCATCATTTGAAATGCCAAACATGTAACCATCTGCTTCGACAGGGCTGAATACCTTTGACAGATCGAACGGGCCGACCTTGTTGCTGCAGGATATCATTCTCGCGACAGGCATCGCAGCAAACACGGCACCTGTGGCCGACGCGCAGCCGATCACCAGATGGAGTTCACTCCACAGCCTGTCGAACCAGTTGAGTTTTATCTTTCCCTCTTCATCCCTGGCGAATCTGCCGGTCAGCACACACAGGCCAACGACCGAAGCCAAAGCCAACAATCCGCATATGACAGTGATAGTCATGAATCTGCTTGTGAAATCCGCCTGAGCATGTCCGCTTGCAAACTCAGCAGCCCAGCTACCTGGAGCCATGTCTTCAAGTTTCTCTGCAGACCATCGCGATACATCCATCAGATTCGCGACTCCGAATGTGATCGCGCACAGCATGGCTGTGAGCGTTCCGGCAGACACTGCAAGCACCTCAAGCAGTGCATACAGGCCGCGCTTCGCAGTTCTGTTTTCTATAATTGTGTTTTCCATATTCGACCTCTATTGCTTTTCTACTTTGTATCCTACGCCCCACACAACCTTGAGGTAGCGCGGATCTTTCGGGTCGATCTCTATCTTCTCACGTATCCTGCGAATATGGACAGCAACAGTATTGTCAGCACTGTAAGCCTCCTCTTTCCAGACCTTTTCGTAGATCTCATCGATGCTGAACACCCTGCCGGCGTTCGACGCCAGCAGTTTCAGTATGCCGTACTCGAGCGGAGTCAGAGATACCTGCTCTCCGTCAACGGTCACCGTCTTTGCGTCATCATCGATCACGAGTCCGCCGCAGCGGATCAGCTTTGAGGCTGCGGCTCCGGCCGCGCTGCCAAGCTGGTTGTAACGCCTCAGCTGAGATCTGACCCTTGCAGTAAGTTCCAGAGGATTGAAAGGCTTTGTCATGTAATCGTCTGCACCTACGTTGAGGCCGGTGATCTTGTCATAGTCTTCAGATTTCGCGGAAAGCATGATTATAGGAATATTGTGTTCTTTCCTTATGCGCAGCGTGGTTTGAATGCCATCAAGGCCCGGCATCATGACATCCATAATGATCAGGCTAACAGGGGTGCTGCGTATAAGATTGAGTGCTTCTATGCCGTCAAGCGCGATCATCGGTTCATAGCCTTCATTTCGCAGATAAAATGCTATCGCCTCGGCGATCTCCCTGTCATCATCAACGATCAATATGTTAGTTTTCATGACGCACTCCTTTCGTACCTCAATTATAGCTTAACGCACGCATATTAAGAAAAGGCTGTCATAATTCTTACGTTTTTCTTAAGACACGAAAAAAGCTTACGTCGAGGGTTCAATTCCTTCGTTCATATTCCATAAAAAACGAGCTGGCTCTGCCAGCTCATTTTTTATGGAGCAGGTGAAGGGAATCGAACCTTGGACATTATCATTTTACGGCCGTTTTTATGTTTACATTTCCTGCGCTCGCATCTATTTCCATCTTGCTTTTACCGTTTCCAAAGATGTAAGCATCACCCTTCTTAGTAAACGGTATCTCTGAGTTGAATTCTCCGGCTGATAGATCTGCCTCCAATGTCATATCGGTCTTCTCCGGCAGATATATCTCGATATTTCCTGCGGATGCATTGATTTCTGACTTTTCAGGTGCTTTGTCAGCACTGAGTTTCAGACTGCCCGCGCTAAGGTCAGCATTCAGTTTTCCAATGCTTTCTGCTGTCACCTCCACATCACCTGCTGAATCATCAATCTCCATCTTATCGCTCTCTCCATGCTGGACGATCGTTATGTCGCCGGCAGATGCATCTATAAAGTAGTTTTCAGCGCTGCAGTCAACACTGACATCACCTGCGGAATCATCAATGCTCAGATCTGATAGTTTAACATCGGCAGGAACCGTGATCTCCAGAGACTTTTCCAGGTCCTTAATACTAAGACCTTTATCTGCCGCACAATACTTCACATGCAGTGTGCTGCCATCGACCCAGGTATGGGCTTTGAGCTTGTCATCAATTTCTGTTTCTGATGTCTCCTTAACAGTGACCGTAGTCGTTTTATCACCCATAACTGTTACATTTCCGGCCACGTAGTCGATGTCAATGTTTTCGATTTTTTCCGTTATCTCACGATTTCCCGGTATGTATTTATCTGCATTATCATAATTGTAGTTCAGTTTCACACCGCATCCGCTAAGGCAGATCAGCATCGCCGCAGCAAGAGCAACTGTAAGCATTGTTCTAAATATCTTCATTGTCAGTTCCTCCTTTTCTGCCGGTTATAAATCCAGCAGCTGCCAGAACAGCTCCTGTTGCCAGTCCTGCCACCAGCGCCGGCCAGGATACGTCAATATATTCATATGTTCCAGATAATAGTGCGCTCTTTCCTATCAGCAGAAAGATTATATCCGTCGCGAAGTAGCCAAACAGGCTGAGTGCCGCGACTGAAACGCCTGCTTTGATCAGTCCGTTTGCCGGCAGATATCTGATAATCAGGAACAGGATCCATGCCATCACGATCATCGGTCCGGAGATCCCGAATGCCATTCTGAAGAAACCAGGCACACGATTGCTGAATCCGATACATAGAATCATAACTATGTAAGTCATAGTATATGCCGTCATCAACGTCAGCCCCTTTTTCCCCTCTACGTATCCCCTGACAGGTTCCCGGAATACTATGAAAGGCGCAAAGCATACTGTCAGACCAAACAGCACCGCGGAAGCTGCTATAAAGAACCAACTTCCGCCACTATACATACAGCACGCTGCCAGAAGGAACACCAGGCTTACAGTAAATGACACCATTGTGTGCAGCATTCTGTTCTCCGGAGCCATCAGAGGAACCACTATCAGAGATGCCGGTATCATCATGGCGGTCAGCACTATGAAAAACCAGCCAAGTCCATTGCCGTGTGCGATGTTTACTATAAGGCAGACCAAAACGGGAATCGCAAATAATGCAGCGACTATCGCGCCTGCGAGAGCGCTCTTTCTTTTGAAGAAACGCGACTGCGACTCGATGACCTCGTCACGCGCTTTTACGATTTCACTGTCAATGGTTATATTATTAAGTTTTTCAAGAGTATTTTTGCAGTCCGGACATTCGGCGAGATGCTCTTCAACGGCCCGTTTGCTCGCAGGACTGCAGACCCCGTCTATGTACAGAGGCAGGAGGTCTGCTATCATTTCACATTCATACTGCATTTCAATCCATCCTTTCTATGATTTTCAATCTGGCGCGATGATACGTTACCCGGGCCCAGGTTTCTGTCTTTCCGAAGATAGAACCGATTTGTCTGAATGACAATTCACCGAACACTCTCAGCTGGAACACTTCCTTGTACGGCTCCTCCATTTCATGGAGGATACAGTGGATACGGTATGCGGAATCTGCATCTGCGAGTTTTTTCTCAATGTCAGTTCCGGTATCCGGTATGTCATCAGTAGGTTCCCCCTCCAGCCTCGAATAATGTCGCTTCTCATCAATGAAGATGTTCCTGGCGATTGCACAGAGCCATGTATAGCACTCGCTCTCGCCTCTGAACCCCTTTGATGTGGATATCGCTCTGAGGAATGTCTCTTGTGTGATATCCATGGCATCATTCCTGTCTCCTGTGAGTGTCATGACATATAAAAACACCTTCATATAGAACGCTTCATATAGTTTTTCGGCGGTGTTCTTCTCCACGTATCAATGCACTCCTTTATTTGATCTCATCGGTTAGACGGAGATATTTCATTTTCGTTACACAGATTTTAGCATTTTTTTGAAAAATTTCCTCGCCAGGGCAGATGACAAAGAACCCGGGCAAATTAAAGGACTCCGGAGATGGTCTCCGGAGTCCGATCTATGGAGCAGGTGGCCGTGACTTGCACCCTCGCTTCGCTTCGGGCAAGTCTGGCATCGGACTTTCCATGACTCTGGCTTCGCATTCGCTCGCCAGTCGTCAGGACAAGTCTCGAAAGGGAATATCCGGCCGTCAAGGCGCTTCGCCCGCGCGCGGTGCCTGCGGCAGCCTTGACTGCCGTTTTTCGGGCGGCCATCCATCATCCGCCCGAATTCGAACCCTCTGGTTTCAATTAAGCTTACGTCTCGGGTTCGTTCCTTATCTTTGCTCCACGCTAAGAGCCCCCTTTCGGGGGCTCAGCGTGGAGCAGGTGAAGGGAATCGAACCCTCGACGTAAGCTTGGGAAGCTCAAGTTTTGCCATTAAACTACACCTGCGAATCAACTATTAGAGTATACCTCATGTTCCGGCTTTTGTCACCATATCTGTATATGCAGTTCTGTCAAAAAAAGGAACCGCTGTTGTTAAGCGGTCCCCTGATGTCCGTTTAGGATCCTACCAGTTCCTGTCGATGAACGCCAGTGTGTTCTCCAGATCCTCGTCAAGTCCGTCTGTAAACTTCTCCTTAAACGGGCAGCCCTCATTCCAGCTGTCAATAATCATCTGCCTGGCGTATTCCTTGGTCTTTCCTTGTTTCTTTAAGATCCTCATGGCCGCAAGGACCGATGCGTATCCCGCCGTCTTAACCCTGCCGCCGCTGATCGCTTCAAGATCATCCAGTGCTATCTCACTGTAATAGCTGTCATTTTCATACCTTTTGTCCATATCTGCCATTTCATTACCCCTTCTCTTATTTGCCATACCGGCTTCATTATCTGCCTTCACTATTTCATACAATTATACACCATCGAAGGAGACATTTCAGGAAATTGCCCCTTCACTTGCCAAAGTAAATGCACACTTTTTGTTGCATTAAATCTGGCAAACTCCATTGTTGCATTAAGTCTGGC
>SVCQ01000010.1 GCA_015058275.1 Clostridiales bacterium
GTTGGGTTGAACCGCCGTATGCCGAACGGCACGTACGGTGGTGTGAGAGGGGCTACGAGTTAGCCCCTACTCGATTGTCTATATAGGCGGTCTGCATTACTCAGGCTCGTGCCTCGTAGTGATATGAAAGCAGACCGCCTCCTTCACCTTTAAAACCCTCTAACTATGATGTACAATAACTATGTATGACAAAACGAATGGATAAACACACAATAGCATTACTCAATGATGCATTCCCGCCGATCATAGACGGGGTGGCCAATGCGGTCGTTAATTACGCGAGGCACATCGAGGCCGAGCACGGGCATTCCGTGGTGCTTACTCCTCAGATGCCGGGCAGCGACGACAGCATCTATGACTTCCCGGTAATCAGATATCCGAGCATAGACACCCGCAAGCTGATAGGCTACGTGACGGGATATCCGTTCTCACCTGAGGCAGCTACCGCCGTAAAGGAAGAGAAGGTGGAGCTCCTCCACACGCATTGCCCGGTCACTTCGGCCCTGCTTGCCAGGAGCCTGGCGGAGGCAAACGACCTTCCGCTCGTCCTGACATGGCATACCAAGTACGACATAGACATAGCGAACGCTGTCAAAAGCGAGGTGCTGAGAGAGGGAGCTCTTCAGGCTCTTTTGCATAACGTGAATGCCTGCGACGAGATCTGGACTGTCAGCCGCGGTGCCGGAGAGAACCTCCGCTCCATAGGCTATGAGGGAGAGTATATAGTGATGCCAAACGGCGTCGACCTGCCTCTCGAGGAGGTGCCCGAAGAGTTTGTACACGAGGTGACCGGCGGCTACGATCTGCCGGAGGGCGTGCCTTGCTTCCTGTTCATAGGAAGGCTCATGTGGTACAAGGGCCTTCACATCATACTCGATGCCCTCAAAGAGCTCGATAGAGAGAATGCGGACTTCAGGATGATCTTCGTCGGTGGCGGCGGAGACGAGGCCGAGGTCAGGGCGTACTCGAGCGAGCTGGGGCTCGATCGCAAGGTCATATTCACAGGCGCTGTGAGAGACAGAGAGCATTTAAGAGCGTGGTACAGCCGCGCGGATCTCTTCCTCTTCCCGTCTACCTTTGACACCAACGGTCTTGTGGTGAGAGAGGCGGCCGCAAGCAGGACCGCGTCCGTCATCATCAAGGACAGCTGCGCGTCGGAGGGAGTCACAGACGGCAGGAACGGCTTCCTTATAGAGGAGAATTCGCATTCGCTCGCCGCAAAGCTGAGAGATCTGATGGCTATGCCTGAGGCGATTAAGAGAGTAGGCGAGGGCGCCGGAGATGAACTGTATATATCCTGGGAAGATGCAGTCTCCCATGCATACGACAGATACGAGGTCGTAATAGACAATTACAAGAGCGGTGTGTACGGCAGGAGGGACCCGATCAGGGGATCCCTGATGCAGTCACATGGCGAGCTGATGCAGATCATAGGCGACATAGATCACGCCCGCAGGGAACTGGCCGGGAGCGCCGCTGATCTGGCGGATGAGATAGATATGTCTATAAGATCGGTCCGCAATAAAGCTCTGACCGATGCGATAACGGCAGGATACGAAACAAGAGAGGCTATAAGACAGAAAGGAAGAGAAGCTCTGGATGCGATAGGGTCGCTGCTCGATGATGTGAGCGAGAACTTTTGGGACAAGAGGAAATGAATAATCAGACAAACAGAGAGGCCGTAATAGTAAGGACGAGCGTGGTCGGCATAGCCGTCAACGTGCTGCTTGCGGCATTCAAGGCGGCGGTCGGAGTGCTGTCGAATTCGATAGCGGTAGTGCTGGATGCTGTCAACAACCTGTCCGACGCGTTCTCATCGATAGTAACGATCATAGGAGCCAAGCTGGCCGGCAAGAAGCCTGACAAAAAACATCCGCTCGGACACGGCAGGATAGAGTACATAAGCGCCATGGTGGTCGCTGCGCTGGTAATGTATGCGGGTATCACCGCGCTTGTCGAGTCGGTCAAAAAGATACTGGATCCGGTCGAGGCTAAATACTCGACACTGTCGCTTGTGATAATCGCAGTGGCGGTAGCTGCCAAGATATTCCTGGGACGATACGTCAAAAAGAAGGGCGAGGAGACGGGCTCAGGCGCTCTTGTCGCATCGGGCACCGACGCCATTTCGGATGCAGCGCTTTCGTTTGCCGTGCTGGTTACGGCTTTGCTGTATACCTTCACCGGCATATCGCTTGAGGCGTATGTAGGCGTTGTAATCGCAGTCTTCATCGTCAAGGCCGGCTATGAGATGATCAGTGACACGGTATCCGACATACTCGGACGCAGGGCAGATCCTGAGGTATCCAGAAGGATCAAGGAAATAGTGAGCGAGGAGGAGGGAGTGCTCGGAGCATACGACCTCTTCGTGCACAATTACGGCCCGGGCAGAGAGTATGCTTCGGTGCATATCGAGCTGCCGGATTCAACGACGGTGGACAAGGTGGATGTGCTGACGCGTAAGCTCACCGACAGGGTCTACCGCGAGACCGGCGTCATACTGACAGGTATAGGCGTGTACTCTCACAACACAGACGAGAAGGCCGCGGAGATGAGATCCGAGATCGAAAAGATCGTGCTGTCTCACGAGTGGGCACTTCAGATGCACGGATTCTACCTCGATGAGAGCAGGAAACTTATCCGGTTTGATGTAGTTCTCAGCTTCGACATACCTCAGAGCGAGGGCATACGGATAATAAGCGAAGAGATCAAGGCAAGATATCCGGAATACGACGCATACATAGTTCCGGATATAGATATAACGGACTAAGGCCGTACTATATTAATACAATGTGCTTTTTAGAGAAAAAGCCCGAACCCTTTGAAAACAGGGCGTTTCAGGCTTCGGAGCGATCCGGGGTTTTGTATTTTTTCGGAACCTGTTGAAAATGAGGTGATAAAGACTACACTTTAGTGTAATTTTGGGTGCACTTTTTAACGGTAAAGGGTGTTAGCGTTTAATTGTGCACCTGCGCAGATTGCGCCACGCCACAAGGCCACAAGGTCTTTTTTTGTGTCCGTTTTTTGAGACATATGCTCCGCTAGAATGTAGATGTCAAAAACCACACTTTAACAAAAGAAAGAGAGGATGCGGCCATGAAAAAGAAGACTTATTTTACTATTACCGCGACACAGTTTTTTCACGGTAAATCTTTTTTTGAAAAAGATATGGAAGTAAAGCTTGTCAAGGAACCTGACAACTATGCCGACAAGGAGGCTATAAAGGTTGAAGTGGAAGGCCTTGGACAGGTAGGCTATGTAGCTAACAGCCCTCACACCGTGATAGGCGAAAGTTACAGTGCAGGTAGGATATATGATAAGTTTGACGATACAGCAGATGGCAAAGTCATGTATGTTGTAGCGGACGGTATACTCTGCTGCATGGCGTAAAAATGTTATACTAAAAAAGGTTAAGTCAAATGATAGTTTATTCTTTGGAAGATCCCCTGAGGAGCGTATGGGATTATGACAACTTCGTTGAAGGCATCCAGTTCATGTATCTTAAAGATGCCTAGTATAAGCAGATTATTAAGGTCTTCATTGAAAAGAGAGAAATAGCTACATCCAATGATGTGATCCTGTTGGCAATGTATCTAGCAGGGAAAAAGGATGGACGCAATCAGAAATATGTGTGCGATTTCGAGGAGGTAATACCTATGTCAAAAGAACATACTGAAATAATCACTTGCCCGGAATGTGGAAAGAAAAGTGACTTCACGGTCTGGGATAGTCTGAATACCATGATCGATCCGGAAGAAAAAGAAAAGATCATAAACGGGGAACTGTTCCGCTTTACATGCCCTGAATGCGGGTTCACCACAATGGTCGACTACGCTATACTGTAGTTGAGGAAGAATACGGGGTTGCATAGCCTCCTTTCCCTTGCCTTATGTATTGCATCTGAATTATGGCAATCGAACCTTAATTAAACTTAAAAAACGGAGACAGAACGTATCTGCCTCCGTGTGAATTGCCTGTTTGAATTACCGGTCACGGTCCGGAATTCGGGTGACCGTTTTGCTCAATACTAAGCTCTTACTGCTGTTCTTTCCAGTGCAAAGCTCGTACTGCTAATCTTCGCAGTGCAAAAGTTGCTTACTGCTGCTCTTTTGCTTCTTTCAGCTGATCGAAAATATCAAGGGCGAGTGCGGAATATGCCATTCCAGGGCCGCCGCAGATCAGCAGAGCTGCGTTGAGTCCGGCAACGAGAGCTTCTCTTGTGCCGCCTGCATCGATATATGAATTGACGTGTGAATAGATGCATGGCTCGCACTTTCTTGCTACAGCAACTGCAACGATGAGCAGCTCAAGTGTAACTGCATCGAGTGGAGCGCAGTTTTCAAAAGAAGCCTGAACCATGCCGCCAAATGCTTCCATTACAGCAGGATCTGCCTCTGTCCATACGCCAAACTGATTCTGAAGTTGTTCGAGTTTTTCTACAGCTTTCATTGTATATACCTCCGTGGTTGAAAAAGTGTTAAACCTAACATCAATAATGATTGCATTCATTGGAGATATTATCCAATCAGTTTTTTTAATACTCGAAAACTCCATATATGAATTATCAATTGTTTGCCGCACAGCAATTTAGGATTCACGTCGCATAAGGACCCGAGTTTTCCCGGATAGAGGCGATACAATCTGTGACAACCTACTAATTTGATGTACTGCTGGTAGTCTAAATAACGGACAATAATTCTGAGAAATGATCCTGTGTAAGGATAATGAATCATCCTTGTTATCGGATGCCTTCTGGAATATAGGATTACCACAGAACTTGGAGACATCATCGATCAGCAGCCCTTTCTTCAATGTTTATATTGCTGCACAAATACAGAAGGGCGACAGATCTCTGTTATGAGGATAGATATACCATAGTTCTTGTTGTATAATTGTCAACATAAAAAATGTCTTCGGAGAAGTTGAGTTAATTGTGAAATACCTAATTATTAAACCGGTATGATATCGAAAGCGAAAGGCTGAATGAAAGCACATCCCCATACGGTATAGTGATGATAGACTTGAACGGACTGAAGTCTATCAATGATAACTACGGCCACGAGAAGGGCGATGTCAGCATCAAGACTTTGTGTCAGATAGTATGCCGTGTATTCAAGCATTCGCCGGTCTATCGCGTGGGCGGAGATGAGTTTGTCGTTATCCTCGAAAACGACGACTTCGAGGAGAGGGATACGCTGATCCAATCGATTAAAGACATATTTACGCAGAATGCAGGCGATACTTCTCTGCAGCCTTGGGAACGCGTGACAGCTGCAGTCGGCTGTGCGGTCTGTGACCACGAGACGGATGAGAATGTGGAAAGAGTCCTGCAGCGTACAGACACAGCAATGTATGAAAACAAAAAGACAATGAAGGAGACACTGTAAGTGATGGAGGCGAAAGGCATGTACAGTTTCCCAGAAGACATGAAAAAAGCATATGAAAGCAGTCCTCTTTCGTTCGTCTATTACCAAAATATAGACGACAGGGCTGTGCCGGTACTCGCGTCTGAAGGATTCATACGCAATTCAGGATTGAATCGTGATAATGCTTTGGAGTGGCTTAGGGTCGGAATGTTTGAGCGTATGCATCCGGATGACGTAGGCGTGGTCTCGCAGATAAGCGATGAATTCCTTCATCAGAAGGGCCCATACGATATAGTTTTTCGCTGCAGGATGGACTCTGCGGAAACAGATCCTGAAGCCGAACCGCAGTACGTACAGATGCATGGCCTCGGCAAATGGCAGACGATGCCTGACGGGACTGAACTGGCGGTGATCACATATGCAAATCTCTCGGAGACACGCGAGGCGACTCTGAACAAAATGGAAGCTTATTCGATGTTCCAGAGCGATCGCTTCTATACTGACTCGCTGACCGGACTGCCTAACACAAACTATCTGCATGAATTCGGAGAGGAAAAGTTCGATACGATACGTGCGGAAAACCGCATCCCTCATGTTATTTACACTGACATTTATTCCATGCAGTCATACAATAACCAGTACGGGTATGAAGAGGGAGACCGTCTGCTGTGTCTGACGGCAGAGACTCTGAAGGCGCAGTTCCCAAAATCTCTGCTGACAAGAGGCTCTGACGATCACTTCATAGCTGTCACAAGGCTTGATGACAGGGAAGAGCTGATGCGCAGACTCAACGAGGCAAATGCGACAGTCCGCAAGGATGCTTACGGCAATACCTCCGGACTGCGGATCGGTGTCGCACCGGTCAGGGAAGACATGGACCTCGGCGATGCGCTCGACCATGCAAAGCATGCTCTTAAGCGTATCGAGAATGACATGAACCGGGTAGTGGAGTTCTTCTCTCAGGAAGCGGACGATGCCTACTGGAAAAGCCGCTACATAGTTGAGAACCTCGATCAGGCGCTCGAAAAGGGCTGGATAAGGACCTTCTATCACGGACTTTTCCGCATTGAAAACACAAAGATAGCGGCGTTTGAATGCCTGGCGCGCTGGATCGATCCGGCCCGCGGCATGATATCCCCGGCCGAATTCATCCCGACTCTGCTGAATTATCATCTGCTGTATAAGCTTGACCTGTACATGTTCGAACAGGTTTGCCGCGAGGTAAAAGTCCGCCATGACCACGGTCTGCCTCTTGTACCGGTATCCGTGAACTTCTCAAGACAGGATTTTGACCATGCTGACGTCGTAGGTGAGATGGACAGGATCTATGATGAGTATGGTATGGATGAGTATGTTGACAAGAGTTACTTCATAGTTGAGATCACCGAGCAGGATATCGCTGTTGGAGCAGACAAGTTTCGCGAACAGCTGAGACGTATCAGGGAGAACGGCTACAGACTATGGCTTGATGACTTCGGAAGCGGCTACTCTGCTATAAATATGTTCAGTCAGTATAAATTCGATCTTATCAAATATGATATGGATCTGCTGAAACATCTTGATGATCATGGCGGGACGAACAGGCTTATCCTGAAGGAACTTGTGTATGTTGCAAGGCAACTCGGCATCCATACACTTACAGAAGGAGTGGAGACAGAAGACCAACTGATGTTTGTAAAGGATATAGGCTGCGAACTGGCACAGGGATTCTTTTTCCACAAACCAGAGTCTCTTGATGAGATCCTCTTCAGGATAAGAGATGCATCAAAAATCAAGATTTGTGAGACACCTGAAGAAAGAGAAGAGATGAATCGCAGGTGGTTCGAGTAGTACAATTATACTGATGCAAAACGTATTAAAATGGGAAAAACATAGGGTAAGGGGATACATAAGGGTAGACCTAATGACGAGGATATGAAGGCTGCGGCTGACTTTGCTAAAAGGATTATAACCGTTTAATCGTGCACCCGATATGCACCCGAATCAGAGGACCGTTTATTTGTATCATTATTGAACGGTAAACGGACTAATGCTCTTGAATTGAACGTGTTGTTCAAAATAATGCAGATTATTCTTCGATTCTTCGATGTTGTCTCATCTGTTTCGATTATTTGTAAAATATTGCAGAGCAGGGTGGATCAAAGAAGACATGAGGAATACTGCTAAATAGAATTGAGTATGTAATACCGGAAAGATGGGATCTCCGGAAACAGAATGGAGGCAATAAAATGGAAGACAAGAAAAACCTGAATATGGATAACTATAATTATTATGAAAACGAACAGCTTGATCCGGAACAGCTTGATGGCGTTTCGGGAGGCTACACCAGTCAGCTGAGTGTTGACAGCAGACTGCTCAGCCAACTCGGCCTTTGCAAAGCATACGACGCGAACACTCTTAGTTCGGATAAGGCTGCATTCCAGGAAGTTGTCAATGCCTGGGAGAAGGCCGGCGTCAAAGTCTATGCCTATAAAGATTCCTCAAATGCGTACAAGGTAAACGGGAAGTTCGTAGATATCTGGACTGCCCGCAAGTACATTGAAGATCAGATTCAGTAGGCGGGTGAGGAGTAAAGCTTCATAAAAAAACTCAAGCAAGTCTTGAGTTTTTTTATTTATAATGAATCAGCAGGTATATATAATATACATCGAAAGATGTATTAAGACAGATAGAAGCAAAAGGGAGGAGACATATCATGGATTTCCTTAAACTTGCAAAAGACAGATTCTCTGTACGTGCTTTTTCGGACAAAGCAATCGAGCAGAAGAAGCTGGACAAGATAATCGAGGCCGGCATGGTCGCACCTACAGCAGCGAACCTCCAGCCGGTACGCATTTATGTAATGAAGAGCGAAGATTCTCTTAAGAAGATGAATGCTTTGACGCGCTGCATCTTCGGAGCGCCGGTGGCTCTGCTTGTCTGTTACAATGAGGAAGAGGCATGGCACAGCCCATACAATGAGGGCTATGATGCCGGCGAGATGGACGCTTCGATTGTGCTCACTCACATGATGCTTGAGGCGTGGGACCTCGGTATCGGGTCATGCTGGGTAGGACTCTTCAATCACGATGAGGCAGCCAAGGTGTTCGGCCTTCCGGCTGAGATCAAGCCTGTGGCGATCATGCCGCTCGGCTATGCAGCGGGCGGGACAAAGCCTTCACCAATGCATTCGACATTCAGAGACAAGTCTGAACTCGTGACCGAGATGTAGGGGATCGATATGGATGTCAGAGATAAGAAAGTAGGATTCATAGGCTTCGGCAGCATGGCGGGCGCGATCTGTGACGGTCTGCTTTTAAAAGAAGTCGTGGATCCGGCGAATATTTATGCCTGCGCAAGGGACATGGACAGGCTCCGTGCAAAGTGCGAAAGCAGGGGCATAAACGCATGCGCGAGCGCAGACCAGACAGCGGCCGCAAGTGACATAGTCGTCATCGGAGTGCTGCCGCAGCAGGTCGAGGCCGTAGTGAAGGGCGCAGCCGAATCGCTCAGAGGAAAGCCGGTCTTTTCAATCGCAGCCGGCATAGATTACGCAAGGTATGTGAGTTATCTCGGCGAGGGATTCAATCATATAAGCACTATTCCCAACACGCCGATCGCTGTCGGAGAGGGCATAATCGTTGCGGAGGCGACACATTCTCTTACAGAAAATCAGCTTGCGTTGTTTGAAGGGATATTCGGACAGATCGCAAAGATAGAGTATTTCAGCTCAGAGCTTCTGTCACTTGGAGGTACAGGTGCGGGCTGTGCTCCGGCATTTGTCGATGTATTCATAGAGGCTCTGGCAGACGGCCTGGTCAAAAACGGCATGAGCAGAGCCCAGGCATACAGCATCGTCCCGCAGATGATCATGGGGACCGCATCGTACTTCATGAAAAGCGGCAGACATCCGGGAGAGCTGAAGGATGCGATCTGTTCTCCGGGAGGGACCACGATCGTAGGTATCAGTGCTCTTGAGGAGACGGGCTTCAGACATTCACTCATGTACGCCATAGATAAGATAATGGACAAGAAGCATTCGCTATAGCACGGTTATAAAGGCAGGAGATAATTGATTTGAAGATTGGATTTCAGGGTGTAAGGGGAGCATTCAGCGATGCGGCCATCAGGTTGTATTACGGATCCGAAGAGCACAGGGGTGAGCTTCCGGATTCGGGCTATGAGTCTGTCGGATACAGCGATTTCATCAAGATGCTCCAGGATGTGAATGAAGGAGTTCTGGACGAGGCGTTCTTCCCTGTGGAGAACACTACGACCGGAATAATCGCTAGGACATATGACTACTTCCAGTACTACAACGTCTACGCTGTCGGGGAAGTGGTCGAACCTATCGTGCAGAATCTCATAGTCATCCCGGGGACGAAGCTTGAAGAGATCAGGGAGGTCTACAGCCATCCTGAGGCTCTCTCGCAGTGCAGCAATTTCTTCAGGAACAATCCGGATATAAAGACGGTATCGTATGAG
The DNA here is from genome assembly GCA_015058275.1 of Clostridiales bacterium. Taxonomy (GTDB): domain Bacteria; phylum Bacillota; class Clostridia; order Peptostreptococcales; family Anaerovoracaceae; genus Crickella. The sequence continues at coordinate 9,828 of SVCQ01000010.1, forward strand.
GACACAGCCCTTGCGGTAGAGTATGTCAAAAGCTGCGGCGATAAGAGCAGGGCAGCGATCGCAAGCGCGCTTGCAGCGGAGCTCAACGATATGGAGATCCTGAGGCCGCATGTGCAGAACAGTGATTCCAACATGACCAGATTCCTCGTCATCACCAACAAACCGGATTACCCTGATAACGCGGATAAGGTCAGCGTCTATTTCGTCACGCGCCATACACCGTCTGCACTGTACAATGTGCTCGGGGTATTCGCATCGCGGGAGATAGATGTATTGAGACTGGAGAGCCGCCCGATAGTGACCAAGAGATTCGAGTACTGCCACTATGTGGACTTCAGGGGGAACCTCAAGGATCCGATTGTTGAAGAGGCCATGAGGCAGCTCAGAGATGAGTGCCTGGAGGTAATAGTCCTGGGCAATTACAAGTCAGCACCGCTTGCTTTGTGATCGCTTTGTCTCAAAGCATGCGATAAAAGCATATAACATGGGGGAGCTAATCAATGAGTAAGAAAAGATCAATAATAATGGTGCTGATCCTTGTACTGGCTCTGGCGGCTTCTGTGATGCTGTGCGGGTGTTCGTCAAAGACTGAGACAGCGGAGGGAGACTATGCGCCGGACTACATGGTGCTGGTCAACTCCGAGACTCCTCTTCCCGAGGACTGGCTCAGCACAGTGCACTTCTCAGCGCTCGCCAATTCCGTGCAGGACGACGTCTTTGTTGAGGTGAAGGCTTACGAGGCTTATCTCAAACTCAAAGCTGAGATCGAAAAGGAGCTTGCTGATCAGGATGTGCATCTTGAACTCGACTCAGCATACCGCAGCAGGGAAGCCCAGCAGAAGATAGTCGATGACTTCACCGAAAAGTACGGTGAGGAGTACGTCAAGAACTACGTGGCTGTCCCGGGCTATTCTGAGCATCACACAGGGCTCGCGCTCGATCTGTACTTCACAATCGGAGACAAGACCGTATACGAGAACGAAGATCTGGTGCAGTATCCTGAGATATGGGCTTTGATCCATGAGAAGCTTCCGGAGTACGGCTTCATACTCCGCTTCCCTGAGGGCAAGGAAAAGATCACGGGAGTCAGCTATGAGCCGTGGCATCTCAGATACATCGATTCGCCTGAGACAGCCAAAGAGATAACAGAGAAGGGCATAACGCTCGAAGAATATCTTGCAGATAATAAGTAAATGGACAGATAAACAATACCGATTATTCGGAAGAGTTGATCCGTATCTCAGGAGGTATGCAATGCTCAAGGTATATTGTTACAATAAATGTTCCACATGCAGGAAGGCTCTCAAGTGGCTTGATGATCATTCGATCAGCTATGATCTGATCGATATCAAGGCGGATCATCCGGACGAAAAGTCGCTGAGAGAGTACTACGCGATGAGCGGACTTCCGCTCAAGCGCTTCTTCAACACAAGCGGTATCCCTTACCGCGAGCTCGGGCTTTCCAAAAAGCTGCCTGAGATGAGCGAGGATGAGCAGTTTGCACTCCTGGCTTCGGACGGCATGCTCGTCAAACGCCCTATGCTCATAGGTGACGGATTCGTGCTCACGGGATTCAAAGAGGATGAGTGGGAGGCAAAACTAAGGTGAAGAATATTTTAAAACCGGGTACTGCGCTTAAGACAGTACTATGGACGCTTGCAGGCATCGCACTTTTGCTGGTGCTGCTTTTCGGCGCCGATGCGCTTGACAGGCGCGGGGACAGCTCCGGAGCTTCCGGTAATACAGATAAGACGGTGGCGACTGCGGGTCCTGCGGATACCGGTGATCTTTCGAACGAGGGCTACACCCTCGAGAAGGTCGTTGTGCTGAGCAGACACAATATCCGCTCGCCTCTTGTCAGCAAGGAATCGATACTCGGCGTCATAACACCGCACGAGTGGTTTGCGTGGTCATCGCCTGCAAGCCAGCTTTCGGTCAAGGGCGGCGTGCTCGAGACGGCCATGGGCCAGTACTTCCGCAAGTGGCTCGAGGATGAGGGTCTATTCCCGGAGAACTACCAGCCTGACGATGAGTCTGTCAGGATATATGCAAATTCAAAGCAGCGCACGATAGCGACTGCGCGCTTCTTCAGCTCGGGCCTTCTTCCGGCGATGAACGAGGATGTGGAGTACCATGCCGATTTCGACACTATGGACCCTGTATTCAATCCGAAGTTCACCTTCGCTTCGGATTCCTACCGCGAGGCGGTCGAGGCCCAGGTAAAGGAGGAGTTCGGGGATGATCTGGCTGAGCTTGGCGACAACTACGAGCTCCTCGAGGATGTGCTGGACATGGAGGAGTCGGACGGCTTTAAGGACGGCAGCGTCACAGAATTCAAGACAGACGATACTGAGATCATCGTTGAGGACGGCGCTGAGCCTGCACTGACAGGCTCTCTCAAGAACGGCTGCTCTGCCAGCGACGCGCTGGTGCTCCAGTACTATGAGGAGGACGATCCCGTCGAGGCGGGCTTCGGCAACGACCTGAGCGAAGAGCAGTGGAAGGACATATGCGAGATCAAGGATCTGTATACGGAGTATCTCTTCAATGCGCCTCTTGTCGCAGTCAATGTAGCCAATCCTCTTCTCAAAGAGATGCTCTCTGAGATGGACAATAACGAGAGGGAGTTCAGCTTCCTCTGCGGACACGACTCAAATCTCATGAGCGTGATGTCGGCTCTGGATACCGAAGAGTACGAGCTCCCGGGCGCCATAGAGCGCGACACGCCTATAGGCTCCAAGCTGGTGCTGACAAAGTGGAAGTCCAAAGACGGCGAGGAGTTCTGGGATATAGATCTGGTATACCAGACGGCAGACCAGCTGAGGGATGTCACTGTGCTGTCTGAAGAGGATCACCCGGGCGTTGTCGACCTAGACCTCAGAGGACTTGATCAGAACAGCGACGGCCTGTATACCGATGCGGCCATCAAGGGCAGATTCGCCGAGGCCATAGGCAGATACGACAGCATCAAAGCGGAGTACAAATAGGACAGACCATGGACAGACTTTGGGAGATCATAGAGCGATCCCGGCGCATAGTGTTCTTCGGCGGGGCCGGGGTATCCACGGCAAGCGGGATACCGGACTTCAGGTCGGATGACGGACTCTACAGTAAGGAGTTCGGAGGCAGATCGCCGGAGGACATACTCAGCGCGACATTCTTTGCTCTCCACACCAAAGAGTTCTACGACTTCTACCGCTTCCGCATGCTCTATCCGGACGCAAGGCCTGCGGCGGTACACAGATACCTTTTCAGGCTCGAGCAGGAAGACAAGCTGAGGGGCATAGTCACGCAAAACATAGACGGGCTTCACAAGATGGCCGGCAACAAGAGGGTGTATGAGCTTCACGGCAATGTGCACGAGAACTACTGCGTGGACTGCGAGGCTTCTTATCCGCTCGAAAAGATACTTGAGTCGGAGGGCGTGCCGAGATGCGACAGATGCGGCGGCATAATCAAGCCGTGGGTAGTGCTCTACGGTGAGATCCCTGACAAGTACACCATGATCGGAGCGACAAGAGAGATCACGGGCGCCGATACGCTCATAGTCGCGGGCACTTCGCTTGCTGTAGAGCCGGCAGCTTCCCTGATAGACAACTTCAGCGGCAGGCATCTCATAGTGATCAACAAGGAGGCGACTCCGGCTGATGAGAGGGCGGAGCTTATCATACGTGAGGATATAGATAAGGTGTTCAAAGAGGCATAGGAGGAGACAGATGGGACTTTTCAGCAAGAAGGACAAAAGGCCTGCGGAGTACATCGAAGAGAACCGGCGGCTTCTGGATGAATTCAATGTCACCAAGGCCTGGGGCGTCAAGAAGTACCGCGTGGCGGAGCAGTTCGTATACGACGAGGACAAGAGACAGTTCGTGATCGTCGAGGGTCCGGTCGAGGATCCTTCGGTGGACTTCAGGGACAAGAACCCTGATGTGATCAGCTTCGATCAGGTAAAGGACGTGTGGCTCGAGGTCGACGAGTACTGGACGGAGGGCAATGGCGAGTATGAGCCAAAGCCGATCCAGACTATAACCCAGGACAGATACAAGGACGTCTACTGGCGCTACGACTTCTATCTCAATATCGAGACGGATCATCCGTACGCCGGCACGATACGCTACAGGATGAACTTCAAGCCGACCATCACCAAGGTGCCCCAAAAGCACGGCATCTTCTACAGGCGCGGAGTCGAGATAGGCGGTACATACCGCGGCGATGAGATAGAGCAGCTCGCGCTCGATCTGCAGGCCTTCGATGAGGATGAGCAGAAGGCGGCCGACTTCAAAAAGAAGCTCGACATACTGCTGGTAAAGAACAAGGGCAAGAGCGTGATGCAGGGCGTACGTGATAATCTGGTGCGTGATGCCAAGAACGAGATATATTTCAAAAAGCTTGCCAACATGGGAGCCCATGTGGCAAGAGCTGACAGGATATCCAAGCTGCTGCTAAAATAGACTGATCCGTTTGAAGAGGAGGCAAGATCAAAATGAAGAGGTATACGCGCAGGGTCGCGGCCGTATTGATGGCCGTGATCATGGTAATGACGATGGGTATGCTGAGCGCCTGCTCCAAATCCTATGAGCATACATTCGGAGAGGTCGAGTGGCTCTCCACATATGCTGAGGAGGCGGGCACGACCATCAAGGATAGTTATTATTATTCGGACGGCTGGTTTGAGACCAAGCCTGAGACCGAGAACAAAGAGCTCGCTCTGGCGTCGATGCAGCTGACGGCTGCCGCGGTGAGTAATGATGCGGATGGCATGGGCGCTAAGTTCCTCAAGGACATGGGCTTTGATAAAGTAGGCTTCAGCGACTTTGAGAGCAAGGACCCGGATGACTTCAACTACACCTACGGCATCAGGGAGCTTGAGAGCGGAGACAGGATCGTAGCTGTTGCGATACAGAGCACCTCGGCTGACCATGCGGTCAAGGCCAAGGGCTGGAGACAGAACTTCATGGTCAACGACCCGGATTCAAAGGATCCCGCGGGCGAGCACTATGCATTCGCAAAGGCCGCGGACAGCAAGCTCGATGCGATAGCCGCTCTCGGCGATGGCAGCGATGGCGCGGTCAAATACTGGATCACCGGACAGAGCCGCGGCGGGGCGATAGCCAACATACTGGCCAAGAGACTCGGAGATAAATTCGCAGGCACCGGCAATTCTGTCTACGCCTATACCTTCGAGGCGCCTGCGACTGTCGATGACGCGTCGGCCGGCGGCAGAGACTATAACTTCATACACAATTACGCGTGCAGCGACGACCTTGTGACCAAGGTGCCTGCATGGGGGATGACGCTCTACGGAGTCACTCACGACCTCAAGACCGACAAGACGGATGAGGGCATGACCGCAGAGCTTGAGGCCATGGGCAGCGAGGCCGCTGACTTCAGATCCAGGATACTCGTAGAGGACGACGTGGCCGCCATCGTGGCTGGCTTCGAAAAGAAGATCCCGACAAGGGCTGATTACTCCGCAAGCAGGACTGACAAGTGGACTGACGCATCGGGCCAGAGCCACGAGCTGACATACACATACCAGGATGCCATGACAAAGTTTGCAGGACTTATCAGCGGCGGCGAGAGCGGCTTTGAAATCAGCAGCCTTGCGGGAAGCCGCAGCGAGCTCGAAGGATCGATAGATCATCTCAAGGAGGGCGTCAAGCTCGAGGCCGCGGGCAATGATCCGTGCACCGAGTACTGGGAAGGCGCGGCCGGCCTCTATGAGCAGATGCAGGCAGCAGCCGGCGAGGGCGGACTCGGTCTCACACAGGAGGATGTATATGAGATCGTAAATGTGGCAGCTCCGGTATTCATACAGATACCTGAGGACGGAGGCGAGCCTGACATCTCGCTTCTCACAGATGCCATCGGCTACTCCGAGGACCTGATCTATTCGCATCAGTTCGATACGATCATCGCGCGCCTCAAGGTGATGGCGCCGACACCGGATAAATAATAGGCACCGGATAGATAACAGGCGGCTGTCCTCCGCCTCCGGTTGAGAACTAACTAAAATACAATATAGTGCCCGTCCATGACTGTTATGGACGGGTATTTTAGTGTAAAATAGTTGCGGTACATTAACAGATGTTAATACAAGGAGGATACTTATGAAGAGAAGGAATACGATCGTTACTTTGATCCTGACTCTGTCGATGGTATTCAGCACATCCGCATTCGCGGTATTCGCTGACACCGCAGCAGATCAGGATGGCGAGCAGCTCGCAAAGGATACACCTGCGGCTGAAGAGCTCGTAAACGAGACCCCGGAGGAGCCTGCAGCTGTTACCGAGCAGGCAGAGGAAGTCCAGGAGCAGGGCACCGAAGCAACCGATAATGGAGGGGTCACAGCGGCAGAGGAGCCGACTGCAGAAACTAAGAAGTCTGTAGGGATTAGAATTGGTGACCATGATATTGTTAAAGTAAATGGAAAAGAGTCAGATACAGGTTGGACATATGATGGAAGTGGAAGCACCAAAACCTTGACGCTTAATAATTACAAAGCTGGAGAATATGGTTATATTGGTTTTTATGGTACTGATCTTAACATCGTGCTTGTAGGGAACAACTCTTTAATGGAAATAATTAATGATGGACGATCCAATAAACTTGAAATATCCGGTAGCGGATCGATGACTATCAATGGTAGTGATAGTAGGGGTATTCGTGCAGGCACAGTTGAGATAAAAGGCGGTAATATTACGATTAAAGATGTAAGGACTGGTATTTCTGCCAATAATGTTAATATTTCCGGAGGGGAATTAAAGGCAACAAATTGCTATTACGGAATACTTGCCTCAGAAAAGATATCATTCAGCGGGGATATTCATGTAGATATTGAGACTAAAAGAATGGGATCGGCAGATAGTCCTAAGCCGGCAGTCGTCAGCTACAAAGAAGATGGCATCAAATTATCTGATGATGTACAGATCGTCCTGCCTGAAAAAGGGAAAACTGGAAAGTGTGTTGATGAGGTTCATGTGAGTGAAGTTAAAAAATATGCTGGCACAGCGATAACCGATGCTTCTGGTAAGCCTGCTGAGCATGTCATTATCGAAAAGGTCGCGAAGGATCGTAATCCGAGCGGACTTCTGCTCTCCAAGGCTGTTGCCAAGGGCAAGACCAATATGGAGCTGTCGTGGACGGCTATGAATGATGTCGACGGATATGATGTGTTCTTCGCTCCATGCAACAGCAAGGGCAAGAAGTATGAGCCTGCACTGGTAGCATCAGTCGATAACGGCACTACTTCCTACACAGTAAGCAGCCTCAAGAAGGGTACTCCGTACAAGGCTTATGTACAGGCGTACATCATGAAGCAGGGCAGCAAGCAGTATGTGGGCACAAGCCTTCTGACTCACGCGTTTGCAGGCGGATCGAGCAAGAGATTCACAAATCCTAAAAGCGTTAAGGTCAAGAAGAGCAAGGTATCGGTCAAGACCGGTAAGAAGTATAAGATCAGGGCGAGCGTAAGGAAGGTAAAGAAGAGCAAGAAGCTCATCAGAATCGGACATGCTCCAAAGCTGAGATACCTGAGCAGCGATACTTCGATCGCAACTGTCAGCAAGAAGGGCAAGATCAAGGGTGTAGCTCCTGGTACATGCACTGTCTATGCGATAGCTGCCAACGGAGTATACAAAGCCGTAAATGTAACGGTCAAATAGAATAACACAGTAATTAAAATCTCCCTTCGGCTCCGGCCGGAGGGAGATCTGTATTGTATGGATTTTTGTCGCTACTCGGAGGCGACCTCGTTGAGGTAGTCTTCGTAGGCTCTGGCTATAGGGAGGTCCTTCCAGGCTCTGACTGCGAGTATGGTGAGGAACACCGCCATGGCTCCCATTACAAAGGAGAAGACGAATATGCCCGGCGAGAAGCCTCCTACGGTGGAGGCGTATACGATGCCGGCGGTGCCAAGCCACAGCATGACAGCGCATACTCCGTAGGCTATGAGCTGGGACCTTATGATCTTGAGTGTCGGGCTGACGACGGATCTGAGAGAGAGTATGTCCTCAGGGTAGTCGTCTGGGATATCGAAGTCAGGATCGTCGATTGCGTTCCTGATGGTCTCGGCTGCTTCGTAGACGGCGTCTGCTGACTTGAGCGATGCTTTCCTGGCGGCAAGGAATCCTAATCCAAACATCAGTATGGATATGGCTCCGGATATCGACCGGCCCATGATGATCCCGACTACAGCCATGGCAGCGCATACAAAGACCAGTATCAGATAGATCCTGCCGGCCTTGGCCTGCATGTCTCCGTATCTTTTGACCTGTTCGAGGACGAACTCTTCGTACCTGTGATCTCTGGCTTCTCTTTCTTTGGCATCCATGATAATGACTCCTGTGATTTCCTTTACCGTTCATGATAATATTAGTACAATCGAAACATAAAAGGAAAGGGGAATCGATATGTTCAGGAAGATGAGAAGGAGCCCGCAGGCTCTGACACGTGAAGAGATCGTCGAAGTTCTCAAGAAGGAGACAAGGGGAGTGCTGTCCGTGCAGGGCGATGACGGTTATCCTTACGGAGTCCCTATCAATCACTATTACGATGAGGAGACGAACAAGCTCTACTTCCATGGTGCCAACTTCGGCCACAGAGTGGACGCTATAAAGCGCGATCCTAAGGTCTCGTACTGCGTGTTCGGCCAGGACTACCAGAAGGAAGGCGACTGGGCGAAGTATGTCAAGAGCGTCATCATTTTCGGAAAGGCCGAGCTCATAGAGGAGCAGGAAGAGATAAAGAAGTGGAGCCGTAAGCTCTGCAACAAGTTCCCGTGTCCGCCTGAGTATGTGGAGGCTGAGATCGAAAAGGACGCAGCGAGGACGCTGTGCTTCTCGATCGCTATCGAGGATATGAACGGCAAGCTCGTTCATGAGGCCTGAGATGAACATAAGGTGAAGGGGGATAAATGAGCTATTATCTTCTGGCTGAATCCATGCAGCCGTGCACAGAGGAGGAACTTCTCGCACAGACTGAGCATCAGTATGCGGTTGTCCTCACGACAGAGGAGTGGATGCGTGACCGTGATCACTTCGACATGGGCATAGAGCGTGATCTGGATTCGGGCGACATCCATAACACAAAGGCTGAGGTCAACTATGACTCGCTTACAGGGACCTTCCGTATCCCCGACAGGGATGATATCGAAGGGAAGGACTACCGCTTTGCATTTGCTCTTGATGAGAAGGGCATAGTGTTCATAGATGACAGCGGCAAGGCCGAGGAAATGATAAGCAGGATCAGGCGCACCAAGCACTGGAGAGAGCCTTGCCTCGAACGCTTCCTGTATGACTTCCTCGAGCAGATCGTAGAGGATGATCTTGCGCTCTTGGAGCGCTACGAGAACGAACTGAGCCGTGTCGAGGATGAGATCCTGAATTCGCAGGAGACAAAAGATCTCGGGCGCGTGCACGAGATCCACAACGACATACGCAGGCTGCTGGTGCACTACGAACAGATCATAGATATGACGCAGGAGCTCGAGGAGAACGAGAATGGATTTTTCAGCGAGGACAATCTGCGATACATCCGTCTGTTCATGAATCTGATCGCAAGGAGGCGCGATTCCGCGGCTTCTATACGCGACTTCACCATGCAGATACATGACCTGTACCACGAACACCTTGAGATGAAGCAAAACAGGATAATGACGCTTCTCACGGTAGTCACGACCATATTCATGCCGCTGACTCTCATCGCCGGCTGGTACGGCATGAACTTCCGCTACATGCCGGAACTCGGGTGGCGCTTCGGATATCCTGTAGTGATAATCCTCAGCATCTCGATCGCGGTCGGATGCCTGCTGTTCTTCAAAAGGAAAAAATGGCTATAATATAAGCAAGATAATTGTTTAGGAGGTTTTATTAATGGGTATTTTAATGGTAATTCTTGGAGTCCTTCTGATCGCACTCGGCATCAGCTGCGCGGTCACACCGCTCGCCACACTTATGGCAGCCGGATACTTCATCGCGATCGTACTTATCGCAAGCGGCGTGAGCGGCATCATAACAGGCTTCAGATACAAGCTCTACGGATCCAACTTCATCGTCAGCATCCTTGCGCTTTTGCTGGGCGTGCTTGCACTGGTCAGACCGGGCGGGATCAAGACGATCGATACCATACTTATCTATCTCTTCGCAGCATGGTTTGTTATCAAGGGCATTTCGTCCCTGTCCCTCTCGCTGAAGCTCAGGAAGATCGATCCGAGCAACCACTGGATCTGGGGACTGATCGTCGGCATACTCGGCATCGCACTTGGTATTTATTCTTTTATTCACCCGAGCGTTCCGGCCATCACGATCGGACTTCTGATCTCGTTCTACTTCATTGAAGCCGGATTCGATACCATCGCCACCGGCATGCTAGTAAAGGAAGTCACAGATACAGTTGACTCCATCGAGAAGGAAGTCAATGACGCTGTGAACTCTGCAGCGGATGCAGTCAATTCCGCTGACAGCGACAAATAGTATAAGGGCAAAAAGTGACAGAGAGCAGACATAGCAACAGATGTGTAATAGTGGGCGGCGCGGACATTTCATGTCCGGGCCGCGTCACAGCCTTCCTGAGGGAGGGCGATTTTGTGATATGCTGTGACAGCGGCCTCCGGCACGCGGGCGTGCTCGGCGCGCCGCCCGATCTCATAGTAGGAGACTTCGATTCATACGAAGATCCGCATTCGGATATTGAGACGATCAGGCTCCCGGTAGCCAAGGACGATACGGATACCGTGTACGCAGTCAGGGAGGGTATAAAAAGAGGCTTTAAGGACTTCCTCCTGATAGGCGCGATCGGAGCGAGACTCGATCACAGCCTTGTCAATGTATATCTGCTCGGCATGTTAAGAGATAACGGCTGCCGCGGGCTCATAGTCGATGACTACTCGGAGATCGAGCTCATATGCGCGGGTGATGAGCCTGCGCTTGTGGACTCGTCATATCCGTACTTCTCGCTTGTGGCCACAGAGGGCATCGCCCGCGGAGTGAGCATCAAAGGCGCGAAGTTCCCACTCGAGGATGCGGAGATTACGCCGGGCTATCAGTACGCGACGAGCAACGAAGCCCTGCCGGGAGAGACAGCCGAGATCACGGTCGGAGAAGGCAGGCTGCTCCTCATACGCATACTCCCCGGAGCCGCCAAGAGACACTCCGAGGAGGAGTAGAGATATTGCTGCCGGAATAGAACTTTGCAGGTTACAATTTCGGAATAACTTCATGCTCGATGATGCTGTTTATGAAAGGGATATTAACAACTCCGTTCACATCATATGTAACAATGAGGTTCTTCCACGGGACTATTTCGTTAGCTTCAAAATACCGCATCTTACGGTTGTGTCTGTAGGCATATTCCTTTAAATCCATCATGCCGGCATGCTCCCAGTAGAACTCATCATTATTGAAGCCCTGAAATGTAAAATCGACCGAAAAGCTGAGGTCGTCCAGATGCAGCATCTGCTCGTATCTAAACGGAACATCGTATTTATAAAGCTGCTCTGCTATATGCTGCTCAGACTTTGATCTTACCATCAGCCCTCTTGATGTGGGGAATCTCCGACCCTCCGGATTGAAGGAGCTCATCTCATAATCTTCAGCTGCCCATGCATCGTGGCGCCTTTTGGAATAATCATCTCTCTGACTGTAGTTGCCTGCACCTTCAAAATCGCTGCACAGGAAGTATTCATCCGGAAGATCCAGGTACGCCTTGTGCATCTTAGCTTTCAACGCATCCAGCTGCTCGTCTCTGTAGTGCTTCAATGCATTCCCAATAATTCTGATGTTGCTGCTCAATGCTTCTGACGATCTGACAAGGAACTCCTTGCGTGCGAGTTCTCTGACTGCCTCAGGCTTGTTATTCAGTGATACCTTCGTATAGCTTTCAGCGCCTTCCAGATTCTGATAATAGTAGCGTTTGCCTCTGGTCGAACTGACAACAAGGTGTCCCGTAGCAGATTGCTCAAGCTCTTTGTTGTAGGAATCGAGAAGTCGTTGCATTTCCTGCAACAAAAAGTCCATTTGATCCTTATATATGCTCATCTGAACCTCCAAATTTGTAGGAATTAAAACGAGTATCCAGATTCTACAACATAAATTGCAAATTGTTTGTAGGATTCATGATGGAATCCTGAATTCTACAAATCCTCTTGCCCAAGCTAGCGGTTTGAAGCCGATTTGTGCATAAATGTTGTTGGATTCAGAGTGACTTTGCGATTTCTACAACATCTACGCATTGCGCCTGCAGTGCACATAACGCCTTGCATATTTCAAATTGCGCATTGCGCTGCCGTATTACGCATTGCGCCTGCCGTATTACGCTTTGCGCCTGCAAGTGCACATAACGCCTTGCGTATTTCACATCATGCACTTCGACTTACATATTTCAAATTGCGCATTGCGCCTGCAAGTGCACATAACGCCTTGCGTATTTCACATCATGCACTTCGCCTTGCATATTTCAAATTTCGCATTGCGCCTGCCGTATTGCGCATTGCGCCTGCCGTATTGCGCATTGTGCCTGCCGTATCACATATTGCGCTTTTTTTAAAACTTCACAGGTGGCTGTATTGACATCCGGATTCTATCCGTGTTTAATATTTAAGGTTAATAACAAGCGGAGGTATCTGATGTATCAGGACAGCAAATTCAAAATAGAATTCAGCCCTACGATCGACATAAAGCTGCTTACGGAAGCGGGCATCGGACTCTCTTCTCAGCACACTATCCTTCCCGGTTTTTGTGACGTGCACGTGCACTTCAGAGAACCGGGTTTTTCTTATAAAGAGACGATAGCGACCGGCAGCCTGGCCGCTGCACACGGCGGCTACACCGCGGTATGCACTATGCCCAACCTCGATCCCGTATCGGATTCGCCCGAGCATCTTAAGATGCAGCAGGACATCATTGACCGCGACGCAGTGATCAATGTGTATCCTTACGCAGCTATTACGGTAGGACAGAGGGGCGAGGCCCTGGCTGACCTTGACGGGATGGCAGACAAATGCATCGCATTCTCGGATGACGGCCACGGTGTGCAGTCGGACGACATGATGAGAGAAGCCATGTTCCGCGCGAAGGCCCTCGGCAAGATTATCACCGCTCACTGCGAGGTCAACAGCCTCCTCAAAGGCGGATACATACACGACGGAGATTACGCCAGGGCCAATGGTCACAGGGGCATATGCTCCGAGTCCGAGTGGCGCCAGATCGAAAGGGATATTAAGCTCGCTGATGAGACCGGCTGCGCATATCACGTATGCCACATCTCAACAAAGGAGAGCGTTGAGCTTATAAGAGATGCCAAAAAGAGTGGCGTCGATGTTACATGCGAGACAGCGCCTCACTACCTGCTGCTCGATGACAGCATGCTCAAAGAAGACGGCAAGTGGAAGATGAACCCACCGCTCAGAAGCCCAAAGGACAGGGAGGCACTTCTGGACGGACTCACAGACGGCACCATAGACTGCATCGCGACAGATCACGCGCCGCACTCGGCAGAGGAGAAGTCCCGCGGCCTTGAGAAGTCCGCATTCGGCATAGTAGGCATAGAGACGGCATTCCCGCTGGTATACACTTACCTCGTGGTGCCGGGCATCATAACGATGGAGCAGCTCGAGCAGCTTCTCGTATACAACCCTCGCAGGAGATTCGGCATACCGCTCGGCAACGACTATTCGGTATGGGATCTCAGTGAGGAATGGAACATAGAGGAAGAGGAGATGCTCTCCATGGGCAAGGCCACGCCGTTTGAGGGCTGGCACGTAATGGGACGAAATTACCTGACCGTCTGCGACGGCAAAGTGGCTTACAGCCTGGCAAATTGTTATTAAAAGGCGGCGTTTGAAAGCCCGTCGCGGAGGCTTGAGGCCCGCCGGCACTAAATGCATTCTATGATTGATACGGCGTTGCCGTAGTGTAGAATGCATTGATCTAAGGAGGCAAGCTCCTCCGATAGATACGATTGGCAAGCAGCACCGTTTTCCGGACTGCGCAGACAGAGTTTAGTACCGCTGCGGATCAGCCGATAGAGGCGAGAGCCGTACCCCGCGGAGGGGTTTCAGACGACGCATTTGATCAATAGATAAGAAGACAGAAAGGGAGCAAACGATGGCGAAGAGACAAGACATTAAGAAGGTACTTATTATCGGCTCCGGCCCTATAGTCATAGGCCAGGCCGCCGAGTTCGACTACGCGGGCACGCAGGCCTGCCTGGCACTCAAGGAGGAGGGCTACGAGGTCATACTCTGCAATTCGAACCCGGCCACCATAATGACGGATACGACCATAGCGGACAAGGTGTACATGGAGCCTCTGACTCTTGAATACATCGCCAAGATACTCAGATACGAAAGACCTGATGCCATCGTACCGGGCATCGGAGGCCAGACGGGACTAAACCTCGCAATGCAGCTTGCAAGAAAGGGAGTGCTCGAGGAATGCCGCGTCAAGCTGCTCGGTACACCGGCTGAGTCGATAGAGCGCGCCGAGGACAGAGAGCTCTTCAAGGAGATGTGCGAGTCCATAGGCGAGCCTGTCATCCCGAGTGAGATCACGTATAACATCGAAGAGGCCAAAAAGGCGGCTGAGGATATCGGATATCCGGTAGTACTGAGACCGGCATTCACGCTCGGCGGTACGGGCGGCGGCTTTGCCAACGATGAGAAGGAGCTTGAGGACATCGCAATCAACGCATTCAACCTCTCGCCTGTACATCAGGTGCTGGTAGAGAAGTCCGTCAAGGGCTACAAGGAGATCGAGTTCGAGGTAATGCGCGATGCCACAGACAAGGCCATCACGATCTGCGGCATGGAGAACATCGATCCTGTAGGAGTCCACACAGGCGACTCGATAGTCGTAGCTCCTATACTCTCCCTCAGCAAAGAGGATGAGAAGATGCTCAACGATTCAGCTATCAGGATCATCCGCGAGCTTAAGATCGAGGGAGGCTGCAACGTACAGTTCGCCCTCCATCCGGAGACCAGCGAGTACTACCTGATCGAGGTAAACCCGAGGGTATCGAGATCATCGGCTCTTGCTTCCAAGGCATCCGGCTATCCTATCGCAAGGGTGACAGCCAAGATCGCTGTTGGCATGACTCTCGATGAGATAGAAGTCGCAGGAGGTCTTGCTTCGACAGAGCCTTCGCTTGACTACATCGTATCCAAGTTCCCGAGGTTCCCGTTCGACAAGTTCAGCGACGCGACCAATATCCTCGGCACGCAGATGAAGGCGACAGGCGAGGTCATGGGCATCGGCTCGACTCTGACTGAGAGCTTCCTCAAGTCGGTCAGATCCCTCGAGACGGGAGTCTGCCATCTGTACCTCGAGAAGTTCGACGGCATGAGCCGCAACAAGCTCATCGAGTACATCTCGGAATTCAAGGACGACAATATCTACGCGATCGCAGAGCTTCTGCGCCGCGGCATAAGCATAGAAGAGATCCACAAGGTCACGATGATCACAGAGGTCTTCCTCAAAGCCTTCAAGGAGATCGTGGACATGGAGAAGCTGCTCAAGGACAGGGTCAATGATGTGAAGATCCTGAGAGCGGCCAAGGAGCTCGGCATAAGCGACAAGTACATCGCCAAGCTGTGGAATTTAAGCGAGGCTGAGGTATACGAGAAGAGGAAGGCCAAGGACATAAAGCCTGTCTTCCGCATGGTAGACACTCTCCACACCGGCAAGTACATCGCATATCTGTACTCCTCATATGCAGGGGAGAACGAGTCGAGGCTTACAGACAAAAAGAAGATAATAGTGCTCGGCGCGGGTCCTATCAGGATCGGACAGGGCGTCGAATTCGACTACTCGACCGTACACGCGGTGCAGACCATAAAGCGTGCGGGCTACGAGGCCATAATCATCAACAACAATCCTGAGACGGTATCGACTGACTACACGACCGCAGACAAGCTCTACTTCGAGCCGCTGACTGTCGAGGATGTCATGGCGATCATCGACTTCGAGAAGCCTGAGGGCGTCATCGCGACGCTCGGCGGCCAGACTGCGATCAACCTCGCTGAGCCTCTGAGAGACAGGGGCGTCAGGCTGATCGGAACTGACTGCGAGGCCATCGACAGGGCGGAGAACAGAGACAGATTCGAAAAGGTGCTCGAGGAGCTCGGCATCCCTCAGCCAAAGGGCCAGGCGGTCACAAAGATCGAAGAGGGCGTCAGGGTGGCATCCGAGATCGGATACCCTGTGCTGGTAAGGCCGTCCTTCGTGCTCGGAGGCCGTGCGATGCAGATCGTTGGCAGCGAGGATCAGCTGAGACACTACCTCAAGACAGCTGTAGAGATCGACGAGGACAAGCCGGTACTGGTAGACAAGTACATACTCGGCAAGGAGGTCGAGGTCGACGCGATCTGCGACGGCAGGGACGTATTCGTGCCGGGCATCATGGAGCTTGTCGAGAGGACAGGAATCCACTCAGGAGACTCCATCTCGGTATATCCGACATTCTCGATCAGCAACGAGGTCAAGGGCAAGATACTCCAGTACGCCAAAAAACTCGGTACAGGTATTGGCATAGTAGGCCTTTACAACATACAATTCATAGTAGACGATAATGATGATGTGTTCATCATCGAGGTCAATCCGAGATCGTCAAGGACCGTACCGTTCCTCTCAAAGGCGACGGGATACAGCCTGGCTGACATCGCGACAGAGGTAATACTCGGCAAGACCCTCAAGGAGCAGGGCATATTCGACCTTTATCCTGAGGAGAAGAAGAGATTCTACGTCAAGGTACCGGTATTCAGCTTCAACAAGATCAAGGGTCTAGACACATACCTCTCGCCTGAGATGAAGTCGACGGGAGAGGCGATAGGCTACGATGACAAACTGAACCGCGCGCTCTTCAAGGCGCTCACTGCAGCCGGCACCAAGCTCCGTAACTACGGCACGGTATTCGCGACTCTGGCGGGCGACGACAAGGCTGAGGCGCTTCCTCTCATCCGCAGGTTCTACAACCTCGGATTCAATATCGAGGCGACGCCGGGCACTGCCGCATTCCTCAAGGACAACGGCATCAGGACCCGCTCGATGAAGAAGATAAGCGAGGGCTCTGACGAGATACTGGAAGCCATACGCAACGGACACATCGCGTACATCATCAATACGCGCAAGGTTGGCGATCACGTACAGGCCAACGACGGAGCTCTGATCAGGCAGTGCGCGAGCGAAAACAACGCTACGCTCTTCACATCGCTTGACACGGTAGGCGTACTGCTCGATGTACTCGAAGAGACGACGCAGACGATTTCAACGATAGACGCATAAGGATCATGAAACAGGGGATTTTTACAGTAGTAGAGAATACAAAGCTCACTCCGACCACATGGAGGATGAGACTCGAAGGCGACGTATCCGAGGTCGCAGCTCCGGGACAGTTCATTAACATCAGCCTGGAGGGACACTTCCTGCGCAGGCCTATAAGCGTGTGCGACGTGGAGTATACAGACCAGTTCAACCGCGAAGGCATACTGACCATCATCTACAAGGTGCTCGGACAGGGCACTGAGGAGATGAGTTCTCTTGAGAACGGTAAGCTACTCGATGTGCTGACTGGTCTCGGCAACGGATATGATCTTAAGGATGCAGGGGAAAGACCTCTCCTGATAGGAGGCGGCGTAGGCATACCGCCTCTGTATCTCGCCGCAAGACGCCTTGCTGACAGGGGAGTGTGCTCGACAGTGATCCTGGGCTTCAACAGCGCAGACGAGGTGTACTACGTCGATGAGTTCAGGGAGCTCGGATGCGAAGTGTTCACAGCGACTGCAGACGGCAGCGAGGGAGTCAAGGGCTTTGTCACGGATGCTTTCGCTTCTGTTCCTGACAGATCCGGATTCACTCACTTTTATACATGCGGGCCGGAGCCTATGCTCAGGGCTGTGTACAGAGAGGTATATGAGGGAGCCGGCATAAAGGGCCAGATGAGCTTTGAAGAGCGCATGGGATGCGGCTTCGGAGCCTGCATGGGCTGCAGCATCCGCACCAAGGACGGATCAAAGCGCGTATGCAAGGACGGTCCTGTCCTCAGAACGGAGGAGATAGTATGGGAGTAGATACCGGGGTAACGCTTTGCGGGATCGCTCTCGACAACCCGGTCATACCGGCTTCGGGCACCTTCGGATACGGATACGAGTTCGCTGAGCTTTATGATATAGACTGCCTTGGGTCGTTCTCGTTCAAGGGCACGACTTTAGAGCCGAGGCTCGGCAACGACACTCCGCGCATCGCAGAGTGCCCGTCGGGCATGCTCAATTCTGTGGGTCTTCAGAACCCGGGAGTTGACGCTGTCATAGAGCGCGAGCTTCCGAGACTCAGGGAGGTGTTCCACAAGCCTGTCATGGCCAATGTGAGCGGCTTCTCGGTGGATGAGTACTGCGAGGTCACAAGGAGGCTGTCTGAGTCCGGCGCATCGGACCAGATAGGCTGGTTTGAGATCAATATAAGCTGTCCGAACGTGCATGGAGGCGGCATGAGCTTCGGCACGGATCCGTGCATGGCATCCGATGTCGTCAAAGCCGTACGCAAGGTGACTGACAAAGCGCTCATCATCAAGCTCTCGCCCAATGTGACAGACATAGTGGCTATTGCGAAGGCCTGCGAGGATGCGGGCGCCGACGGCATCAGCCTCATCAATACGGTCATGGGCATGAGATTCGACCTGAGGACGGGCAAGCCTGTACTCGCCAACGTGACGGGCGGTCTTTCGGGACCGGCTGTGCTGCCGCTTGCGCTTCGCATGGTATACCAGGTATCCAATGCTGTTGCCATACCTGTAGTCGGCATGGGCGGGATAAGCTCTGCGGAGGACGTGATCGAGATGATGATCGCGGGCGCTTCGGCTGTCGAAATAGGGGCGGCAAATCTTGTCAATCCATACGCCTGCCGTGATATAATTAATAAACTACCTGAAGTAATGCAAAAGTACGGTATAGAGAGATTATCTGAGGTGCGTCATGGCTAATGCAAAAGACATCATCATCGCATGCGATTTCAAGAGCGCAGACGAGACTATCAAGTTCCTCGACAAGCTTACGAGGATAAGAGACGAGGTCATTCACTGCGACGATATCACAGTGGGCGCAGGCAGACCTTTCGTCAAGGTCGGCATGGAGATCTTCTATGCAGAGGGGCCTGCTATCATCAAGATGCTCAAGGAGAGAGGCCACAAGGTGTTCCTTGACCTCAAGCTCCACGACATACCCAACACGGTCAAAAGGACCATGCAGGTGCTAGGTGAGTACGGTGTGGACATGGTCAATGTCCATGCTGCTGGCGGCAGAGCAATGATGGAGGCTGCCAGAGAGGGCCTCATGCTCGGAGCTGCCAGATACGCTGACAAGCCAAAGCTCATCGCGGTCACCCAGCTAACTTCGACCGACGAGGATACAATGCACAGCGAGCTTCTCATAGACAGGCCGCTCGACGTTGTAGTCAAGCATTACGCACTCAACGCCAAAGAGGCGGGTCTTGACGGTGTGGTGTGCTCGGCATTCGAGGCAAGGGCCATACACGAGACCTGCGGCGACGATTTCATCACCGTGACTCCGGGCATCAGATTCGCAGACAGCGCATCCGATGACCAGAGGAGGATCATGACTCCGGCTCAGGCCAGGGAGGCAGGCTCAGATTACATCGTGGTCGGAAGGCCGATAACTGCGGCTGAGAGACCTATAGACGCTTATACAAGATGCAGGGAGGAATTCCTGGGCAAGTAGGACAAGGACATGACACAAAGAGACAGTATCAAGAGACTTATAGCAGAGGATCTTCTCAGGATCAGGGCTGTGTTCCTGAGACCGGAGGATCCTTTTACATGGGCGAGCGGCATCAAAAGCCCGGTCTACTGCGACAACAGGCTGACGCTTACAGCGCCTGATGTCAGGACCGATGTGGAGGAGTCGCTGGCTACTGTGATAAAAGAGACATTCCCAGAGGCAGAGGTGCTGATGGGTACTGCCACCGCGGGCATAGCTCACGCTGCGATCACGGCTCATCTCATGGGGCTTCCTATGGGATATGTCAGATCGGGCGCCAAGGACCACGGCAGGGGCAACCAGATCGAAGGCAGGCTCGAGCCGGGCCAAAAGGTAGTGGTCGTCGAGGATCTCATATCCACAGGCGGCAGCTGCATCGATGCAGTGGATGTACTAAGAGACGCCGGATCCGATGTGCTCGGAGTCATCTCCATCATGACATACGGCATGAAGAGAGGAATCGACCGCATGGCTTCAGCCGGCATCAAGTGGGTATCGCTAACCGATTTCGATACCGTGGCTGCGGTAGCCTCAGAGATGGGATATATAAAGGACGAGGATGTCGCAAGACTGATGAAGTTCAGGGACGATCCGTCCGACGAGAGCTGGATAGGGAAGTAGAGATCAGGAGACAGACGATGAAGAGCGTCATAGACATACTGGACCTTTCGGTCGACGAGCTTTACCAGATGATGGATGTCGCCATCGACATAGATGAGCATCCGGAGCGCTATGCACACAGGTGCGACGGCAAAAAGCTTGCCACGCTCTTTTTTGAGCCTTCTACCCGTACGAGACTCTCGCACGAGGCCGCAATGCTCGAGCTGGGAGGCTCGGTGATCGGCTTCAGCGGAGCACAGAATTCGTCGGCAGCCAAGGGAGAGTCCGTGGCTGATACAGCTAAGACCGTGAGCTGCTATGCGGACATAATCGCGATGAGACACCCGGTCGAGGGTGCGTCGCTTGTGGCCGCCAACAACGCATCGATACCGCTTATCAACGCGGGCGACGGGGGACACTGCCATCCGACACAGACTCTGGCAGACCTCCTGACGATATACAGGGAGAAGGGCACTCTGTCGGGTCTTACCATCGGCATGTGCGGCGACCTGCTCTACGGCAGGACTGTGCATTCCCTCATCAACGCGATGACCCGCTATGAGGGCAATAAGTTCGTCCTGATATCTCCTGATGAGCTGGCGCTTCCGGACTACGCGCTCGACGCACTCGAGAAGTCCGGCGCTTCATACAAGGTTACGACGAGCCTCGAGGATTCGATCCCTGAGCTCGACATACTGTACATGACGAGGATACAGCGCGAGAGATTCGACGATCCGGATCAGTACGAGAGACTAAAGGACAGCTATTCGCTGACTGTTGAGAAAATGGAGCTCGCAAAGCCTGACATGGCTGTGCTGCATCCTCTTCCGAGGGTCAACGAGATAAGCGTCAAGGTCGATGACGACCCGCGCGCATGCTACTTCAGGCAGTGCCTGAACGGCAAGCTCATGAGGATGGCCCTTATACTTAAGCTCCTCGATGAGGCCAAGGACAAAGAACACAAGGGTTACTGGGAGAAGGGCGAAGTCCGTACAGGCGGCCTGTGTACCAACCACAAGTGCATTACAAAGACTGAGCAGGAACTCGATGTCAGATACTATATCGCAGATGACGGCAGCAGGAGGTGCTATTACTGCGACGCCGTAGTTGAGTAGGGGCTCCGGGGGATATCAATTGATAGTTTCTTATATAGTGGGGATAATCGCCGGTCTGGCATCGACGACGCAGGGGAGCGTCAATGCGCGGATAAGAGACATGATCAAGTCGCCTTATATAACGACGCTGATCAGCTTTGCGACCGCGATAGCAGCGCTCGCTGTGATCGTTCTCATAACGGAAGGCAATCTGGACATGCACCGCGATGATATCGCAAGTCAGCCCGCATGGATACTGTGCGGCGGCCTCTGCGGTGTCATTATTGTTATGCTGGGGATAATCTGCATCCCTGTTATCGGAAGCGCCCGCAATGTGACTCTTTTGTGCTTCGGCCAGATAATGGCGGGGCTTATCATAGATAACTTCGGCCTCTTCGGAGCTCCGGTCACCAAAATGAGCATGATGAGGGCTGTTGGAGCCGTGCTGGTATTTATCGGCATCATACTCATCTCATACGAGGGAGTGGACAGGAAGTCCGGCCAGCAGTTCGTGGATCCGAGAGTAAGGAGGTATCTGCCTCTGGCTGTGCTGTCGGGTTTTGCCTGCGCGGTACAGGTCGCGGCCAACGGGACGCTCGGCGAGGTCATAGACTCCTCATCCAAGGCCACGCTCATATCCATGACTTCAGGCCTTGTCAACACGTTTTTCATTATAGCAGCCATATACTTCTTTGCGGGACGCATGGCGCTTTACAACACTGCGGATGACAGAGAGATCAAAAAAGAGGACCTTCACTTCAGCTTCCATCCGCTTATGCTCTGCGGAGGTCCGCTCGCCGTAGTGATCGTCGGCGGCAATGCGATCGCGGCTCCGCTTCTGGGTACAGGCATGGTCACCATACTCAATCTCCTCGGCATGATGGTATCGGGGCTGGTGATAGACGCCACTGGGTTTTTAGGTATCGCAAAGAAGAGAGTCACGGCCAGGAAGGTAGCCGGCATGGTAATTATGCTTGCCGGTACATTCGTGATAACGGTTATGTAGCATGAAGAATATAAAGATCGCAAGCCTTCAGCTGAAGGTGCTGAATGACAAATACGACAATATAGAGAAGCTCGCAGAGCTGGTCGGAGACGGGGCTGCCGAGGGTGCGGACATCCTGAGTCTGCCTGAGATGTGGAACTGCCCGTATCAGACGGAGCTCTTCCCTGAGTATGCAGAGCCTGAGCAGGGCGACAGCTGGCTCGCATTGTCGACCATAGCCCGCAAGAATTGTATATACGTTGTCGGAGGAAGCGTGCCTGAGCTCGGAGAGGACGGACGCGTATACAATACCTGCTACATCTTTGACCGCGAGGGCAGGCAGATCGGCAAGCACCGCAAGGTGCATCTCTTCGATATAAATATCCACGGAAGGCAGGTGTTCAGGGAGTCCGACACTCTGAGCGGCGGGGACAGCTTCGATACATTTGAGACGGAGTGGTGCACGATGGGAATCAACATCTGCTTCGACATAAGATTCCCCGAGAGCGCGAGGATGGCGGCGCTTCAGGGCGCAAAGGTCATCTTCAATCCGGCTTCGTTCAACATGACGACCGGACCTGCTCACTGGGAGATCGGCTTCAGGCAGAGGGCTGTCGAGAATCAGGTCTACATGGTAGGCACTGCTACGGCTCAGAACCCTGAGGCAGGATACACAGGCTACGGGCACTCGATCATCACGGATCCATGGGGAAGGGT
Organism: Clostridiales bacterium; assembly: GCA_015058275.1. Classification (GTDB taxonomy): domain Bacteria; phylum Bacillota; class Clostridia; order Peptostreptococcales; family Anaerovoracaceae; genus Crickella. The sequence goes on from SVCQ01000010.1 coordinate 32,986, forward strand.
CGTGATGCAGATGGACGAGAAGGAAGGCTGCAGTATCTGCGGGATCGACCTCGACTATGTCGACGAGGTCAGGGAGAAACTCCCGCTTTTGTCGGCTCGCAGGACAGATGTATATGATTTGTGCTACAATAAGCCAAACAGGAGGTGACTTCATTATGGCAAGCAATAAGACAGGCATAAGAGGCGCAAAGGGAAGCGGCACCGGATCCGGACTTGCGGGAGTGCTGCTTGGCATGATCGCGGCCGGCATAGGCGGCGGGGCGCTGCTGATCGCAGGCTCAAAGGCCGCCGGCGAGAAGCTGCTCAAAAAGCAGGAGGCCGATACCAAAAAGCTGGAGGCTCAGCGCGAGGCTGACAAAGAGGAAGTCCGCCGCATCACTGAGAACGAATACTGATACAGGTTCCGGGATGTACCCGGGGCTTATATACGAAAGGGGAGATCAATAAATGGATAGTTTAATGACATATGCACAGGAAAACAGTTCAAGCGGATCGGGCGCATCGTTCATCTGGTGGCTCGCTTCGACAGTAGGACTCTGGATGATGTTCCAGAAGGCAAATGAGCCGGGATGGATCTCGATCATCCCGTTCTACAATCAGTACAAGCTCTGCGAAAAGACAATGGGCAATCCATGGTACTGGCTCAGGCTCTTTGTGGTCATCATTCCGTTCATCGGATGGATCGCATACTTCTACTTCCAGTTCCAGATCGGGAAGGCCGTTGCCAGATCGTACGGCCAGCCTGAGACATGGGCATGGGGATATACATTCATATCTCCGGTAATGTACTGCATCACAGGCTTCGGCAAGTATGACTACTACGGAGTCAACGGCGTCGGCGACACCCGCACAGGCGAGGCCCGCCAGGCCAAGACAGTTGACTTCGACGTCACAAAGACCGAGGCTCCTGTAGTAGAGCCGGTCACTCCTGCCGCTGAGCCTGTAAAGGAAGCGCCTAAGGCTGCCGCCAGCGATGTGGACTTCAGCTTTGAGCAGGCCGACAGCGACCAGGACATAGGTGAGTAACAAAAAGGCCGGAGACAGACTCCGACCGATATTAGCTTAATATTGATGATAAATATCCGGGTCATAAGTATCCGGATATTTTATTTCTGCAGCCTTGCGAGCACTTCGCTGAAGACCTCAGGCAGATCCGAATGGAACTCCATGTAGTCTCCGGTCGACGGATGTATGAATCCGAGAGTGCCGGCGTGGAGGAGCTGTCCGCTCACCGCTATGCCCTCGATCTTTGAGGACTGCCTGTGGGGTCCGTAGAGCTCGTCGCCTACAAGAGGGTGGTGCATGTACGCCATGTGGACCCTTATCTGGTGCGTCCTGCCGGTCTCGAGTATGGCCCTGACGAGGGTGTACCTGCCGAAGCGTTCGAGCACCCGGATATGAGTCACGGCATTCCTTGCGGAGGCGCCGTTCACGGCATTGCGCATGCGATTATGCTCATCGCGGCCTATAGGCTTGTCGATGGTCAGCTCATCCTCGCGGATGTTGTCGTACACAAGGGCGGTGTACTCCCTTGTGACCGAGTGCTCCTTGAGCTGGGCTGCGAGGGATTCGTGGGCCCTGTCGTTTTTGGCTATCATGAGAAGGCCGCTTGTGTCCTTGTCTATCCTGTGGACTATGCCCGGGCGTATCACGCCGTTGATCGAGGAGAGCGAGTCTCCCATGTGGTACATGATCGCGTTTACCAGAGTGCCGTCCGTGTTGCCGGGGCCCGGATGAACGACCATGCCGCGCGCTTTGTTGATCACGGCCACATCGTCATCCTCATATACTATCTCGATAGGGATGTCCTGGGCTTTGACCTCGAGTATCTCAGGCTCGGGCATGTCTATCACTACGGTATCGCCCTCTGCGATGCTTTGCTTTTTGGACTTTGCGGGAATGCCGTTTACCGTGACAAGACCCTTCTCAATGAGCTTGACTGCATAGCTTCGCGAGAGCTCGTCTGTATTCCATCCTATGAAGGCATCGAGCCTTGCGCCTGCATCCTCGGAAGAGGCTATGACCGTGATCTTGTTATCTTCCATCTAAGCCTCCCTGTTATCTGCCTTGTCTTCGTCCTTGTAAAGCACAAGCACGGCTATCATCGTGAGCACGCAGCCGCAGGTGATGGCGATGTCTGCGACATTGAAGACCGCAAACGATCCGCACGAGATCATGTCGGTGACATAACCCATGGTCAGCCTGTCTATGAGATTGGACAGGCCTCCGGCTGCTACGAATGTAAGGAGCACAGGGACTGCGATGCGGCCCGAACGTGACTCCCTGACTATATATACAAGACAAACGACGATCAGCACGGATGTAAGCGCTACGGTAACGAAAGTGTTCCCTGCGAACATGCTGAATGCCGCTCCTGTATTTTTGACATAATAAATGCTCATCCAGTCTCCGATGACCGGGATGCGGTCGCCGGGCTGCATGGCTGATCTTACCATGTGCTTGGTCAGCTGATCGGCTGCGATCACTGCAGCCGCTATGAGCGGATAGATGAGCTTCTTCATGATTTTTAGATTATAGCATTATTACTGTCAAAATATGCAGGGCATATGCCCTGCATATCGTGTGGTGGTCTGTGCGAGGCTCGAACTCACGACATCATGGTTGTGACCCATGCGCTCTCCCAGCTGAGCTAACAGACCATATTATGTGCACGCTCTTTTGCGTGCACGACTATTGTAACGCTTTTTGGTTTGTAAAATCAAGGCTGCTTCGGGAGCTGAGGCTTCACGTACACGGTCTGGTTGTGGGTGAATATCACCATGCCCGGCTTTGATCCGGCAGGCTTCTTGACATATCTGACCGGCACGTAATCGACAGGCACGTTGTCTCCGCCGGAGGCCTTGCTGTGATAAGCGGCTATCGATGCGGCCTCGTATATAAGCTCTGCCGGCAGGTCCTGCAGGCTGCGCCCGTTGTCCAGTCTTACGATCAGGTGTGAGCCCGGTATGTCCTTGGTATGCATCCACACATCGGTCTTGGATGCGAACTTCATGGTGAGCCAGTCGTTCTCGATGTTGTTGCGGCCGACGAGCACTTCGGTGCCGTCGCTCAGGGTGTATCTGAGAGGCTCCGGCTTTGCGGCCTTGCGCTTTCTCTGCGAGGCCTTGGCGCGTCTTCTGACATATCCGGTCTGCTCGAGCTCATCCCTGATGGACTCGAGGAGAGGCACGGAGTCTGCGGCCTCGATGTTCTGTATGACCGAGCTCAGATACTCGATGTCTTTTTCGTTGTCCTCAAGCTGTGACTGCTTCTCGTGTATGGCTGTCCTGGCCTTGGAGTACTTCTTGAAGTATCTCTGGGCATTGGCGGATGCGCCGAGCTTTTCGTCGAGCGGGATGTCGATGAGACTTCCGTCGTAATAATTCGTGACCGTCACCTTGCGGTCGCCCGGTTTCACCATGTGGATATTGGCTGTCAGCAGCTCGCCGTACAGCCTGTATTTGTCTGAATTCTCTGCGCTCAGGAGATCCTCCGAGAGCTTTTTCTTTTTGAGGAGTGCCTTGTCGAGGGCGGCCTGAGCCGACTTCATCAGAGGCATTGACTTCTGACGCACGAGATTGGATGTCTCGCGGTTGGAGAAGTAGTAGTCTATGCATTCGGACACGCTGTCAAAGCGCAGGACTTCCAGACCTTCGTATTCGCTCAGGTCAGTGATGTGGAATTCTCTCGGGTTGCCCGCATCGTCGAGGTATACCCTCGGGCTGAGGCTTCCGTCGCTTACGGATGAGACGATCTGAACGAGTCTCTCCGCAGGGGCCGATGAGTAAAGAGATGCATCCTCCCCGCAGCCTGCAATCATCTCACGTGCGATGGCAGGGGAGATGCCGCTGACGGTGCTCATGATGCCGCGCTCGGTGCAGAGCAGTCCCGTATCCGCTGTTACCTTGTTGAACGGCGTCTTGTCCTGCTCAGGCGGGTACTGGTATATGACGCCCGGCAGGAGCTGGCGGTATCTGTTGACATCTATCGATATGCGCTTGATCGAATCGATGATCTTGCCGCTCTCAAGGTCTACCAGCACTATATTGCTGTGCTTGGCCATGATCTCGACGATGAGGCGGCGGCATACCGAGAAGCCCATTTCGTTCTGGGCTTCGATGTCTATCTCTATGATGCGCTCTGCGTCCTTTTGCCTGACTGCCGTGATGCGGCCTCCCTGGAGGTGCTTGCGCAGCAGCATGCAGAACGCAGGCGGCTGGTCCGGGTTGGTGTAGCTGCCCTCTGTGAGGCAGACCCTTGCGGACTGGCTGTTACAGGACATAAAAAGGCGCACATTCCCACGCGAGGTGTGGATGTGCACCAGAAGCTCTTCGGATCCCGGCTGGTAGACCTTTTCTATCTTGCCGAGGGTGATCCTTTGGCTCAGCTCATTGGCTTCCGCATATGTGATGATGCCGTCAAATGCCATGATTAGCGATCCCGTCCTGACAGGTCGTGGCTGCGCTTGATGTTCCTGATCGGAGTCAGCTTGAGATACTCGGAGAGCGGAGCGTCATTAAGACAAAGCTCTATGATCTGTCTGCCAAGCGGATCAAGCTCAGGTACGAGGAACTGCTGAAGCTCCTCCTTAAAGAAGTCGGTGAGTATCCTGGCGCATTCGTCATAGCCGTCCTCGCCGAGCCTTACCTGGAGCTCAGGTCTCAGGAAGTTGAGCCTTATGTACTGACCGTCGATCTTCATCTCGTCTAGAGAGTACCCGAAGAGAGGGCAGCGCGCCTCAACGAGGTGCTTCTCCATGACGGTACAGCTGCGGCGTGCGAGATACTCACGCGTGATCCACTCAGCCTTAAATCCGACCTTGTAGGCTCCGATGTACTGATTTGGTATCAGGATGTTGAGCGTCTTTGGCGTGTCCACTATCTGGTGGAGCAGCAGATTGGCCTGAGTGACCTTTTGGCCCGTGGCGAACGGCCAGTACGAGCCTACGCCCTCGGACGCAAGACCGCTTCCTTTGGAAGTGTCTGTGATCGACGGGTTCTTGAATCCGCGCGGCGAGACGAGCCTCCACAGCCATGCGATGGCAGGAGGTACGATCTGTACGAATCCCATGATACCGTAGTCCGGAGCGTCCTTGGTGCTTGGCGGCATCCTGACTCCAAAGGAGCGGACGTCGACCTCGAGCGGTTCGTCTCCCGGGATGATGTTGTCTATCATATCGCGCGGGATTATGACTCTCGGGTTTGAGCACGGCTTGCCGTTTGACTCCATAGTGTGCTCCCAGATGAGGCATGTCGCGCCCGGGGTACCGTCGATGTTGAAGAACTCGAGCGGCTCCTCCGGATGTATGCTGATCCTCTCGTAGAGAGGGATATTGCCGTAGTACTTGTCTCCGTCGACTCTGAGGAACCAGCCGTTCTCGGCGTCTGTGATGACCAGCCTGCCGGAACCGTCCTGGAGATCCTTGTGAGCCAGGACCATGTCGTCTGCGATAGGGTAGATGTCGCAGGTATCTCCGATATTGAGGTAGAAGCCCTCACCTGTCGCATTGTCAGTGGCTACCAGGACGCGGTTGTCGGCTTCGCGCCTGATCTCCTCGAGCATCTCGCTCTTGCCACCGCCGGAAGCGCCTTCGTGCATGAAGACGAATTCGTTCTCGTACGGTGTCTGGAGGAGGGCAGCGGAGGCGTGGTTGGTGATCCAGCCTTCCTGCTCTCCGATGTCGAGCAGTATGGAGAATACTCCCTTTTTGGCCGATGGGCCCGGATAGAGGTTGTATGAGAATACCTCGTGGAGATCCTCGCTGCGGTAGTGCACGACGGCCTGCTTGCCGCCGAAGTATATGTGCCTGAACGGCGGGGCCACGTATATGATAGAACGCGGAGTGTAGCCGTCCTCGATATCATCTATATTGACGAAATCCTGGATGTTGGAAAGCGCGTATGCAAAGAAGGCCGCGTTGGCAGGGCATATGACGAGGCAGGTATATGAATGAGCCTTGCCGCCTATCGTCGCAGGCATCACAACGAGGCTCTGCTCTGCAAGCCAGCTCATTGTGGCCGCTCTTACGGCGCCGAATTCCATGCCCCAGGCTTCGCTGAAGCGCGGCTTATCTGTAGGGAGATCGTCTCCGATGAACATGCAGTTCGGATCGCGCCTTCTCATATACTCGTCGGTGAAGTTGACCGATGCGCCGTTCTTGCAGCGTACGACCTCGGCCTCCTGGATGTAGCCGTCGCCCGGCACTGTATATCCGACGATCTGGACACTGCCGCCCGATGTTCCGAAACAGAGCTCGTAGAGCTCAGCTCTGGACTTCGGGAAGTAGATGTTAGGGCTGGCCTGAAGAGCCGCCTCGAGATCTGCCGGAAGATTCATTTTTGTAAGGTATTCGGATTTCATTTAACTGGTCGTCCCTTCTCTCATCAGACTGCGGCAACGATGTCCGCATTACCAATTATTTTACTCTATTTGACCGCTGTAATGCAAACCAAAAGGCACGGGACGGACCTCAGTGCCTATAGTAGATTCATTTGTGTTCCGGTTCGGATTTTGAGTGCAGTTCGCAATTGCTTTACCTTACGCACGGGCATACACTCACTGCCCTTAAGCGTAACACGTCTGCAGACTGCGGCCTCAAAACTCCGGGAGGAATACAAATGAATCACTGAGAACGCAGTTTGCAAATGTATTCCGTTAAAGAGCAGGGGAGAAGCTACCTGCGACGCCCTGCGAATCGAGCGCATAGATGAAGTCGTCTATGTACACATTCCTCAGGAGCTGAGTGCTGCCGATGTAGTGCTGATCGACTATGTCGATGCTGTCTCCGGCCCTGAACACCAGGACTCCGGCCTGATAGCTGCTCTGCGTATCTGTGAGAGAGTCTTTGGCGGTCTCGGCATCGATGATATCATCCTCGATTATCACATCGCTGCCTCCGCTGCTGTCCGGGCTTATGCCGTAAGGTACGGCGAAGTAGCCCTGATCGCTGTTGACCATGAGAGCGTGGTGATCTGTCTGGGCAGGGCTCGACATGCCTTCGAACTCCCTGCTGTCAAGGACCTTCGGCTCTGACGGATCGGATATGTCGAAGAGGGCGATCTTGAGCCCGCTCGCGTACTGGCCGCCGTAGCCGTTGCCTCCCGTGGCGTGGCCTATGCCCAGCAGCCTGCCTTTGCCCGCAGGTACGAGCAGGGTGGAGAAACCGTCTATTTTGACCTCGCCTTCAATGCGCGGCGCTGCCGGATCCGAGAGGTCGATCACAAAGAGGGGATCGATGGCCTCGTATGTGATCACGTACGCCTTGTCTCCCATGAAGCGTACCGACTTGATGCTCTCGTTTCTCGCAAAGCCCGTGACCTTGCCGGCCTCTTTGAGGCTGCTGTCCAGCACGTAGAGGTTGTTGACGTTCATGCCGCTTCTGTCTGATGTGGTCGCGATGCGGAAGTACCCGTCATCCTCGTCCATGGCGAACTGATTGACTATCCTGCCGCGGACCTTTGCCGTAGCGTCGAACTTCACATCGAGCCCGTCTATGGAGGCCCTTGCGATCCTCGTATACTCAGCTCCCTTGTCGCTGTCGTATTCTGATGAAGCGCAGTAAAGAGCATGGTCGTTGCAGTAGATGTCGCTGCTCGCTCCGAGGACTGCCTTGGTGGCAGATCTACCCTGAGAGCCGGATGCTGTGTCGATCGAGCTCAGCACTATGTAGGATGCAGATTTCGGATCAGGCAGGCAGCTTATGTCCGTGGCAGTGAGGCTGCTGATCTCATCTCCGCTGCCGCAGTAAGGCAGCATGCGTCCGCCCCTGTATACGTAGTCGCTTGTCACAAGGTATACATAGTCGCCGACCATGCGGCTCGATACTATATCGCCGCTCTGGCGGAAGTCGGACAGCATGACAGGCTTGCTCCTGTCTGTGATGTCGTATACGACTACTCCCGTACTGCCCTGATCGTCATCATCGCTCCTGTAGGTGTGCCCGATGGTGATCAGCCTGTCCCCGCTCAGGTAGATGTCGCTCACGTAGTTCTCGATGCCGCTGCTCCCGATGGAAGTGAGCTTTTTGGTCTTTCCGTCCTTCGCCTCGAGTATGACGACCTCCTGGCTCCTGTTGACATAGTAGATGTATCTGCCGTCGGTCTTTACGATGTCCGCCTCATCCACGTCATCGACCTGGAGATAGGTGTCCGAGTGGGCAGCGGAGCTCTTTGCGGCTGACTCCGCTCCGGCCGTGAGTCCGGCAGAGTCTGCGGAATCCCTTGCCTCGGCATCACCGCTTGCGGAGAAATCCTCCTGTATGGTGACCGGACCGTTGCTGACGGTGAGGCTGCCAGGGCTGAGAGATCTTATCGTGCGCTTAATCTCAGAAGCGCTACGGAAGGTATACAGGCTGCCGTCCTTTACGGAGGTGTCCGGCGCGGTGTCGTAGAGAGGGCTCAGGGCCGTGATGCCGAATACCGCTATGAGGACCGCCGCGGCTGCTGCGAGGACTTTCATGTTCTCGGGACGTATGCGGAAGTTCCTCTTTGGAGAAGCCTCCTTGAAGCCCTTGTCCTCAGCCTGCGGGGCGTCCGCCTCCTCGAGCATCTTAAGTATATTGTCCTCCGAGAGGGAGTCCGGCGCCTTGATGCCGTCGTTATCGAATAAATCTTTTATGTAGTCTTTGTTACCCATGTCTTTGCTCCTCAGGATAAGAATTCGCGCATCTTTGCGAGGCTGCGGGACAGCTTCGAGCGCACCGTGCCCGGCGCAAGGCCTGTCTGCTCAGATATCTCAGCGCTGCTCAGACCTGCCACCACTGACAGGAGCACTATCTCGCGCTCATCGCTTCCCAGTATGGCCAGAGCCTCCGCCAGCTCAGTGCCGAGAGACGGCGGGGCGGCCGGCGGCGATGAGACGAGCTCTTTGCCTGCGGCTTCCACCTTGTCTCTGGAACCGATCATCTCTTTGATCCTTGCATTGCAGCAGCCTGCAAGTATGCGGAATATCCAGCTTCCGAAGGCCGCGCTGCTGCGAAGGTTCCCGATGCTCTTCCAGGCCGCGAGAACACAGTCGCTCACCGCATCCTCTGCCTCAGCCGGATCGCCCAGCCGGTACAGAGCGTAGCGGTAAAGCCTGTCTTTGTATTCGCTGTACAGCGCGGCAAAGGCTTCCTTGCTGCCTGATTTCGCTTCGTTTATGAGTTTTTCGTCCATATCCTGTCCTCTCGGCGGAGAACCGTGCTCCGCCTTATCAAGAGCTCTCATGAATATAGTAGCCGAAAGCGGCCGTACTGTTGCATATTATTTAAATTATTTTTGAGAAAGATGAGCGGGGGTGTGTTAGTATGTGTGCAGACATAACACAAAACGAAGGGAGATGGCAAAATGAGCGAGAGAGCCGAGATGGCTGTAGCAAAGCACAGAAACGGATATAACTGCTGCCAGGCGGTGGCCTGCGTATTTGCCGATGAGGTCGGGATAGACGAATCGCTGCTGTATAAGATGGGAGAAGGCTTCGGAGGCGGCATGGGCACCGCGCAGGGAGTATGCGGTGCCATAAGCGGAGCGGCCATGATCGCGGGCCTTGTATACAGTGACGGTAATATCGAGCATGCCGGACAGACCAAGGCCAGGACCACAAGGGCGGCCGGCATCATGCAGAAGAAATTCATCGAGAGGGCAAAGAGACTAATATGCAGGGACATCAAGACAGGCAATGAGGGTAAGGCCTTCACTTCCTGTGCCGACTGCATCAGGATAGCCACGGAGATAGTCGAGGAAGAACTCGGACTGTGATGCAGGACAAATCTTACAGCGATTACAGGACAGGTATAATATGCGTGATCGGCTGCCAGCTGTTCTGGGGCGTCTGCCCTATATACTGGCAGGCCCTAGATCCGATACCGTCATGGATCATCATCCTGTACAGGATACTGACCATGTTCGTCTATTCGTATATAGCCGCACGCACGAGATTCAGCCGCGAAGAGATATGGGGCCCTCTAAAGGACCGCAGCGTGAGGCTCAAGTACTTCACGGCGGGCCTTATACTGACGGTCAACTGGAGCATATACATCTGGGCCATGACATCCGAGAGGGTGATACAGGCCTCCATCGGATATTACATAGAGCCGCTGGTCATATGCGCAGTGGGCATAGCAGTCTTCGATGAGAAGCTCACGAAATACAATCTGACAGCCATGCTGTTTGCGCTGGTCGCGATAATCCTCATAATCGCGCACTACAGGCAGATACCGGGCGTGGCTCTCGGGCTTGCCGCCACATGGGCGGCGTACTCGGCCATCAAAAAGACATCGGACCTGCCGGTGCTTCTGACAATGGTGTACGAGACGATGATATACGCGGGCATCTCGCTTATCGCGATACTGTACATAGAGACACACGGGATAGGTGCAATCAGCATGGGAGTGCCGGGCAAATATGCGATGATGTTCCTGAGCGGACTCATCACGCTGATACCGGTAGGGCTCTTCAGCGTGTCGGCCAAAAAGGTATCGCTTCTGGTCATCGGGCTTGCCCAGTACATAAGCCCGACCATGTCGCTGCTCCTTGGCATATTCCTGTTCAAAGAGCCGACCGACAGGGTGCAGCTCATTGCGTTCCTTATAATATGGATCGGACTTGCGATATTCACCTGGGGTGAGATCAAAAATAACAAAGAGCGAAGCCGCGGGCAGGCGGTCGGATAATCAAAGGCAAATGAAGAGGGACTTCTCAGATCAGTGAGAAGTCCCTTTGATATTTATGACTTAGTTCAGTTCTTCGTCTCCGACAACGACGGGTGCGTCAAAGCCCAGGATATTGCGGGCTTTCATCTCGACCGCCTCAGCGATGGCGAATACCACGTCGAGGGAAGGGCCGTAGAAGACTCCGCCGTGATGCGGGATGATGCATGCGTGAGTCTGCCTGAGCGTCGCTACGACGGCCTTGGCCAGGGCTTCGGAGCCAGGCTCCGCATAGGCAGTGGTTCTTACATCTCCGATCAGTTCCTGGAGGTCGCCTCCGCCGAGCCTGAAACCTGCCTCGCAGGCGGCGAACACGCTGATGCCGTTGGAACGGGTGTGGATTATGGCTCCGCAGTCCGGAAGCTCGGCGTAGGCCAGGGCGTGCATGCGGTACTCGCTTGAAGGCATGCGCTGACTGCCGTAATCGAGAGTGTGTATGTTGACCTTGACTATATCCTCGACCGAGATCTCAAAGTAGTCGATCGAAGAAGGGGTGATGAGCATCTCGTCATCATTGAGCCTGACCGAGAGGTTGCCCCATGAGCCGTATGAGAGGTCGCGTCTCACAAGATCCTTGCCGAAATCCACGAGCTGTGCCCTGAGACGGAATTCATCCTCATCGGAGCCGATGTATCCGATGTGAGGAGTCTCGTTGCGCCTGGTGTAGTCATTGATGAAGCTCTTTCGGAGTGAATCTGCGAACGGTCTGCTGAGAGGGACGGCCCCGCCGATCAGCTTGCCGTGGTTTTCGGCCTCGCAGGCCTTCTCCACGATCTGTATGCCGGCAACGGCTTTTTTGGCATTGGAACAGGCGGCAATGGCGCCCACGCCTTTGATGAGGCAGACGTCCGAATCCCTGAGACCCTTAAGCAAAGAGGCAGGGGATGAGTCAGCCACGACGGCGAGCTCTGAGCCTGTCAGCCTTGCCAGATCCTCGAGCGAGACCCTGATGGAGGATGCCGATTCGGATGCCTTGACGGTGTCCGCAGAGCAGCCGAAGATTATCACATTGACCTCAGGCTTGTTCCTGAAGAGGTTGGCCAGATCGCCCGTTGTGATGTCGCAGAGCTCGAAATCCCCGGGAACTATGCCGGAAAGCAGTTTGTTGCCGCCGGTGCTCATGTAGAAATCCTTGTCCACGCGGACAGAGATCTGTCCGTACATTTTTTTGAACCTGCCGTGGAAGCCTTTGACGGCGTTCATCAGCAGTTCTTCTGCTTTGTCTCTGTCCATACGGTGTCTCCTGAATAGTTGAAATAATAAGCGAAGTATAATCTACTTCGCTTAACAGATAGTACCATATGGAATGCTTTTAATCGTGTTAGATATATAAACGTTAAAGAGAAAAATTGAGTATGCGTCCTGCCACCGAATCCCAGGTGATCGAGGAGGTGTCGGGGAGGACGGAAGAGGCTCTGCCGGAGCTTATATCAGCTATCGCCTGAGCTATCGATGATGCGAGATCATCCGTGAAATCTGCGCGCCCTTTTGGGGTCGGCTCGTCTATGCCCGCCATCTCAGGCACAGGCACATATCTGACATTTGAAGAGCTGACATTGGAGTCTATCCACTCCCTTACTCCCGGCAGATCGGTGCTTACAGGAACTGCGCCCGAGGCCATGGCCTCTATGAGCACAAGGGGCAGGCCTTCAAAGTATGAAGGCAGTATGAATATGTCGCTTGATCTCAGGACATCAGCCAGCGCGGCCTGAGGTATCTGTCCGAGGTAATCGATGTACGGCGGAAGCGAGTCCAGCCTGCTTTTGAGGGCATCGTCCTGACAGCCTCCCGCCATGGTGAGAGTGAACTCGGGCACTGACGGATCCTGTTCCAGCCTCTCAAGAGCCGCGAACATCTCGGGAACCCCCTTGGGGCGGCTTATCTTGCCGGCGTAGCAGAGGCGCACAGGCTCTCCCGCATGGTATGGGATACGGTCTGCGGTGTTGAATAAAGCGCTGTTGTATCCGCTGCCCAGTACCCTGACATGATCACTGTCCATGCCGAATATGTCCCGTATGCGCTTCTCCTGGTCCGCGTGGAGGGCAAGAGCCATGTCGAGGCCTGCTATGTAAGGCCTGACCGTTTCCGCGAGCTCAGGGCAGTTGACCATCTGGCGGAGGTCTGTGCCGTGGGATATGCCGAAGATCTTTCTGTCAGGAAAGTGCTTTCTGACTATCGCCGTCAGCAGGAAGAGGTGGTGGCATATGATGAGATCGGGATCAAGATCGCTGACCGCACGCGTGAGAGCAGCTGTGAAAGCTTCTTCGAATGCGCTGATCATGGCCGGAGTCAGGTCGCGGTAACGCGTCGACTCATAAGGCATGATGTCGGACATTCCGACTACCGGGAATGGCAGCGCTTTAATGACAGAAGGGGATGCCTTGCACGGAGCAGACAAAAGATCAGGCGACTTACCGCTTCTTTCAAATAAGACCGGATAGCAGCTCACTCCCGCGGGGAATGAGACCTCGTCATCCGGATAGATGCCGCACACGACGGCCTGTCTGTGTCCGGAGCGGTCAAATGATCTGACCAGCTCCGTGAGGTATGTGCCGCTTCCGGTGGAATGCGGCTTTTGTGCTGTAATACTCAGTATCTTCATGTGAGAATGATATCATCTTTGCGGCGCCTGAGGGAGCCTGAGACGATTAATTATTTTTATTGAAATATCGTCAGCTCTCAGTATATAATACTTGCGTTGGAGGTGAACTATACATGCTCACTTTCGGCGCGATAAATTCACTGGGATAATATCGAACAGCCGGATCCGAGATATTGGATGCGGCTGTTTTAAGTAACAAGAGGTACAGATGGGGCTTTTTTACGAGGCTGACAAGACATTCGAAGACCTGATGAACGAAAAAAAGAACTTCGTCTTCATCGGTGAGGCGGGTTCCGGCAAGAGCGAGATCGTGCTCAACGTCGCGCTCAGGCTTGCCGAGGCCACTGGCAGACCGGTCGATCTCTTCGACCTCGACCAGACCAAGCCTCTCTACAGGTCAAGAGACATGAAGGATGAGTTCGCAAAGCGGGGCGTCACCATACACTACCAGGATCAGTACCTCGATGCGCCTGTCATGGTCGGAGGAGTGAGGGTGTCGCTCGTCTCGGATCATTACACTCTGCTTGACATAGGCGGAGGTCATCAGGCTGCCAAGTTCGCGGGCGCCTATGCGGACCTTCTGTCAAAGGATGATTCGGTGCCTGTCTACATTATCAATCCGTACAGGCCGTGGACCAGGAGCGTCGATGCCATCGACGGTACCATGCGCCACATACTCGGATCGATGAGACTCGATCACATATACATGCTCGGCAATCCGAATCTCGGATACACCACCACAGTTAATGAATTCATGGATGGTCTAAAAAAGATCGACAAGCTGCTTGACGGCTTTACTGTCGTAAACAGCGCGTGCGTCAGAAGGGATATCTTCGACGAGGCGCAGGCAATGACTGACAAGGCACTTGTGCCTATCGATCTGTTCCTGACGTATTCGTGGGTTGATTAAATAGATATTGCTTATTTCTAAGGAGGGAACTAAATGGCAAGAATCGAAATAACGACCGAAGCCTGCAAATCATGCTCCTACTGCGTGATCTCATGCCCTAAGAAGTGCATAGAGATCGGCGGTGACGTTAACTCCAAGGGATATCTCTACGCTGTTTCGGCAAGGCCTGAGGACTGCATCGGATGTGCGATGTGCGCTCAGATCTGCCCTGAGTCGGCGATCGAGGTATGGAGATAGGAAAGGAGACTTAAATGGCAGATCGTGTATTTATGAAAGGCACCGAGGCGATCGCCGAGGCAGCCGTAAGAGCAGGATGCCGCTTCTTTGCAGGCTATCCTATCACACCGCAGAACGAGATCCCTGAGTACATGGCAAGGAGACTGCCTGAGGTAGGCGGCCACTTCGTACAGGGCGAGAGCGAGGTAGCTTCCGTCAACATGCTGTACGGTGCTGCTTCGACAGGCATCAGAGCCATGAGCTCGTCGAGTTCATGCGGCATCTCGCTGTACAGCGAGGGAGTTTCCTACTGCGCATCGGCCCGTATCCCTATGGTATACGTCAATGTACAGAGAGGAGGCCCTGGTATCGGAGCCATCCAGCCGGCACAGCAGGACTATATGCAGGCCACAAAGGCCTCCGGCAACGGCGGATTCAGGATGATCGTACTCGCACCGGATTCGGTACAGGAGTGCGTAGACATGGTCTATGAGGCGTTCGACCTCGCAGAGAGAGACCAGAACCCTGTGCTCGTCCTCACAGACGGCGTTATGGGCACCATGATGGAGCCTGTCGTACTGCCGCCGATGAAGAGCGATGATGAGCTCGCCAAGTGCAGAGAGAAGTTCCTGCCTAGAGCTATCATAGGACACCCACTCGGACAGCAGGCCTTCTGCAGACCGGGCTCGGTAGGTGACGGCCAGGAGCAGGAGAACATCAAGGCTGCTGCTATGTACGAGACATGGGACAAGGACATAAGAGTTGAGGAGTACATGATGGACGATGCTGAGATCGTGTTCGCCGCTTACGGCATCAGCGCACGTATCTCAAGAGCAGTCATCAGACAGCTCCGCGAGAAGGGCGTTAAGGCCGGCATGATCAGACCGATCACAGTCTCGCCGTTCCCATACGACGCATTCAAGAACCTTGACTTCGACAGAGTCAAGGGCATCATCGACGTAGAGATGTCGATCCCGGCTCAGATGAGATGGGATATCGATTATGCGGTACAGGGCAGATG
The DNA here is from genome assembly GCA_015058275.1 of Clostridiales bacterium. GTDB lineage: Bacteria > Bacillota > Clostridia > Peptostreptococcales > Anaerovoracaceae > Crickella. Next base: position 48,422 of record SVCQ01000010.1, read on the forward strand.
CCCGGTCCACGAGGTACTGAGATCCGGTGGACAGCTTCTTACCAACGACCAGGTAATGAAGGGCGCAGAAGAATTCATTAAGGAGGTGCTGTAATGGCTGAAGAAAAGAAAGTCTATACCAGGACCAAGGGAATACTCCCTGATACAGTCTCGGGATTCTGCCCGGGATGCATGCACAGCACGATCCACAAGATCATCGGCGAGGCTGCCGAGGAGCTCGGACAGCTCGATAACCTCGTAAGAGTCGAGGGTGTCGGCTGCTGCGGACTCGGACAGTTCTACGTATCCTGCGACGAGACCATCGCGGCTCACGGCAGGGCGGGCGCTGTAGCTACAGGCATCAAGAGATCGTCCCCGGGCTCCCTCGTATACACATACCAGGGCGACGGAGACCTCGCTGCCATCGGACTTGCGGAGACGCTGTCCGCCGCCAACAGAGGCGAGAACTTCACTGTTATATTCGTAAACAACGGTATCTACGGAATGACAGGCGGACAGATGGCTCCTACGACGCTCGTAGGCATGAAGTCCACGACTACGCCGGGCGGACGTAACCCTGAGGAGCACGGATATCCGATGCACATGTCGGAAATCATCAACCAGCTGACTGCTCCTTACTACATCGAGAGAGTAAGCTGCGATACACCGCAGAACGTCATCAAGGCTCGCAACGCCATCAAAAAGGCGTTCCAGTACCAGCTCGATGGCAAGGGCTACAGCATCGTAGAGATCGTGACAAGCTGCCCGACCAACTGGGGACTCGACACACTGAAGTCGCTCGACTTCCTCAGAGAGAAGATGTTCGCTGAGTATCCTCTCGGAGTATTCAGAGACGGCGGCGAGAAGAAGCAGTAAAGGAGGCAGACCATGGAAAGAAATCTTATGATCGCCGGATTCGGCGGACAGGGAGTCATGACGATGGGCAAGCTCCTCGCTGAGGCTACATCGCAGGCTACAGACCTCAACGTCACATTCTTCCCTTCGTACGGAGCAGCCATGAGAGGCGGCACGGCCAACTGCTACGTAGTTATCTCGGACGAGCCGATCGGAGCTCCGGTCAGCTACGCGCTCGAGGACCTCGTAGTCATGAACGGACCTTCGCTTCACAAGTTCCTGCCTAACCTCAAGCCGGGCGGGACACTCTTCGTCAACAGCACGATCGTTACTGATCCGATCGAGAGAGACGACATCAAGGTCATCAAGGCTCCTGTAACTCAGATGTCCATAGACATCAACAATCCGAGGGCTCTCAACGTCATCATGCTCGGCGTTTACGTCGGAGCCACAGACGCAGTGCCTGAGGAGGTCATCATCAAGGGCATCGAGCACAAGTTCGCTGCCAAGGAAAAGCTGATCGCACCTAACGTAGAGGCGTTCAAGATGGGTCTTGAGATCGGAAGACAGCAGAAGTAAGCTGACTCCGGGACAGAGACGATCCGTATTTAAAAGAAATGAGGATGCACGCATGCGTCCTCATTTTTTGTGAAAAGTGCACGAAATCGGGCGGTTTAAGGGGCTATATGTGATACAATACCTGTGTATGCGCAATCTGTATTATGAGACTACGATGCACAGGCAGATAAGAGACAAGCGCGACAACCGTAAGGAGAGGATAAGAGGTGACATTGACCGCTACGGCAGGGAAGTCCTCGAGTCCGACGAGATGAAAGAAGCCTACGAGCAGACCCATCATCTCTGGTCCACGGTCGGAGAGCACACTCTCAGAGTCACACTATCGAGTGTGATGGCTTGCTATGCACTCAAAAAACTCCACATCAAGGTCAATATCCCGGCCGTTGTGGTCGGCGCGCTGTGCCATGACCTGGGCATGCTCGGGCGTGAGCATAAGTACGCCAGCGAGAAGGAAGCCCATCATGAGCATCCGGGCGAGTCTGTCAGGGTCGCAAAGGAGATCGTTGAGGATCTGCCGGCTGAGTCCGAGGAGATCATAGAGCGCCACATGTGGCCTATGGGAGGAGGCAAGGCTCCGAGCACTATAGAGGGCCTGGTGGTCTCGACGGCGGACAAATACACAGCCGTCAAGGACCTCGTAAAGGGCAGCGATGTCAAGAACACCGGAGTCAGGAATGTCGCAAACGGTCAAAAGAAATGGATACAGGAGAACCTGCGCAAAAACCAAGTCGAAAGGGGCAAAAAAGAAGAATGAAAATAGCTGTTACTTATGATAAAGGAAATGTATTCCAACACTTCGGACACACCGAGGTATTCAAGATATATGAGACAGAGGGCAATGAGATCGTATCTTCCGAGATCATGGATACGAACGGCACAGGCCACGAGGCTCTTGCCGGTCTTTTAAAGGAAAGCGGAGTCGATGCAGTCATCTGCGGCGGCATGGGCCAGGGAGCCAAGGACGCTCTTACCGAGGCGGGACTCGATGTATGCGCAGGCCAGGAGGGAAATGCCGATGAGATCGTAAAGGCATATCTCAGAGGCGAGCTCGTGGATTCGGGCGTCAACTGCGACCATCATCACGAGCACGGACACGAACACGGACATGAGCATGGTCACGAGCACGGACATGAGCACGGTCATTCTCACGATGAAGGCGGATGCGGCGGCTGCGCCGATGCAGGCGGATGCGCCGGATGCGCGGGATGCGGAGCTCCTCAGTTCCTCTTTGAGGGCAAGAATGTAGGCAAGACCGTAAAGGTCCACTACAGGGGCTTCTTCGATGACGGAGAGGTCTTTGAGTCGAGCTATGAGCGCGGCATGCCTATAGAGTTCGTATGCGGTGTCGGCCAGATGATCAAGGGCTTTGACAAGGCCGTCGCTGAGCTTGAGCCGGGCGAGACCATCGAGGTACACCTCGAGCCTGAGGATGCTTACGGACATCACGAGGACAGGCTTGTCATCACAGTCGAAAAGGAAGGCGTGATGGGCTCGGATGAAGTCGAGACAGGCGACAAGGTCACTCTCCAGGATCAGCTTGGCAGACCTTTTGATGCGCTTGTCACAGATGTTACCGACACGCACATCACATTCGACTGCAACCACGAGATGGCCGGTAAGTCACTCAACTTCGCAATAGAACTTCTTGAGGCAGTATAGACCGTTAACAGCATAAGATGAAACCTGCAGAATACACAGTCAGTGAAATGAGAGATCTCCTCGACAAGATGTCGGGGATGTACAACATAGCCCGCGTCGTCAATCCGATGGAGGCCAGAGTGCTCGAGATAGGAGATGACGGCAGGGTAGGCATGAGCGACAAGTGCTACAAGGTATGGGGCGCCGATCAGAGGTGCACCAACTGTTCGAGTACGACCGCATGCATTTCCGGATGCCACCGAGAGAAAAAGGAGCACTACCAGGACAACGTCTTCAACATCCATTCGAACCCCGTAAAGCTCATAATGGATAACGGCGCTTCGTACGAGGCGGTGGTAGAGCTCATCAATATCACAAGCGACAGCGAGGCGGAGGCTCCGGAGGAGGAGAACGACAGAGCGGCTGAGAATGTCGGCGGCGCTGCGGCCAGGTACTACGCATATCACGACAACCTGACCAAGCTGCTGGACATCGATGCGTTTTATGAATTCGCAAGAGAGAAGCTCCTCGATACACCGGACACGGAATGGACAATGGTGGTATCTGACATAACGGACTTCAGGATGATCAACAACCTCTTCGGCATAGGAAGGGGCAATGAGATACTCATAAAGGCAGCTGAGCTCATCAGCGAGCTGACGGAGAGGGCCGGAGGGCTCTCTGCCAGGATACGCGATGACCGCTTTGCGATGCTGATCCCGGGGGACAGCTTCAGCCGCGAGGACCTCGATGACATAGCCCGCGTGATGACGGAGTACGGCAGCAACGGCGTCTACAAGCTGAGATTCAGATTCGGCGTATACAGCATCGGAGATACCGTGATCCCTGTATCCGTCATGATAGACCGCGCCAAGACGGCGCTTGCCACTGTCAAGTCGGATGCGCGCGAGGCGGTCGCATATTACGATGACGAGATGCTCCGCAGGGAGATCTTCGAGCACAGGGTCATAAGCAGATTCGAAAGCATGCTCAATGAGGGGCGCTTCCGCATGTACCTCCAGCCTCTGACCGATGAGAACGGAAAGCCTTTCGGCGCCGAGGCTCTTGTAAGGTGCATAAGAGAGGACGGCACCATCGTCCCGCCTGCGGATTTCATAGGCACACTCGAGGATGCCGGCCTCATACACGAGCTCGACTCATATGTATGGGAGCAGGCCGTAAGGCAGCTCAGTCTCTGGAAGGGGACTGAGAGGGAGGACCTGATCATATCCGTAAACATGTCCGGCAGGGATTTCTTCAGCATGGATGTGTTCGAAGTGCTGACCGGGCTTCTTGACAGGTACGGAGTGAGCAGGGACAAGCTCAGACTCGAGATAACAGAGACAGCTCTCATAGACGATATGGATGAGGTCAATGACGTCATCCTGAGGCTCAGAGATGAGGGCTTCTACATAGAGATAGACGACTTCGGCAAGGGCTATTCAAGCCTCAGCATGCTCAGGAACATCCCGGCAGACATGCTCAAGCTCGACATGGGCTTCCTCCACGAGAGCGAGGACGACGTGAGATGCCGGATTATAGTCGGGGCGGTCATAAAGATGGCCAGGGACATCGACATGGACGTGCTGGTAGAGGGTGTGGAGACCGAAAGGCAGCTCCGGACGCTGGCCGGCATGGGCTGCAGATGCTTCCAGGGATACTACTTCTCAAAGCCTCTGCCTGTAGAGGAGTTTGAGAAGAGATACTGAGGGCTTTATCTATGGACGGGTTTGAGAGAAGGACAAAAGAATCAAAACCGGTACTGGCCATATGCTATGACTTCGACAAGACGCTCTCGCCTGACAACATGCAGGCCCAGGGCTATCTTCAGGCCATAGACTATGAGAACCAGAACGAATTCTGGGCCGAGTCGACAGAGCTCGCAAGAGAATACGACATGGATTCCACTCTGGCCTGGATGTTCCTCATGCTGCGCAGGGCGCGCGGCAAGGAGATATTCCGCAGGGACATGCTCGAGCGCTACGGTTCGAGGGTCAAGCTCTATCCGGGAGTCAGGGAGTGGTTCGGCAGGATGAGAGACTACGGTAATGCCGGAGGCGTCATAGTCGAGCATTACATACTCTCTTCAGGTCTCAAAGAGATGATAGAGGGCACTCCGGTAGCGGGCGAATTCGAAAAGATATACGCAAGCTCCTTCTACTACGATGAGGACGGCGTGGCTATATGGCCTGCACAGGTGGTCAACTACACCGGCAAGACCCAGTACCTCTTCAGGATATCCAAGGGAGTGCTCGATGCCAACGACGATGCGGTCAACGATTACTTCAGCCCGGACTCCATACGCGTCCCGTTCAGGAACATGGTCTACATAGGTGACAGCGAGACGGACATCCCGTGCATGAAGCTCGTCAATTCCTACGGAGGCCACTCCATCGGGGTCTACGATCCAGGGACCGAGGACAGGGAGCGGGTATATAAGATGATGGCGGACAACCGCATCCGCTACTTCGCGCCGGCTGACTACAGCGAGGGCTCGGAGCTCGACAGACTCGTCAGGCTCATCATAGACAGGACGGCCGTCAACGAGAGGCTCGAGGAGATACACTTTGCGGGCAAAAACGAAAGCTGCGGCGGCGATAAGGACAAATGACACGCATTCGTGTTACAATACACAGGTTAATTAAAGGAGATCGCTCTCATTCGAGCGGGGAAGGCAAGAGATAATGAACAACAAAGGAACTTACTACATCAGTACACCGATCTACTACCCGAGTTCGAACCTGCACATCGGACACACTTACTGCACTGTCATGGCAGACGCCATGGCGCGCTTCAAGAGGCTGCAGGGCTACGACGTCATGTTCCTTACAGGTACTGACGAGCACGGACAAAAGATCCAGACCAAGGCACTCGAAAAGGGCGTTACTCCACAGGAGTACGTCGACGAGATCGTTGCAGGCATCAAGGACCTCTGGGCGACCATGGAGATCTCATACGATGACTTCATCAGGACTACCGAGCCTAGACACATGGAGAGGGTACAGCAGATCTGGCAGAGGATGTACGATAAGGGCGATATATATCTGGGCAAGTACGAGGGCCTCTACTGCAAGGAATGCGAGGCGTTCTGGACCGAGTCACAGCTCGTGGACGGCAAGTGCCCGGACTGCGGCAGACCTGTCATGACGGCTCAGGAACCTGCCTACTTCTTCAGGATGAGCAAGTACGCCGACAAGCTGCTCGAGCTCTTTAGGGACAATCCGGACTTCCTCGTGCCTGAGACCAGACGCAACGAGATGGTCGCGTTCGTGGAGCAGGGCATGGAGGACCTCTGCGTTTCGAGGACTTCCTTTGACTGGGGCATCCCGGTGCCGGGCGATCCTGATCACGTCATGTATGTATGGGTGGATGCTCTGTCCAACTACGTGACCGCGCTCGGCGGACCGGAGGAGAGCGAAAAGATGCAGAAGTACTGGCCGTGCGACTGCCACCTGGTCGGCAAGGAGATCGTGAGATTCCACTCTCTGATCTGGCCTGCAATGCTGATGAGCGCGGACCTGCCTCTTCCAAAGCAGGTAAGAGGACACGGATGGCTGCTGCTCGGAGGCGAGAAGGTCTCCAAGTCCAAGGCCAAGAAGGCAGTCGATGTCATCGATCCTGTGGTACTGATCGACCGCTACGGCATCGACGCGCTCAAGTACTTCCTGCTGAGAGAGTACACATTCGGACAGGACGGCAACTTCACCAACGAGGTCATGCTCAAGAGGATGAACTTCGACCTGGCCAACGACCTGGGCAACCTCCTCTCGAGGACGGTATCCATGATCCAGAAGTACTGCGGAGGCGAGGTGCCTGCCGCTGCAACCTCGGACGATCTTGACAGGGAGCTCATCGAGCTCGCTACGACGACCGCTTCGAGAGTCGAAGAGAAGATGAACGAGTTCCAGTTCAACATGGCGCTCGAGGAGATATGGGTGCTCATCAGGAGAGCCAACAAGTACATCGACGAGAAGACACCATGGGTGCTCGCCAAGGATGAGTCAAAGAAGGCAGAGCTCGACACAGTCATGAGGAACCTCGCCGAGGCTCTGAGGATAGTATCGATACTCATCGTGCCTTACATGCACACCACCACCGAGCGCATGAGAGAGCAGCTCGGACTGGCCGACAGGGAAGCTGTCTGGGAGGATGCATTCGAGTTCTACCAGATGGACGGCTGCAAGGTACAAAAGGGCGACATGCTCTTCCCGAGACTCGACATCGACAAGGAGCTCGAGGAGCTTGATGAGATAGGAAGATCGATGCAGGCTTAGCAGCGATTATTATCAGAATCAGGAGATGATCAAAAGTGCACATGAAGGTCGGTCAAGGCAGTTCATGTGCACTTTTTCGGAGACAGGCCCCGCGGCCTTATGAACGGAGCGGACATGCTGTTTGATGCACATACACATCTTAATTTTGAAAAGTATACGGAAGAGGAGAGACGGGAGCTCGCCTCTGAGATAGAGGCCTCGGAGGTCGGCTATATCATCGATGTGGCTGACTGCGTGGCATCGGCTGAGCAGGCGCTCGCCGATGCGGCCGCCTATCCATGGTGCTATGCGGCCGTCGGGATACATCCCGACCACGCAGCCTGCTACCGCGGCATATGCGAAGGAGATCCTGAGGCGGAGGCCAGGATGGAGGCGGACCTTGAGAGGATACGCGCTCTTGCATCCGATCCCAAGGCCATGGCCATAGGCGAGATAGGCCTCGACTTCTATTACGGCAAGGACGACCGGGACGAGCAGCAGGAGCTCTTCCGCAGGCAGATAAGGCTCGCCAATGAGCTCAGGATGCCTATCATGATACATTCAAGAGATGCTCACCAGCTGACACTCGACATATTAAAGGAAGAGGGAGCCTTCTCGGATGAGCGCATCTCGTGGTTCCCGGGACGGCCGGGGCCGGATGCCAGAGTGCAGATGCACTGCTACTCGGGCTCGCCCGAGCTTGCTGAGGAGTACGTAAAGCTCGGAGCCACCATATCTCTCGGCGGGCCGATCACCTTCAAGAACGGTAAGAAGGCAGCTGAAGTGGCAAGGCAGATACCTATCGGGTACCTGCTGTCCGAGACGGACGCGCCGTACATGGCGCCTGAGCCTCTCCGCGGACGCCCCAACAAATCTCCGTACATAGAACATATAGTAAGACGCATGGCCGTGCTCAAGGGCATGGACTATGATGAAGCAGCCCGCATCCTGACGGAGAACGGACTTCGCTTCTTCGGAATAGAGAAATGAGCAGATCACACATCATAACAGACAAGATAATAGACAAGGGCCTCATAAGGCCGGGACAGACCGTCATAATCGGGCTGTCGGGCGGGCCGGATTCGCTGTGCCTGCTGCATGCACTCAGCAGCATCGCGGACATGTACGAGCTCGATCTGGTGCCTGTACACGTCAACCACAGGCTGAGACCTGAGGCCGATGATGAGGCCGATCACGCAGCGGATATATGCGAGCGCATGGATCTTGAGTGCAGGATATACGAATCGTCATGCTCGGAGCTCGCAGAGGAGCTCGGCGTATCCACCGAGGAGGCCGGACGCCAGCTCAGATACAGGGTGTTCGACGAGGTGGCGGAAGACCTCACATACGAGGGAGCCGATCCTGCCAACATAGTGATAGCCCTTGCCCACAATGCTGACGATCAGGCCGAGACTGTGCTCTTCAGGCTTCTCAGAGGCACGGGCCCGCACGGGCTTGCCGGCATACCTGCGGCGAGATTCTCGGCGGGAGGATATCTCATAGTGCGCCCGCTTCTTGAGGTGGAACGGAGCGACATCGAGGCATATATAAAGGAAAACAAGCTGAGGCCAAATATTGACAAGAGCAACAGCGAGAATACATATACAAGAAACCGCATACGCAACGAGCTCATCCCTTATCTTGAGGAGAACTACAACCCGCGCATCAAGGACAATCTGAGGCGCTTTGCGATGCTGGCGGACACGGACGACTCGCTTCTGAGAGACATCGCATTTGCGGAGTACTCGGATCACATCACCATAAGCGAAGAGGAGGAGAGGGCGGTAATAGACCTTGAGGGCCTCTCGGAGAACCCTCCTTCGGTCAACAGCCGCATAGTGAGCCTCGTCATGGAGCTCCTCGGCCTTGAGTCGAGCGCGACATATGAGAACGTGAGCGCGGTGATGGATCTCATGTACAGCGAGCATCCGTCGGCGGGAATCGACCTTCCAATGGGCATACGCGCCTACAGGGAGTATGACAGGCTCGTGTTCTCCGGAAGGGAAGAGGTCCTGACTGCCGATGAGAGCATAGCGCTCTATCCCAAGGTCATGCCGGCAAGGGAGTTCGATCCCGATGAGGAAGAGGCCTACGCGGCCTTCGACTTCGACAAGTTCAATGCCGAGCATCCCGGCAGGATAGGAGATATCGTGCTGAGGACAAGGCGCGAGGGCGACTACCTTCCTATGAAGAGCGGCAGCAAAAAGATCCAGGATCTCCTGGTGGATTCCAAGGTCAGGAAGTCTGCGAGAGAGAGCATACTCATGGCGGCCATAGGCAGCGAGATACTCTGGGTGCTTCCAAGCGGCGAGTTCAGCGGGGAGCGCGAGAGGCTCAAGGGCAGATTTTCACAAAAATATCAGATTTCTGACACAACAGAAAGGGTTCTCCTGATTGAATTAGGGGAAACCATGTGATAATATTTGTGCTCAGGACACAAATTTCGATACAAATTTAGTCCTGTGTTTTAAAACAAACCGGGAAAGGAACGAGAATAAATTGAAAAACTTCGGACGCAGTGCAGGTACATACCTGATCATTTTCATCGTAGTTCTTTCGATGTCGATGATGTTCCGCGGCTTTGCGCAGAACTCGGATATCAAAGAAATCAAATTCTCGACGTTCGCCACTCATCTTGAGAAAGGCGACTACGAGAGCGTCAATATCACAGACCGCAAGCTCACAGGTACCAAGAGCGACGGGACCAGAGAGATAGCATACGCTCCGTCTCTTGTAGAGATCAGCTGGCTCGAGGACAAGACTCTCAACCCTATGCTCGAAGAGAACAAGATAGAGCTCGACAGCGAGCCTCCTAAGAGCGAGTATACTCTGCTCAATCTGCTGCCTACCATACTCATGGTCGCGGCGATGGGCTTCCTGTTCTACTTCATGATGAGCCAGGGCGGCAACAAACAGGCATTCCAGTTCGGCAAGAACCGCGCGAGGCTGTACAAAAACGACGGCAAGGCCATCACCTTTGACGATGTGGCCGGACTCGAGGAGGAGAAGGTCGAGCTATCCGAGATAGTCGACTTCCTCAAGAATCCATCCAAGTACAGCAAGCTCGGAGCCAGGATACCTAAGGGCGTCCTGCTCGTCGGTCAGCCGGGTACAGGTAAGACTTACATTTCCAGGGCTACTGCCGGTGAGGCAGGCGTGCCTTTCTTTACCATTTCCGGATCCGACTTCGTTGAGATGTTCGTCGGCGTCGGTGCTTCGCGTGTAAGAGACCTCTTCAGCGAGGCCAAAAAAAACGCGCCTTGCATCGTATTCATCGACGAGATCGACGCTGTCGGAAGACGCAGAGGCGCAGGCCTCGGCGGCGGCAATGACGAGAGAGAGCAGACACTCAACCAACTGCTCGTCGAGATGGACGGATTTGACGGCAACCTCGGCATCATCATCCTCGCTGCCACCAACAGACCTGACGTACTCGACCCGGCTCTTCTGAGACCGGGCAGGTTCGACAGACAGGTCGTCATCGGCATGCCGGATATCAAGGGCAGGGAGGAGCTCTTCAGACTTTATACGAAGAACAAACCGCTCGCTGAGGATGTTTCTCCTGAGATCCTCGCCAAGAGGACTCCGGGATTCTCGCCTGCGGATATCGAGAACCTCATCAACGAGGCAGCCCTCCTGACCGCACGCCGCAACGGCACCAAGATCAGGATGGACGAGATCGAGGAGGCGACCACCAAGGTCATGGCAGGTCCTCAAAAGAAATCCAGAGTCATCTCTGATGCCGAGAGGAAGCTCACGGCTTATCACGAGGCGGGCCACGCCATCGTAATGAGAGCGACTCCGGATGCAGACCCTGTCCACCAGATCACCATCATCCCGAGGGGAATGGCAGGCGGATTCACGATGTGGCTGCCTGAGGAAGACAGGTTCTTTGAGACCAAGGGTCATATGATCAACAACATCAAGCATCTGCTCGGAGGCCGTGTGGCCGAGGAGCTCAAGCTCGACGATATATCCACCGGCGCCAGCAACGACCTCGAGAGAGCTACAGGCATCGCACGCCAGATGATCACCAAGTACGGCTTCAGCGAGAAGCTCGGACCGGTATCATTCAGCTCAAGCGACGAGGTCTTCCTCGGCAGGGACTTCTCGACCAGACAGAACTACTCCGAGGAGATAGCTTCCGAGGTCGACAGGGAGATCAGAAGGATGCTCGACGAGTGCTACGACGAGACACGCAGGATACTCATCGAGCATGACGATGCATTCGAGAGAGTCGCACAGGCGCTGCTGCTTGTCGAGACCCTCGACGGAGATCAGTTCGAGAGACTTTACACCGGAGAAATCGACCCTGAGGGCATCAGAGCCGAGGCAGAGGATGAGGCCCGCGAGATCGCGCACATGAATAAAAAAGAAGCCGAAGAGGCAAAGCGCATCGAAGAGGAAGAGAAGAGGGAAAGACAGGACGAGATCGACAGGATACAGGAGAGACTCCACGCAGTCGACCGCAAAGTTGAGGCAAAGGATCTGCCTGAACTGAAGCGCAAAGACGACACGGACAAGGACAACGAATAGCCGATCGGAGACATAACTATGAAGATAAACGTAAACGATTGTCTTAAACTGGACGCTTTCAGAGGAGGCCGCGTGCTTGCCTGCGCCGATGAGTGCACAAGGCGCGTACGCTCTGTCTCAGTGCTTGACGAGGCGGATCTCGCCATGGGTGTCGAGCGCAACGGCGTCGGCGAGCAGATGGTCATCACGCACTTCTGGACCAGCAAGGACGATGTCGAGGCCCAAAAGGCCGCAGTGGCGGCTCTTGGCCGTAAAGGCATCAGCGCCCTTGTTGTATACCTCAACGAAAAGGGCGTAACGGATGTTTCCCCTGAGGTGATAAGGACAGCGGAGAGCGTCAGGCTTCCGCTTATCTCGATCAGAGACGACGGGAATACCACGTACTCGATGCTTATCGAGCAGGTGCTCGACAAGATCCTTTACGGTGAGAATTACAGTGACAACATCCTCAACAACTCCATATCGCATCTTCTGAACTTCGAGAAGCACAGCAACTTCCCTGAGGCTCTTCGCGAGGCTGCGATGAACAATAACTATCAGGTCGTATTGATGACCGAGGAGTTCAATACCATTCTCACTATCGAGACAAGACACCTTGTCAGGATCGAGGATGCGGTGTATGCTGCCCGCAAGCTTGACGCGTTCAACATGAACGGCTTCACGCGTGTTGAGATAGAGAGCGTGGTCACATACTGGGGCTTCATCAACATCAAGGACAGCAGATACATACTTGTCATCGTGGACAACGACGACGAGTACTCGGCATCCGAGATGGGCAAGCTCGCTCAGACCATAGAACTCGCCATCGGCATGTGGAAATACACGCCAGACAGGGATTCAAGGGCCGAGTTCATCAAGTCGGCGGTAAGAGGCGACATCTCGTTCTGCCACACGCTGCTCGATGAGTCGGGCCTCCGCGGGATGCAGTTTACCAGCTGCTTCTACATCAAGGACACAACAGGGGACAAGGATGCATTCTACGAGGTGCTTGACGAGCACCGCAAAAGGACGGATCTCGGCATGCTCCTGACAACAGAATCGGATGAGATATACGGCATCATATACGTTGTGGGCGGACAGGCAAGAGGCATCGAAGCCAAGAATGCCTGCCTTGCGATGTATGATGACCTCAAGGCGCTCTGCAAGGAGGAAAAGATCTTCCACATCACCGGCATGGAGACTCTCGAGGCCTGCGTAGACGGCTTCAAGATGATCAACAAGACCGGCAAGTTCATGGATAAGGTCTTCCCGTTCAAGAGGGTATTCTCCAAGTACGAGATCTCCATGGTGAGCGACTGCGTATACATGCAGACCGGTTCGCAGATGCAGCGCAGGATGTACCTCGATCTGCTCGAGCCTTTCGAGAGGGAGGTCTCACAAAACAAGGGCAGGATGCTCATCGACACGCTGTCGACATTCGTGCTCGATGCGGGCATGAACAGCAACCGCACTGCCGACTTCATGAACATACACAACAACACTGTTCAGTACAGACTCAAAAAGGCCAACGAGATACTCGGCGCCGAGATGACAGCCAACAGGGTCATCCCGGGGCTTACCATGGCACTTGCTCTCAAGAGACTGGAGGAGGTCTGATATGCTGCTTGCCATAGACGTGGGCAATACCAACATCGTCATCGGTGTCTTTGAGGACGACAAGCTCTTTGAGAGCTGGCGACTCGCCACGGACAATAAGAGATCGGCCGACGAATACGGCACTATCATCCATTCGATGTTCGGATATGCGGGCGTAAAGTCCGAGGACATCGATGATGTCATCATCTCATCGGTAGTTCCGTCACTGCTCTTCACACTCGAGCACATGTGCCTGAAGTTCTTCGGGCTCAACCCTATAGTAGTGGAGCAGGGCATCAAGACCGGCATACGCATCTGCTATGACGATCCGCGCCAGGTGGGTTCCGACCGCATAGTCAACAGCGTCGCAGCCCACACCAGATACGGCGGCAATCTGATCGTCATCGACTTCGGTACGGCCACCACATTCTCGTGCGTGACCGCGGAGGGAGACTTCCTCGGCGGTGCCATCGCGCCGGGCATCAAGACCCAGGCTGCGGCTCTGTTTGAGCATACGGCCAAGCTCCCTAATGTGGACCTCGAGATCCCGGGCAGCTTCATCTGCCGCAATACAAGCGAGGCCATGAGGTCCGGACTTGTCTACGGACACATGGGCTTTGTGGAGCACATGGTCAAGGGCATGAAGGAAGAGATGAGCGCCTCGCTCGGATGCACGCCTGATGACATCAGAGTCGTCGCGACCGGCGGTATGGCCACCATGGTCGAAAGCGGTGTATCCTGCATCGACGTGATCGACAGGAGGCTCACACTCGACGGACTGCAGATGCTCCATGACAAAAACAAAGGACTGAACAAAAAGCGCGTCCTCCAGGACTAACTGATTACTAGTACTTTGTAACAGTTAAAAGTGTCTTTCTGAACGAAGCGAAGAATCTCATAAGATCCTTCTCTACGCTCATGATGACATCCGGGAATAAGGTGCTACGGAATACTAGCTTTTGTACAGTCTGTCAGACACGCTCTCGCTAAGTCCTCACGCAGCGGTACTAAGCTCTGTCTTCGCTGACGCTCGCCAATCGCTAAGTACCGGCGTTGCGGATTTGTCTGACAGACGTACAAAAGCTAAATAACTATAATAGTATAATGATAATCGGAGATATCGAACTTAAGAATCCCTGGCTGCTTGCGCCGATGGCGGGATTCACGGATGCAGTTATGAGGACGCTCTGCGAGGAGCAGGGCGCGGCGCTCACATACACCGAGATGGTCAGCGCCAAGGGACTGTATTACGGCGGCAGCAAAACAGGAGAACTTACATACATACCGGAGGGAGCAGGCCCGACCGCCATCCAGATATTCGGGAGCGAACCCGAGGTGATGGCCTACGCCGCGCGCGTGCTCGATGATCTTCCGAACTGCATGCTGGACATCAACATGGGATGTCCGGTGCCAAAGGTGGTAAAGAACGGGGACGGATCGGCACTGATGCAGGATCCGGACCTGGTATACGAGATAGTAAAGGCGACCGCTGAGGCCAGTTCAAAGCCCGTCACCGTCAAGATGAGGAAGGGCTTCACTGAAGGCGGCCCGACGGCTGTGGACATAGCAAAGGCTGCCGAAGCCGGAGGCTGCGCTGCAGTGGCCGTTCACGGCAGGATGAGAAGCCAGTACTACAGCGGCAGCGTCGACCGAGACATCATACGTCTGGTCAAGGAGGCGGTGTCTGTTCCGGTCATCGCAAGCGGAGACGTCACCTCTGCCGAAGAGGGCATGAGCATGCTCGAAGAGACAGGCTGCGACATGGTCATGATAGGCCGCGCCGCACTCGGAGATCCGTGGCTGTTCAGAGAACTTGCCGCGGTATATAATGGGGAGGATGTCCCTACGAAGCCGTCAGATGCCGAGAGAGCAGAGATGATGATCAGACATCTCGAGATGCTCTGCGGTCTCAAGGGAGAGCGCACCGGCGTCAGGGAATTCAGGAAATACGTCATGCGCTACACCAAAGGCATGAGAGGAGCCTCGTCCCTCAGGAGGAGGTCCAACGACATAACCGAACTGTCAGCCATGATCGAAGTAATAAAGGAAATTGCAGGTGAGACACAAGACTAAGGGCAAATCGCATACGAAATTACTGCTGCTGGCGGCTCTGGCTGCCGGCATGGTATTTGTATCCGCAGGATGCACCACGTACAACAGCTTCAGGCAGACATATATCTCAAAGCCTGAGACATCTTCGGATCCTACTCTTACAATAGGAGTCATCGAGCCTCAGACGGGCAGGTACGCCGACAAGGGCAAGGCCGAGCTCAAGGGCATCGAACTTGCCAACAGCATATACAACAACGTTGACGGGTATAAGGTGCAGCTGGTCAAGGTAGACACCCAGTCCTCAGTCAGCGCCACAAGTACTGCCATACAGGGCCTTGTGGACATGAAGCCTGTCGCCATAATAGGGCCGGAGGGGGACGCCTCGGCTCTGGCGGTCACAGAGTGCATAGAAGAGGCGGGCATCCCGACGATCACTCCGTCTGCCACCAATCCTCTTATCACCCAGGACAGCAAGTACTACTTCAGAGCCTGCATGACAGAATCCCAGATGGGAGAGGGACTTGCGGAGTACGCATGCAACAAACTCGGTTCATCGAAGATAGGCGTCATCAGCATCAAGAATGACACCAGCACTTCAGCCCTGCTTGACGGTTTTGACGACAAGATCAGGAAGCTCAGGGGCAAGAAGAGCCGTGCGGTAGCTGCCGTATCCGAGATACAGCCTAACGAGGACGAGATGAAGAAGGCTCTCAGCAAGATGAAGAAATCCGGAGTGGATGTGTGCTTCATCTCCATGGGAACCGAAGAGATGGATACCTTCTTCAGCCTCGCCGAAAAGATGAAGATGGACAAGGTCACATACCTCGGTACGAGGAGCTGGGGAGATTCTTCATTCATCACGATGATGAAGAAGCATCCGGGCATCAAGGTGGTATTCCCCTACGAGTCGGTTCTGACCAAGACGGAAGACACATCGGATACCGTAACCGAGGAGGCCCAGAGGTTCCAGATCGAGTACGCCAACAGATACGGCGTGGACGACATACCTACAAACAACGCGGCGCTCGGATACGATTCGTACCTGCTGATCATCAACGCCATCCACAATTCCAAGTCGCTCAAGGGAGCAGACATAAGGGAGGCGATCCGCAGGCTTGACAACCTCAAGTGTGCGACAGGTGCATTCAGCTTTGACGATTCGGGCAATGTAGTCAGAGCGGTCACGCTTTCGACGATCAAGAACGGCAAGCCTGTTACCGAGTACGTCACAAAGAGCGAGGCCGAGGCCAAAAAGCTCGAGGATATCGAGTCGGCTGCGGGCAATGCAGAAGGCGGCAGCGGCACTGTTCAGAACCAGGCCGGAGGAGAGGTTACCAGGGCCTCAGACAAAGAAGACTAAAATATAAGGGGAGTATCATGGGATATATCCAGAGACTTGAATCATACAAAGAAGACATGCTTAAGACACTCGGCGAGACCATCGCGATACCGAGCGTCAATTCCGACCCTGTCAGGACTCCTGACGGCGAAGTCTATCCTTACGGCAAGGCTGTGCAGGATGCGCTTGTCCACATGCTCAAGGTCGGCGAGGAGATGGGATTTGAGGCCTACAACGACGAGAACTACGCCGGACACCTCGAGTGGAAGGCCGAAGGAGGCAGCGACGGATACTACGGCATCGTATGCCACCTGGACGTGATGCCTGAGGGCAGCGGATGGGAGAGAGAACCGTTCGTGATGACAGACGGCGGCGACGGCTATGTATACGGCAGAGGCGTTTCGGATGACAAGGGCCCTACGGTGGCCTGCCTGTACGCCCTCAAGGCTCTCAAGGAGGAGGGCATCGTGCCCAAGCACAATATACGCATGGTCTTCGGACTCGATGAGGAGTCGGGCGATTCGAGTGCTCTTCACTACCTGGAGAATCTCGGACATCCGATCGCAGGCTTCACGCCTGACGGAGACTTCCCGCTCGTCAACGGCGAGATGGGCATACTCGTATTTGAGCTCCATCAGAAGTTCAAAAACAAAGCCGGCAAGGACGACCTCAGACTCACAAGGCTGGAGGGCGGCACCCGCCACAACGCGGTCCCTGCATTCGCCAAGGCGGTGATCGCCGGCAGCAAAGCCGAGTACGATCTCATCACAGACAGGGCGAGGCTCTACACCGAGGAGACCGGATACAGGCTCACTGCCAAAAAGCAGGGCACATCGCTCGTCATAGAGAGCGAGGGCGTCGCCGCTCACGGAGCGCATCCTTGGCTCGGACTCAACGCCGTCAGCATACTGATGGACTTCCTCGGCAGGATAGGATTTGCCAGCGAAGAGCTCAACGACTTCATCGCATTCTACAACGAGCACATCGGATTCAGGCTCGCCGGAGAGGAGATGGGATGCCGGTTTGAGGATAAAGCGTCCGGACCATTGATTTTTAACGTCGGAATCGCTAATATTAACGAAGACCTGGCGACAGTCTCGGTCAATATCCGCTATCCGGTCAGCTATACGGCTGAGAATGTCCTCGAAGGCATTGAGGAGACGCTCGGACAAAACCGCATAGGTATTGTCACCAGGATGATACAGGAGCCGATCTACTTCCCGCTGGACGACCCGTATGTCATCAGGATGATCGACGCCTACCAAAAGGAGACCGGAGATACCTCGTCCCGGCCTTCAGTCTCGGGCGGAGGCAGCTACGCGAAGTTCTTCGATAACATCATGGCCTTCGGCGCACTCTTCCCGGAAGAGGAAAACACGATGCATCAGGCGGACGAAAAGCTCAGCAAGGAATCCTTCATGCGCATGGCAAGGATCTACGCTGATGCCATATACTCCATCTGTTGCGAATAAACCATTATTTTTTAAAATCTGTTTCAGGGCGTGGTGAAAGTCCACACCGGCGGTGATCGCATCCATGCGTAAGTCCGCGAGCCATCAGGCCGAACCGGTGAGAATCCGGTACCGACGGTATAGTCCGGATGAAAGAAACAAAACATTGCAAGATGATTGTGATGAATGGCCTTGATCGACTTCAAGGTCATTATTATTGCCTGACAGATTCCACCGTTCATGAAGAGGAGGTAGAACTGTTATGAACAAGAGCACATTTACTACACAAAAGCTGGCCAAACTCGCGATGATGACGGCAATATCCATGGTGTTGCTGCTGCTGGTCAGGATACCGTTCCCGCCGGCACCTTTCCTGGTGTATGATCCGGCTGATGTACCTATCTACATCACGGCATTCGCCTTCGGACCGGTCGAGGGACTCATAGTGACGCTGGTCGTATGCCTGCTGCAGGGATTCGGTCTTGGAGGCGACGGACTCTACGGATTCCTGATGCACTTCGTGGCTACGGGCATAGTAGCCGTGGCGATCGGCCTCTTGTATCAGCGCAACAAGACCAAAAAGACAGCCGTCAAGGCGCTCGTGATCGGAGTGATCATATCCGTGATCGTGATGTGCATCATGAACCTCATCGTGACGCCTGCATACATGGGTGCTCCGAGAGCTGCGGTAGCGGCCATGATCCCTACTGTGATCATCCCGTTCAACCTGCTCAAGGCAGGCATCAACTCTCTCGTCACATTCATTCTCTACAAGAGGATATCCGGCCTGCTGCACGGCACGGGACACACAATCAGGGCAGATGAGACGGAGACCGACAAAGAAGATAAAGCCGAATGAAAACCATCAAAACCGGATCATTGATACTTAAATCCGAAGAGGATACAGCATCGCTCGGGCTCATGCTCGCTGAGGCGGCAGAGCCCGGCGATATTATCGCGCTCATCGGAGATCTCGGCACGGGCAAGACAGCCCTGACGAAGTACATAGCAAAGGGGCTCGGGATCACTGAGGAGATCAGCAGTCCGACCTTCACCATAGTCAAGGAGTACAAAAGCGGAAGGCTGCCGCTGTATCACTTCGACGTGTACAGACTGGGCTGCGGGGATGAACTCATGGACATAGGCGCGGAGGACATGCTCGATGGAGACGGTCTCTGCGTCATCGAATGGGCGGACATCGTATCCGATGTGCTGCCTGCGGACGCTCTGGTAGTACGCCTCGAATACGGCAGCAACGAAAATGAAAGGATCGCGGAGATCCTGTAAGGAAATGAAGATATTAGCACTTGAGACAACAGGCAGATACGGTTCGGCATCCGTCATCGATGATGACGGACGCGTTTACAGTGCAGCTTCATCCGAGGAGATGAACCACTTAAGCGGCATGATATCCCTCATAGACGAGGCGATAAGCTCTGCCGGAACCGGTAAAAAGGAACTCAGCCATATAGCCGCATCGATAGGACCGGGCTCATTTACAGGCATACGTATCGGAGTGACCACGGCCCGCACCATGGCCCAGATGCTCGGCATACCATGCATAGCGGTATCCTCGCTTGAGGGCATGGGCTGCAGGGTGCTCGATGAGGCGATCTCAAAGGGCGCTCTCTACATAGCGCCGATCATCAATGCAAGGCGTCATCAGACCTACGCCGCTGTATACGAGGCTGTGTATACATCCGGTATGGAGAAGAGCTCGCTTGTGCCTGTGCTTGAAGAGAAGCAGTACATGATAGAAGATCTTCTCGAAGACCTGAGGACAAGGCTCGCTGAGTACGAAGGTGCTGTCGTCTTATTTACAGGAGACGGCATCGATGCGTACGAAGATATTATCCGTGAGAGCCTTGATGAAGGCTCATACCTGCTCGCGGGAGAGGATCTCAGATACCAGCACTCAGAGTCAGTCGCCAGCATAGCTCTTGCAAAGGCCGCGGCCGGTGAGACTCTCGGCTATGATGATCTCATGCCTGAGTACATGAGGCTCTCCGAGGCAGAGCAGAGGCTCAAGGCCGGCACGCTGAGCGACAAGATCTCAAAGCCGGTGCAGATCTGAGGACTTCTGTGATGGATGTTGTTATCAGACGGGCAGGGCCATCCGATGTTCCGGACATATCCCGCATAGAGGATGCATCATTCGCATCGCCGTGGAGCTCATCAGAGATAGCCAAGGATGTTGCCGATGAGGGAGCATACTTTGCGGTCGCAGAGACCGGCGGCGTGACTGCAGCCTATGCGGAGATGAGGATGGTGGCCGGTGAGGCCCAGATATATAATATAGCGGTGGATCCCGCATCAAGAGGCAGGGGCCTTGGTGAGGCTCTCATGATGCACATGGCAGACACGGCGCGGGATGCCGGCTGCGATGTCATGACCCTCGAAGTGAGGAGCGGCAATGAAGCCGCATACTCGCTGTATAAAAAGCTCGGCTTCAGAGAGGTCGGGCGGCGCAAAGGATATTACGCTGCATCCGGCGAGGATGCGATCCTTATGGATCTTGATCTTATTTGAGAGCGGCTGCGATAATGCGCGGTCGGGAGCACGGCTCCCGCCTTGTCGTAGCTTAGCGCAGCTGTATATAACAGACGCCGGATGTCCCCCGCCTCAACGGAGTAGGCGGCGGGTTCCATATTCGATCGTCAGTGGCGGGTC
>SVCQ01000011.1 GCA_015058275.1 Clostridiales bacterium
TACAAATGCAGGAGGCAAAAGCCGCGTACTGCAGGGCAGTCACAAGCCCCCGCTTCTACAAGCGGTGGGTAGTTGACGTACTGATTCAGTCTTGTCCGGACAGTCTCCTCAATTTCCTTCGCTATTTCTTTTGCCTTTCTCTCGTTGATGCCGCATCTGTTGGCAACTTCCAGAATGTCTTTTATAGTCGGGTTCTTGCCCTCTCCCGCTATTGTGGTAGCGTGCTCTCCTCCGATCGAATTGGAATACGTCAGATCATATGCCGGCGACAATCTCCATTCTCCTTTGTCGCAAAGGAAAGTGAAATTATTTGAGTGATCGTCTCTGTTGTGTGCGTATACGTTAAAGCACATCAGCCTGTACATTTTTTCGACTTCATTTGTCTTCTTTGTCAATTGCCAGGCAAGCGACATCAGCGATGTGTAATCAAGAGACGGCATCCTGTGCGAAACTTCAAGCAAAGCCGACGCGGATGCCATATGCAGCTTCTCCCCCGTTTTTAGCCCATCGGGATGAGTTATTCTGTCAAAGCGCCTGCATGCGAAGTATCCGCTGCAATTGTCCGAGTGCAGCAGTCTTGTCTCCGGCACCTCAATGCCACACGCCCTTGCGCACTCTGTGTACTCATACTCCATAAGGCCTATGTTCTTAGGATCGGCCGATGATGGGAATTTTACTATCCAATCCTCTCCATCCAGATCCAGCATGATCTTTGGCCTCGCTCCGCCGGATGAGCCGCCAAGCGCAAGCAGCATATCCAGATCATCCGATTCCTCTGATCTCAGGATCTTAGCGCACTCATCGGCGATATGGTCCAGGTTCCCCGCCTTCACATCTTCCGTTCCTTTGTAGACAGGTCTGTATTCAAGAGCGCCAAGACCCGAAGAACCAACTATCGTCAATCTTGAGAGCGCGTCCACTGCATCAGGGTCCTCTCCCTCGCGGCGAAGCATCCTGTCCACAAGAAGTCTTCCCCAGCCATCCGGCAGAGAGTCCTCGAATATTCCAAACATCCCATCAAATGGAGTGATATTCGCAATCTTCACACCTCTTTCAAGCGGAAGCGAAAAAGGGCTGATCGAATATCCATCTTGGATCCACTCAGCGGAATATTCGAACGCCGTCTGATATCTGCCATAGTGAGCGAGGGTTCCTACAACTCTGTTATCCAGTATCACTTCAACTCTATCCGGCGTTACCACGTATTACCTCCTCAATGGATGCGGGGATATAATCTGCGAACAGGCTGTCGATCTGCCCGTCTTCGTTTATAGCGGATGCGATCTTTACAAGCGCGACAAAAGATAACTCGCCGCTGCTTTCGAAGCGTCGTATCGTTGAGTATGGTACGCCGCTTCGCTCACTCAGTTCTTTGATCGTGATCCCTTTTGCTTTGCGTATTCGTTTAAACCGTCCGGCTGCATCCACAGCCATCTCTTTTGGGGTTTTCAGATTCATTAAAAAGGCCTCCGTTTCGCTAACATTTTAGCAAAACGGAGGCAAATTGTCAAATAATAGCTAATATATTAGCACATCTTATGCGCCGGAGCTTGCCGATCGGTCATGGCTACTCTGCGGCATCCTGCCCCGCTTCTTCTATCCTCTCATTGAGCGCATCCACCGCGTCCTGCGCCGCGTCAACAGGGTCCTGCTCCTGCACCTGCTCCTGCTGCGTCGTACCTCCCACGCCCAGACTCTTCATCTGCTGCACCGCAAGATAAGCGACGATAAGCGCCACCACAAGGATGATTATTAGCATCAGCCCGGAGCCTCTGCCCTTGTCATTTCTTATCTTACTCATGCTTTTCAGTCTCCATATTTGATCACTACTCTCTTGTACATCGGGCAGTGCCAGGCCGCGAAAGAATCTTCTGGGAGTCATATTTTTTCTCCTCTCATCAGCCAGATGCCATCTGTCAATACAACAACACTCACCAATACGCTCACCCACGCAATCTCCGCATCACTTGCCGTGGCATTCAGCAGCACATGCGCCAACAGCGGAATCCATATCTGATCCGTCTTCCACACTACAGCTCCGGCCCAGATGGAGAAGCAGAAGGCAAAGGCCATCTGAAACATAATATCAGAAAATGACGTCCCATCTCGCAGATTCCATAGGTGCATACCGGCGAAGAGCGCGGAAACGATCAGGATTGAAAGCAGCGGCTTCAGCTTCGTCGCCTGGAAGAATACCTTTTTCAGCAGGAACCAACGGTAGAACAGTTCCTCAATAACAGCCCCCAGAATAAATACTATAGCAGCAGGCAGAAATGGGATCCAAGTGTTGGATGTTGTATAAGCCGCTGTAATGGATGCTCGCGTGACTGCCGCTGTGATTATGTTTGTCAGTGGAAGCAGGATTACCGGAAGCCAAAGCAAGATTCTTTCAAACACATCTGCTGTTTTCGTTTCCACATTTAATCTCATCTTCACCCCTGTGGGGATTTCGATCACGCTTTTCACTCCACTGCTCACATTTCCACCCCACCGCCTATTTCCCGTCCATATACTTCTTCGCATCCCTAAAGAAACTCCATATCATCAGCACCATAATAATCCCGATTGGAAACGCCGTAATGATGCTAATGCTCTGTATATTGCTCATCGAACTCTCGGAGAAAGTAAGTGCGATCGGCAGCAATATCAACAGAACACACCACAGCAAAATGACCGTTCTGCCAGGCTTCTCATCTGTTCCGAGTCTTCGATAGCTATAGCAGGCCGCCGTGTAGGCAATTGAATCAAAAGATGTCGCATAAAAAGCCATCATACAAATCAGCAGCATAACCAGCATCAGTCCCGAGCCCGGAAGCGAGTCTATGACACTCATGATCACATGATAGGCGTCACCTCCCGCCTGATATTGCCCTACCAGGTTCACCGCTCCGCTCTGCTGCAGACCCAGTCCATAATTCCCCAAAACAACAAAGCTTACAATCGTTGATCCGACACCGAACAGATATCCGCCCAACACCGTCTGCCGGATTGTTCTGCCCTGGGAAATCTTCCCGATGAAGAACGGTGCCGCGATACACCAGACCATCCAATAAGCCCAGTAGTATATCGTCCAGTCCTGTGGGAAATGGTTCGTCCGCATCGGATCTGTATAGGTTGCCAACCCAAGGAAATTCTGGATCATCTTGCCAAAGGACTGAAGACCATTTTCGATAATAAATCCAGCCTGACCTCCAATAAGAAACACAAGGATGATCAGGGCAAAGAAAAGAAAAATGCAGAGCTTTGCAAGCCAGGAGATGCCCTTGAATCCATGAATCGCAGCAAAGGTGTATACTGCACAGGTAATCAACAGAATAAAAATCGTAAGCGTTGTCCTGGATAATGGTATTCCGAAAAGCTTCACAAGAATCTCGGACATCAGTGGCGTGGCTACTGAAAATGTCGTTGCCGTCCCCGCTAAAAGAGCAAACAATGCGAACAGATCTATGATTCTTCCCGCCAGTCCGTCTGCGTGCTTTCCAATGACACCACGGCAGGCCTCGCTGTAACGCTGGCGGTTCACCTTCCGGACGTGCAGCATGAATCCAAACACGACAGCCAGCACCAGGTAAAATGCCCATGGAATAAAGCTCCAGTGAAAAAGCGGAAAAACACCGACCCATTCCTCCGGATTTCCAAGGTCTGCCAGATAGGGATTATCCGCATACATCACCCACTCCACAAAGCTGTAGAACAGAATATCTGCAGCCAGACCGCAGGTAAACATCATACTTCCCCAGGTAAAGAAGGAATATTTCGGTTTTTCTCCGGGAGAGCCAAGTACGATATCACCGTAACGGGAAAGGGACAGGAATAGCGAAACAGCAAGCACACCAAGTCCCATGATCAGATAAAAGGATCCCAGTGTATCTCCGAAGAAAAAACGAACCTTCGCGATCTGCCCGTTGGCTACCGAAGGATACAGAAACAAAAGCAGCGTGATTGCCCCTATCACAAGTAAGGGGAGCAACGTCAGCAGCCAGTCTATCTTTTTATTATCCATTTGCTTCATAGCATTGTACTATAACTGTGATCGATTGCCGCCAGTTCCTCCAGAGAATCGATCTCCGCAACCGCTCCGTGTTTCATCTCCCGAATCCCGAGCCGGTATTCATTCGGATAGCAGAAAAGCGGAACATCGTCCCAATAGATACTGGTGTTTCCGCGTTCGAATTCATAAACGATATGCTCCGACAAACGCTTCCCGTCCTCTTTGCTCCATCTGCTGATGGAATAAAGCTGATATCCATGTGTGCCACCAGTTCGTGAGCAGGACTGAATTACACCGCCTTCCACATCCAGCAGCCATTCTTTTGTTTCTCCTTCACACCATGCAGCATTGTAACCGGAACGGTCAAATTCAGAATTCAAAACATCAGGATCATAGATCAGCTGATCTCCATCCATCACGATGGCATCTTGCAGATAATATCTTGTCACATAAAGCGAGCTGATGTTATTACAGGTTTCATAATATGGATTCTCAATCAGGTTCACTCCCGGATACGTCTCCGTCAGCCATTGGAACTTCTCTTTCTGATAACCCACAACGATATAAATCTCGGGAATCCCGTTCTGACGCAGGGCGGAGATGATACTTTCAATCATCCTTATGCCGTTCACTTTGATCAAAGGCTTTGGGGTTTCCATTGTCAGCGGATGAAGGCGTTCGCCCTTTCCGGCGGCCAGTATAATCGCTCTCTTGATTCTCATAGCTTCTTCATTTCATGCACAGCAATTTTATAATAATCCCTTGCATAACAATACTGCTTCAGCGCGTAGTCACCGAATTGCACGCCAAGCTGATGCTTGTATTCACACCAGTTGGACCATAAGAGTCCACAGGCAGCGATATAGCAGTATATCTTCACCCTTGCAGCCCGATCACACATATCTTCAAAATAAATATCAATCAGCCGGTCAATATTCTCCCTGCTGTAATCACTATACACACAGAACATGGCTACATCAATATGCGGATCCTGCATCCCGGCGTATTCCCAGTCTGTCAGCTGAAGATCATCGCCGCAGAAAAGAAAATTATCACACACCGCATCAATATGTGCCAGGCAGAAGTCCTTCTCCTGACTGTCAATGTATTTTCTCAGTGCAAATACATTATTCTTCGTCTCAGTATAGTCCGGATAAATACTGCTGCGACCATTCCATAGCTCCTCATAGAATTCGATCTGCCCGAAAAGGTCGAAACGATGCCCTACCATCAGCTTCTCATTATGGAGCCTCCGCAACAGACCCATACTCCGTTTTACATCATCTTCATCATATGGATCGCAAACGTGTACGCCATCCAGATACTTTGTGATCTTGACTCCAGTATCCGGATTAATATAGACCGGATTATCACAGAAACCATAATTGGAGATTTCCCGATAAACCTCGGCCTCCTGTTGGCGATTTATCAGTCTCTCCGTCCCCTCACCGGGCACACGGATAATAAACTTTTGATCTTCAACAGAAAAGGCAAACGACCGATTGGTCATGCCTTTCTTAAGTACATACCAGTCCGAAACCTCCGAAACACTAAACACATCACAAGCCAGGCGATAGGCCGCTTCTTCAGTTTTTATCTTTTCTGAGTGATTCTCCTGTAATCTCATGGTATTTGTCCTCCAGGTAGTCCGCAACTCTGACTGCGCCTTCTCCCGGATAGACCCAGGTCTCGGCACTGACCTCGCATCGCAGCTTCCTATATTTCTCGTCATGCAGGCACTCATCAATCATATTCTTCAGGTTCTCCATATTCTCTTCCGTCAATATCTGTCCGAGTCTCGGAATCGCGGTCGTTGACCAGCGTGGCGTATCCAGCCACCATGCATCATACGGGGAGTCATCAAACTTAGTATCCATGCAGATGACCGGCTTATCAAAGGCAAGAGAAAACTCGTAAATAGTACCGGAGAAATCCGAAATCAAAATATCCGAGCGGTTCATGACATCAAAGTTATCAAGATCTGTATTCCACTCCAACTGATCGGATGCAGGAAAGGCATCAAGTATTGGCTGCAGCATATCCATTTCTGTGATATAGGACTGCGGATGCGGACGGATGATGATGTGGTATCCGGTTTCCAGCAACACTTCAATAATGCGGGAGCCGAACTTCCGCAAAATAGTACTCTCACCCCAGGATGGTGCGACAAGTACAGTCGTGTCATGTTCCGGTGCCGGATTCTTTTTCAGCCGGGTTACGATATCATCCATGTAAGGAATGCCCACCAGAACCATGTCTTTTGCAGGTTCATCCCTGAGTTTCTCCAAAGCCCTTGTATCATCAATCTGATATTGGCCGGAAACGAGAAGGCCGTCGAAGAAGTCAATCCCAAACATACGATAGGTAGTCATTTCGTTGGCCCCATGCTGCATATGGACATACCACTTAACTTCCTTACTTTTCTTCCACTGATAGACATCTAAGCCAGGCGTGGTTGCAAGGACAATGGTGGCGTTCAGGAAGTTCATTCTGGACAGTCCCTTGTTCCCCTCACCAATAAATTCCCCATGCAGATGAGGGTAAGGGGATGAAAGCCCGGGATCATCCGAAGATTGCGTCAGATAGACCATGTCAATGCCCCGTTTATCCAGTTCCCGTATCACAGGATCAAAGTTCTTCCAGTAACGTTTGTTATCAGAAAAAATAACAAAAGGTGTGGTGGCTGCATCAACCTTGACATTTCCTGCAGTCCTATATTTCATCTTCATATACAGCTTCCGTGCGCCAAACCAGGCCACAGAAATCAGACCTGTAGCGAGAGAGAACAGCATGGCACCAGTGCCAGGATCGATATAGAGTTTCATTTAGCTGCCTCCTTCACCTTTTCTCTTTAAAGACAAACCATTTACTTATCACATAGTTTCCTATGATCACAAGCACCTGTGCTATTATCTTTACGATCAAACTGTCTATACTAAGAAGACTAATTCCAAGCCACAGTACCAATTCCTCCAGAATAAGCGTCCCTAATCTTCCAACAAAGAACGCTATACACTCCCGGATAACACCTCTTACACCATGAGCCTTATCCTTGAACACCCATGTCCGGTTTGTCACATAGGCAAAAGCGACGCAGATCACCCAGCAAATGACATTTGCCCACAATGCATTCATAGCAAACGGATCCGTAAACAGCCAGAATAGGCCGATACTCAGAAGCGTTGTGAGTCCTCCAAATAGCAGGTAGAGCAGCTGCTCCTTAAACCGTTTGTAAAACGGTTGCAGGCTTCTCATCATTTCCCATGACATGATCCGGTCAAAGATATCCTGCCTCTCATTCATTCCGTTTCTCATATGTCCTTTCGCTTATGATGAAACGTGGTCGTCCTTTCGTTTCCATATAGGTCTTGCCCACATATTCACCTATGATACCAAGTGCCGTAAGAATCGAACCGCCTAGGAAACTGATGACGCAGATCAGACTCGCCCAGCCGGAGACTGTATGACCCGTTACCTGCGCTATGATCGCCCAGATGATCGCAATAATGCTCAATATAGTCACGATAAAGCCTAAGCCTGTGATAATCCGGATTGGTTTGATGGACAGACTTGTTATTCCGTCGAAGGCCAGCAACAGCATTTTAGACAGGGGATAATGACTCTTCCCGGCAAGCCTCTCATGCCGCTCGTAATATACCTCTGTGCTCGGAAATCCAATCAGCGGAATCATGCCGCGAAGAAAAAGATTCACCTCATGATAATTGGCAAACTCCTGCAACACACGGGAAGATATGAGCCGGTAATCCGCATGGTTAAAAACCACCTCCACGCCCATCCTCTTCAGTAGTTTATAATAAGCCTCAGCTGTAAACCGTTTGAAAAAGGTATCTGTGTCGCGCTTGCTCCTAACCCCGTAAACGACTTCATAACCGTTCAGATATTGCTCCACCATCTCGTCCATGGCATTGATATCATCCTGCCCGTCGCAATCAATGGAGATTGTGATATCACACATATCTTTGGCTTCCATAAGTCCAGCAAGTACTGCGTTTTGGTGTCCACGATTGCGGCTCTGGGAAATACCGATAAAGTGTGAATCCTGCTGGGCAAGAGAGCAAATGATATTCCATGTCTCATCAGCAGAGCCATCATTCACGAACATCACACGGCTTTCATCACTGATCATCCCGGCCGCCACGAGAGAAGAAATCTTATCCAGAAACTGCGGTGCAGTAATTGACAGCACGTCCTGCTCGTTGTAGCAAGGGATGATGATATATAGTTTTGGCTGGCTTCTGTCCATATGCATTCAGCCTCCTTAATCATTCAGTTTTGTCCAGTTATTCATGTCAAAAATGGAATCGTGTACAGTCCACCAGCTATCCCCTTCTGTGTCAAAGACATATCCATTGTTTTTGTTCGTGTTCCACTTCCAAGAGTCTGTAACATAGAGATTTCCTGATTTCATACTGTTGTTAATGGGATTTCCCGTAAAAGGATTCACAGGATCATCGATGATTCCCTGCATGGCTAAAGATGGCACATCCGCATTGGTCATAAATTCAGAACCGATCATAAACGGTTCATGTGCATCAAAATCTTTAACCATCAAAAGCGGCCAGAAAGATTCGACATCCAATCCGTCCTCTTTGGTAAGTTCTGAAAACTGCCCATGTTTATACCCATGATCCGCAACAAAGATGATTCGAGTGTTATCATACACCCCTTCTTCTTTCAAATAATCAAGCCATTTTCCGATTATTTTATATGTTGCAGCATTTGTGCTGTATGATTTCCATGTGTTATTGTCAAGCTTCATCGTCAGCCCGTTATAGTTCTTATCAGAATATGTAAGATCGACCTGTGACCCATCTGGCTCATATGAAGGTGGACTCATTGCAACCGGTTCATGGGGTGTTTCATTGTTCATCATCAGAAAATAGTTTTTATCATCATTTTCTGCTTCGGTAATTTGGGGCAACGCATACAGTTCAGAGTAGCGATCAAAAAAAGCCTTCGTATAGCCTGTTTTATCCTTATTAATGCTAATGTAATATCCATCGTTATAAACTGCCCCTTTTATAAACAAAGGCACGGTACGGAACAAGCTGTAATCGATGAAATGGTCCTTCTGATTCTCTGCTACAGCATGTAACGAAGCTTTAAAAGTTTCTATATATTTTCCCTCAAGCGTATAGGAACTGACATTCGGAACATCGTCAAATATAGACAGGTCGCTTGGTGTCTGATAATTGGCACAAGGCACATCGCATACCGTAACATCATATCCACTTTTACTGAACAGAGTCGGCATCAGCTTCAGCGCCTCATTATGCTTGTCTTTCAGCAGCTCAGTTTTCCGTTTATTCATCTCTGCCGGAGAATACTCGTATCCGCCAAAAATCGCCGGAGAGCCATAATTGGTGCAAAGTCCAAAGGAAAGTGTATCCTTGTAATATATAAACCCCTCAAACTTATCTTTCAGTTCCGGCAGTTCATCAAAAATATACGGCACATATCCACCTATAGCACGGTCGAGCATAAATACAACGACATTCTTTCCGTTTTTGCTGAGATGAAGCACTTTATCCTCAGTTTTAGAAGAAACTAACGAGTTGTCTATTTTATTCGTCTCATTGCTGATCGAAATAATATTGCTTATGCTTAAACCAAGCAGTGCGATTCCAATAATGACCGCGATCCTCTTTACCCACTGTGGGCGCTTTATAAACAGAATTAAAAAAACTATAGCAGTTACTACGCATACAATGATATTTAGGACAAATCTGAATGTGTCAACCTCCAGGCTTCCTTCAAAGGTTAGATCAGCATATAGAATCCCAACCTTCGGGTCAAACAGGAACTGATTGATCAGTGCAATACCAAGGAAGATCCACAGAAGAACGGAAAGATTCCGTCTTTCTTTTTCCCCATCTCTAGAAAAGATGATGATGACCATCCAAATCAGAAACATCCCGCCGTATACCATAGCGGGATAAGTAAGAAGTTCCCATTGAAATACTCCTGTTGACGTATTCACAAACTCAGTAACGGAAGAAGCCAGAACATTTGAAGGAATGAACACGCCCATTAAAAGAAAAAGACATACCCCTGTCAAAAGGACTAACGGCATCAGCTTCTGATTAGAATCCATAGACATAAATACCGAGAAACGATGTATACTCTCCGGAACTTCGATATGATACTGCAAAACTACCGCTTTGACTATGATGAAGAGCGAAAAAAAGATCAGACATTCTGCCACTAGCATATCCAAGTTGGTATCAACAGTATTCAGTACCATTCCTATTGGCATCAGAATTATAATCAATATAGCAGCACCAACAGACAGTAGTTTTGTATTATTTTCTCTATTGGCATATACGATATTCTTACACAGTGAGAAAATCTGGTTCATGATCCAATAGATTACCAGACCTGAGGCACTGTTATAAAGCAATACCAAAAACACGGCAGCAACTCCATAGATCTGGATCTTTTGCCTAAGCGGCCCTCCCTTGGAATAGATAAACCCAGATATACAGTTAATAACTGTCATAACTATAGGGAGCAGGTTAATTGATAATCCCCCAATCGTAATGAGCCCGTCAGGAGCCAGCAGATCTGGGATTGGTCCGAAAGAGGCTCCAGCAAGCATTGGGATATTGGAAACATACTTATACGCAGCGATAAAGAAGGGAATTTGCAAAAGCAATGGTCCGGCTTCCTTCAGCACGCTGAGAGGATTATAATGCGCTATCCTGTAATATGCGGACTGCATCATAAAACGCTCGTCACCGGAAAAGTGCTTACGAATATGCGTAATATACGGACGCATCTGCTTTTCCTTCTCGATCTCCTCCCGCTGCATCAGATCCGCCTTCCGATACAGCGGCAGGGCAAGAAAGTTAACTGCAATGCTGAATGCCAGAATCGCCAGGACAGGCTCTTCGATCAGACCATAGAGCAAAGTAAAGATTAGATTATAAACAACCACAAGAGGCTGGATAAGGATATTATACAGAATGTTCATAGTTGAGTTCTTTCTCCTTCCCAGTTACTGCCATGCTGTTTTTCTTTCTTATTCTGTCTGATTCGTTTCCATTGCTGCATGATTCCCTGTGTTCTCCTTATCAGGATTGATTGGCTGGTCTGTAACTTCTCCCTTTTCAGCAACCATATTCCCAATCTTTCTTCGTTTTCTGCTGTCCAAAAAAACATAAATTATGATCAGAATCAAGGCGGCTCCGGCTGCCAGTGTACCGGTCTTCAAGCCTGACGGCATGAATGTCATTTCATAAGTATGTTCGCCCGGTTCCACATCTGCTACCATGAACACCCCCAGACCCTTATTCAGCTCCGTTTTTTTGCCATCCACAGTCAGCGTCCAGCCCTCATCGTAAGGGATAGTGAACATCAACTCTTGACCCGCTTCTGCTGTAAATGTGCCTTTCAGATGACTGTCAGTGACTTTCTCGATCGTTGAAGGTAGGCTTAAGATTTGCTGACTCATCTCAGCCAATACTGCATCATCCACATATGCTATCTGAAACCTGCCAGCTACTTCTTCCAACAGATACTCAGTTACAAATGAGTTTGTCACTGGGAGATATCCCGTGACTGTATCCCCTTTGTGGTAATAGCCTTCATAGTTCATGGAAGGAATGTAAGATCCCATTTTATCCATCATACCGGAACGATTATAGGAGTATACTGCTCCATCGCGTATCGCCGTGAATGTATACATGATGTAGTGAGTATTTTCCGGCTCTATTTGGAAAGTGCCACGCCTCTGATATTCATCCGCTTTGTACACTGATTCATCATTGCTATCCGAAAGTTTGCCAGCTTGATTATTCAATATTTTCTCATTTCCCAAAGCACCCGATGTTTCCTCTGTAGAAATCCCGGAACTTCCCACCGACGATGTCTGGGCGCTTATGGAAGCATCTCTCGATGCCATTTTTTTCTTCGCCTCCTCATGGCTCAGTTCCTCTGGGTCTGAGATGTTATGTGAGGAAAAGTTAATATTCTCCTCTTCAATAAATATACGTTTATCATTTCCTGTTATAGCCGACCAGGTGCGATTCAAATTATCAAAGACATCCTCAAAATCAATCTCTACCTCTGAAACTCCTGAATCCGCAAGCATGCCAATAGGCAACGCATAAGGATTCTGATAAAGTGACCATTCTTCAACCTCTACTTTCTTTTCATAACCCTTCTCCTCAGTAAGATCTTCTTTCGAGACGATATACTTCAGGCCGAGAAGCGTATCCGTTGCAGAAGGTATACCTCTGCCATAGCTGTTACGCATATCGTAGCGATGAACACCCAGCTCACTGAGTGCAGTCCGCACAAAATCCCTATCATCTGATCCTCCATGACCCACGCCATAGTATCCATAGAGCATCGGATCGTTTCCACAGTTTCCTGATCGCTGTTCGCCGACCTCCATGCGGTAAAAAGCATTGTCGCTGCCATGAGTCGCATCCACCAGTACGCTTACAGGCATCACGGTTTTCTGATACTCGCTCTCCTTATTAGTCCACTCCATAACATTCTTGGTAGAGAGAATGTAATTCAAATACAGATTTACGCACATCAGAACCAGAACAACCATAGAAAAGACACGTTCCGGATTCTTTACAGGATTCTTCTGATGCATCCAATATGCCAGGAGCATGAGCGCAAGGATAGAAAAATCCAGCAGTGCCATTGTTCCGCTGACATACTCAAACTTCTTCGAGAAAATGATCAGTGCAGCTACAACCAGAATCACTGCCGCACGTTTCATATTCTTGCCCGGTTCATCCGTAATGTGTTGCCATTCTTCTGCCGCGATCATCAGCATCAAGAAGCAAAAGACAAAGGAATCCCGGTAGTTAAACCAGTTTGTCACTGTGCCTCCATGCATAACGATGTTGAAAGCAACTACATAGAAGGAAACAAGATATGCAATAAGAAGTACTGCCGCAACTGTTCTTCTTTGCTTCGTGATTTTTTTGTTCATAAAGAAGAGAATCACCAAGAAGACCGGAAGGATACCCACAAAAATATTCGGCAAGCCGTTTTGAAGCTCCGTCGTGGAATTGGCTCCAGTAAAGAGTTTAGAAAACATATCAAGAAAGGGCATGTTCTCTTTAAAGGAGATAACATTAGCAATTGACTGATCCAGTCTACCACCACGCAGAGAAAGAAGTGCCGGAAGCCAGACCACAGAGGAGAGGATTCCAGCAAGGATCGACGAGATAATGTATTTTATCGCAATCCGCTTGTTGTTTTCTCTCTGCTTTCTCTCCGCAATGAAGACCGCAAGAAAAATCAAGAATGAAGCAACGCAGAGCATAAAACCAAAATAAAAATTGGTCAAAAGCGCATATGCTATAGAAAGGATGTAAATGATTGGATTCTGATCCCTTAGTAGTCTACGAAGCCCCATCACCATGATGGGAAGAACAGGGATCACAGAGAAGAAGTTCAACTGAAAGACATTCGCTACCAGAAAGCCGTTCAGCGCATAGGCGGTGGAAAAAATCAGGTCGCTGCCTTTATGCCCATAAATATCCTTCAGCAAAATGTACATGGTCAGTCCGCAGACACAAAAATTGAGCAGAGACACCCAAGTATACATGGACATAAAGTTTATCACGTCTGCAAAAGCGAATAACGCAAAAAAAGGGTTCAAAAGGAACCATCCCCAGGAACCCATCATGTTTCCTCCCAGACCCTTTTCAAAAGAAAAAAGAATCCCCTCTTGCCCATGAACAGCGCGGCCGACATACCCCATATAATTAATATACAGAGCGTTACCATCAGAGATTACCAGGGAATTGTCCCCGAATGGCGTAATCCCCAATCCAACCAACGCGGTTAAGATAACAACGGCCGGAATTCCAAAGGATAAAATATAAAATATGATCGATTTATTTCTGATTTTCCTCATGTTACTAATCCCCTTATGCTGGAATTCTCTATTTGAACGATAGGCTGAGCCTTACGTGATAATCAACCTAACAATATATTGCCCTTGAACACTTTAAATTGCCCTGATACCGGAGATTCTGCCCTTTATGATCCTTTATGCCATCAGACAGTTAATTCTGCGTCTTCTTCCAAGTTCTCTAAAAGAAAGATTATAGGACTTTATCAGATATTGGAAGGAATGTGTCTCTGTCTCTCCTTGATATTAAGAATGCCTCCCCTATAGTGAGGAGGCATCATTGCATTACCATTTTCCGGGAAAACTTAATGCTCAATTATAAATTATCTGATGGTATGATTACTCGACTGTAACTGAACCGCTAGCATTGATTTTAACGGTATAATCATTACCATTTGTCTTAGCACTAACTGTAACCTCGCTAGTGCCTGTCTCGTTCATAGTCTCAAGCTTTCCAAGAGTAGAATCCTGCCAATCAGCCTGCTTCTGCTGAGCAGTAACAGTAGCTTCATGTTCAGACCCATCTGTCAAATACTGGGTTGTTACTGTACCGTAGGCAGCACGAATATTTGCCATATCAGTTGCCTCACGGCTCTTCTCGAGCTGGCCTGTGAATACCGGGATAGCGATAGCTACCAGTACTGCGATGATTGCTACTACGATGAGCAGCTCAGCGAGTGTGAAACCTTTTCTGTTTCTCTTGTTCTCCATTTTTTATTCTCCTTTTCTTAAGATTGATAAAATAATTATCTGGAATGATTTGTCCGGGTCTTATACGGATCCGCTCCCTCCGAACGGGTCCTCTGTGACCCTCCACACTTGAGTTATTATAACTCTGTCATTTTATAATTTCAACGTCTGTTTACTATGAATCCCAGTAAGTACAAGGATCATCCCAGGCCTATTCGTTGATGTCCTCCTCGTCAGCCGGTAGAGCCGAGTCTGCGGCGCCTCCCACCATGGTCTCAAAGAATGTACCATTGAGAGATACTGTGACAGCTCCATTGCGGGATGAGCAGTTCATATCGCCTATCATACATCTGTACTCGCCGTGTGTCATGTCGTACAGGATCGCCTCGGCGGTCTTGTAATCAGGCACGCTGAACTGCAGAGTGAATCCTCTCCTGATCTGATTGCCCTCTCTTGTGACCGCGTCAAAGGCTATATTGTAGTCACTCACGCTGTCGAGGACAGTGTGCATGAACGCAGTCTCCTGCTTGCTGCTGTTATAGCTGCCCATCTTGGAGACGACTCCGGTCGTCTTGTATCCCTGCATCTCGGACTTCATCTGCTTGATGCGCGCTGATCTCGCCTCGGCAAAGTCAAGCTCTGTCTGCAGCTCCGAGGCATCCGCTCTTGCGGACATCGTAGCCTCGTTTATATTTACATAAAACAGCCTGTAATACAGCAGGACGACTACGCCGACTGCAAGTATTGCTAACAGTATCTTTTCCTTTTTGGAGAAGTTCTTTGTCATGCTTTTCATTACTCTGCCTCCTCCTCTGTATTGTCTGCCTCATTATCCTCTGCCGGCGCCGGGGCCTCGACCTCCTGTCCGTCCGCCGGTGTCATCAGATATACGATAAACGATACCTCTACATCGCCGGTCTCGTGGTTCCTGCCCTTGTCAGCCGTGTTGATGACGCAGCGCTCTACGATAGGCTCTCTCTCAAGCGCCGCAGCCACCTGGTTGAGTCCTGACAGCGATGTGCCGTCGACCTGGAGCGTCATCACATTGCCGCTTACAGTCCAGCTTATGAAGGATCCGCCCGCTGCCTCAGCCTTCTCGACAAGTCTCATGACGCTGATCCTGTCTATCCTCGAGAGCTCCTCGGATGTCATGCCCTCAGTTGTGTAGTGGGCGTATTCCTCCTCTACATCCTGCATGGACTCTATCGTCTTGTTGGCGTCATCGATCCTCGACTGGAGGTCCTTGACCTGCGACTTGGCCGATGTCATCTGTACCAGAGGTCTGATCACCAGGAAGATGAGCAGCAACAGCACGACGAGCGCCGCGAGTATTACCTCAAGCACGCCCTTACGGGTCGTAAGCAGGCCTTTTTTAGGCGGCACGAGGTTGATGGAAGTCTTCGTAGGGTAATTGCCCTTTGATCCCTTGCCGAAGCTTATTTCTTTGTCTAGATCTAATTTAAATCCTGCCACTTATATAACCTCCCCCGCTTAGTCGATGGCTATGCCGATAGCCTGTACAAAGCTGTTGCAGTCAGGGATCTCATCCCCATCCGTTACCAGCTCTGACGCTGTGTGAAGTCTCATGTCGAGCATCTCTCCGATGGCCACCGCCAGAGGGTTGATAGCCGCAGCGCCTCCGCAGAGCCAGAGATCCGTCAGATTGCTGTCCGGATTACTGAATCTGTAGAAGTTCATGGCTCTCATCAGCTCGATCGCTATATTTTCATATGCCTGGCGGCATTCCTCTCTCTCGAGGCAGTTCTCAAAGTTGTTGAGAAGGTATGTATGAGCGAGATGGACCTCGACGTTGTAAAGATCAGCTATAACGTTGTCGAGCGACGACAGACCTATATCGAGCTCACGAGTCGCAACGTGTCTGTCTCCCTTGAACATGTACATACGTACAGATTCATATCCCAGATCGAGTATGCCGAATTCATCTGTAGTCTGGGACAGCACGTCCATCTGCTGCCTGATAAGAGATATATACGCGCAGATAGCAGGAGCGGCCTTGACCAGCTTCAGTCCGGCTCTCCTGAGCATCGCGGCGATGTTCTCTATATCATCGCGGCGTCCTCCGACAGCCATGAGGTTGAGTGTCTCCTCCTTTGGCTCTTCTGCCGGAGTTTCCTCTTCTTCAGGTGAAACAGGTTCCTGTTCAGGTGCAGTCTCCTCCTTGACTTCTTCCTTTTCATCAGGCGGAAGAACTGCATAGTCAAAGACATAGTCCTTAACCTCGCCTGTGATATAGTCATTAAACTCATAAGGCAGGTTGTAGACCAGCTGCTCCTTTGTCATCATCGGCATCTTGACGTTCTTGACGTATACCGATGAGTTGGACATTACAAATGCGGCGTTATTAGCCTTGATACCGTTGTCCTTTAAGGTCTTTGCGATGAGCTCGCTCAGCAGTTCAGTGGAAGTGAACTTACCGTCCTTTACAAGGTTCTCAGGCATCTTGACCGCGACCGCATCGAGGACGTATCCGTCCTCAACGAGTGCGAGCTTGAGTCTGTCTACCCCCGCGTCTATTCCGAGAATTTGATTTTTTGCCATATTACGTACTCCGTTTGTACTTTGTGCTAGAGTCCCAGGAGTCCCTGGTACCAGTTTATAAGCGGTTCGCCGTACAGCAGCATAAGCGCTGCGGCGCCCGCGATCCATGGTCCGAACGGGAACGCAGTCCCCTTGTCGGACGCTTTATTGGCTATAAGATTGTATATAAGGCCCGCGATGCAGGCGATTATCAGTGTAAACAGCGTGCCCGTTATGCCAAGATACAGGCCGACGACAGCTATGAGCTTGATGTCGCCTCCGCCCAGGGTGTCCCTGCCCATGATCCGGTCCATGATCAGTGATACGGCGAGCAGTCCTCCGCCAAAGAGCAGCGCAGCCGCTGCGTGCGCCAGTATCTCTCCGCGGCCCATATGCAAGAGAGGCAGTGCGGCGATCCATGTGATCACAGCTGCGACATGGCAGCCGTCAGGGATTATCATGTCGTCTATATCCGTAAGCGTCAGCATGAACAGCACGCAGAGGAAGATATAGTTCCTCAGGCACAGCCATGTCAGATCGAATCTCAGCAGGCACAGCACCGTGATGATGCCGAATGCCAGCTCTGTCAGCGGATATCTCGCGGATACCTTTGCGCCGCAGTACCTGCAGCGCCCTTTGGATGACAGCCAGCTGATGAGCGGTATCAGGTCCCTTATCCCGAGATCATGCCCGCAGCTGGTGCAGTGGCTGTGTCCCTTGAGGAAGGACTCCTCTCTGACCGATCTGTACGCGGCGCAGTTGAGGAAGGACCCCATGCATGTGCCGAGTATAAAGGCCGCTGCCACGCAGTATATCAGCATAGGTGTGTATTCATATATGCTCATGATTTATATGCGTCTCCCGTCCAGCCGTCGTCTGCGTGCCAGATGGCGCAGTAATCCTCATCGGCATATACAAAATAATTGACTTCACCCTCCGCGTCCGTGCCGTAAAACGACACTATACCGTCAAAGCCATCCGTCTCGGATGTCCCGCGCCTTATATTGACCTCCTCTGTCACGTATACGCATTTGAGAGGCTTGCTGTTGACCGTGATGACTATCTCCTCAGGCTCAGGGTCTCCCTCCTTGGCCTTTTCGAGTATATTCTTGCGCTCCTCAAGCAGCTGATTGCCCGCGTACGTAGCATTGAGCCTGGTCCTCTCGCGGACATTTCTGTCGTGCAGTCCGCACAGCGGCTCAAGTATCCCCTCGCTGTTGCGTATAAGGTAGACGTTGCCGCCGTTCGGACAGATGTCCGGACGGGCCGGCATCACCTCATCGAGGGTCCGCCTGGCCTCCTTGAGACTGCTCTCATCGAATGTATCAAGGTAGGCGATCACAAGCCCGTCCTTTGCGGACTTCATGGCCTGCTCGCAGGCTATGCATTGCCATTCATAATTGAATCGCTTGAGTGCCGGTATCGACAGTATGAACACGAGTATCAATATAACGACTGACAGTATTACGAGTATTCGCGCTGTGCCGCCGTATGTACTTCGCAGCTTGTCTGTCATGATCCCTACATCCCGTTATACATTGTGAACATCGCAAGATAGATCGATATTACTATATATCCCGCGACAACACCGATAAATATGAGAGTCGCCGGCTCGAGCTTGGCGAGCGCCGCCTGAGTTGCGGACTCAAGCTCGGAGTCATAGTACTCTCCGGTCATCCCGAGCGTAGACTCGAGTTCTCCGCTCTCCTCACCTACCGCGGTCATGTCGCACAATATATCCGGAAGGCATCCGGCCTCTTTGATGCTTCGTCCGAGGCCGTGTCCGGTCTCAAGCTCAGCTACTACCTTGTTGACCTCTGTACTTATATAGTAATTTGTCAAAGTGCGCGCGGTGATGCTGACTGCCTTTGTCACCGGAAGTCCCGCGCCCAGCATCATCGCCATCGTGTTGGCGAACTGGCTGGCGGCCTGGAGGGTGTTGATCTCTCCGAGCACCGGCAGCCTGAGCATGAGCTTGGCGACCTTCATGCGGCCTTCCTCGGTATTGCTGTATATTCTGAAGGCTAGGAACAAAGCCGCGAGTATAGCCACTATCACGAGCCAGTATTTACCAAAGAAGTTCGAAAGCGCTATGAGAGAGCGCGTCATTACCGGAAGCTCCGATCCCTGATCGGCAAATATCGCTGTAAATGTCGGTACAACCTTGACCATCAGTACTATAACTACAGCGATGGCAAGGACTATTACGAAGGTCGGATAGATCATCGCGCCTCTGACCTTGCCCTTGAGCTTGAGCTGTTTGGAGTAGTGCTCGCTCACAGAGTCGAACGCGCTGTCGAGATTACCCGACTCCTCGCCCGCGTGTACGGTCTCAAGGAATGTGGTAGGCAGCAGCCCGTCACCGTGGTCCGCAAAGCTTGCCGATAGTGAACGTCCGGCCTCTACATCAGCGGCTACCTCGTCGAGCATGATCTTGAGAGGCTTGTCGCTTATCTTGTCAC
Source organism: Clostridiales bacterium (assembly GCA_015058275.1). GTDB lineage: Bacteria > Bacillota > Clostridia > Peptostreptococcales > Anaerovoracaceae > Crickella. The sequence goes on from SVCQ01000011.1 coordinate 19,586, forward strand.
TTATGAGTCTGACGGTCCTGGAGACCGGTATGCCCGATCTCAGTATGGTGGAGAACTGGCTGCACATAAGAGTAAAGGCCTTGTCGTTGAGCTTCTTGCTCCCGACATCTCCCCCGAGGAACGAGCCGACGGCGCCCTTCTCCATTATCTGATCGAGCTGCAGCACAATAGGATAGGTCTCTTTGAGCCTTTTCGCTGCATCCATTTCGTTATAGCCCTCTATAACGCCGGATACCTTTTTGCCGTCTCTCGATAATACTGTGTAGTTGAATGTTTCCATTTAGTGATCCTTATGCGTTCTTTCTGACATATTCAGGCTCGTGAGCGTACTGCATCGCAGTCTCCTTTGTGACCATGCCTGATTTGATAAGCTTTACAAGAGCCTGGTCCATCGTCTGTCCGCCGATAGCAGCGCTTGTGGATATGGCATTTACGATCTGAGGTGTGTTGCCGTTCCTGATGAGATTTCGGATCGCGTCTGTTACGACCATCATCTCGCAGGCCAGTACTCTGCCGCCTGCCGGCTTTGGCAGGAGCTGCTGTGTGATTACAGCCTGCAGTACCATCGACAGTTGGAGCCTGATCTGTGTCTGCATCGCCTCAGGGAATACCTGTACGATACGGTCTACGGCATCCGATGCGGAGCCGGTGTGAAGTGTACCGAATACGAGGTGGCCTGTCTCGGCGGCCGTGATCGCTGTCTCGATGGTCTCGCGGTCACGCATTTCGCCGATGAGGATCACGTTCGGATCCTCACGAAGGCTGGCTCTGAGGCCGCTGGCAAAGTCCTTTGTGTCCTTGCCTACCTCGCGCTGATTGATGGCAGCCTTGTCAGGCTTGTATAAGTACTCCACAGGGTCCTCAAGTGTGACGATGTGGCACTTTTTAGTGTGATTGATGTAGTCGAGGAGCGCCGCGAGCGTTGTGGACTTACCGGAACCGGTCTCACCGGTAACAAGGACTATGCCCTTGTGAAGTCCCGGCAAATTCATCGCCGCCGGCGGAAGTCCGAGCGTCTCAAGTCTCGGAATAGTATCCGAGAGAAGTCTGAGCGCTACCGAAGGCATACCCTGCTGTTTGAAGATATGGATACGGCAGCGGTTACCCGCAAAGGTCTCGGCAGCGTCGAGCTCGCCGGTGCGATCAAAGAGCTCGTACATCGCGTCTGTCTTTGCGAGCTCCTTGGCATAATAGATGCAGTCCGACTCGCTGAGAGGCTCCGGACTCATGTCCTCGAGCTGGCCGTCTCTCCTGTACTTAGGAGGCAGGGAGTAGATCAGATGGATATCCGATGCTCCGTCCTCTCTGGCCTTTAACACCATTTGCTCTATTGTAAGCATATAATTACTCCTTTGTATGAGATCCTTCGCTGCGTTCAGGATGACAATGTATATGTCATTCTGAGGGAGCGCAGCGACCGAAGAATCTCGTTGAATTCTATGGGATCCTCCACTGCGTTCAGGATGACAGTACTGACTTGTCACTCCGCTATGTCAGGTTTTTAAATATCCTCGTAGATTACGCGTTTTACTTCGTCGTCGGTTGTGACGCCTTGCTCGACCAGCTTGATCGCGTTGTCCTTGAGTGACACAAAGCCGCTGTTCGGATCCGCGAGCATGTTCTCGATAGCTTCTCTGCCCTTGCCGGCTGCTATCATGCGGCGCACCTTGATATCAAGAGGCAGTATCTCAAACACTCCCGTACGTCCGCGGTAGCCCGTGTCAAAGCACTTAGGGCAGCCCTTGCCGCGATAGAACATGCGCTCAGGATCGTATGGGAGCCCGAGCTCTTCCTGATCCTCCTCTGACGGATGGTACGACTCTCTGCAGTCCGGGCAGATCCTCCTGACCAGCCTCTGGGAGAATACTCCTTTTAGCGCGCTGGCTACCAGGTAAGGCTCAACTCCCATGTCGATAAGTCTCTCAACCGTACCAACAGCATCGCTGGTATGGATAGTCGAAAGCACGACGTGACCTGTGATAGCAGACCTCATGGCGATCTCAGCCGTCTCACCGTCACGGATCTCTCCTACGCATATGATATCCGGGTCCTGTCGAAGTATGGCCCTGAGGCCCTTGGCAAATGTCATGCCTGTCTTTTCGTTGATCTGTACCTGATTGATGCCGTCTACGTTGTACTCGACCGGATCCTCGAGTGTTATGAGGTTGACCTCGCGTGTGTTGAGGTCGTTGATCATGGAGTACATCGTTGTTGACTTACCGCTTCCGGTAGGTCCTACAATGAGGATAACTCCGTTCTTGATCTTTATAAGCTTTTCGTATTTCTTGATGTCATCACCGATAAGTCCGATCGCACTGTGATCGAGATTGCCGGCGGACTTGTCGAGAAGTCTGGCTACGATCTTCTCTCCGTATACAGTCGGCAGCGTGGATACACGCAGGTCGATATCCTTGTTTTGGATCTTGACGTTAAAACGTCCATCCTGAGGAACGCGACGCTCAGTTATGTCAAGATTGGCCATTACCTTGAAGCGTGCGGTAACAGCGGACTGGAGCTCGCGAGGTACTGTCAGTATGTCTCTCAGAAGTCCGTCAATACGCATGCGGACAGAGAATTCATCCTCTCTCGGCTCAAGATGTATATCGCTGGCGCGCTCTGTGATCGATCTTTCTATGATCGAGTTGACCAGCCTGATGGCAGGCGCCTGGTTGGCGCTGTCCTCGCCGAGGATCGTCGATGTGAATGTATTGCTGACTTCATCATCATCGCCCGAGAGAGCAGCCTCTCTCTTCATCTCCTCAATAGCCTTGGCCGCACCTTCGTTACCATAGAGGATCTGTATCGATCTGTCTACAGCCGAAGCCATAGCGATCATAGGTACGATCTTCTTATGTACTGTCTTGCGGACCTCTTCAAGCGCATAGAAGTTAAGAGGATCTGCCATAGCAAGATAAAGCTCGTCTCTGATAATACGTACAGGGACGACCTGATACTGCTTGGCTATATTGCCCGGCACTACCTGAGCGAGCTCTGTAGGTATATTGATCTTGGTAAGATCTATATACTCGATACCGAGCTGCATCTGGAGCGCTTCGATCATCTCAAGCTCAGTGATGAGTCCCTCATCCTGCAGGATGGTACCCATTCGCTTACCAGAGCCTTTATTCTTGGCAAGAGCCTCTTCTATCTGTTCATCAGTTACCAGTCCGGCTGCGACCAGGATATCTCCCAATCTCTTAGGTCGTTTACTGCCGCCGTTCTTATTGCCTCCGGAAGTCTCAATAACCGCCATAGTATATCCCTCAATCTAAAATAATATAATTGGTCCAAAAACAAATTTATACATGTTGAATTATAAGCCTACAATGCCCGTTTTTCAACAACGCAGCATGTATTCATTTGTGTACCTTAACACATTTTGTTCCCGGATTATCACCTTACGAGTATTGCGCTTCAAGCGACTCCCCATCTCATTGAAATTTTGTCATTCTATGTATATTTATTGAGAAAGCCCTACGCTCTTCGTTAGCGCACATTAATCCGTTCGGCCTCATTTGGCCTCACGGGGTCTGTCAGCCATTCGCGCTCACTTTACTGCCGGCCTCAGGGCTTAGTAGTGCCCGCAGCCGGCGCGGCGCTCATGGGACAGACTGCGCCCACAAAAACAAGAAAAATGCAGAACCTTGAGGATTCTGCACTTAATACTATAAACCTAGCAGCTGAGAGGCTCTATCTGGTTCTGATCGAGTTGATGGAATCATCCATTACCTTGCGGAAATCATTAAGTGAATCCTTGTCATAAAGAATTCCTTCGAGCGCATACACGCAAAGCCCGTCTTCATCCTGTAGCGCGAAGTAATATATCACTCGGCCGTAGGTTGCTCCTGCCTCGCCCTCCGCTCCATCCTCTGCGTTGTATACCAGGAAGCCGTGAAGTGAGCCCGTGTCCTTTTGCGTACGGCGATTTGCCTCACTGTCGTCGGTCGCCCAGTCTGAGAACCAGTTGGACGCGTCCTTGCCCTCAGGGATGTCCGCCTTTCTGGTGAAAGAGTCTTTGTACAGAGAGATATCGTACATGGACTTGCCGTCCTTGTCGAAGTATATCGCATTTGCCGAGTATGGAACCGAAGGATACTCTTCGTCACCCTGCCCATAGTCGTATGCGATGTTGTATGTTGCATTCTCGGTCGGCACATCAACGCTGACATTATTGATCGTGAGTGTACCTTCCGTGTATGTGATCATGTCCGATTTATCGGAGCCGGAAGGCGCAGCATCGCTGCCGCCTTTGAGAGATAACAGATGCGAGATCATCCCAACTGCTACGATCAGGATCGCGAGCCCTACGGCTGCCGCGATGATCATCGTTTTTTTGCTGAATTGGAATTTCGGTTCCCTTTCCTTCTTCTCTTTGTCCTTAGCTTTTAGAAGGGCCTTTGCATCCTCATGAACAGGGCCTTCGGTCGCTTCAGCTGTCGCCGTTTCCGGTGAAGCTGCCGCCTGTTGGTCAGTTACTTCTGTATCCGCAGCAGCCGTCTCAGTCTCAGGTGAAGTTGCCGCCTGTTGGTCAGTTACTTCTGTATCCGCAGCAGCCGTCTCAGTCTCAGGTGCTATAGTGGAATTATCCAGGCTATCTTGTACCGGAGTGGTATCAACTTCGGCCTCAGTAGCAGGAGCAGCATTGTCCTCGGCCTCTGGTGCCGGAGTCGATTCTTCCACAGCTTCAGTAGCCGGTGTGGCACTGTCCTCGGCCTTTGGTGCCAGAGATGAATTATCCTCCGCTTCAGGTACTGGAGTAGCGGCTTCGTCTGCAGGCGTATCCTCCTGCGCGTCTATCATCATAGGTTCCGGATCTGCATCAAGCAAAGACGAAAGGTCCGTAGCCTCCTCATATGAGGCTTTGCGTTCCTGCTCGTTTTCGATCTTATTGAGCATATCCTTGATTCTTTTAGCTTCTGATTTTCTTTTGTTTTCATCCATAACAGATTGTCCTTAGTCGTCCATTTTTCAGTTCATTGTTTTAAATTCATGCGAGAACACCTCTGTCCTCTATAGGCAGCGGGATAAGTCGCACCCACTTTAATTGATAACAAATATGCATAAAGTATAAAGAATAGGTCCGCTCGCTTCAAGCCCGCCCCATTTGGTAATTTGGGCGTTCAGATCATAGTAAGGAAAAAGGACTGTATCAAAAAAAACACCGCCGTGAAGCGGTGTGTCAGATCTGATCAGTCTATATTAATCCTGATACTGTACTTCGGATCATTGGCTGCGTTCTTACCACCGATATAATCACCATTTGAATTCTTCCAGTAAGCATCTATATGTGGATTGTCTCCTGTAGGATAGATCGAGACAAGGACAACAGCATCCGTATAATCTTCTTTAGATGAGTACGAGCCTCTATTATTGCCCATGGTGTACTTCATGCCGCCATCAACCTTTGTACCCTTACCATAAGGTTTTACAGCTTTATCTTTCGATCCTTTAGGAATAAACACTTCGCTTCCGGGAATATATATACCTGAAGCATTGTTCTGATCGATATTGTTATTATCCCACCACAGCATTCCTGCTTTGGTAGCACTCGGTTTATCAGTGACTCCCTTATAATAATAAATCATCCCGATAGACGCAGCCTGTCTCAGTGTGGCTATATCATATGCCTCCCTGGACTCTTCAAGCTGCCTGTTAAACACCGAAACAGCAACAGCAACAAGGACTGCAATAATTGCCACTACGATCAGTAATTCTGCTAACGTAAAACCTTTATTCTCTCTCCTGTTCATCCTGTCACCTCTATCAATAGTCCCATCTATACTTTCTAATAACAGAAACAGAATCATTAGGTTAATAAATTATAATACATTAATTGGAAAAAGAAAAAAGACTGCATCGCTGCAGTCTTAGTTGGAGGCGACACCCGGATTTGAACCGGGGATCAAGGTTTTGCAGACCTGTGCCTTACCACTTGGCTATGTCGCCATATATTGCGAAGGGACTCATTTGAGTCCCTCCGGCTTCTTGGCTAGGGTAGCAGGATTCGAACCTGCGAATGACGGAATCAGAATCCGTTGCCTTACCGCTTGGCTATACCCCATCAGCACTGATATTGTAGCACATCTTATGCGCTTGTAAAAGAGAAAAGTTGGGGTGGATGGTGGGATTCGAACCCACGAATACTGGAGCCACAACCCAGGGTCTTAACCACTTGACGACACCCACCACAATCTTTAAAAGGTGGCGACCGGGAACGGGCTCGAACCGTCGACCTCCAGCGTGACAGGCTGGCATTCTAACCAGCTGAACTACCCGGCCGCGATGGTGGGACCAATAGGGCTCGAACCTATGACCCCCTGCTTGTAAGGCAGGTGCTCTCCCAGCTGAGCTATGATCCCAAATTGGTAGCGGCGACTGGACTTGAACCAGTGACCTTCCGGGTATGAACCGGACGCTCTAGCCAGCTAAGCTACGCCGCCGCAAATGCGCTGATTGTTCAACGCGCTTGATTATATTAACAAATGGAAATAGTGTTGTCAACAATATTTATGATATACTGTTCGGGCATGACTAATAACGGAGGTTATATTATGGGACATCCTGATCCTATCGCATTCACAATATTCGGAATTGACATCAGATGGTACGGCATACTCATCGCCTGCGGCATGCTCATCAGCGTTCTTATAGCTGCTAAAAGAGCTCCGCGACACGGCTTCACAGAGGATGACGTGCTCGATGTGTGCATATGGATGCTGCCTATAGGGGTCATAGGCGCAAGGCTTTATTATGTCCTCTTCAACGCCTCTTATTACCACAGTCTCCGCGATGTGCTGGATATACGAAGCGGCGGGCTTGCAATACACGGCGGCATCATATTCGGCATGATCACGGTATTTATCATCTGCCGTCGCAAGAAGATCCATCCTCTCAACATGCTCGACCTGTTCATGCCTTGCGTGGCTCTCGGCCAGGCTATCGGCAGATGGGGCAATTACTTCAACGGAGAGGCGCACGGAGGTCCTACCGATCTGCCATGGGCTATTCTGGTCGATGGCCAGCTGGTACACCCTACCTTCCTTTATGAATCTATCTGGTGCCTCATATTATTCTTTGCTCTGAGCTGGTTCGATAACAAAAAGCGCACTGCCATGGGGCAGACGCTTTCACTGTATCTCATATTCTATTCTCTCGAACGCTTCCTTGTAGAGGGACTGCGTACAGACTCTCTGATGATTGGTCCGTTCAAGCAGGCTCAGGTCATCAGTATCGCAGCGATCATCGCAGGTATCATCCTCTATCGCTACGTTTCGAAGAAGTACCCTCTCGAATCAAAGTAACGCTCCCCTTGCTCTGCATTTCTCGGCAACTGCATCGACAATAAACTGATTGATCGAAATCTTATCTTCTGCCGAAAACAGTGCTGCACTCCTGTGCAGGACTGGTGTCAGCCTTATATTTAAGCTTCCACGATACTCCCTTTCAGGATCTTTCCCAAGCTTTTTACACAGCTCAATGTAATTATCTACCGACTGTCTGAAGTTCTCTTCAAGCTCATCAACTGAGTAACCATGGAAATTGAGCGAATCAGTGATCCCAATCACTGTCCCTGTGAAGATCTTATCTTCATTGTCGTATTCGATACTGGCATGATATCCGTTATATTCCATTAGTGCCATTTCAATTCCTCCTGTGTATCTCTCCCAGTTCATCAAGGAATGTGATAATCAGCTTGATCTGATAGCGATATAGTTCATTCCCCGGATGCGGTCCGTCAAAAGTCAGCACCCTCCTTGATTTTGTGTGGACATAGCGAAGCCCCGATCCTCTGCCACCGGATTCTTTTATGCATCCGCATCTGGTCATAAGCTGATCAAGTTCTCTGATTGTAAAGTTGGCAGGAGCCGGCTTGCGCATCAGTTTGTCCAGAAGATCTTCCTTCTTTGGCATAAGTCCTCCTGTCTGCCACTATTATATAGTGGCAAATATTGTTGGTCAATATCTTTTGATACAGTAAATGGTATAAGAGGCTTGAAAATAAGTCGAACAACGGATGCACTAAATCCTACAAAAAACAACCGACTTTTTGCACTCAGTCAAATCAAAAAGAAAAAGCGCACTGCCATGGGGCAGACGCTTTCGTTATATCTCATATTCTATTCTCTGGAGCGCTTCCTGGTCGAAGCCCTGCGTACAGACTCTCTGATGATCGGCCCATTCAAGCAGGCTCAGGTCATCAGCATCGCAGCGATCGTCGCAGGCATAATTCTCTATCGCTATACTTCAAAGAGGTATCCGCTGGAGAAGTGAGTTGTCATTTACTGACAAAGACCTCAAGGTCAGTTCCGTTGACCCATACTTTTGTACCATTATCTGTCAGCTTTATCCTTACCTGATGCTCATCTGCCCTTTTGCCTATAACCTGATCTGATGTAAGCAGATATGTATCCACGTAATTATAGCTTTTGCCATAACCGAATTTATTAGTCTGTTCACCAAGGCCGTTGTCTCCGTTTGAGTAGACCCTTGGTGAATAGCCAAGGTCATCCAGATACGCCGTGCTTCTTGTGGCACCGTCAGGGTTGAGCCTAACTGAATAGCTATCCCCTCCGTCCACCTGGTATGCGAACAGGATCCCAAAGTCTTTGCGTGCTCTGTTATACATGTTCTCGCCAAGTATATCTATGATGGCAGCCTCATCCAGATTATTGAAATACGCGGCTATGGATCTCAACACATCAAGATCCGACTCAACTCTTTGTTCATTCGGAATGCTCATTATGGCGTTATATGCATTCTGTTTGTTCTGTTTTGCATCATTAGACATGCTGTACCAGTCGCCCGTAGCTGTCTGTATAGTCTTATTAGGAAGCTCGTTGTACAGTAGTCCGTATCCGCTGCCCCAGACGATCGTGGTTTCTGAGGTTCTAAGGTCGATGGTGATCGTGCATTTGCCTCCGGCTTTAGGTTTGCCCTTCCAGTGGGAGGTATCGCTGGCGCTGACGCCTCCTATGGACAGTGAGGATATATCCGACTGCCAGTCATCTACCTTTTGGACGAGTGGTTCATATACGAGAGCATAGACGTCCCCGCTTTTAGTAATCGCGGATCCTGCCTCAGGGGTTTCGCCCATCAGGGCCGTGGTCATGAGCTGAGCGTAAGCAGACCGGACATTTGCAAGGTCTGTAGCTTCCCTGCTCCTTTCGAGCTGTTTTGTGAACATAGGCACAGCTATACCAACGAGCACCGCAATGATAGCCACAACTATCAGGAGCTCGGCAAGCGTAAATCCGTATGACGATCTCTTGTATAGTACTTTCCTGTCCATAGTCATCCCCTATTGCCTGCAGGAGATATCTATTTGTTAAAAGGATAGCACTGTACAAAAAACAGCACAAGTGAAAAAGACTGCAAGGGGCGCAGTCTCTTTCGAAAAAGGGTATTGGGACTAGAGATAGGATTGTCTAGCAATCCTTAAATGCATTGTAGGATGTCAATATATTGATTTCAAGTGTGGAGTACACAAAAAAACAAGATTGGCTGTTTTAGTACAAGATGATGCCTCAAAGCCTTGAATTGTCAACTGTTTGGAGTTTTAGACATTGAAGAGGAAGTGCATTACATCGCCGTCCTTGACTTCGTACTCCTTGCCCTCGGATCTGAGCCAGCCCTTCTCCTTGGCTTTGGCAAGTGAGCCCTCGCACTCCATGAGCTTGTCGTAGGATATGGTCTCGGCACGGATGAAGCCCTTCTCGAAGTCTGTGTGAATCTTGCCCGCGGCCTGAGGCGCGAGTGTGCCTCTCCTGATCGTCCAGGCTCTGGTCTCATCCTCTCCGGTTGTGAGGAAGCTTATGAGATCGAGAAGCGCGTAGGAAGATCTGATGAGCTTGTTGAGGCCCGGCTCTTCGATGCCCATGTCCTCGAGGAACATAGCTCTCTCCTCGTCGTCGAGCTCAGCGAGCTCAGCTTCTATGCTGGCGCAGATGACCACTACCTCGGAGCCTTCCTTTGCGGCATAGTCTCTGACAGCCTTGACGTAATCGTTGTCTCCGGATGCTGCATCGCCCTCTGAGACGTTGGCTGCGTATATGACAGGCTTGTATGTGAGAAGGTCGAGGGACTTTACAAAAGCAGCCTCACTCTCGCTAAGATCCTCAAGCTCTCTGGCGGCTCTGCCCTGTCCGAGCAGGTCGTTTATCCTGCCGAGAAGCTCGAGATCGGCCTTGGCGGACTTGTCTGCCTTGGCCTGCTTTTCGGTCTTTTGTATCCTCCTCTCGAGGACCTCCATGTCGGCTATGATGAGCTCAGTGTTGATAGTCTCGATATCGCTGACAGGATCTATCCTGCCGTCGACATGCACCACGTTAGGATCATCAAAGCATCTTACGACATGTACTATAGCCTCGACCTCGCGGATGTGTCCGAGGAACTTGTTGCCAAGCCCCTCTCCTTTGGACGCGCCCTTTACAAGGCCCGCGATGTCGCTGAATTCTATAGTCGTGTAGATCGTCTTTTTGGAATTGTACACATTAGAAAGAGTCGTTACGCGCTCGTCCGGCACCGTAACAACTCCTACGTTTGGTTCTATCGTGCAGAACGGGTAATTGGCCGCTTCCGCACCTGCTTTTGTGATTGCGTTGAAAAGAGTACTCTTGCCTACATTAGGGAGTCCTACTATTCCAAGTTTCATATGACCTCCGGGTCTATATTGTCTTGATGATGGTCAGCATGTTGTGACCGTCCTTGTACTCATATATGACATCGTCCATGGTGTTTTTGATCAGGTAGATCCCGAGTCCGCCTATCTTCCTCTCCTCTGCCGAGAGAGTGACATCAGGGTCAGCCTTGGCGAGAGGATCATAAGGGATACCCTTGTCTACAAACTGGATGTACGCTGCAGCAGGATCACCTTTTACTTCCATCAGAACAGTGGCCATGCCGGTACTGTCTTCGTATGCGTAGTGAGCGATATTGACAAACCACTCCTCTACGGCGATATCGATCTGCATCTGAGTCTTGAGGGAGCATCCCGCAGCCTCGAGATTAGAGTCTATGAATTGAAGTACCTTAGGCAAGTTAGTGACAGTTGCTTCAAGTTCGAGCACGCTTGCGTTTGCTTTGTTTATTTCCCGTTCAAACATAAGCTGTCTGTCCTTTCCAGCAGTTCGTTGATAGCGTTAGTCCAGAAATCAAAATCGGCTTTGTTGGCATCCACGATGTCCCTGCTGATCAGTCTGCCGATCAGCCTGGTGTATCCGACGATGCGCGCCCTGTCCTCTACCTCGCGGATACGTGTCTCGTCATCCGTACCGAGGTACTTAGGCAGGAATTCCTTCCAGAATCTGATGCTCGTGTCGTAGTCGTAGCCCTGGAATTCCTTGACCGCATCGTGGTCTGTGTCGTAGAAGCCGACGAATGCGTTGTAGATGAAGCCAAGCTCAAAGATAGGATCGCCTACACTGAGCGTATCCATGTCGATGAGGAGGACTTCATCACCTGTAAGTTCGAGGTTCTTTGAGTGATAGTCGCCGTGGATCATGTGGTTGTCGTACGGGATGGCCTCAAAGAGCTTGATGAGCTTGGCGCCCTTGTCCTCAGGAAGGACTCCTGCGACGATTCCCGCTCTTTTGTTCATCAGCTCGCGTATATCCGGGAGCTTGCCGTCAGGCACCTCAGTACTGTGGATGATCCTGAGCATGTCCGTGAACTCATCGAGGCACCACTCGAATTTGTCAGGCTGCTCTGTGAGTATCTTGGCAAATGAGCTGGCATCGAGCATCTCGAATACCGAACCGTAGCCGTCGCCTACTCTGACTATGTCGTAGGAGATGGCAGTCGGAACGCCGAGCACGAGTGCGAGTCTTGCGACCTCGCGCTCATTCTGGATCTCGTCGAAGGCGTTAGGATCGTTGTAGACCTTGACTACATTGTCTCCGTCTATCCTGTACACGGCTCCGTTGGCGCCGCGTCCGATCTGCTCGCAGCCCGTGATGTCCACGACCTTGTAAGCCTTTTCGATGTCGATCATCTGGTTGAATCCTGTCATGTCGAAGATATCGTATACCTCCGTGCTGACGTTGATGATCTTGAGTTCAGGGTGCTGTTTGCGTAAATGCAGAAGCACACGAAGACCGGCAGATGAAATGTACTCTAGCTCCTGTGCGTCAAGCACAAGCTTGAGATCGCCCTTTGACTCAAGGGCCTCATTGATCTCTCTCTCGACATCCGCGGAATTACCCGAATCGATACGTCCCGACAGTTCGATTATAAATCTGTCGTCTGCAGTCCTGTGTTCCATAAACGCACCTGCCTGTCTGATTACTCGATAGTGAGGATGTCTACGAATCCTGTTACGTCAAAGATCTCCATTACTGTCTCACTTACGTTGATGAGCTTCATTGTGCCCTTCTGGTTCATTGTCTTCTGAGCAGTCAGAAGCACACGAAGTCCGGCAGATGAGATGTACTCAAGCTTGTCCATATCCAAAACGAGATTCTCAACTGAATCGAGAGAAGACGAAAGTTCGCTCTCAAGTTCAGGGGCGGTTACGGTATCAAGTCTGCCGATGAGTGCAACGTTGAGATCCTTACCTTCTAATTTCTTTTCGATATTAAGCATTGATCATTCCTCCATGTTTGAAATAATTATTTGTAATTTGCTGATTTGCTTATATTACCGATAGATATTTTAGCATAAAAAACCCTTGGAACTCAATTATTTTGAAAGATTTACAAACTCTGTTCCCTGTGATAGTTTTGTTAATGAACGAAAGGATGTTTTTATGAAAGTTTTTACGAGAGACTACAGGATAACAGGCGAGTATCATCCGCTCTGGAAGTCATATTTCAGAGGGATGGATCCGTGCGTCCTGGATATAGAGACCACAGGCCTCGACAGGTCGAGATGCCGCGTGATCCTCATAGGTCTTCTGACGTATACTGACAGCGGCGTGCGCGTGACTCAGTTCCTGGCCGAGAATCATTATGAAGAGAGCAAGGTCCTCGATGCCGCGATGGACTTCATTGAGGACAATAAGATCGGCTACCTCATCACGTACAATGGAGCCCATTTCGACATCCCGTTCATCAACGCCAGACTCGACGCATGTTTTGCAGGCAGGACACTCGATCTTTACGACTTCGATCTATACAGATTCATCAAATGCGGCACAGATCTCAGATCGCGTCTCGAATCCCTGAGCCAGAAGTCTGTCGAGAACTACTACGGCATACTTGATGACCGCGGGGATACCATCAGCGGCCGCGAGAGCGTCATGATGTTCGATCAGTACGTCCTGACAGGCAATACAACTCTCGAGAAGGTCATACTCACCCACAACAGAGAGGACGTCCTGCATCTTAACCGCCTCATGTATCTGGCGCTTGCGGATGTGGACGACATGCACTCTGCCCTCGCCTCGTACGGCTTCCCTGCCTCAGGCGGCAGGCTGAGCGTCAGGCCCAGGCTCTCAAAACAAAAGAAGTCTCTTAAGATCACAGGCACCCAGCTGAGTGACCCTGTATCCTGCGCGTACTTCCCGGATGCCGACTGCCCTGTCAAAGCCCAGTTCAACGCCACTTCTTCGTCATACGAAATAGACGCCCCGGTGGGACGTCTTGAAGATGACTATTATATAGACGCAAGTTCTCTGGGTTTCGATCTCAGCGATGATCCCGACTGCGTCAACGGTTATCTGATCCTTGATCCGCGCACGATCAACCTCATATCCGGCCTGCTGGCAGAGAAGTACATAGATCTCTAGCCGTCCAGGTCGCGTATATCTGAGAATCCCCTTCCGACTCCCCATACGGACTTGACCGATGTAACAGATACGAACGATCTCGGGTCCTCCTTTGCGAGGTACCTTTTTATTATGAAGCTCTCACGCGGCGAGCAGAGTATCTTGAGCTGCTTCCTCTTGTCGCCCGTGTACTCTCCCGTGATCTCTATGCTGGACACTCCGCGTCCAAGCTCGTTCATGATGAAGTCAGTGAGCCCGTCCGGATCTCCCGGTATGATATCGAGCTCGACTATCTTGTCGGAGAGACCGAACATCACCGCGTCACCTACCTTCATGGATATGTAGATGATGACGACAGCGTACAGGGCAATATTGACGCCGAATACAAAAGCGCTGAAGATTACTATCACCGCGTTGATGGCGAAGGTGATGTCGTTGAGCCCGAGATGAGGCGCCCAGCGGTATTTGATGACCTTGGCCAGCGAATCCGTTCCTCCTGATGAGAATCCGGCCTTGAAAGTAAGTCCGTTGGACACTCCGATGATCACGCCGCAGAAGACGGATACCAGGAAGAGGTCGTCGCTCTTTACAAGCACCACATTTTTGAGCTCGAGCACGAGCATAGCCAGCGGATATGTCAGCGACATGAGGAGTATCTTCCTCACCTCTTTGAAGCCGAGGAAAACCCACACTATTGCCGTGATGATAAGAGACAGCGCATAGTAAGTCAGAGAGTAGTTGAAACCCGTGTAGTTCTGGATGATCCTGGATATACCGGTGATGCCTCCGAAGGTAAGTTCGTTTGGCAGCATTACCGACACTGTACCCAGTGATCCGATCACTACGGCCGCGAGTGCAAGAGCGATCTCTCTGGCCCTCATGGTAAACCTGGAGTGACCGTGGAGCTCAGGATCCGCCGCATACCTGTCGTTGGCTTCCTTGTTGGCGGCAGCCTCCTTTACCAGCTTTTGATCTATGCTCTCGGCCGGGTTTGCAGGCTTCAGAGCTCTGCTGACCGGATTTAATTTTTTGTTCTTTTTGTCTGACACCTCTGCCACCCCTATCTATATCCCTCAGTGATCTCGGCAGGATACTCCTTGCCGAATATATCAACCGCAACAGCCCTGAAGTTGCTGCCTGCCATGAATGTCATCTCTCCCAGGTCCTCGTCAAAGAGCAGGCTGCTGTCGTAGCCGGAGCTGTCCCCCGTGTCTATCATGACGTGGTCTGCGAACTGCAGTCTGTCGGCCCTCAGGGCTTCATCCACGTGCGGTCTGTCCTTAAGCTGTATGGAGCCTGTGTCTATCTCAGGCACGATGTCTCTCAGGCGGCATTTATACATGTATCTGCCGTCCTCGAGCTCGTCCCTGCTCATGATCTCTATGTCCGCCCTGCCGTAGGAGCCATCGCCGCTCTCCGGGCCCTGATCCGCCCTGATGTATCTGAATGACGCGCCGGCCTTCCTCAGCCTGCGCCTTGCCATCGACGCAGCGAGTTCCTCGCTGTCGCAGCCTGTCCACGATCTCCCGAGCATACAGGCTGCTTCGAGGAGGCTCCCGCTCCCGCAGAAGAAATCCCCCACAAGGTCGCCCTCCTCCGTCGATGCCTCGATGATGCGCTTCATCAGCTCGAGCGGCTTCTGAGTCGCATAGCCTGTCCTCTCAGCCGAGGTCCTGCCTACCATGTCTATATACCAGACGTCCTTCATGTTGACTATGGTATACCAGCCGTTATCATCGCGGAACTCCTCCACGCCCTTGAACCTGTACGGCTTGCGGTCCCTGTTATATGACTTCTCACCCGGCACATCGATGTAGTACAAAGATGTCTTGGAATACACGAGTATTGTGTCGTGCTTGCGGGCGAAGTGGCGCTTGCCGGATCCCCCGGACTTGTAGCACCAGATGATCTCGTTGACGAAGTTCTTCTCGCCCATCAGCTCATCCAGCACCATCTTGATGTAGTGAGCCGAGTGCCAGTCGAGATGGACCCACATAAGGCCGTCGTCGGACAGGAGGTCCCTCATCATCAGCAGCCTCGCGGTCATGTTCTCTATGTAATACTCGAGGTTCCTGTCGAACTTGTCGTCATACGCCAGGTGGTGGACCTTGTGACTCTTGCCCTCACCGTCTCTCACGCTGACGGATGCGTTGAAGCTCGAGCGCGTAAAGAACGGCGGGTCGATGTATATGAGCCTGTAGCTGCCGGCATAGCCCCTCTCAAGGAGCTCCGCCATGTACTCGAGATTGTCCCCGAGCCTGAGCTCATTGCCGCCACGGCCGCCGGCCTCACTTTTGCCACCGATAAAAGAGCCTTGTACTTGCTCGTACAGGGCTCTTCCTTTACTGATTCCTAAAAGTATCTGTTCGATCACCGTCATCTTAGTTGAGGACTTCCATGCCGTCGAAGTTGACACCGATCATCTCTTCGAGCTCGGCGCTTACGCTGAGTACGAAGTCGATGCCCGACTCCTTGGAAATGATCTTGATCTTTTCGATGAAGCTAGGAAGCACTTCGAGAGCGAAGTCTCTGTGTCTCATAATGCCATCGAGGAAGATCGTCTCGATATCGTTGTCCGAGCTCATGATGCCGAACAGGAACCCGATATACTCATCCTCATTTGTGATGTGCGGGAAATCCTCCATGCACACTACTCTGATCTTGTAGTCAAGATCGTAGATGAGTCTGGAGTTCTTATTTATGAATACTATGCTTCCTCTGGCTGTCTGGACAGTATCGTTGGCGAGTTCGATCATTCTTTTGGTCTTACCGCTTCCTTTATGTCCGATCAAGAGTTTCACCATAGGGCTGTACCTCCTTAATAGTCTCAATTGTTATTATGGATTAGTATATTACAACATGTGGTATCCATTCAAGGAAAAGCCCCGCCTTTTTTCAGACGGGACTGTATTTTTTCCGATTCTCGAGATTCTTCGGTCGCTGCGCTCCCTCAGAATGACACATTATGCCTTGGCTTCTGCGGCCTTGGCTGCATCGAGCTGCTTGACTACATCGTCGATCCTGTGAGCAACGGCTCTGAAGTCGTCCTCGAGGTATCCTCTTGTAGTCATCGGAGCTGTACCGATACGTACGCCGGAAGTCTGCATTGGTGATCTCTTTTCGTTAGGTACGCAGTTCTTGTTGAGAGTGATGCCTACCTCGTCGCATGCAGCCTGGAGGTCCTTGCCTGTGAACTCATGGTCGCTGAGGTCGAGCAGGAAGACGTGGTTGTCTGTTCCCCCTGTAACTACCTTGTAGCCCATCTTTGTGAACTCGTCAGCGAATGCGGCGCAGTTGAGTCTTACCTGATGCTGATATGTCTTGAACTCAGGCTTGAGAGCTTCCTCTGCGCATACAGCCTTACCTGCGATGATGTGGCAGAGAGGGCCGCCCTGTGCGTACGGGAATACAGCGGAGTCGACCTTTTTGGCCAGCTCAGGTCTAGCGAAGATCATGCCGCCGCGAGGACCTCTGAGAGTCTTGTGTGTAGTGGTTGTAACGATGTCTGCATAGCCGAATGGTGTAGGATGCTCGCCTGCGGCTACGAGGCCTGCGATGTGAGCCATGTCTACCATGAAGTATGCGCCAACGCTCTTGGCGATCTCTGCGAATGCAGGGAAGTCGATGATCCTGGAGTAAGCGGATGCACCGGTGAGGATCAGCTTTGGCTTGAACTCTTCTGCCTTCTTCCTGACATCCTCCATGTCGATGCGGCCGTTGTCGTCTACATCGTAGAAGTGCATGTCATAGAGCTTGCCGCTGAAGTTGACTGCGGAACCGTGAGTGAGGTGTCCGCCGTTGTCGAGGTTGAGACCGAGGATAGTGTCGCCCGGCTCAAGGATAGCCTTGTAAGCAGCGAAGTTAGCCTGCGAGCCCGAATGCGGCTGTACGTTTACGTGATAGTCTGTCTTGAAGACCTTTCTCCACAGGTCGCAGCAGTACTCTTCGAGTTCGTCAACGATGATAGTGCCGCCGTAGTATCTGCCCTTATTGCCGGATTTTCTTTCGATAGGAGCCTGCGGATAACCCTCTGCGTACTTCCATGAGAGGCAGCTTCCGCATGCAGCCATGACGGCCTCGGAGCAGTAGTTCTCGGATGCGATGAGTTCCACGTTGTTCTTCTGTCTGAGATACTCCTTGTTAACAAGGTCTGCAACCTTCTCAGAGCTCTTGCGGATCTCTTCAACGATCATCTGGTTGTAGTTGCTGTTGTCGTTTCCGTTTCTGTCAAACATAGCGCTGATCCTTTCCCCGATATTGAGATTTAATGATTAATAAAATGGCTTTGGTTAATGATAATCATACGTAAAAAGGCGTCTCATTTCTCCCGCAAGATAAATGGAGCCTGTTACCAGTATGCATTCATACGCCGGATCCGATGCAAGCCCGTACGCCTCCTCGATTGAGTCGCATACGATGCAGTCTCTGCCCGCCTCGGCTATGAGCTCGCCTATGCGGTCCGGAGACTCCGCCCTTGCGTAGGATACGGCTGTCGCTGCGTAGGAGCACCCTCTGAGTCCTCCCGTCAGTAATTGTACCATACGAACTGAATTTTTGTCTTTCATACATCCAAAAATTACAAGAGTTCTTTTGATCTTTTTGCTGCGTGCGAAGGCAGTGTATGCTGAAACGAGAGCCTCTATGGCGTCGGGGTTGTGAGCGCCGTCGATAATGAACCACGGCTCGCCTTCCCTGCGGCTGTCTTCGTTGAGGATCTCGAAGCGTCCCGGCAGGTTCGCTTTTGACAAACCGATTGCCATTGCTTCATCAGATATCTCAATTCCGGATGCATCAAGCGCCGCAACGGCAGTAGCCGCATTGTGCCTCTGATGCTCTCCGCGCATCGTCACAGGAGAGCCGCCATCCTTAGATCTGAAGCGGCTGAGTATCTGATCCGCATCCGATGCATCGATGAACTCAGCGCCCTTCTCAGAGGCTGTCATTCTCAGGATGTTCTTTACCGAAAGATCCGGCGTCTGGGATACGACGGGCACGCCATCCTTTATGATGCCGGCCTTCTCACGTGCTATTTTGAATATGGTATTGCCGAGCTCCGCCGTATGATCGAGTCCCACCTGGGTTATCACAGTGACCAGAGGCTTCGATATGGTGTTCGTCGAGTCGAGTCTCCCTCCGAGTCCTGTCTCGAGCACCACATAGTCCGGCGCCTGTTCTTTGAACCAGAGATATGCGGCAGCCGTGTATACTTCGAATACTGTCGGCTCCTCCGAATGTAAAGTATTCTTTACCTTTTCTCTGAGTCCATCAAGCTCGGACTGGTCTATCATCCGGTGTTCTCCGTCCCAGAGCTGTACCCTCTCGCACTCGCTCTCCAGGTGCGGAGAAGTATAAACGCCCACGCGATACCCTGCCTCCTCAAGCATAGAGGCTACCATTACGGCAGTAGATCCTTTACCGTTCGTACCTGCAATATGGAGCACTTTAAATGCTGCCTCGGGGTTACCGAGAGCAGCAAGTAAAGCTTTCATTCTGTCAAGTCCGTCAAAACTGGCCATAATGAAACGATTATTTAAGTGATTCCAGTCTGGCGATAACAGTCTCGAGCATGCCGCGGTACTTCTCGCCCTTGGCCTTCTCTTCGTCGATGAGATGCTGCGGAGCCTTGGATACAAATCCCTGGTTGGCGAGCTTCTTCTCTACTCGCTCTACCTCGGATTCGAGTTTTTTCTTCTCCTTGTTGAGTCTTTCGATCTCGGCATCCCTGTCGACCAGATCACCGATCTTGACGGCGATCTCGGCTCCGTCGATGACTGCTGTCATGACATCATCAGGCATCTCATAATCATTGCCCTTGATGTCTATATCGATGACGTTGGCGAGCTTGCGGATACGCTCCTCTACAGTCGCGATCTCATCAGCAAGCCTGTCTGTCTTGATTATCAGGTTGAGCTTTTTGCCCGGCGAAGCCTCGGCCTCAGCCCTTATGTTACGTACAGCCTTAGTGACTGCCATGGTGGCGTTGATCCTCTTGACGGACTTCTCGTAGTTCATCTCAGGATCGTACACAGGCCACTCAGCTCTGATGAGCATGGCGTCTCTGCCTGTCCTGTTATCGTCATGCGGCAGGCAGCTCCAGATCTCCTCTGTGATGAACGGCATGAACGGATGGAGGAACTTCAGCAGATCCCTGAGCACCTTTGTCAGTACCCATCTTGCGATCTTCTTGTCCTCTTCATCATCGCCGTAGAGCCTGCTCTTGACCATCTCGATGTACCAGTCGCAGTAAACATCCCAGATGAGCTCGTAGATCTTCTGGCCGGCAAGGCCGAGCTCGAACTTATCGAGCATGTCGGTGATGTACTTGCCGCCGTCGTTGATCATCTGGAGTATCCACTTGTCCTCGTGTCTGAGTTTCGACTCATCGTACTCCATAGGAAGCCACTTGCCCTCCTCATCCTGGAGGTTCATGATGGTGAATCTCGAAGCGTTCCAGAGCTTGTTGGCGAAGTTACGCGCAGCCTCTATCCTCTTCGGGATGTATCTGGTGTCGTTACCGGGCGAGATGCCCGTGCAGAGCATGAATCTCAGAGCGTCGGCTCCGTACTGGTCGATCGACTCGAGCGGATCGACACCGTTGCCGAGGGACTTGCTCATCTTGCGTCCCTGCTCGTCTCTTACAAGGCCGTGTACGAATACGTAGTCGTAAGGCGCGTCGCCCATGCACTCGTATCCGGAGAATACCATCCTGACTACCCAGAAGAATATGATGTCGTAGCCCGTGACGAGCACACTGTTAGGGTAGAAGTAGTCGAGATCCGGAGTCTTGTCAGGCCAGCCGAGTGTCGAGAACGGCCAGAGAGCCGAGCTGAACCATGTATCCAGCACGTCTTCGTCCTGCGTGAAGTGCTTGCATCCGCACTTCGGGCAGACCTCAGGCATGTGATCTGCGACCACGATCTCGCCGCACTCGTCGCAGTAATATGCAGGGATCCTGTGTCCCCACCAGAGCTGACGGCTGATGCACCAGTCTCTTATCTCATAAAGCCATCTGAGGTAGACCTTGCCAAACCTCTCAGGCACGAACTTCATGCGTCCTGTCTCGACAGCCGCGATGGCCGGCTTTGCGAGCTCGTCCATCTTTACGAACCACTGGTCGGACATCATAGGCTCGACAGCGCTGTGACATCTGTAGCACTTGCCCACAGGGATCTCCATGTCCTCTGTCTTGACAAGATATCCCGCCTCGTCGAGATCTTTGACCCATGCCTTACGGCACTCGTATCTGTCCATGCCCTCGTACTTGCCGGCGTGCTCATTCATTGTGGCATCGTCGTTCATGCAGGAGATGATCTCAAGATCATGTCTCTGTCCGACCTCGAAGTCGTTAGGGTCGTGAGCCGGAGTGATCTTAACAGCACCGGTTCCCTTCTCAGGATCCGGATACTCATCCGCTATGACCGGGATCTCCCTGCCGACTATAGGCAGGATGACCTTCTTGCCTACGAGGTCCTTGTATCTCTCATCGCTCGGATGTACCGCGATGGCGATATCTCCGAACATGGTCTCAGGTCTTGAAGTGGCGACCGTGATTCCCTCGCCGCCGTCAGCACCCGGGTATCTGAAGTACCAGTACTTGCCGTTTTCGTCCTCGTGCTCGACCTCTGCATCAGACAGCGAAGTCTTGCAGTCCGGGCACCAGTTGATCAGACGGTTGCCCTTGTAGATCCAGCCCTTCTCATAAAGGTCGATAAAGAATCTGACGACAGCCTTGTTGCACTGCTCGTCCATGGTGAAGCGCTCGCGCGTCCAGTCGCAGGAGTCTCCGAGCTTGCGGCACTGCTTTGTGATGCGGCCGCCGTATTCTTCCTTCCATGCCCATGCATGCTCGAGGAATTCCTCTCTTGTGAAGTCTCTTTTGTCCCTGCCGGTCTTCTCGCGAAGTTCATTGGCTACCTTGACCTCAGTCGCGATGCTCGCGTGGTCAGAGCCCGGAAGCCAGAGTGCGCTGTACCCCTGCATCCTCTTCCATCTTGTGAGGACATCCTGGAGTGTCTGGTCGAGCGCATGTCCCATGTGGAGCTGTCCCGTGATATTCGGAGGCGGCATCACGATGGTGAAAGGCTTCTTATCCCTGTCGATATCGGCATTGAAAGCGCCTTCGGATTCCCACATCTCATAGATGCGGTCCTCGAATTCCTTCGGATTGTATGTCTTTGCAAGATTCTTCATTTTACGTTTCCTTTTCGTCTTCCTGATCTATATCTCGTTGTATTTATTGCCGCTGTCCAGCACCTTGTGGCGCACTCTCGACATCGTCTCATCTATCCTGTGAAGGTCCTCTGCGCAGGACTTGAGGGTATCCACGATCTCCGGATCCAGCTCTCCCTTGTGCTTGTAGCGAAGCTCGTGTTCGAGACTTGCCCATGCATCCATCGCGATGCTCCTGAACTGTATCTCGACAGGCACCATCTTCTTGGTGTGTACCAGATACACCGGCACGGCCACGACCACGTGCAGGCTCCTGTATCCGCTCTCCTTAGGCCTGTCGCAATAGTCCTTGACCCTGATGACCTCAACATCCTCCTGATCAAGGAGCAGGTCGGAGAGTATGGCGAGGTCCTCCTCGTAATTGCATACCACCCTGATGCCCGCTATATCCAGTATCTCGCGCTTTACGGTATCGAGGTTGTTGATCGGATCCTCGATGCCGTAGCGCGCAGCCTTCTCTATTATGCTGTCAAAGCTCTTGAGCCTCGAATGCTCGTGATGTATAGGCATGTACGAATGCTGCTTGTCGAAGTCGTCTGAGATGTTCTTGAGTCTTGTCTCGAGCACCCTTATAGCTGAATTGTACTGCAGGCTTATATCGTCTATCGCCTTCTGAAGTTCTTCGTCCGTACCCTTGAATTCAGGCATCCTCTCGCGGATCCTGTCTGCATAGTAATATCTGAAACTCATTTTTCCTTCCCGAAGTATTATTTCTATGTCCTATATCCCCTGCGTTGCGCCTCTTATCTCCTCGCAGCCTTTATGATGTTGCGAAGGAGCAACGCCGTAGTCACTCTGCCTATGCCTCCCGGCACCGGAGTGTATGTGAGATCAGTGATCTCTCCCTTTTCCTTTATCTCATCTATATCCAGATCGCCGTGCATCTTGCCGTCCCTGCCGGTACCGGTACCGACGTCGAGTATGATCTGGCCGTCCCTGAAGTACTCTGTCCCGTAGCCCTGTGTCATGCCGGTAGCCAGCACGACTATGTCCGCATCGCGGCATGCCTTTATCTGATCCTCCTTAGGAGTCTTTGAATGGCAGACCGTGATGGTCGCATCCTCGTTGAGCATCATAATTGCAAGAGGCTTGCCTACCGTGAGGCTCCTGCCGACTATGGTGACCCTGCGTCCCGACGGGTCAATGCCGTAATGATGCATGACTTCCATGCAGGCCTCAGCCGTACATGCAAAGAACGCATCCTCCTTGCCGGTAAAGAGCTCCGCGATTGATATATCCGTGATCGCATCGACGTCCTTGGCCGGATTAAGCATCGTCCTGAGCTTCTCACCGTCTATCGAGGCAGGAAGCGGTCTCAGCATGATGATGCCGTGTATGCCCTCGTCCTCGTTGACGGCCTGGAGTGTGACATCGATCAGAGCCTGACTTATGTTGCTCGTGAAGTTGATGGCCTGGGTCTCTATACCATAAGCAGCGCTCTGCTTGAGTATGGCGTTCTCATAGTACTGCTGGCCGCTGTCTTCGCCTGCGCGGATGACAGCGAGCTTCGGCACTATGCCCCGCCCTTTGTACTCTTCGACCGAGCGAATGATGTATTCTTCGATCTTTTCTTTTACAGCGTCGCCGTGAAGTTCTATGAACATGTCTGCGGTGCTTTCCTTTCGTTACTGTCCTGCCTTATGTTGACTGCGAGCAGGACCAGAAGAGCGACTACGAATATTATTGTCGATAGTGCGAAGAGGCTCGGCCTGATGCCGATCTTGACTTCGCTGTATATGAGAGTCGAGATCGTGTTGATGCCGGCTCCTCTTGTAAAGTACGTGATGATGAAGTCGTCTACCGACATGGTGAAGCTCAGAAGGAAGCCCGACAGTATGCCCGGCCTCAGCTCAGGCAGCACGATCTTCCTGAATGCGTACTTCTCCGACGCTCCAAGGTCCAGAGCCGCTTCGTAGAGCTTCTCGGTGTTCTTGTTGACACGCGGCCTGACTGAGAGGATCACATACGGTATGCAGAATGTCGCATGGCTGAAGAGTATGGTCATGTACCCTCTCGGCGCTCCCACCATCAGGAAGAAGAGCATCAGCGCGATACCCGTAACTATGTCCGCATTGAGCATCGGTATGTTGTTGAAGCCGAGCAGTATATTTTGCGTCCTAGGCTTCATTGCCGCCATGCCGAGCACAGCCAGCGTGCCCACTATGGTCGCTATAAGGGCTGCGAGTATGGCGATCGAGAATGTATTGACTATGGCGCCCATCATCAGTCTCGAATGGAAGAGTTCCTCATACCAGTGCAGGCTGAAGCCTCCCCATACCGACATGGACTTGGTCTCGTTGAATGAAAGCACGATAAGAGTGAGTATCGGCAGATACAGGAACAACATAATTATTACGATATAGATTCTTCCAAATACTTTTTTCATTGCCAATCTCTTTTTGTAGTACGTAGCGAGCTCAAGTCCCTTACGTCGCACGGCTCTCGCCTTGTCGCGGCTTAACGCAGCGGTACTAAGCTCTGTCTTCGCCTTGCGGCTCGCCAATAATGCTATCAGTGAAAATGCGGCGTTGCCGTAAGGTAGATAGCATTGACCTCCGGAGGCCAAGCTCCTTCGGTAACTGCTAAGTGCCGGCTACCGCTTACGCTCCGTGCGGGTACTTGTGCTCGCTTCCCTATATCAGGTTCGCGCCTCCCGTCTTATCGAACTTCTGCAGGGCGAGCATGCTGATAATTATGAATACCATCATTACCAGCGACAGCCCCGATCCGAGATACCAGTTGGAGTTCACCGTGAATTCCTGCTCGATGATATTGCCGATCAGGTTGATCTTGCCTCCGCCGAGCATATTGGAGATAACGAATGTTGTAAGAGCAGGTATGAACACCATCGTGATGCCCGAGACGATGCCCGGCACAGACAGCGGCAGGATGACCCTTGTATATACCATGCTCTTGCGCGCGCCTAGGTCGTAGGCGGCCTCGATGAGGTGATTGTCTATCTTGGATACCGTGTTGTATATAGGCAGTATCATGAACGGCAGGAAGTCATATACCATGCCGAGCACGATGGCTCCCGGAGTGTTCATCATCTCCTGCCTCGGAAGCCCTATCGCCGCGATGACGGCGTTGATGACGCCCTGTCTTTCGAGCAGCACCTGCCAGGCCATCGTCCTGAGCAGGAAGTTCATCCACATCGGAAGTATGATTACGAAGATGAGGAAGCCCTGCTTGCCGTATTTGCTCTCCCTCAGGATCATCGCCATCGGGAAGGCTATCAGGAGGCATATCAGCGTGCTTATGAAGGCGAGCAGAAGCGATAGTCCGAGGGCCTGCAGATGGTCGTGCCTGAACATAGCAAGCACATTGTTTAGCGTGAAGCCTCCGTCCCTGCTTGTAAAGCCGTAGTACGCAATCGAAGCGAGCGGGATGATGGTGCCCGCTATGATCCATACGATGAACGGTATGCTGTATTGCTTTTTTGCTACTAAATTGGTGCCCATCTATATATCGAGTTCTATCGCGCTTTCGGCCTCGCTCTTAGGCTTGTGCATTATCTGTATGTTCTCCGGATCGACATGCATGCCGATCTTCTCTCCCACTTCGTGCTGGTCGTAGTTCTGGAGCAGCCACTCGATCTTGCCGTGCTCGCTCTGCACCAGCATCTCATAATGTACTCCGATAAAGAGCTTGGAGATTATAGTGCCGTTCCACTGGCCCTTGCCGTAAGGAACGATATCTATGTCCTCAGGTCTTATGACAACGTCTACCCTGCGGCGCGGCGGGAAGCCCTCTTCCGTACCGTCGATGCACGGATACTCTATGCCGTCTATCTTTACGACCTTCTCGTCAGTCATCTGGCCCGAGACTATATTGCTGTCACCTATGAAGTCGGCTACGAAGGCGTTGACCGGCTCGTCGTAGATCTCCTGAGGGGTGCCCTCCTGCTGGATGTATCCCTCGTTCATTACGACGACCTTGTCGGACATCGTAAGAGCCTCCTCCTGGTCGTGGGTGATGTATATGAATGTGATGCCGAGCTCCTTTTTGAGGCGCACCAGCTCGTATTCCATCTCCTGCCTGAGCTTGAGATCGAGTGCTCCGAGAGGCTCGTCAAGGAGCAGCACCCTCGGCTCGTTTACTATGGCTCTTGCCATCGCGATCCTCTGCTGCTGGCCGCCCGAAAGCTGGTCGATGCGTCTGTTCTCAAAACCCATGAGGTTGACGAGTTTAAGCGCATCCGCGACCTTCTTTTTGATCTCGTCCTCGGGTCTGTTCTTGACCCTGAGGCTGAAGGCGATGTTCTCTCCCACGCTCATGTGCGGGAAGAGCGCGTAGTTCTGGAAGACGGTGTTGACCGGGCGCTGGTTGGCAGGCATGTCCGTGATGTCCTTGCCCTCGAAGTACACCCTGCCCTGATCCGGCTTCTCAAAGCCCGCGATGATGCGCAGAGTGGTGGTCTTGCCGCAACCCGAAGGACCCAGCAGTGTGACGAATTCGTTCTCGTCCACGCTGAGGTCGATGCCGTTCAACACTACATTGTCGTCAAAGCTTTTGACGATCCCCTCTAGTCTGATAAGTTCGCTCAATAGAGTACCCTTTCTTTTTTATTTTTCAAGTCCGAGGTCATCGAGGACTCCGAGTATGGATTCCATCTGAGTCCCCTCGTTGAATTCTATCTTGCCTGCGTCCGCCTCCTGCGAAAGTACAGGATCGATCGGGAGCTGCTCGAGGAGCTTGATGCCGTAAGTGGCGGCTACAGCCTCTGCACTACTCTCGCCGAACATGTGGATCTTCTCTCCGCAGTGCGGGCACTCGATATAGCTCATGTTCTCGACAAGTCCAAGTACAGGGATGTTGAGAAGCTCAGCCATCTTGACAGCCTTGGCGACTATCATGGATACGAGATCCTGAGGCGAAGTAACTACGATGATTCCGTCGACAGGAAGCGACTGGAATACAGTCAGAGGCACATCGCCTGTCCCCGGCGGCATGTCGATGAAGAGCACGTCGAGGTCTCCCCAGCATACATCTGTCCAGAACTGCTCTACCACGCCTCCGATGACCGGTCCTCTCCATACGACAGGGTCAGTCTCGTTCTCGACGAGGAGGTTGATGGACATCAGTTTGATCTCCATTGCAGTCTGCTCAGGCATGATGCCAAGCTCGCTTCCGAAAGCCTTTGAGTGTACGCCGAACATCTTAGGGATCGACGGACCTGTGATGTCCGCATCCATGATGCCTGTCTTATAGCCGTGTCTTGTTGCGGCCAGTGCCGAGAGTGCAGTCACCATCGACTTGCCGACTCCGCCCTTGCCGGACACTACTCCGATCACCTTCTTGATGGAGCTGTTCGGATTGAGCTGGGCCTTCTGGATGCCGCCTTCTCTTGACGGGCAGTCGGATCCGCAGCTTGAGCAGTCATGTGTGCAGTCCTCAGGAGCTGCTCCGCCCTGCTGTGCTTCCTGGTGCATCATCACATGCTTAAGGTTATAGATCATTTCATTTCCTCCGTATATTTTGATTGTTGATTATTGATTTATTCACCTGCGAGCGTCCTTATCTCGCTCATCATGCCTCCGAAGAGAGCATCCTGGAGCTTTGCATTGGATGAGATATCCGTTACCCACTCGCCGTTGTCCATAGGCTCCATGGTCTTTATATCCACGTAGCTTATGTATTGTTTGTCTTTAAGCTTTGAGAGCCTTGAGAAGAGCTCGGCGTAGAACTCCCTGCCGTCGGCGTCTTCGGTCGACGCGTTCCTGTGGCTCCTGATATAGTCCTTCCAGGTCGCGAGGTATTCCTTGCCGAAGTCGTAGGTGATGATCTTGACTGACACCAGCGTGTACTCGCCGCTGTCATCGCTCAGATCTTCGCTGCCGATGATCTCGTAGTCGAAATCCCTGGCCTTCGCAAGGAACGCTTCGAAGTCCTTTCCCGACTCTGCCGGGAGCATCTCCTGCACCTCGCTCAGTCTGCCCGCTGCATTCTCCGAAGTCTGGAGCCTGTCGAACTCAGAGCTCACCTTGATCTCCGCTCCGTTTCGCAGGCAGCCCGTCAGCATCAGCGCCAGTATCATCATGCAGATGATGAAGCATATTCTTACCGGCCCGGCGGATCTATTGCCGGACTTTGGTCTTTGCGTCACTTTACTGCCTTTCTTGTCTCGCCGTCAAATATGGTGATCCCGGCCTTGTCCATCGCCGGAAGCAGCTCCGCGGCGTACTTCCTGGATGTGCCGAGTTTATCTCTGTAGTCGGCGAGTATGAACTTATCTTCGAACGACCTCGCAGCGTCCACGGCCTGATTCCAGGCCTCCGTTGAGATGTAGTACGACGGATTGACTTTATATATCCTGCCTTCTTCCTCGAGGTCCTCGAGTATTGCCCTTACAATGCGGCCATCGGATGAGAGAGCGAAGATCTCATCATTTTTGATCATCTCGATGCCGGCAGCCTCATACCTCGATGCTATGTCATCCTTGAGCGCCAGCTGCTCGTCTGTGTACTCTATGCTGAAGCCGGCTATGGCTATGGACTTGCCCCTGTCCTCGATCACGCCGCAGTCCAGCATGTATCTGACCAGAGCCTGGACGAGCTTGTCGTCCTCGAGATACCACCTGTCCCTGAGCCTGGACATGAGTTCCTGGCGCGGGATGCCGTCCGCAAGCGGATTGTCCTGATGGTAGAGCTCGATTATCTGCTTTGTGTCGTCTATAAGCCTTGCGATCTTGGCGTCGCTCACAAGTGTCGAATCCGAGAGCTTTACTATCCTGCCCCCTTCGACCTCCCTGTCTGCGATCACGGCCATCTCGCTGTGGAGAAGACCGAGCTCGTCTGCGAGCTCATCCTGCTTCACGAAGCGTCTCTCGCCCGCCTTTGCGCATACGATCTCCTCGATGCTGCCGCCGGCGAGCACATCCATACCTGCGAGGACTTCCTCGCGGTTCCTCTTGTGCTTGGCAGGAAGAGCGTCTATTATCCGGCCGCCTCCGATCGTGATGATCGGCGAGTAGAAGCGGATTATGAATCTGTCGCCTCTCCTTACGGCCATAGGCTCCTCGAGCCTGAGCTGTGCGTAAGTCTCCTCGCCCGCCGAGAGTGCATCCCTGTCAAGGAGTATGACCTTGCAGATGACCTCATCCGATCCGCAGTAGAGGTGGACGCGGCTGTTGTTGAGCACGACCCTGTCTGTCGAGCTGAACATCCCGAGCCTTACATCCAGCATATTGGTCACGGTGACGGCTCCCGGATACGAGAGCACATCGCCCCTGTCTATCTCATCCTTTGTGATGCCGGAGAGATTGATCGCTGTCCTCTGGCCTGCCAGAGCGCTCTCAGTCTCCTTGCCGTATGTCTGTATGCCCCTGACCTTGACGCGGCTGCCCCTTGGATTGACGATCACATCATCGCCCACGGACACCTCTCCGTCCATCAGAGTGCCTGTAACGACGGTGCCGAAGCCCTGCATGGTGAACACCCTGTCCACCGGCAGTCTGAAGAGCTCCTTGTCCTCTCTTCTCTTCTGCTCCCTGTCGCACTTCTTTATTATCTCTTCCTTGAGAAGGTCTACGCCCTCTCCCGTCGCCGCGCTTACCGGTATGACCGGCTTGCCTTCGAGGAATGATCCTTTGAAGTACTCATCGACCTCCTCGAGCAGCATCTCAAGCCACTCCTCCTCGACCATGTCGGTCTTGGTCACGGCTATGATGCCGTCATCGATGCCGAGAGCCCGGAGTATCTCAAAGTGCTCTCTGGTCTGAGGCATTATGCCCTCATCGGCGGCCACTACGAAGAGCACGAAGTCAATGCCTCCGATGCCCGCGAGCATGTGCTTGATGAATTTCTCATGCCCCGGCACATCGATGACTCCGATGTTGTATCCGGCATCGTTAGGTATGTGGGCGAATCCCAGCTCTATCGTGATGCCGCGTTTCTTCTCCTCCTCGAGCCTGTCCGTATCTATCCCGGAGAGCGCCTTTATGAGGGTCGTCTTGCCGTGATCTACGTGGCCGGCCGTTCCGATGATGATGTTCTTCATGCTATCTGAGAGCCTCCGCAACTGCTTCGATCTCGCTGTCCGCTATAGTGCGGACGCAGAGCAGCAGCCTGTCTTCATGTATCCTTGCGATGACAGGGATCTCCGCCTTGCGGAGCTTCCTCTCCGTCCTGTCTGCCGACTTCATGCCGTCCCTGACAGATACCGCCCATCCAGGGAGCCTGACCATCGGGGCGGAACCACCGCCGATCTGATCCTTCACAGGGACTATATCCAGAGTGATGTCCGTGTTGACCCTCTTGATCGCGTCCGCGAGCCTCTCGGCCCTTTGTCTCATTTCGTCACCCGAAGCTGAGATCATGCGGAGTACCGGGATGTCTCTGAGCGCTGTCTTAGGGTCTCTGTATTTCATGAGCGTCGCTTCAAGCGCGGCGAAGGTCATCTTGTCGACCCTCATCGCCCTTGCGAGCGGATGCTTCTTCATTGCCTTTATGTACTTCTTGCGTCCTACTATGATGCCTGCCTGAGGACCGCCGAGCAGCTTGTCGCCGGAGAAGAGCATTACATCGATGCCTGTCGCAAGGGATGCCGGGATATTAGGCTCACTGAGCCCGTACGCCGACATGTCGAGCATGAGGCCGTTGCCCATGTCGAAGATTACCGGCAGATCGTACTTGTCACCGAGCTCGACAAGCTCCTCAAGGCTCGCCTCCTCGGTGAAGCCGACTATGTCGTAGTTGGACTTGTGGACCTTCATGAGAGCGCCTGTCTCGAACCTCTCGCCGCGTCTTGGATCCCTGGCGCGCCATTCGCCTTTGTCAAGCTCACCCTTAGTCATGATGGCCTTCTCATAGTCGCTGATCTTGGTCTTGTTGCTTGTGCCTACTTCCTGAAGATAGGCTCCGGACTGCATCATGATATCCGGGATCCTGAATGCTCCGCCTATCTCAACGAGCTCGCCTCTTGATACCACGATCTCCTTGCCCGCTCCTAGCGTGGCCAGGACTATCATTGTGGCAGCAGCGTTGTTGTTGACTACCATGGCATCCTCGGCGCCTGTGAGCTCAGCGATCAGATCTCCCACGAGGTCGTGGCGGGATCCTCTCTTGCCCTTAGGCACGTTATATTCAAGGTCGGAATAGCCTTTGGATACTCTGCCCACGTTGATGACTGCATCCTCGCAGAGCGGCGCCCTGCCGAGGTTGGTGTGAAGTATGGTCCCGGTTGCATTGATTACAGGATAGAGATTGAGCTCCTCATCCTCTGCGAGCCTCGCTGCGGCAGCCTCTGCCACCCTTGTGATCTCAAGCTGCGATGCGTCGAATTTCTCTGCATCCTTGTCCTTGAGATCCAGTATGCTCGCCCTCAGATCAGCGATCACTTCGCGCACCGCCCTGGTCACGAGCAGATCGCCTTTCTCTTCTGACAATACAACAAGAGACTCCTGCCTCATCACTTCATCGATCTTGGGGAGTCCTCTGAGTAATTCCTTTTTGTTCACGGCATCGACCTCCTGTTACAAATTGGCGGGAGTACGTGGGAATCGAACCCACCCGGGAGGCTCTTAACCCCCTACAACGGTTTTGAAGACCGCGAGGCACACCAGCACCTGTCTACTCCCAGGTCGTAGCGGAAAGCAACACAAAAAACATGCTGACCGCACTTAAGGGATTGTATCAAAAATGAGATGCAGTATCAACAGAACTGACGCTATTTCCTACAATAAGATGGCCACAAAAACAGGCAGCCTCCTAAGCTGCCTGTCTGTCATCTGCGAGTGCAGATTCTATTTGATCTTTGCGGTCTTCCATCCGGACCACTTCGATACATGTTTGACACCGCCTATGTACTTGTATGCCCTTATGCGGACGCTGTATTTCTGCTTTCTCGCAAGACCGCTGATCTTCTTGGAAGTCTTGCCCTTGCCGGCAGTGAATGTCTGATAGTATCCAGGACCCGAGACCTGTATCTCGATGCCGTCGATCTTCTTTCTGTTCTTCTTGGAGACCTTCTTCCATCTGACGGTCATCTTCTTTTTGGCCGCCTTAGGCTTGCTGATCTTTACCGACGGCCGGTCAGTAGGATATACGATGCGCGCGATGGCCGAGTACGTCGTATAGCCGCAGCCCGTGCATCGGTGTCCCATGACTCCCTCCGAATCCTCTGTCGCAGGGGCGATCACGAAGTCTGTCCATGTGTGAGTGTGCGGCGCGCTTATGGTGAAGTAAACCGTCTTTGTGCCTGTGAAGCGTCCTTTGCCTGTGAATATCACAGAGGCCATGCCTGCCTTTATGTTATTGGCATAGGATATGCTGTAATCTGTCCCCTCATTGAGGGTCTCTCCGTCATATGTTACGACAGGATCCTGGGTTATGGCGCTTCCTGTATAGCTCCTGTCAGTAATGCCGCTCACATCGCACTCATTCATGCTGACTTTAGTGGTGATGGTAATACTCGACGGAGCGTATAGCCAGTCGTCGCTGTTCCCGCCGTCTATCACGAGCCTCATAGAATTGTATTCACTCATGATATCCCCGTATTCCCACGGGTCGTTGACAAGGGCGATCACCGCACCGTCTGTTTCAGCGGCACTGATAGTTACACTTGCGTCCTCCAGCTCATGATCCTCCGTCTCAGGAGCTTCGCCTTTATTGCTTACTGTCTTGAGCCTCTTGCCGCTGACCTCAGCGGATATTATCTCCTCATCGGCAGACATGGCGAGCCTGAACAGATCCTCTATGCTGATGCCGTAAACATCATATTCCGTATCGCCTTCCGATACCGTATATTCTCTGTCATAGTCAGAGTTGACTATATCCACCAGGGATTCGGTGGTCTCATGTTTATTGCCGTTGTGATCATTCCAGACCAGCCCCACAGCGTCCCTTCGCAGCACGACTTCTACATTTACGCTGCCCTTAAAGTCTTCTTCCATGTCATCGACATCGAATTCCGCGGCCCCGTCTATGTAATACTCACTGCTCTGCACTTTGACCTTATACCAGCCGACAGTGAGACCGTAAGCGCCGCTGCTGTTCTTTTTATACTCAGTATTTCCCGTTAAGGACGCAACAGCAAGTGAATAATCGCCGTCCGGGATCTCGGATCCGTTCTTATCCTTTACAGTCACATATACCGGGTACTTCCTGCTGCCCTCCAGGGTAAATGTGCACTGCGTTTCGTCAAGGGCAGCTGTGATCTCTCTGGTCTGAGACTTGTATCCTTCTGCGGCTGCCGTGACCGTGTACACTGCTTTCTTACTGAGTGTCCATACTCCGTTATTATCCTGTACTGCAGCGTTATCCGTCTTATTTACAACAGTTACTGCCGCTCCGGTGATCTCCGAGCCCGCTTCATTTCTGACCGTCACGGTAAGATCGGAAGTCCCCTCCACGTTCGTTATCAGCTTGTCTACTGTTCTCTTGAAGTCGGTCTTGCCCCAGCCGTAGGCGGCATCCTGCCCTTCGGTGCCCTCCGCAGGGATGGCAGTATCCTTAAGGAGCTCCATGAACCCGGTCTGAGTCATGTTATTATCGATGCTCTTGCATATCGCGGCCAGCGCAGCGACCTCAGGACAGGCGAAGCTGGTCCCCGATCCTGATCTGTATCCATACTTAGCACTATATGAAGGCCCAAAGATATCCTCACCGGGAGCAGTCACCCAGACCTTATTCTCATAGCCTTCACCGTCTTTCGAAGCAGCCGCACGCTGCGAGAACGACGAAACATTCAGGTCACTGTCCAGCGAGCCTACGCCCATGGTGTACTGGGCAGGATAGCTTGGCTCATGACCGTCCTCGTAGTCGTTGCCTGCAGCGCAGACCACTATTATTCCCCTGTTCATGGCAGCGGCACATGCCTGCTTCAGCTTGGTCGACTGTCCCGGCCCTCCGAGGCTCATGTTAATAACGGCTATATTAACACCCGCCTCCTTCTGAGCGACAGCATAATTGACAGCATCGGTCACTACACTCATGGACGCCCTTCCGCTTGAATCAAACACCCTGAGAGGCATTATTCTGACATCCTGAAGCAGCCCCGCTATGCATGTCCTGTTATTCTTGACAGCCGCGATTATGCCGGATACAAAGGTACCATGCCCGTTGTCATCTGCTGTATATGAGGAGCTTTTGTCGGAAACGAAATTGCTTCCTGTGACGACTCTCGTTTCATCGATGTCAGCATGTCCTGTATACAGTCCCGAATCTATGACCGCAATTACGATGTCATCCCGGCTGTTCCCGTCACCATTGGCATCGACATCCAGGTCTGTATCCTGACCTTCAAAGTTATAGTCCCATACTGCCGGCACATTCATCGCGCTGATGTTATACTGTCTGCCGTATAAATTGTCGTTTGGCGCAGCAGAGGCTGCGGCCGCCCCGCTGTCTGAGATCGATACCTCGAAGTCAGGCTCCGCGCTGTCCACATACTCAGGGGCAACAAGCCTCCTGAATTCATCAAGCGAACCGCAGGTGTAGGTCCTGTCTGTGTACTCAAGCGACTTTATCCCGGCTCCTCCGGCTATCGCCCTGTCGATGGCCGCGACGACATCATCGCCGGCGCTCTCTTTGAGGCTGATCACATAGCCGTCCGAAGCGATATCGCTGTTGTCCGCTTTGATCTTTGCGGCTCTTTCGTAAGGATCCGCGATGTCACTGTACTCCTTGAACTCAGGCTCGCTGTCGATTTTGAGCGCATCAGAAGAAGCCGCGGCTTTATTATCTGCCGTCCTGACCTCGGTATCTCTGTCCAGGCACATCAGGACTATGCCTGCCGCAGCGATAACGCATGCTATTGATAGTACGATTACCAGCCTTTTCCTCATTTGATGGTGATTATATCATCAAGCTGTTGTTTTTTCCCGTTTTTATTCCTAAGGAATATACAGTCTGGCGTACAGCCTTCCGACTAAAAAACTGCATCTGCGGATCATCACGACAGATGCAGCCTTTATGAATATCAATCAGATGTACCACTCGATTTCGCCTTCGAGCGCCTTCCTGTCTGAAGAGAGCTCCTGTCCGCACGGTTTTGTGACAATTGTCTCGCCGTCGTTCAGGGAGTGAGTCAGCCATACATTTCCGCCGACCACGCAGTCATTGCCGATCTTTGTGTCTCCGCCGAGTATGGTGGCTCCTGCGTAGATGACCACCCCGTCTCCGATATCCGGATGACGCTTGACGCCCTTGATCGGAGTGCCGTCCTCTGCGAGGGCGAAGCTCTTGGCTCCAAGTGTCACGTGCTGATATATCTTGACGTGATCTCCGATAGTCGTCGTCTCTCCGATGACCACGCCCGTGCCGTGGTCGATGAAGAAGTATCTGCCGATGGTCGCACCCGGATGGATGTCGATGCCGGTCTCCTTGTGAGCCTGCTCCGTCATGACCCTCGGGATCATCGGAACGCCCATCTCATACAGCTTGTGTGCGATCCTGTAGATTGCTATTGCGTAGAATGCAGGATATGTGACGATGACCTCATCCGTGCTGGTGGCTGCAGGGTCTCCCTCGTAGCCTGCCTGGATGTCTGTCTTTAATATCTCAAGTATGCCCGGCAGAGCGTTGATAAGTTCATCCGCCTTTTCGGAGGCTTCCTCCACGTCTCTGTACACGAGTTCGAGCGTCTGCACGATGGCATCGTACGCCCTCATCAGCTCGTATGTCCTCTTCTCGGTCTCAACGAATCTTGCGCGTGTCTTACCGAAATGGTACGGGAACATAGCCCTGAGCAGATGGTCGATAGCCTCGGCCACCTTCTCCTTCATGCCGAGCATATGCCCGTCATTAGGTCTTGTGTCTATCTCCTTCATCCTGTAGGCGAGTTCCTCAAGATGTCCGGCTCCTGCGCCTTTGTTTTGTATTGTCATCATACCCTCCGGTGATTACTTATGCCTGTGCCAGTGCCTGTCTGAGTGCTTTACTGAGCTGGTCCGGACAGGATGTGTCCTTGAAGCCGCAGGTGGTGCCTTCGAGCTTGTCGATGACCTCCTCTGCCTTCATGCCTTTGATAAGCTTGGATATGCCGCTGAGGTTGCCGTTGCAGCCTCCCGTGAATACGACATCATTGATCCTGTCCCCGTCGAGTTCAACCTCGATCATCACAGAGCATGTGCCCTCGGGATAATATGTGAATTTGTTCATGTATATAACTCCTTACAGCCCGATCTGATCGGCGATCTCCGTCATCGATTCGAGCGCGATATCTATGAATTCGTCCCATGTGATGCCTGTCTTTTCGATCAGGCTCATGTACTGTCTGTTGGCGCCGGCCGCGAATCTCGTCTCCTTAAATCTCTTGTTGACGGATTTGTGCTTGACGCTGGCTACCTTTTTGTCCGGATAGATCTGAGCGATCGCCTTTACAAATCCGGACATCGGATCTGCAGCGATAAGAGCGTACTCGAGCGTAGTCTCAGGCTGCTTGCCGCAGGCCGGATTGTGTGCCATGATGGCGTTCTCCATCACAGGATCGCCGAAGCCCTCATTCTGAAGGATCTTTGCCGAAGTCGGGCCGTGTGTCCCGAAGTCGTCTCTCCACGGTGCAGTCTCCTCATCGAGGTCGTGCAGAAGTCCGCAGATGCCCCAGTACTCGACATCATCCGGCGCGAGCCTCTTTGCGAGACCCCTCATGATAGCCTCAACGGCATAGCTGTGGGTGATGTAGTTCTCACCCTTGACGTATTTGTGCAGGAGCTCGTTCGCCTGCTCCCTTGTAAGTTTAGCTTCCATTAAAAGTTATGTCCCTTCTGTAAATACAAATGATTTGTGATTTTAACCCGTAGATTCTACCCGTTTTAGAGCTGTATTGCAAGGTCGACGACCCTGGTGAAATCGTCCTTGATGGCAAGGCTCGCCTCCGCGACCTCATCGCCTGAGATAGGCTGATCGAGCACGCCGGCTGCCATGTTCGACAGGAACGATATGCCGATGATCTCCACGCCCGCATGATTGGCTACGATGGCTTCAGGCACGGTCGACATGCCGACTGCATCGGCCCCGATAGCCCTTGCGAACCTGATCTCGGCAGGAGTCTCGAATGACGGTCCGCTGAACATCGCATAGACTCCCTCATAGAGCTCTATGCCCTCGGCAGCAGCCTGCTTTTTGAGCTTTTCTCTCAGCTCCTTGCTGTATGTATATGTCATGTCCGGGAATCTCGGTCCCAGCTCGTCTATGTTCCTTCCGATGAGCGGGTTGTCGCCCGAGAGGTTGATGTGGTCGCTCAAGAGCATCAGATGCCCCATGCTGAAATCCGTATTGACGCAGCCTGCGGCATTTGTGAGTATGAGCCTTTTGATGCCGAGTGCCGCCATTACCCTTGTCGGATAGGCCGCCTTGTCCATGTTGCGGCTCTCATAGTAGTGGAAGCGTCCCGCCATGACGATCACTCTCTTGCCGAGGTACTCTCCGAATACGAGCTCTCCCCTGTGCTCCGAGACCCATCCGGACTCCATGTTAGGGATGCTGTTGTACGGCAGTACGATAGGATCCTTGATCCTGTCCGCGTAATCGTTGAGGCCCGTGCCCAGTACGATGCCGATCTCCGGCTCCGAGACTCCCTGCTCGTGCAGGTATCCGATAGTGTCCCATATCCTCTCGATCGGCTCCTTGCCGGAATACTTTCTCATTGACATGTCTTGATCTCCTTGTCTGTTACTTCACGCCTGATTCCTCTACGAGCTTCCTTGCCTCCGCAAGGCTTATGCCTCTCTCCGAAGCTATCCTCGCAAGGTCCTCATACTCGTACTTGTACCTGCTGACTCCGTATCCGCTGACTTCCTTGACCCGTACCGGTCCGTACGGCGTATCCAGGGTCTTCTCGCTTCTGTCCAGTATGTATCTTTCGGAGATGACTTCCCTGATGCCTATGGTCGTGGTGTATTTGAAGATGAGACCGGCCATGCGCTGCTTCTCGTCCTCTTCATCCGAGGTCATCACAGTGAGCATGGTCGCCGGGCGCCCCTTCTTCATCTGGATCGGGGTCATGCTGACGTCCCTGGCGCCATGCGCCATGAGCTGCTCAGCCGCGAATGCCAGCTCCTCCGCCGTCATGTCATCAATGTTGCACTCAAATTCGCAAACTCTGTCTTTCATGATCCGCCTTTTTAATCTGCAAATATCTTTATGGTTACAGTTGTCGTGTCTGTCTCTTCGTCGTATGCGTACTCGTTGGAACGGCTGTATACATCGATCATCTTGAGCAGCATCTGCTCTTCTTCGCTGCCCGGCCTGTAATTGCCCGGATAGCTGACGGTGATGTATGCAGACTTATGCGACTCCGAATACTCGCTGACGACATTGATCTTTGGCTCAGGAAGAGCCGGCATCAGTATCGCGAGGCAGAGTTCCTCGACTACCGAGCGTATGCCGTAAGCGACCTTCTCAGGTATCCTGTTCTTGAAGCAGTATGTATCGATCTCGGATATGGCTCCGACGAAGTCGTAGTCCTTGCTGTCGATATTGAGTTCGAGCACCTTGAGCCTTCTGACGAATCTGCGCGTATTGTCCCTGACCGGATGATCGAATACCTGCTCGGTGCTTCCGTCCTCGTAGATGATGCCCTCATCCATGTAGAACACGCGGTTCGAGACCTTTTGGGCCAGTCTCATCTCGTGTGTGACTATCATCATGGTCTTGCCGCTCTTTGCGAGCTCCTCGATTACCGCCTCGACCTCGCCTACCATCGTCGGGTCGAGCGCGCTTGTAGGCTCATCGAAGAGAATTATATCCGGATCCATCGCGAGCGTACGCGCGATCGCGACACGCTGCTTCTGACCTCCCGAGAGAGATGACGGATACTTGAGAGCCCTCTCCGCAAGACCGACCTGGCGAAGCAGGGATATGCCCCTGTCGTAGGCTTCCTGCCTGCTGAGTCCGAGCAGCTTTACAGGAGCGTGCATGATGTTCTCAATGACCGTCATGTGGTTGAAGAGATTGTAGGACTGGAATACCATGCCCATCTTCTGGCGCACCTTATTGATGTCGCAGCCCGGCGCTGTGATCTCCTCTCCGTCCACAAAGATCTGTCCGCCTGTAGGCGGATCGAGGAAGTTGAGGCACCTCAGCAGTGTCGACTTGCCCGTGCCGGATGGTCCGATCACGGCGATCGCGTCGCCATCGTTGACAACAGCGTTTATGTCCTTAAGGACCACCGACGGTCCGTATGCCTTCTGCATGTGTCTGAATTCAATCATCAAAAATTCGGCAAGGATACCCCGTCTTCTGCAAGGCGGGGAGGAATTGCCCCCTCCTCTCCTGATCAGTTTT
>SVCQ01000035.1 GCA_015058275.1 Clostridiales bacterium
AAACCAGCCTGCGAAGAGCTGAAAATTGTACAAAATTATTTTCCACTTTTTGTACAAAATTAAATTGACATTTACAGTATGATAGTTCACTTGTTAGATACAACTCTACTACATGAAGCTTGAATTCGAAAGGATATGATTGCTGTTGTCTACTCCTCCTTAAGCTTTCTTCACCATAACATTTGTAATTGTGGATCCACCTATGAATAACGGAATGTGGAACGCCATATTTTTTCTCCAAACATTCGTATCCGCCTTGTCCATTTAAGTATTCCATCACAACCTTGCGCTTAAACTCAAAGCTATATTTCGCCATAATAAAACTGACCTCCTCAAGTTAGATTCTGGTCTAACTTTTGGGGGTCAGTTCATTTGACCCACCTTACATCACTTTTTTGACAACAATAAGGGGACGGCCCCGCCGTCCCTCGTTACTTCCTGATATTCTTTTGTATCTGCCGGATCTCTCCGATTTTCAATCCGGCTTGTTAGAATAATTTACTTTTCCAACTTTGACTTCTTGTTTTGTACTTTGAGGCTGCTCCCGGTCAACATACTGCTGATCGTATCTAGTGTCCCGTATCTATCACCTCCGGGAGCCTGTAAGCAGGCCAGCCTTGCAGTGCTTTTATACCGGGACAGCCCCTCTCTCAAATGTTCCCATTGGTCTGTCCTCCAATCTTTATTTTGCTTTCTTGTTGTGCACATTGTACTTCGATAAAAACAATATTGCAATACCTTTTGGGAAATCTTAATGTATTAAAAGAAAACAAAAAAATGCTTGATTTTTTGTTTAAGTTCACAATAGTGACACAATCGAATTAAAGGGAAGGGAGCCGGAGATCTTTTGCGCTGCTACGATATATGTAGAAAAGAAAGCCCAAAAAGTATATATTTTGAGCATGGGACTTAAAGAATACTTTGAAGAGAATAACAAGGTCGCGATCGCGTTCTCCGGAGGGGTGGACTCATCGTATCTGCTTGCGGAGGCGCTAAGGCTCGGAGCGGACGTCAGAGCGTATTATGCCCGCTCTGCATTCCAGCCGGAATTTGAGAGAGAGGATGCGAGGAGACTGGCGGCCGCTCTCGGGGCAGAGCTTTGCGAGATCGGGCTGGATGTGCTCTCGGATGAGACCGTCACATCTAATCCTGAGGACAGATGCTATCACTGCAAAAGGCTCATCATGGGAGCGATCACAAGTGCTGCCGCATCGGACGGTTATGACATCGTCTGCGACGGCACGAATGCTTCGGATGATGTATCTGACAGACCTGGCTTCAGAGCGCTCGGGGAGATGGGCATACGCTCGCCTTTGAGGGAGTGCGGCATCACCAAGGCTGAGATAAGAGAGCGGGCCAGGGAGCTCGGACTCGATGTATGGGACAAGCCGGCGTATGCCTGCCTGGCTACGAGGATACCGGCAGGTGAGAAGATCACGGGGGACAAACTGCGCATCACAGAGGAAGCCGAGACCAGGATGTTCGGTCTTGGATTTACGGACTTCAGGGTCAGGATGAGAGGTGATGACGCCCTTGTCCAGATAAGTGAAGCCCAGCACGAGGAGGCTTTGAGGCGGGCGGATGAGATCATATCTGCCATAGGCGATCTGTACAGCAGCGTCACCATAGACAGCGAGCCGCGCAGGAAGACCTACGAAACATGATGATCCCATCAAGCGAGATGATAGAGTCATCCAACATATATTAGTTAGATGGAGAGAGGAAGAAATCTTTAATTATGAATGACATTGATGTAAGGGCGATACTCGAAGCAGTCGAAAAGGGTGAGATGAGCGCCGAGGAAGCCATGATGATTATTAGGATAAAGCCTTATGAGGACATCGGATATGCCAAAGTCGACCTGCACAGGCAGGTGAGGCAGGGCGTGTCAGAGGTGATTTACGGCGCGGGCAAGACCGCGGATCAGATAGCCGGCATACTCGATACTCT
Source organism: Clostridiales bacterium (assembly GCA_015058275.1). Lineage (GTDB taxonomy): Bacteria > Bacillota > Clostridia > Peptostreptococcales > Anaerovoracaceae > Crickella. Next base: position 1,951 of record SVCQ01000035.1, read on the forward strand.
TATGGGATCCGGCCAGAAATGCATAATGATAACCAGGCTCGATGCGGAGAAGTCCGCCGAGCTTGAGGCAAAGCTCGGACCAGGCGTCAGATATACGTATCACGAGAAGGCGAGGATAGCTGTCGCAGGAGATGCGCCTGAGGCTTCGGGCCTTGGCAGAGTCGTCATTGCGACCGGCGGCACGAGCGACATACCGGTAGCCGAAGAGGCCGCGGTCACTTGCGAGACCCTCGGCAACGAGGTCTTCAGGCTCTATGATGTTGGAGTAGCCGGCATACACAGGCTGCTCGACAACAAAGAGGCCATCATGAAGGCGAGCGTTGTCATCGCCATAGCCGGAATGGAGGGTGCGCTTGCGAGCGTGGTGGGAGGCCTTGCCGACTGCCCGGTCATCGCTGTACCGACAAGCGTCGGATACGGAGCTGCCTTTGAGGGACTCGCGGCACTGCTGTCGATGCTCAACTCCTGCGCCAACGGCATCGCCGTGGTCAATATAGACAACGGCTTCGGAGCCGGATATCTGGCGCATCAGATAAACCATATGGAAAAGAAATCGTTCTAAAAGGGCGAAGGAAAATAAAATAGGTATAAGAGAAGACAGGATATGAAAAAGCTATATATAGACTGCAGCATGGGAGCTGCGGGCGACATGCTGACCGGGGCTCTGCTTGAGCTGATGCCGGACCGCGATGAGGCGGTGGCAAGGCTGAACAGCATCGGGATACCGGGCATCAGATATGAGGTTGCGGACAGCACCAAATGCGGAGTCAGCGGGACTCATGTCACAGTTACATACAAGGGCATGGAAGAGATCACTCAGGATGTGGACATACCTGAGGAGGACCTTCCTGCGGCGCAGGCTGCAATAGCGGAGGACAACCATCATGACCACGAACACGATCATGCTCACAGGACGCTGGCGGATATTGAGGAGATCATTTACTCACTCAGGCTTCCTGAGAGCGTCAGGGAGGATGTGATCGGGGTGTACGAGATCATCGCAGAGGCGGAGGGCATAGCTCACGATGAACCGGCTTCCGAAGTGCATTTCCATGAGGTCGGAAGCATGGATGCCGTTGCGGACGCGGCGGCCGTGTGCCTTCTGATGAATGAGATCATGCCGGACGCCGTGGCTGTGTCGGACATCCATGTCGGCGCAGGCCATGTGATGTGTGCTCACGGGCTTCTGCCTGTGCCGGCGCCTGCGACAAGGAACATACTCGCAGGCCTTCCGACCTACGGAGGAGAGGTGCAGGGCGAGCTGTGTACGCCTACAGGAGCCGCGCTTCTCAAGTACTTCGGCACTGAGTTCGGTGCTGACAGAGAGAAATTTGAAGCAGGAGGCGCCGTGACAGAAAGCGGGCACGGCATGGGCCGAAAGGACTTCGACAGACCGAATTGCGTGACGGTGCTACTGAAGAGTCAACTACCCACCGCTTGTAGAAGCGGGGGCTTGTGACTGCCCTGCAGTACGCGGCTTTTGCCTCCTGCATTTGTA
>SVCQ01000012.1 GCA_015058275.1 Clostridiales bacterium
TACGGAAGAACCCTCGTGATGAAAATTGTACATTCTTATTTGATAGAAAATGTGCATTCTTATATTGACATTAACACATGTTGAAGTTGATTTGAACCGCCGTATGCCGAACGGCACGTACGGTGGTGTGAAAGGGTGGAGAAAATCCACCCTATTCGATTGTGCCTGGATTTCAAGAAAGGAATTGACAAAAATGAAGGCGAACAATAGAATGGTATCAAATGATACTAACATGCGGCAGGGTGAATCTGCCCGTATCGAGAGTCGGACCGAGATATCGATATATCTGCAGAATCTCAAATATGCATTGGAGCATGGGGCAAAAATATCATTTCAGGACGAGAGAATAATCGATAAGAATCGAGATGTAAAGTATACCAATGGCTATACGATGGCGGCACTCTTTCCGAATGAGAATTGGGAGGATGCGCTTAAAAGAGAGCTTACGAGTCTTTCAATAGAAGAATACATGCGCACGGTCAAAGACCTTCGTTATCCAGAGCGAAGTGAAATGCGTGAATTCGGAAGAGCATATGACGGAACAGATGATGTGTATATCAAGATTCGGGTAGAACTGCTATCTTTGGACGGATACCACACAACATTTGTAATGTCATTCCACTATGCAATGTATCAGTTTACAAGTGAGTCATTCCCGTACAGGAACGGAAAGGGAGTAAATGATGAAAACAAAAGGTTTAAATGAGAATACGGAGCAGCTGCTATGTCCCAGCTGCATGCGAATGCATCCGGAAGAGGTAGTGCGATATCGCGAGATAATGCCGTTCAGAGGGATTGATGTCGAGTTCGACAAGGTGCTGTATCATTGTATTGTAACGGATGAGTACTTCGCATCCGGAGATATGTTGAACGCCAACGAACGATCTCTGAAAGAAGCGTATCGAAGGAAGTGTGGACTGATGACCGCTGAAGAAATCACGGAGCTTCGCAAAAGCTACGGGATAAGTCAGACAGATCTCTGCATACTGCTAGGATGGGGAGAAAAGACAGTCACTCGTTACGAGGGGCCTCAGATCCAGGATCGTGCGCATGACCTGATCCTTAAAAAGATAAAAGAAGATCCCGAGTGGTTTATTGAATTGCTGGAGGCGTCTAGGAGCAAGTTCTCAGAGCGCGCATATAACAAATACCTCAGCAATGCCAGAAAGCTATATTCCAAGGCATACAAGCAATATGCGAACAAAGCCGAAAGGGCACTTGCCATTTAAGTAAATGTAGGTAAAAATCAAAAAAAACCGAGGTTTAAAAAATTTGATAGGAATAGTGTATTGAAAAGGGATAACAGATATTCAATATGAGAAGAAAGAAGAGGTGGTAGTTAATGGCATTCATCAAAGCGGATATTGAAAAAGAGCAAAAGGAACTTGAAAAGCTTGTCGAGAGCGATGATAGTGCTAGAAATGCTTACGAGAATTTTCAGACAAAGATCTCGACGCAGCGTCAGACTGCAAGCAACAGGGAATCCGAAAAATAGAACAGTGATTCAGCAGTAGGTGTGATGTCAAAACAGAAATAATATGCTGTTGGACATCACGCAGGTTTACTCTGTCGGGAGCAGGGTTTTGCGGTCTTTGAAGTAGATGATCGCTATGATGGCGGCGGTGATGGCCCAGCTGATCGGGAAGAGCAGCATAAGCGGTACCCATGAGTGGTAGATCTTAAAGCCCGTGAACACCCATGTTATACGCACGCCGCACACTCCTATCACAGATATGAGAGCCGGGGCGAAGGACTTGCCGAGGCCTCTCATGACTCCAGAGAGATTGTCCATGATAACGTTGAACGTCTCTCCGTAGAGAAGTATCTTCACTCTGGTCACGGCTATGTCGAGGACTGTCGCATCGTCTGTAAAGAGACTGAGAGCCGGTCTGGCCAATATCAGCATCAATATGCAGAGACCTACGGTGAAGGCCCAGCTCATGAGCATGGTGCGTCTTATCACCGTCCTGCATCTGTCGTACTTGCCCGCGCCGCAGTGCTGGCCCACGAAGGTCGTGAGAGCCTGACCAAAGGCGTTGATGAAGAAGTAAACAGCCATCTCTATGTTGTACGCTGCGGATGATGCCGCCATGTAGTCGGCACCGAGGCTGTTGATCGCAGACTGCATGCAGAGATTTGACAGGGAGAACACAGCACCCTGAAGTCCGGCCGGAAGACCGATCTTCGCAATGCTGATGAGGATCTGCCTGTCGATTTTTATTGCTCTCAGATCCACATGGATGACACCCTCCACCCTGCGCAGGAAGTATAGCAGCATCATGGAGCTGACGACGTTTGCCAGTACCGTGGCTATGGCGACACCGTCAACGTCCATGCCGAGCACGATCACAAAGAAGAGATTGGCTCCTACGTTGAGGACTCCGCCTGTGAAGAGGCAGATGAGAGGCGTGCGGGTATTTCCGGCGCTCCTGAATATGGCCGCCTCGAAATTGTAGAGCATTATAAAAGGCATGCCCGCGAAGTATATCCTGAGATAGAGGATCGAGTAAGCTCTGACCTCGGCCGGTACACCCAGAAGGTCTACAATCGGGCCTGCGATGAGATTGCCAAGAGCCGCGACGGTGACGCCGGAGATCAGAGCCAGGGCCATCGCCGTGCCTACTGCGGACTTTGCCTTTTCGAAATTCTTTGCTCCTATGTTACGGGCTATGATGACGTTAGCTCCGACCGAAAGGCCCACAAAGAAGTTGACCATAAGTGAGACTATAGGGGCGTTACTGCCGACGGCCGCCATAGCCTCCTTGCTCGCGAACTTGCCGACAACGGCTACATCCGTCGCGTTGAAGAGCTGCTGGAGCATGCTCGTCAGAGCGAGCGGTATTGCAAACATCAGGACCTTGTCCAGTATGGAGCCCTGAGTCAGATCTGTTTCCTTTTTTACTTCTGTTTTTATCTTATTATTCATATTTTCTATATTTCCTATATTTCCTGCAGAGCCCATTCTAAACCCATCCCGGGGATGTATCAACCACGGATGTCCGCAAATACGGGCGATTTTTAGATTGTCTCTTGATTAATGCAATCAGCGAGGATATAATGAGTCAGCATTTTGGAAACTAAGTTGAGAGAAGTAGTTTCCACTAGGAGGTATTATATGTTATTTCAACTTTACAGCAATCACGCAGTGATGCAGCTCATCGGCTGGGTGCTCGTATTCTGCGGACTGATCCTCATGAACGAGATCGGCCGTCGCACAAAAGCGGGCGGCATGGTCGTATTCGTTATCATTCCGGTGATCCTGACCGTTTACTTCATACTCGCACACATGGGTATGTTCGGCGGATCCGAGAACCCTACAGTCGCATTCATGGACGGCTGGTTCCACTACTTCAAGCTCTATGCCGCTGATATCGGCTGCGTAGGCTTCATGATGATCAAGTACGAGTGGGGCATCGGCAAGGAGAAATGGTTTAAGTGGTTCCCATGGTTCATCGTTGCGGCCAACATCATGATCGCAAACGTATCTGACATGGAGTCTGCACTCGCTGCTTACGCTATCACCGGCGACCTCAGCGGAGCTTGGTGGGCATCGAACGAGGGCGTATTCATCTACGGCGGATGGTGGAACGTTGTCAATGCTATCGCAGGCATGATCAACATCTTCTGCATGACAGGATGCGTACACCTGCTCACTTCCAAGGACAAGAACATGTCCGACATGATCTGGCCTGACATGACCATCTGGTTCATCGTGGCTTACGACATCTGGAACTTCGAGTACACTTACCTCAACCTGCCTACACATTCGTGGTACTGCGGCGTAGCACTTCTGCTCGCTCCTACATTCGCGAATGCTCTGTGGAACAAGGGCGCATGGATCCAGAACCGTGCCAACACACTGGCAATCTGGTGCATGTGGGCTCAGGTCGTACCTGCATTCCAGCTCTCCAGCAGATTCGCTGCTGCTCTCCCATCGGTTTACGGCGGAGCTACAGCTAAGGGCATCACAACCATGGATCTGTACGAGAAGGCTATCGCTCTGTACAACGCAGGCGGCGGCAAGACTGCTGAGGCAGGACAGATCATCGCAGATATGGGTATCACGGCTCATCCGACAGCTCAGGGCGTTGTCGCTATCCTCTCTATCGCAGCCAACGTTATCTGCATCGCAGTGATCATCAAGCGTTCCATCGAGATGGGCAAGAACCCATACTCCAACGATGTATTCGCAGGTACAAAGGATTACGAAGAGGCTATGGCAAGAGCCAGAGCATAATCTGCGCAATCTGAGTTACGAATGATCGAAATGAGGTCCCGGTCGCAATTGCGGCCGGGATTTTGTAATGCCGGAAATGTTGGCGCAGACGATGCCGGAAATGATGACGAAAACGATGCTAGAAATGTCTCAACTGAGTGGCGCGACGGACCGTCAGATATGGTATTATTAGCACGTAGAGGAGGTATTTGCGATGAAGAAATATCTTAGCCTTTTGGTCATCATGGCGCTAACGCTTTCGATGGCATTCACAGCCGCATCCTGCGGTAATAAACAGGAGGAGACGTCTGATGACGGCCAGAATCCTATCATGAACTATGTAGGCAATTATGTCTGCGGCAGGGCGGCCATATTCATCGAGGCCGACGGAGATGAGGGCGCACAGGCCACAGTCACATGGAGCAGCAGTGCTGCAGAGAACAGCGGCTGGACCATGAAGGGCACGTTCGATGAGGGCAGCCTGACCTTCAGCTACAAAGACGCTGTCAGGACTGACTATGTATACGGCGAGGACGGAGAGGTCGCAAGCCAGACAGAAGTATACAATGACGGCACCGGTACGATGACATTCAAGGAAGGCGACCCTGTGACTCTCACATGGAAGGACGACAAAGAGGACGCTGCCAGGGACATGGTATTCGAATTCGCAGGAGCCGCTCCTGCAAACGGCGGCGAGGAGGTCGGCATGGAGAATCCATGGCATGAGGCTGCTGCTGCTGAGGAGGCTGCCAAGGGCGCAAGCCTTGATTCGTTCAGCGCGGCCGAAGGCGTAGAGATCAGCCTCGGCGAGATCAAGGCAGACAAGTACAGATACATGGACGGCATGGCAGAGGCTGTCGTTGAGTTCCCTGCGGTCGAGATGACTATCCGCAAGGGCCGCGCAGACCTGGCCGTCGACGACATGGGCATCTCGGGCGACTACAGCGAGTATGCACATGACTGGACACAGAGCGTCAAGGGCCTCGAGATCCACTGCTTCGGCAATGAAGAGGGACGCGCTACCAGGACTATCTGGCAGGTGGACGACACTTGCTGGTCGATCGTGGTTCAGGGCCTTGGAGGCGATGAGAACTACGGCCTCAGCGCAGACGATCTGAATTCGATCATCAACGCAATGCAGTAAAATACTGGGGAGGGACGGATATGCCTGACGATTTCATTATGGAAAAGAGACTCAGGGAACTGGACCCGGAACTGCACAGACGCTTCACGGACACCGTATTCGTCATGCACAATACCCTGGCGAAGTTCAAAAGACTTTTCCCGGAGTATACGGACCATTCCATATACCATTCACTCAATGTGCAGGAGTTCTGCAACAAACTGATCGGTTCGGAACAGATAGAGATGCTATGCGCTCATGAGCTATATGTACTGCTAATGGCATGTTACCTGCATGACTCGGGCATGTCCATATCCGAGTCTGACTACGAGGAGTTCAAGGACGAGCTGGGTGCGGAAGAGTTCTTCCGGATGTTCCCGGATGCGGACGAATGCGACTTCGTGCGCGAGAAGCACAATGAGTTCAGCGGTAAGTTCATTACCAAGTACGCAGATATGCTCGAGATACCGTCGCCTGAGCTGCTCTTTGCGATAGTGCAGACATCGAGGGGCCACAGGAGGACGGACCTCTTCGACGAGAGCGAGTATCCGATCACGCTGGATACGGGCGGAGGCAATACGGTGTGCACACCTTATATGGCGGCGCTCATCCGTCTGGCCGATGAGGTGGACGTGACGGCTGACCGAAATCCAAAGCTGGTCTACGATATAGACTCGCTGACGGACGGGACGCAGATACCGCACGCGCGTATGCTCGAGGCAGTGCCGTCTATGGACCTGACGCCTCAGGGCTTCCTGATGCATGTGCATACAGACGACGAGATGCTGTTTACCGGTATCGAGATGAGGCGGCGCAAGATGCAGGACACGCTCGATCTGTGCCGCGGCGCGACTAACAGACGTACCAAGTTCAAGATCTCCCAAAGATGGGTAAGGATCAAAAGAATATAATTTAGTGGACGGAAGAAGAGACGATACAGTAAAGACAGTAGTAATGACAAATCTTGAGGGGGACTTCAAGGAGGCCCGCTCTTTTGTCATGGAGCTGCTCATACGCAATAACGTCGGCAAGTCCATGACCTCCGAGACGATGCTGATCTTTGAGGCGCTGTGCTACAAGATCTTTGAACAAAGAGAGCGCGAAGACGCTGTGGTCAGGATCTCCGGCAGCGAGCTCTTTGGGGAGACCAAGATCAAGCTGGCCTTTGAGGGCGGCATGTACTATCCGACGCAGGAGCACGGCTCTGATCTGTCTCCCGAGGACAGCATCCTGAGGGCGTACAGGGACAAGGTCGACTACAGCTACCAGCTGGGACAAAACAAGATAGTCATAAGTGTCAACCGAAGCCATCACAGGACCATGGTCATATACGGCGTTGCGCTCCTTATTTCGCTGATCGTATACACTCAGATCAATTCAATGCTCAGTCCGGGCGGCGTCAAAACGCTGCTTGACAATGTAATAGTCCCGCTTGAGGATCTCTTTACGAACGTGATGATCATGATCGGTGCGCCGGTCACATTCCTCTCGCTTCTCAAGAACCTCACAGACGTGTATATAATATCCGAGCGCAGCTCAGAGACGGCAAAGATCCAGAGGGTCACGGTCTACACATCGGTCTTTGCCGTTATGCTCGCCATACCGACGGCCATGCTGACCTGTCGTATCGCCAGGGGCTTCTCGGATCCGCTTTCCCACTATGAGCAAATGTCGCTGGACCTGCCGCTCGCGCAGTTCATACGAAGTCTGATGCCGGACAACATGTTCGCTCCGTTCATGACGGTATCGCCGTTCCCTCTTCTGATCATAGCGATACTGTCGACTGTAGCGTTCTGCTCGTCGGGCAAGTACTTTGACAAGCTCAAGGAAGCCATAGACGTATGCTATACGCTCTTTACAAAACTGCTCAGCATAGTGATGCAGCTCCTGCCGTTCTTTGCGTTCGTCGCGATGCTCGACCTGATGCTCACAAGCGGGATCAGCTTCCTGCTGCACTTATCCGAACTGGTGCTGGGCGTTTTGGTATCCATGGCTGTGCTCAACATATTCTACGCTATGAGGCTGATGGTGAACGGCGTCAGAATAATACCATTCCTCAGGGAGCTCAGACCGATCATCATGGAGAACAGCGAGATACCTAACAGCATAGAGGCGGTCCCGTTCAACATCCGCTGCTGCACGAGAAGCTTCGGACTGAACCGCAAAAAGCTCGAGTCATCAATGCCGGTGCTGGCTGAGGTCAACCTCGACGGCAACTGCTTTATCATCACGCTGATCTCGGTGTCATTCCTTATACTGAGCGGGTCACAGTATAAGGTTACTGATATCGCGATACTGGGAGCGCTGGTCTTCTTCCTGTCGCTCGGCGCGCCTAACCAGCCGGGATCCTGTCTGATCGGCATGCTGATCCTCCTGAACTACCTGAATGCAACAGATCTGATGCCTATGGCTATATTATGCGAGGTGCTCTTTGGCGGCCTGCTCAACCTGACCAACGTAACAGGCGACATCGTCACCGTTGTATGCGAGGAGAAGAACCTGCTCAGAGAGGATCTTAAAAACAAAAACCACAAAAAGCTCTTTAGTTGATAACTGATGATAAGTATGCGGGCAGCCCTCCTGTGGGCTGCCCGTGTCTGCTTAGCCGATCGACGCGCTCTATTATGAGTTGGATATCAGGGACAGGGCCTGCTCGATGAGGTCGTTGCTCTCGCCGAGCTTGTCGACCGCCTCGTGGATGAGGTCGCCTGCGACTTCGTCAAAGCTGTGAGCGAGGTCGTGGAGCTCCTCGGCGTGATGGCGGTTGTGATCGAGCATGTACTTTAGAAGTGCGAGTGCCTCCTCAGGCGAGGAAGCCGCAGCATGTGAGTGAGTATGTCCGTGCGAATGGGTGGTGCCATCCGAGTGTGTGTGCTCATGGCAGTGGCCGCAGTGCTCGTGCTCATGTGTCTGGCTGTGGTCGTGATCGTGTTCAACGGATGCATGATCGTGTGTGTGTTCGTGGCTCATTTCGGTCTCCTTTTGTGTCTCTTTGCGCCCTGCTGAAGGCGCTCTTTACTCTTCGAAGATATAGTATTTTCAGGCGGTTTACAACCCCATATAGGGGATATTGATAAGGGCCTCAGTCAAGTACTAAAAAAATACAAAAACTGAATAGCCAAAACCAGTTTCCAGCCTCATATCTCATTGACACATCGTTAACAAGAGCCTTAAAATATATCCAAGAGTATATCGTTAGGGGCAGTCTGTCCCCTGCGACCGGGCCAAAAACCGCTTTATATAGTCGCGGGCAGACCTGCCTCCCGATTTAGATTTTGCTGCTCAGAGAGGGAGAGGTAAGGTGACACATAATGCGTGACTTAAAGCATCTGATCTACTTTGAGGACCTGCTTCAGGAGGCTAACAACGAGTTAGTACGCAAAGGCAAAGAGGATGGCAATCTTTGCTTGGGCTACACTTGTTACTTCATGCCTGAGGTCCTTCTCGATCTGCCTGGCTGCTTCGCAGTAAGACTGAGAGCGCCAAGATGTACTTCCCCGGATATGGCTTCTTACTATATGTCCGGACGTACATGCCACTACGGCAGATCTCTACTGGAAAGAGCTCTGGAGGGAGGCTTCAATTTCATTGACGCCCAGCTTGCAACCGAGACCTGCACGGTCACTTGCAGATTCCAGGAGCACCTCGAGTACATGGACGGCGTTATCAACAACGCTACGTTCAAGACCGAATTCACCGACGTACCATTTAAGAAAAACGAAAACAGCATCGATCACTACAGGAAACAGCTTAGGATCCACGTACTTGACTTCCTTTCAAGGGAGTTTGGCGTGGACGTTTCTGATGATGCTATCCGCAAGGCGATCGAGATCAACAACGAGGTCAACGACATCATCACTGAGATCGGTAACTTCCGCAAGCTCGACAACCCGACTATCACGGGATATGAGTTCAGCGTGATCACACTGGTCTCGATGGTATGCCCTAAGTACCTGATCGTCGACAAGCTCAGAGAGACCCTCGAAGAGCTCAAGACAAGAGAGCCTGACGACAAGCCTAACTACAAAATCAAGGTCATGCTGGCAGGTTCCGAAAACGACGATCCTGACTTCATCAAGCTGATCGAAGGCTGCGGAGCTCTCGTAGTAGCTGACAGATACTGCTACGGCTCGCTCGAAGCCAGAAATCACATCGATATCGCGGACGGCGAAGATCCTCTGACTGCTGTCGCAAGACACTACCTGATGACAAGCCAGTGCGCGAGATTCATGGAGCAAAAGGAAATGAGACACCGCAAAAAGGTGCTCGCCGATTACGCCAAGGAGTACAAGGCTGACGGTATCATCGTAGAATCCAACAAGTTCTGCGAGTACTGGAGCTTTGAGAGGATGATCGATACGATCGTACTGCCGAGAGACTTCGGATATCCGGTATGCTCCATCGAAAAGGAGTACATCAACACCGCATCCGGACAGCTCAGGACAAGATTCCAGGCGTTCGTCGAGAGCGTAGAGCTCAAGAAGATCCAGGAGGGCAAGTAAGATGAAGAAACCTGATTTAAGCAAACTCAAGGAAGTCGACTTCAAGAAGGCAGCCAGGGATTTCGTCTACGGCAAGCCTCACGGAGAGAGAAGACTCGGAGACCTGTACATCCCTAAGACAGGTCTGTACAAACACAGAGAATGGCGTGGTATCAAGGATACCATGTACTACTTCAATAACATCTGGCTGTACAACTACGGCATGATCGTACGCGACCTCATGGTCTACGGCGGCGGCCCTAAGGGTGCGGTCCAGTTCCTCAAGGGTACCTGGAGATACAGATGGATGGGCCAGACATATCTGACAGTTATGCACTGGTTCGACCGCTGCCTCGAGGGTATGAGAGGTGAGACGCTCAAGGCGTCCGCATGGCACTTCAGAGGTATCACAAGCGCATGCCTGTACCAGATCACAGGTTTCTTCAACAGAGACCTCAACATCGGCGGAGACCCGGCTCTGAGAGCCAAGACTATCGGTACCGACGAGACAGTCTGGGGCGGCATCATCTATCCGTACATGGATCAGGGCGGCTACTACCTGCCTACACAGATGATCCCGTACTTCGTAACATGCCACTGCAATAACCACACAGTACTCAACTACATCGATGCTGTTCAGGCTTACGGACTTCCGGGCGACCCTTGCCCGATGTGCCAGGCCGAGGCCGGCATCTACATCGAGGACGATGTACCTGATTCATACGTCGCAATGGTTACTACAAACGAGGCCTGCGACAGCTCGGTAGGTACTTCTGTCATTCAGGACTGGATGATGAACAAGCCGCTCTTCGCGATGCCTCAGGTAATGCAGTTCGACGACGATTCCGTTCTCGAGAACTGCGCCAAGGAGATCGAGATGGCCTGGAGGTTCATTGAAGAGCAGACAGGACTCGAGTTCCACTGGGAAGAGCTCAAAAAGCACATCGAGCTCCAGAACAAACAGACCCAGTTCGAGAGAGAGAAATGGGATGTGGCTGCCAATACACACAGCTATCCTATCAACGGCGTAGCTCAGGCTCTGTACAGGATCTTCTACTCGCAGTACGGCGAGAGACCGTTCTGGCACGATGTTGACGCCAAGGTCAAAAAGATCATGGAGAAGTGCGTAAACGAAGACATCAACACCTTCCCTATGACAAGACACAGAGTCATCGCATGGTCATGCGCTCCTCTGTACTACTCGGCATGGTGCACATGGGCTTACAACTGCTGGGGACTCAACACCATCATCAACATGGACTCGCTGATGTTCGACCTGGATATCAGGACAGACACTTACGAGAACTGCCTGATGGATATAGCAAAATATCACGAGTGGGCACCGATGAGAAGAATGGCCGTAGGCGGACTGCAGCACATCTTCGAGCTCTGGGAGAACATGGAGAAGTTCAACTGCGACATGGTCATGATGTACGACCAGCTCCAGTGCAAGGGCATGCAGGGCGTTGTCGGCCTCTTCGAGGACGAGTTCAGAGCCCGCAACATCCACGCTATCTGGATGCCGCACGCACTGCCTGACAAGAGGACAGTTCCAAGGTCACAGATCAGACAGATCATCAACGACTACATGTTCACCGTAATGGGTGAGGAACCTCTCGATCCGTCACTGCTTGACTTTGACGATATCGACAGCTGGTAGAAAGGAGGCCGGTAATGAAGGCAAAAAAAATCATCAAAAGAACGCTCGGTCTCGCTGCTGCCGCTTACGCGGGACTGTTCTGCGTATTCTATTTCGATCTCGACGGCAAGCTGCTCTACTACGTTGTTGAGCCGTTCATGAAGAACCACTTCGACAACATGGAGAGAAGAGATCCGCACACAGTACCGTACGACATGCTCGATTCCGAATACATGGACAAGTAATTCAATTAAAACGAAAGGCGGCGTCCTAATACAAAACAAAGGGCTGTCATCCTGAGCGCAGCGAAGGATCTCATGGATTACGCAGATTGCGATGAGATTCTTCGTCGCTGCGCTCCTCAGAATGACAGAGGACGCGGACTCAGAATGACAGAGCGGTGTTGTCCGCAAGGTAATGAGGGCGCCGCCTAGTTACAAATCAGAATAGAAAGAAGTTATCGCTAAATGAAGAAGAAGTTTAAAGCCGAATCCCAGCGTCTGCTGGATATGATGATCAATTCGATCTACACGCACAAGGAGATCTTCCTGCGTGAGATCATCTCCAACGCATCCGATGCCATCGACAAGATGTGCTACCTGGCACTCACCGACAAGAACGTCGGCATGAGCCGCAGCGATTTCGAGATACTCATAACTCTCGACAAGGAGAACCGTACTCTTACGGTCAGCGACAACGGGATCGGCATGAACTCCGAAGACCTCGAGCAGAACCTGGGAGTCATCGCATTCTCGGGCAGCCACGAGTTCTCTGAGGAGCTCGAAAAGAAAAAGAACGAGCCGGGTCTCAGTGACACCGACAAGGTGGATATCATCGGACAGTTCGGAGTGGGATTCTATTCCGCATTCATGGTATCCGACAAGGTCGAGGTAGTCACCAAGAAGTACGGCGAGAACAAGGCCTGGAGGTGGACCTCCGAGGGCACGGGCGGATACACAATAGAGGAAGCCGAGAGAGACGGCCAGGGTACGGATGTCATCATGCACATCCGCCAGGACGGCGAGGAGGAAGACGAATACAGCAAGTACATGAGGGAATACCCTATCTACAAGCTGGTAAGGAAGTACTCCGACTACATCCGCTTCCCGATCAAGATGCTCATGCCTTATCCGAAGGTCAAGGAGGGCTCAGACCCTGAGAACCCTGAGTACGAGGAAGTCTACGATTACGAGACTCTCAACTCCATGGTGCCGCTGTGGCAGCGCAAGCGCGCAGACGTCACAAAGGAGGAGTACGACGAGTTCTACAAGTACACATTCCAGGACGACCTGACTCCGCTTGAGGTCATGACGGCCTCGGTCGAGGGCATGGTCAGCTACGATGCTCTGATGTTCATCCCGCAGATGGTGCCTAACAAGTACTACACGGATGAGTTCTCAGGCGGACTCCAGCTGTACAGCTCGGGCGTCCTCATCATGGAGAAGTGCAAGGAGCTCCTGCCGGAGTACTTCAACTTCGTAAGGGGCGTGGTCGATTCGCCGGATCTCTCGCTGAACGTTTCGCGAGAGATGCTCCAGCACGACCGCCAGCTCCGCCTTATCTCGCAGAACCTCGAGAAGAAGATCAGATCCAAGCTCGAGGAGATGAGGGACAAGGACCGTGAGACATACGAGACCTTCTACAAGAGCTTCGGGCGCCAGCTCAAGCTCTGCGCTCTCGATGACTACGGCAAGTACAAGGATCAGCTTCAGGACTTCCTGATGTTCTACTCCTCGACAGAGGAGAAGCCTGTCACTCTCGCGGAGTACGTCGGGAGGATGAAGGACGACCAGGAGTACATATACTACGCATCGGGCGACAGCCTCGAGGCTGTGGACAAGATGCCGCAGACAGAGATACTCAAGGACAAGGGCATCGAGATCCTGTACTTCACAGACAGCACGGACGAGTTCATCCCTGACATGTTCAGGGTCTACAAGGACAAGAAGTTCATGTCCGTCATCGACGGCGATTACGACCTCGGCGACAGCAAGAAGGATGAAGAGGCAGACAAGATCTTCAAGGATTGCTTCGACTTCGTCAAGGAGACTCTGGGCGACAAGGTGGATGTGGTCAAGGCGACCACCAAGCTCAAGACTCACCCGGTATGCCTCTCCAGCGGCGAGGGCATCACCTTCGAGATGGAGAAGTACTTCACGGCTGTCAATCCGGATCTGGGCATGAAGGCCAAGCGCATACTCGAGCTCAATGTGGATCACAAAGCCTTTCTGGCGCTCGACAGGGCCAGGGTGGATGATCCGGAGAGAGCAAAGGCCATGTGCGAGGTGCTCTTCAATCAGGCTCTCCTGATAGCGGGTCTCCCGCTCCAGGATCCGAGCGCCTATACTGACACAGTTACGTCGCTATTCTAATTCAATAAAAGGAGCGTTTTTATAGTCTCTGCCGGGCACGCTCGCGCTAAAGTTCGGACGCAGCGGTACTAAGCTCTGTCTGCGCCTAACGGCTCGTCAATCGCATTTATCGGAGGCGCTTGCCGCCGAAGATCAATGCTTTCGACATTACGGCAACGCCGTTATGTCAAAGAAAGCATTTAGTGCCGGCGTCCTCAATTTACCCGGCCAGAGCCTATAAAACCGCACAGTAACACAGTAACAATAATGGAAGAGAAGAGAGATACTAAGATTTTAACAGTGGCCGGCAAGGGCGGCGTAGGCAAGACCTCGATCTCATCTGCGATGGTCAGGATACTCACTGAGGAGTACCCTGATGCGAGGATTCTTGCGATCGACGCAGACCCGGCCATAGGACTCACTACCGCACTCGGAGTTGAGGTCACAGACACGCTCGACGGCATCCGCAAGAAGATCGTCGGCAGCGTGGAGGACGGCCGCCCGAAGGAGGCCATCGAGATGCTCAACGAGGCGCGCTTCCGCATCTTCGACACCATGCTCGAGGAGCAGAAGTTCAGCTTCCTGGCGATCGGACGCCCGGAGGCAGCAGGTTGCTACTGCAAGGTCAATGCTTACCTCAAGGAGGTCATCAGCCTCCTGGCCAATGACTTCGACTACGTCGTCATCGACGGTGAGGCCGGCATCGAGCAGATCAACCGCCGCGTCATGGAGAAGGTCACACATCTTTTCCTGATCACGGATCCGAGCCGCAAGGGCTGCAAGGTAGTGGATACCATCAAGGAAGTTGCCGATGAGCTCGTCATGTACGACAAATGCGGAGTCATCGTCAACAGAGTCAAAGAGGAGTCGATCCCTCACATCAAGATCGAATCGGCTGAGGTGCTGACGTACATACCTGAGGACAGGACCCACGCCGAAAACGACATCATGGGAGTCAGCGTGTTCGATCTGCCGGAGGATTCACCGGTCATGCTCGGTACACGCGAGGCGCTCCGCAAGATGGAGATAATTTAGTTATTAATGTCATCCGGGCGCTGCCGCGGATGGCGGGTAGTTTATAACTGTTAGAGAGGGGGTTAGCACATTGAAAGACTTGAAGCACCTAATCTACTTCGAAGGTCTTCTTGACAACGCTGACAACGAACTCGTGGAGCAGGCCAGAAAGGACGGCAAGTATATCATGGGATATACCTGCTATCACATCCCTGAGGTGCTCCTGAACGTTGACAAATGCGTTTCAGTCAGACTGCGCGCTCCGAGGACGGGATCGATCGACATCTCTACCTACTACATGTCGAACTACGTCTGCGAGTATGCGCGTGCTCTGCTCGAGAGGGCGATCGAAGGAGGATTCCAGTTCCTGGACGGACTTGCTGCAGTTGATGCCTGCTCAATGATGAACAGATTCTATGAGCATTTTGGCATCCTCAAATGCAACACCAAGGACCACTTCTTCCTGCCGATACTGGATGTTCCTTACAAGACTGAGGACTTCTCCTACGATCACATGCAGAGACAGCTCGAGACCAGACTGCTCGCTGCCATGCATGACCATCTGGGAGTGGATGTTTCCGACAAGGCCATCAGAGAGGCTGTCAAGGAGCACAACGAAGTCTGCAAGATCATGCAGGAGATCAGCGAGATGAGAAAGGCCGACAATCCGGTCATCACGGGCTATGAGTTCCACGTTCTCAGCATCGTGACCTACACATGCCCTAAGTACCTGATCCTGCCTTATCTCAAAGAGACTCTCGAAGAGCTCAAGAAGAGAAAACCGGACGACAAGCTGCCTAGAGCAAGAGTCGGCATCGTAGGCTCGGAGATCGACGATCCTGAGTTCACAAAGATGATCGAAGCTGCAGGCGCGAGAGTAGTATTCGACAGACACTGCTTCGGTACTATTCCTGGAAGAGAGATCATCGAGCTTTCCGACAAGGAAGACGCTCTGCCGCAGATCGTACGCCACTACATGAACACTTCCGAGTGCGCCCGCTACATCGCAGACAACAAGGTCAAGCAGAGAAGAGAGACTGCGGACAGACTCGCCAAGGAGTTCAAGGCAGACGGAATCATCTACGAGCAGATGAAGTACTGCGACTTCTGGGGATTCGAAAGAGCTCTGGTCAGCCACATCATGTCGGAGGAGTACGGATGGCCTGTACTGTCGATCGACAGACTGTACAACGCAAAGGGCTCCGGCCAGCTCAGGACGAGATTCCAGGCGTTCGTAGAATCGCTTGAGATCAAAAAGATCCAGAAAGGAGGCAAGAAGTAATGGTAATAAGCACAGAATTATTGGGCATCAAAAACTCTCTTGCCGAAAAAGCCGAAAAGAGAGCCCAAAAGGCTGCTGCCAAAGGCAAATTCAAATATCCTAATCCTGCATTCTGGCGCTGCAAAGACAATATGGACTTCAAGGCCCAGGGCAAGAACCTCATGGAAGTCGGCAAGATCATCATGGACATGACCAAGGAAGCCGACATCAAGGCGTTTTGCGAGAAGCAGGTAGAGAGATGCAGAGACGACCTCGCAAGATGCGCTCTCGAGATCAAGCAGGCGACTGAGATGAGCCCTGAAGAGCTCAAGGAAGTATTCCTCTACGGAGAGAAGACCCTCGGCAAGCTCTACCGCAAGGGCGACATGGTCCCTGTAAGAAGAGAGTGGAGAGGTGCTGCTGACACAGCATACGACTTCTACAGATGGGGCAAGATGTGGCTCATGCTGCTGACTACATTCAGCAGAGACCTCATTCCGGCCCTCAACTCCACCTTCTACTACAGATGGATGATCTCGTACTTCTGCTGCGTAGGCTTCATGGACAAGAACACATCGGGTCAGAAGGGCAGCGCACTCAAGATGTCGCACCTCATGACATACGATATCTTCCGCTATGTAGCTGAGAACCTCGTATTCCTTGCCAAGTGCGACAAGAAGAACGGTAACTCCGCAGCACTCAACAAAAAGGTCGTACTCTTCGACGAGATGACCATGGGACAGATCATGGCCGGATTCCCGGATCTGCTCGGTATCCCTTACCAGCTGATGCCGGTATTCCTGGTATCCGAGATCGACCAGCTGACCTGCGTACCGTATATCGATGCAGTCGAGTCCTTCGGACTGCCGGCTGACACCTGCCCGGTACCTTCGTCAGAGTGCGGTGCGCTCGTAATCGACGCTCTGCCTCACATGGGATCCTGCTTCATCTCGAGTTCGATGCCTTGCGACGGCTCGGTAATGGCTTCCGAGTACATGTCGAGAAGGTTCCCGGATCTGCCGGTATACCACCTGACATTCCCGGTAAGATACGAGTACGAAGAGACTACTCAGGATGCGGTACAGGATATCAAGGGCTGCATCAAGTTCGTAGAGGAAGTCACAGGTGCGAAGTGGAGCTGGGATGCTTACTTCAAGCAGATGAAGCGCTTCAACGAAGAGACTGCATATGAGCTGCAGAAGTGGGAAGTCAACAAGACCGACTATCCGCAGATCATCGGACCTTCGTACGAGCTCTTCCGTAAGTGGAACTACGAGATGGACGGCGGTGCCGATCCTCGTATCATAAAGACCTTCGAGAAGGTCAACGACATCATGATGAAGGGCTACGAGAGACGCGAAGAAGCATGGCGCGGCAAGATGAAGTACAGAGGAATCGTATGGTCCTGCCCGGCTCACTACTACGCAAACTTCTCGAACTGGCTCGCAAACTGCTGGGGAATCGACATCCTCGTCGAGATGGAGTCGCTCAACTTCACCAAGAAGCTCGAGACAGAGGACAAGGAAGAGGCTCTCATGGACCTCGCAAGACTCTACGAGCGTATGGTAATGAGAAGACACACCAACGGCGGTTACCACAACGTTGTAGACGAGATGTGGAGACAGGTCGAAGACTGGAGAGCGGAGATCATCATCATGTACCAGAACGTAGCATGCAAGAACATGGCTACACTTCAGGGAATCCTCGACGATACATGCAGAGACAGAGATGCTCACATGATCTGGATCGAGCACGACCTGATGGACCCTCGTACAGTATCGCGTAAGACGATGAGAGACAAGGTCAACGAGTACATGAGGACGGTCATGCACGCTGAGCCGGTAGACCCGACACTCTGCGACTTCGACGACGAGTTAGGTATGTAAGCTTTCCTCCGAATGATACGGCGTTGCCGTAAGGTCGGAAAGCTTGATCTTCGGAGGCTGGGCTCCTCCGATAGAAGCTATCTCCGAATGATACGGCGTTGCCGTAAGGTCGGAAAGCTTGATTTTCGGAGGCTGGGCTCCTCCGATAGAAGCTATCTCCGAATGATACGGCGTTGCCGTAAGGTCGGAAAGCTTGATCTCCGGAGGCTGAGCTCCTCCGATAAAACGTGGAAACTGAGAGACAAAAATCGGTTCCACATACAGTTGGAATATGATAGAATCCAACTGGCAAAATAGTACTTTTTTAACAAAAAGATATATAAGGAGAAAAAGAAATGAAATATTATGGCGGCTGTGATGTAGGTTCAACTTATACTAAGGCAGTTATCCTCGATGAGGACGGCAAGATCGTAGCTGATACTACCATCAAGAGCAAGATCAATTCCGAGCAGTCTGCAAAGCTCGCTATGGACGAAGTTCTCGGTAAGGTAGGTCTCAAGTCCTCCAAGGACCTCGAGTACCTCATCGGTACAGGTTACGGACGTAACAAGGTTCCGTTTGCTGACGAGAACATCTCCGAGATCTCCTGCCACGCTATGGGAGTTCACGTAACAGATCCGAGCGTAAAGGCTATCATCGATATCGGCGGACAGGACGTCAAGGGTATCGCTGTTGACACAGACGGCACAGTCAAGAACTTCGCTATGAACGACAAGTGCGCCGCAGGTACAGGCAGATTCTACGAGGCTATGGCCAGATCCTTTGAGATGACTCTCCCTGAGTTCTCGAAGCTCTCCCTCACAGCCAAGAACGTAATTCCTATCACTGCACAGTGCACGGTATTCGCTGAGTCCGAGGTAATCACTCTCGTTGGTGAGAACAAGCCTATGGACGAGATCGCTGCAGGCATCCAGATGGCCGTAGCCAAGAGATGCTTCGTAATGGCCAAGAAGGCCGGCGCTACTGACTCCATCACTCTTACAGGCGGATGCGCCAAGAACGACGGACTCAAGGACGCTATCGAGCACGTACTCAAGCTCAAGGTCATCAACCTCAAGACTGACCCGCAGCTCATGGGAGCTCTCGGCGCTGCTGAATTCGCTCGCCAGAAGGGACAGGCCAGGTAATCCGAAAGGAGCACTACAATGAAGAAATCCAAAAAATGCCCGGTCTGCAGGCTGCTCAAGACTACATGTGTGGTCGGCACCACTGCAGTGGGAACGCTCTTTACGGTCTACATGCTCAACCTCGACCAGAAGCTCCTCGCATGGGCTTACGCAAGAGTGAATGAGATCTTCGACCGCAAGGAAGTGGACATCAAATTCTAATTGCACTTACACGGAATCCCCTGTACTCGAGTGCAGGGGATTCCTGTATATTTCAAACCGTACGGACGCAACGGGACCGAGAGGAATATTATGGAACTGTATAATTCAATTATCGAAAAGATCGACGGGCTGATCGGTGATTCTGTCCAGCCTAAGCGTTATGAATATAACCCGGCGAAGTGCTGGGAGGACGTCGGCGGCAACCAGCTCGTAATGATGAAGGAAGCCGCATATGAGCTCGGCGGAGACGGCAAGGCGGCTGTGAGCTATGCCTGCGTTACTTCGGGCGACTATGTAGACAAGGACGAGATCCTCGTATACGGCAAGGACCTCGGCGAGATAAACGGCAGTGTACCATTCGCGAGGATAGCCGTCATCAAGGTCGGCGATCTCCGAGGAGAGGGCGAGGAGGATACCGAGACTCTCTTTAGGGCGATACAGGACATCGACTTCGTCAAGTACCACGTATATCCTAAGGGATACATGATCAGATCGTCTTCGGACAGCCACCGCGAGCAGGTAAGAGTCTCCAAGGAGGCCGTCAGGAAGGGCATCAACTTCGAGGAAGTCGGCAACTCATACATCAGCCAGTTCAAAAAGAACCCTGATGTAAAGGCCGTCAGGATGATATTCATCACCTGCGACGGACCGGACTTTGCCGAGATGAAGAAAGACGCCAGGAAGGTCAGAGACATCACCAAGACCCTGTCCAAGATACTCGAGGGCATGTCGACGGACTGCCATACATGCAGCCTCAAGGACATCTGCGACGAGGTGGAGGGCCTCAAGGAGCTGCACTTCGGCAAGGAGAAGAAAGAGTTCAAGGGCTAAAGGACTCCGGGGGCAGATCAAAGAATCCGGGACAAAAAGTTCAGAGGATAATAAAAATCCCGCATCGCACGGATGCGGGATTTTTGCGTCTTTAATTAAAGGCCGTACTTGTTCTTGAACTTCTCTACGCGGCCGCCTCTGTTAGCAAACTTCTGCTGGCCTGTAAAGAACGGGTGGCATTCCGAGCAGATGTCTACTCTCATCTCTTCCTTGTCGGACAGAGTTGTAAATGAATTACCACATGCGCAAGTAACTTTACATTCCTTGTAATCAGGATGGATTCCTTCCTTCATGTCGGTACCTCTTTCTAACCAATAAGTTGTAAAAATAAACGTTTATCTGCCGCGCGGGCGATCCCGCGACAGCTTGTAAATATTATCACCAGGACGAGGGATTTGCAAGGCTTTTTTGCAATAGCTAAATCGGACGTGGGATTATGTCGTGATTTGTGATAAAATACAACAAGGTATGTGGTCGTGAGGCTCGGCTGCAGACTCCGCCCGGCAGCAGCCGGGACTAAGACTGATAATACAGATCCAAAGGAGATATAAATACATAATGTTTGACAAGTTGGATTTCATAACGGAGAAATACACAGAGCTCAGCGGCAAGGTCGCCGATCCCGCTGTCATCGCGGATCAGAACACCTGGCAGAAGTACATGAAGGAGATGTCAGAGCTGGAGCCTGTCGTCAAGGCGTATGAGTCATACCGCAAGATGCAGAGCGACCTCAAGGATGCCCACGAGATCATCGATCTCGAGGACGACGAGGAGATGCGCGAGATGGCCAAGGAAGAGGCCAGGGAGCTCGAGGACCGGATGGAAAAGGCCCAGGAGGAGCTCAAGGTGCTCCTCCTGCCAAAGGACCCTAACGATGACAAGAACGTCATCCTTGAGATCAGGGCCGGCACGGGCGGCGAGGAGGCTGCTCTGTTCGCCAACGACCTTTTGAGGATGTACTTAAGATACGCCGAGCGCCGCCGCTGGAAGGCGGAGATCATCGAGATCAGCGACACCGGTATCGGAGGCATCAAGGAGGCCGTGGTCATGATCAAGGGCAAGGGCGCTTACTCGAGGCTCAAGTTCGAGTCCGGAGTACACAGGGTGCAGAGAGTCCCTGAAACGGAGTCCTCCGGCAGGATACACACTTCGGCCGCTACCGTAGCGGTGCTGCCTGAGGTCGATGACGTTGAGGTGGAGATCAACCCTAACGATGTAAAGGTCGACGTATACAGGGCGTCTGGCAACGGCGGACAGTGCGTCAACACCACCGACTCGGCTGTGCGTATGACCCACCTGCCGACAGGCATAGTCGTCACATGTCAGGACGAGAAGTCACAGATCCAGAACAGAGAAAAGGCCATGAGAGTCCTCAAGGCCAGGCTTTACGATAAGATGCTCCAGGAGCAGAACGACAAGATCTCTGCGGACAGGAGGAGCCAGGTCGGTTCCGGAGACCGCTCGGAGAGGATACGTACATACAACTTCCCTCAGGGCAGGATGACGGATCACCGCATCAACCTCACGCTGTACAAGCTCGAGCAGTTCCTCGACGGAGATATAGATGAGGCTATCGACGGGCTTATCACGGCGGATCAGGCAGCTAAGATGAAGGAGTTCGGTTAATTGGCAGTATCTATCAAAAGTAAAATCAATAATGCAATGCAGAAGGACGCGGTCCTGATCGACGCGAAGACTTCGCGCGTGGTCGCGAATGCCGTTACGGTCTCGTTCCTCCTGATACATATTTCGCTGTTCATCCTCTTCGCCCTGACAGGCGTAAGACCGATGGCGATATTCAATGTATTCAGCATAGCGTTTTATATATTCTGCTTTTATATCAGCTACAGGGCCTGGTACAGAGGCTTTGTGTTGCTTTCGCTTATCGAAGTCCTGCTCCACATGACGGCGGCGGTGTACTATACCGGCTGGGAGAACGGATTCCAGATATCTCTTGTAGGCATCACGGTCATGCTCGTGATCTCGGAGTATCTCGGCAGGATGATGGATACAAAGACGCTTCCTACATTCCCGCTGTGCGGACTGGTAATGATGACCTACATACTGGAGTACATCATCAGCTTCTTCCACACGGCTCCGTACACGCTTCCTGTCAGGGTCACGTTCTGGCTCAATATCGCATGGGCGCTGTCCACCTTTATTATCTCGGTAGGATCCATGATCAGCTTTGTATGGCTGGTATTCTCGACACAGTCCATGTTGACAAGGCGTGCTGCCAGGGACAACCTGACAGGTCTCAGCAACAGGAGCGGTATCAGGGGCATCCTTGAAGACATCACTGAGAGCAGGGGCCTCGACGGATGCTGGGCGGCGATGATGGATATCGATGACTTCAAGGTCATCAATGATACATACGGTCACCTGTGCGGCGACTATGTCCTGAGAGAAGTAGCCAGGCTGATGGAGGGCAGCAATGTGGATGCCTATCTGAGCAGATGGGGCGGCGAGGAATTCCTCGCTGTAGGCTATACTGACGGCAATATGCAGCTCCATCTCGACAGGCTCGAGAACTTCAGGAAGGACGTTGAGTCACACGACTTCGTATATAACGACACTCACTTCAGTGTAACCCTCACTATAGGCGTGGCTGAGTATGTCAGCGGCGAGAGCCTGAATGAGTGGATAGACAACGCAGACAAAAAGCTCTACGAGGGCAAGAGAAGCGGTAAGAACAAGGTGGTCAGTTAATAGTGGATACATTAAGATTGACGACAAACGAGAGCGATATCAGACGTGCCGGTGAGATCATACGCAGCGGCGGTCTTGTCGCCTTCCCTACGGAGACGGTCTACGGGCTTGGAGCGGACGCTCTCAATGCCGAGGCCGTCAGTTCTGTGTATAAGGCCAAGGGACGTCCGTCGGACAACCCGATGATCGTCCATATCGCCTATGTGGCCGCCCTGGACGAGCTGGTGGCGGGCGGCATACACGCTCTTAATAATGATGTACACAAACTGATCAGCCGGCTATGGCCGGGACCGCTGACGCTGGTGCTGCCAAAGTCAGACAAGGTGCCGGATGTGACCACGGGCGGGCTCGACACCGTGGCCGTCAGGATGCCTTCAAACGGCACGGCCCGGTCTCTCATCCGAATGGCGGAGAGACCGATAGCTGCCCCGAGCGCCAATATATCGGGCAGGCCGAGCCCGACCACCGCAGACGACGTGCTCGAGGACATGGACGGACGCATCGACGCAGTCATAATGGGAGAGATGTGCGATGTCGGCATAGAGTCGACCGTACTCGACATGACGGGCGATGAGCCGGTCATCCTGAGGCCGGGCATACTCAGCAAGGAGTACATATCCGATGTGCTCGGCAGGGAAGTCATCTACGATCAGGCTCTGCTCGAGATACCTGACGAGGTGGCCGATCCGGGCAAGGGAGTCGCTGACACTCTCTTCAGACCGAAGTCGCCGGGCATGAAATACAAACACTACGCGCCAAAGGCCGATGTCGTCGTCATAACCGGCAGCGCAGAGAGGTTCAAGCTAAGAGCCAGGGAGCTCGGTCTCGAGGCGATGAAGCAGGGCAAGCGCGCCGCTATCATCGACTACGGGGATGATGCCAACCAGGCTGCCCACCAGTTCTTTGCGGATCTGAGGGAGCTCGACAGGCAGGGCTACGACTTCATACTCATCAGATCGATGGAGCAAAAGGGCAAGGGCTTCAGCGTCATGAACCGCATGCTCAAAAGCGCGGGCTACGACGTAGAATAGAAGAAAAACAGGCAATAGAGGACACTTTTCATAATATATTTATACTTATCCAAAGATAACGACATGCAAGGGAGGTAAGAAATGGCAAAGATAATGGTATTCGATCACCCGCTGATCCAGCACAAGGTATCGATGATGAGAGACAAGAACACCACGAGCAAGGAGTTCAGAGACCTCGCAAGAGAGGTAGCTATGCTCATGGCGTACGAAGTCACCCGTGATCTGCCTACAAAGGATGTCGAGATCGAGACTCCTATCTGCAAGACCAAGGTCAAGATGCTCGCAGGTCTCGATACTGCGATCATCCCTATCCTGAGAGCGGGACTCGGATTTGTAGACGGCATGCTCGAGATCATCCCTAATGCCAAGGTCGGCCACGTCGGACTCTACAGAGACCCTGATTCACATGAGCCGGTAGAGTACTACTGCAAGCTCCCTGAGGACATCGACAAGAGGAGAGTCATCATCGTAGATCCGATGCTCGCCACAGGCGGAAGTGCTGTTGCGGCATGCGACTTCGTAAAGAGGAAGGGCGCAAAGGACGTCACATTTATGTGCCTCATCGCAGCTCCTGAGGGCATCGAGGCTCTGACGACTGCTCACCCTGATGTAGACATCTTCATTGCAGCCAAGGACGAGTGCCTCAACGAGAACGCATACATCGTACCGGGTCTCGGCGATGCAGGCGACCGTATCTTCGGCACCAAGTAATAAGGTAATAAAAGCACAGATGGAAAGGCTTAAACTTCTCAGAGTCGTAATGAGGAGGCTGCAGTTCGACAGGATAATCGCGGGCTTCGTTGTCTTCCTGTTTGTCGCATCAGCCATAATAGCCGCGGTCGAGCCGGGCATCCACGGCCTGGGCGAAGGCCTGTGGTATTCATTCGTTGCCTGCACATCGATAGGCTTCGGTGACCTCGTGGCCGTGACCTTCACCGGCAGGCTGCTGACGGTGATAATCACGATATATGAGATACTGATAGTGGCCATGTTCTCGGGCGTGGTCGTGAGCTACTACCTCGAGGTGGTGCACCGCAGGGAGAACGAAACGCTCACTGCCTTCCTGGACAGGCTTGAACACCTGACCGAGCTGTCAGACGAAGAGCTCTCCGAGATGCAGGACCAGGTCACGCGCTTCAAAAAAGGAAGGTAAAACGTCGAGGCGCAGGCTCCGGACACATGCGTCCGGCATTTGACACAGGCTGCTTTGCAGTGGTATATTTTGTGCATCTTTAAGAAAGGATCCCGTTTGGCAATGACAGGAATCAACATCGTATACATCTATTATTACAACGGTTCTTCGTCCATCGAAGAGTAGTTTTGTTGCGATGTGAATGGGATCATACAATAGTTGACTCAGGCTCCGCATCAAAACTGCGGAGCCGTTTTTTAAGCTATAGCTAAGGACAAGGAGAAGAAAATGAGTTCACTTATTCCTGACAATGTAAGCAAGCACACCAACGTGTACGACGTCCTCGAGGAGAGAGGACTCCTCGCGCAGTGCACCAATCCGGAAGGCTTCAGAGATCTGCTCGGCAGAGAGAAGATCAAGTTCTACATCGGATTTGACCCGACTGCAGACTGCCTGCATATCGGACACTTCATCCCGATGATCACGATGATGTACATGCAGAAGTACGGTCATACGCCTGTATTCCTGCTCGGCGGCGGCACCGGTGAGATCGGTGACCCTTCGGGCAAGGCCGACATGCGTCAGGTCATGACCATCGACACCATAGACGAGAACTGCAAGCAGTTCAAGAAGCTCTTCGACAAGTACATCGACTTTGACGACGAGTGGAGGTACGAGGGCAACGAGGGCGTATACACTCCGGGACATCAGAACAGAGAGCCGCTTCCGGGCAAGGCTGTCAGCGTCAACAACGCTGAGTGGATCAGACCTGCGAAGTTCACCGAGTTCGCAAGATACATCGGTTCGCAGTTCAACGTCAATACGATGCTCCGCGCGGACTGCTTCAAGACACGTATGGAGAGGGATACGGGACTTACCTTCTTTGAGTTCTCATACATGCTGCTCCAGAGCTATGACTTCTACGTCATGCACAGAGACTTCGGCCTCATGGCACAGCTGGGCGGCAACGACCAGTGGTCCAACATCATCGGCGGAGTCGACCTCACAAGGAAACTCTGCGGAGACGAGGTATACGGCCTGACGGTGTCGTTGCTCCTCAAGAGCGACGGCCAGAAGATGGGCAAGACAGTCGGCGGAGCTCTCTGGCTCGATGAGCGCAAGACTCCTGTATACGACTTCTTCCAGTACTGGAGGAATGTCGACGACGCAGACGTCAACACATGCCTCCGCATGCTGACCTTCCTGCCTATGGAGGAGGTCAACAGACTCTCGGCTCTCGAGGGATCCGAGATCAACAAGGCCAAGGAGGTCCTCGCATTCGAGGTCACCAAGCTCGTACACGGCGAGGAGAAGGCTCAGAAGGCACTTGAGGCCAGCCGCGAGGTATTCGCAGGCGGCGGAGTATCCGCAAACATGCCGACCGTGGAGATCGAAAAGGCTAAGTTCGAAGGCGAGGGCTTCGGACTCGCTCTCCTCCTCAAGGAGGCCGGTCTTGAGCCGTCGACATCCGAGGCTTACAGGACCATCCAGGGCGGCGGCGCCAGAGTCAACGGCGAGCAGATCACAGACAAGAAGTATGCTGTGACAGAGGCCGACTTCAATGACGGCGAGCTCGTACTCCAGAAGGGCAAAAAGAAATTCATGAAGATCGTCATGAAGTAAGAGGACGGATCCGGACATTACAAAACCGGAAGGCTGCACACCATGCACCTTCCGGTTTTCATTTTTTGACTCTTTTATTTCGTGGCGTTTTTGATGATAAGCTCGGCTGAGCCTTTTTTGAGCTCGCAGATACGCTTCATGTCCTCGACGTAGTCCTCCTTCATCCCCGAATTGATCCAGTCTGTCACCAGCCCAAAGCATGCGCACTTGTGATATCTGATGAAGAGCTCCTTGTCATAGTCCGAGATCGGGACGCTCGGGAAGACCGTGTCGGCATATGTAGTGATGAAATGCTCGCACACCCTCCAGAGCGACGCGATGTTGGTGCTGCTGCCGGAGTTGAATATGTGCATTATGATGCGTTTGTTGGCTCTTGCGAACTCCATCGCCGCCCCGAGGCATTCCTCGATCGAATTGAGTTTTGGGTAATCTGCGATGACGCGGTCTGCGTCCTTCTCAAGTATGTCCTCGAGCAGAGCCGGGATATCCTGATAGTGATAATAGAAGGTATTGCGGCTGATGCCGGTCTGATCCGTGATATCCCTGACGGTGATCTTGTCCAGGGACTTTTTGCTGAGAAGCTCGATAAAAGCCTCGTGTATAGCGCGTTCCGTTAAATTACTGTTAGCCATTTGAATGCATCTCCTGACATTTTTTTGGGCACATCGGCGCATCCGTCACAAAACTGTGCACTAAGCCCGATGTATCAGTTCCATCCCTCTTCGGACAGGCCTATTATGTAGCTGTCAAATGAAGCGGGGCCTTGAAACCATACAAATGGTAACAGAAGCGCCGGATTAAATAAAGCCCCCGGACGGGGCACCAGACAGAAAGGACGTGGAAAAAATGAAGATGACACAGAGAGCAATCAACATTACAGTATTCACAGTCGCAGCACTCATGATTATGCTGGTATCCGGATATTGTTTCAAAATGTTCCATGAGATCAACGCAATGGACTTAAGCAGCCTGAACGGCACAGCGATGGGCATCGCAGCCACTGACATCGTCGAGGATCCGGGAGATGCTACACAGAGCGAGATCGCAGAAGTTCAGAACGTAGAGACAGTTATCACAAACTGCATGACTGATGAGAACGTGATCAGCAGCGTAAGAGCAGACTATGCAAACCACCGCATCGTATATCTGATGCTCGCAGACGGAACAGCCGCAGCAGCAAAGGGCGGCAATGCAGATGAGTGGAACAAAGTACGTGAGCTCGGAGATCAGGCATCCCTCGAGGGAATGGAGATCCTTGAAGACAACGGCCTCAATGGATGGAGCTTCGATGTAGAGATCCTCAACGACGTACATCCGACAAACGCTCTCATCACATTCAATGACGGCGAGTGCACATACGACTGCATGGCTAAATAAAAAAGCCGGGAGCTTTGCTCCGGGCATGCAGCAGGGAGATTCCCTCTCACCGGCTGATGAATAAAAGATAACATACTACAGGCGCGGGGCCCGAAAGGGCCCCGCGTCCTGTATTGCGTGATGATCAGACGTCGGCGCTGCGAAGGGTATCCTCGTCTATCATGCCGAGGCCGGCTGACACATTGATGAGCGAGAGCGGCAGGACAAGCATCTCAAATGAGGTGACTATGAAGTCGGTGATGATGTCGAGCGCGAGCGCGACTGCCAGGGCTTCGGACGGGATGCCCATCTGCATGAAGAGTATTGAATATGCCACGGCGCCTCCGCCCGGGATAGGCGGGGTCGCTATAGCGATGATCGAGGATATGAATACCGCCACGCATATCCATGCGACAGAACAGCTCACGTCATACTGCGTCGCAAAGAAGAACAGTATGAACAGGTTGTAGACGGCGGATATCGGCTTGTGCATCACCATGCCGAGAGGTATTCCGAACCTGATGAGGGATTCATCAATACCGAACTTCTTCTCGCAGGTGGTGACGTTGCTGCTGAAGGCGGCCGCCGAGGATGCCGTCGTGAGCGCGACAAGGAATGTCGGGAGGCTCTTCCTGATAAGCACGCCGACCGGAGCCTTCCTCCGGGCCGAAGTCAGCGTGAAGAATACCGCGGCGATCAATACGCAGGCGGCTGCGAAGAGCGCTATCAGCTTCCATGTGGATATGAGCACACTTATGCCGTTCGACCATATCATATTGATGATAACAAGGAATATGACATACGGAACGAGCCTGGCGATGATCTCCATGAGGAACTGCACCAGCAGGTTGACCTGCTCTATGGCCCTCGCGATCGAGCTTGTCTGTTTGCCGAGATAGAGCATGGCTATGCCTATCACTATGGCCATGAATATTATCTGAAGGGTGTTGCCCGTTGCAAACGGCTCGATTATCGTGGACGGGAATATGCCCAGTATGAGCTCGGATATGGAGGCGAACTGTCCGCTGCCCTGCGAGGATGAGGACAGTCCCGGACCGAGCAGAGGGAAGAACGCCGAGCACAGGGCCGCGGTCAGCAGGACCGTGCCTACAAAGCGAAGCATCATCCTTTTGCCTATGCGCCCGAGTGTCGCGACATCTCCTATGCCGTAAACACCCCAGGATACCGAGAGGAATATCATCGGACCGGCTATACAGCCGAGTATGTTGAAGAATGTATTGTATATAGGATCGACCAGTGAGTTTAGCAGCAGCTCACGCAGGTGATCGGGCAGGAGGAAGAGTCCCGCCATACCGACTATGATGGCCGAGAGTATTACGATACAGAGGGTGGCGATCTGCCCCAGTGATTTCTTCCTGAGTCTGAATTTGATGCAGTTGAAGCCGTTGTTGTAGCTGTACTCCGGCTCGAGACGCATGCTGACGAGTATGCTGTCGCAAAATGAGCCGAACTCATCGTCGTTTTCGTAATACGGATCGAGTGACTTGCCCTCAGCCTCGATGGTGATATACGGAGTTCGCAGGAATCTGCCCGTCGAAACGACGACGCGATTGCCCTCACATCCGTGATTAAGCCAGTAAAGCAGGCATTCCTCCGCGGAGAGTCTGTATCTGAGCGCGTCCTTTCTCTCTGAGCCTATGCTGATGCAGTGGTCGAAGACCATCTCGGATATCTCGTCGCATGCAGCCGGCTCCAGTATGTATTCCTTTTTTAAAAGCTCTGCCATATCTGATTCCTCTTGCCCCGTCGATTTGTTTTGTAAAAGTATACTACAAAACCCGCCGCTTGTTCATGTCCATGTTGTATAATTGTTCCATGAGATATATACAGTTACAGATCAGGACAGATAAGGCGTCGGCGGAGGCGCTGGAGGCGGTCCTCATAGAGGGCGGCTTTGAGTCGATGCAGATAGACGACAGCTCGGTCGCCAGGGACATCCTGGACAATCCGGAGCTTTATAAATACGACTATCTGAGCGATGAGATAGCGGACTTCGCAGACCATGCCACAGATGAGGTCACGATCACGCTCTACTTCACGGATGATGAAGAGGGGCGCTCCAGCCTGGCCAAAGCCCAGGCTTTGACCGGCGGATACGAGAGCGCAGTCTCTGTGACCGGTGATGACAGCGAGTGGCTGTACAAATGGCAGGAGCACTTCAGGCCGACTAAGATAGGCGGGCGCATAGTCGTCAAGCCGTCGTGGGAGGACTATGAGGCTTCGGACGGCGAGCTTGTGATCGAGATGGATCCCGGCATGGCCTTCGGAAGCGGGCTTCACGAGACGACATCGCTTTGCATCAGGGCCCTCGAAGAGTACATGAAGGAAGGAGAGAGGGTGCTCGATGTCGGTACCGGCACAGGCATACTCGCCATGGCGGCAGTCCTGCTCGGAGCGTCTGATGCGCTGGGCATAGACATCGATGACGAGGCTGTCAGGGTCGCTTCGGAGAACATCTCTCTAAACGGCATGTCCGGCAGCATCCGGATCATAAAGGGCGATCTCACTGAGGGAGTCAGCTACGACGCGGATGTCATAGTGGCCAATCTCATGGCCGATCTTGTGATGAGGCTCTCGCCTGCAGCGGCTTCTCATCTCAAACCGGGCGGCCTGTACATCACATCGGGCATACTGGATATTAAGGAAGAGATCGTCTGTGACTCGATCAGGGATGCAGGCTTTGAGATCATCGAAGTGCTCTCGGACGGAGAGTGGCGGGCGGTCGTAGCAAGGAGATCGTAGCCGGCAAAGCAAAGCAAGGCCGGCGCCGCAGGGAGATTACAGCAGGAGGGATGAAATGGTAAAGGAAGTTGTTCTTGAGAAGATGCTCGCTGATGCGACAGAGAATTTCACAACGGGATACATGTGCTCCGAGTCCGTGCTCGAGGTGCTTAACCGCCACTATGAGCTCGGCATCGGCGAGGAGGCGATAGCGCTGTCGACGGGCTTCCCGTACGGCTTCGGCGACGGCGGCAATGTATGCGGCGCAGTCGCTGGCGCGACCATGTGCCTCGGCAAGGTCTTCGGCAGGACGGTCAAGGGCGATCCGGCCTTCCGGAAGTGCATAGACCTTGTAAGGGAGCTCAACGAGGACGTAGCGAAGGAATACGTGAGCAGCATCTGTCCTGAGCTGATCGCGGATTATGAGTTCACAGATCCGGAACGCAAGAAGTACTGCACCGGAATAGTGCACTGCTGCATCAGGTCCTTTGCGAAGATAATGGAGCGTGAATGCGGGGTCGCGGTCAGATAATTACGGGCCTTCGCCCGATACTTCAAATTGACACGGGGAGCCCCAAGCAGTTAGAATTTGAGAGTAAACAACAGGTCTAAGACCGCATCTCAGAGGCGCAGAGCCGGGAGGATCATATATGGATATCAAAGACGTAATGGAGATGGCAATCAAGGCCGGTGCCGTCGAACAGGTAAGCAAGATGATGGGAGTCTCCGACAAGGAGGCAAGCTCGGCGATCGCAGAGATCCTGCCGGTACTCATCCAGGGCATGCAGGGCCAGGCCAAGGGCAAGGACACCAAGGAAGGCTTCCTCAAGGCTCTTGATGACCACGGCAAGGACGATACCAGCGATATCGGCAAGTTCATCAAGAACATCGACCTCGATGACGGAGCCAAGATCGTAAATCACCTTCTCGGATCCAAGGGGAAGGAGGAGGCCGCAGCCAAGGCCGGCAAGAAGAGTGGACTTGATGCAGGCACCATCATCAAGATCATGGCTATCGTAGCACCGATCCTGATGACTCAGATGGGCAAAAAGGCCAACAACGAAGCCAAGAACAGCAGCTCCGGCGACATGGGCGGCATCGTAGGAAGCCTCCTCGATAACGTTGACGTAGGCGATGTTATCAAGATCGCAGGCATACTTCTCAAGTAGGTCATGGACCAGGACAGAAGAGAAGCCGCAGCCTGGGCTGAGGAATGGCGAATAGAGCACAAACGTAAGAGGATCATCGCAGCAGCCGCTGCGGTGATTCTTATTGCCGTGATTGCATTTGCGGTCATATTCATCACAAGGATGGCGATGCGCTCGACGTTCTCATCCGCTGATGAGATGAAGGAGGCCGTGCAGGGCCGCTATGCGATCGGCAGATACTACGAAGACATAGTCATCGAAGGCAACAACATCACACACACTTATCTGGCATGGAGCCATTACGACAGGCGCTATGCAGAGGAGTACGGATATGACGCCGACGAGGACAGTGTCTATGAGGACCGCGTGGTCAAGTGGGACTACAGGCGCGGTGTCATAAAGACCGAATGGATGGGCGACTTCATAGTCGACAAAGACGGCAATCTCCGCCGCGGAAGCTACTCGATATACTACAAGACCGACGAGCCGCGTCCTGATCCGATCGATCCGGCCACGCTGGGACAGTCGTCTTCGGATGAAGAGGCTGATGCAGCTGAAGATGCAGGAGGCGATGCGGACGAAGTTGCGGCTGACAATGCGGATGACAGTGATGCAGCTGAAGAAGCCGCAGACGATATCCCTGACGAGAGGCAGGAAGGCCTCGATGCAGTCGAAGCGGCAGCAGCCGCAGCCGGCGTTAGCGCAAAGTCCAAAGACCAATAGACAAACGGGCGGATGACGAAAGCGCAAAACCAAATGATCAGTAAAACTGCGGGCAGGGAGAGGTCCCTTGCCTGCCATAAAGGGTAACAGGAATGGAAGAGACCAGGCTCAGAGTCATAAGGACGGACAATACCGATCCCTACATCAATCTTGCGACCGAGGAATACCTCACCATGAATGCAGAGGAGGGCGTCATGACTCTCTTCCTGTGGCAGAATGCGCATACCGTCGTCATCGGCAGGAACCAGAACCCGTGGCGTGAGTGCAGCGTCGAGGCAATCAAGCGCGACGGAGTCTATCTCGCGCGCAGGATGTCGGGCGGCGGAGCCGTATACCACGACATGGGCAATCTCAACTTCACCTTCATCGCAAGAGACGGCCTCTTCGATATCTCCCGCCAGACGAATGTCATATTAAAGGCATGCAGGCTCCTTGGCATCGACGCAGAGAAGACCGGCCGCAACGACCTGACCGTCGGCGGACGCAAGTTCTCGGGTCATGCGTACTACTCATCCCAGTCATACAACTACCACCACGGTACGATCATGGTGGATGTAAAGGGAGACGACCTGTCGAAGTACCTGAACGTGCCTGAGTCCAAGTTGAGATCGAAGGGCGTGGCGTCGGTGAGATCCAGGGTGACAAATCTTAGGGATCACTTCAGCGTAGAGCTTGCTGAGGAGGATGTGATCTCCCAGATCAGGGCCATGCAGGATGCGATGATCGCAGCTGCCGCCGAGGAGTACTCATGCGAGCCTATGTATGAGGACCTGCCGGATGTACCGCAGGAGCTCAAGGACAGATATGCATCAGAGGACTGGCGTCTCGGCACGAGGATAGCATTCGAAAAGCAGCTCATCAGGAGGTTCGACTGGGGAGAGGCGGAGGTGCAGCTCAGCATGAAGGGCGCATACATCAGCGACTGCCGGATCTACTCGGATTCTCTCGAGACAGAGGCCTTCGCGATGCTCGAAGGGCTTCTTAGAGGATGCAGGTATGATGCAGAGGAGATACTCGGACTGGAGCTTCAGGAGGGGGCTCCGGAGGCCGCATACGAACTCCTTGAATTCATAGCGGAGTCCATCTGAATATGCTAAAATCGTATTGGCATCAAACGCTAATAACGACATCATATATCAATATAAGTAATACACAGCGAGGTACACAAAATGAGCTATCAGTATGATCTTCTTATCATCGGAGCCGGCCCGGGCGGATACGAGGCCGCTTTTTATGCACAGGAACTGGGCATGAACGTAGCCGTGGTCGAAAAGGACCGCGTCGGAGGTACATGCCTCAACCGCGGATGCATCCCTACCAAGGCTCTGATGCACTCATCTGATGTATACAGAGAGGCTGCTCACGGTGCTGAGGTCGGAGTGGAAGTCACAGGTCTCAAGTCGAACCGCAAGCGCATCGGCGAGCGCAAGGACGAGGTGCTCGACACTCTCAGGGGAGGTATAACAGGCCTTCTCAATAAAAAGAAGATAGATCTCATCGAGGGCGAAGCCTGCATCACGGGCGAACATATGGTAAAGGTCGGAGATGATGAGTATACGGCCGAGAACATCATGGTAGCCACAGGCTCCAGGCCGTTCATGCCTCCTATCCCGGGCTATGACCTGCCGGGCGTCATCGACAGCACTGACCTTATCGAAATGGGCGGTGAGGAGATCCCGGAATTCGTCATCATCGGAGGCGGCGTCATCGGTATCGAGTTCGCAACTATATATGCGGACCTCGGCGATCACGTGACCGTCATCGAGGGGATGGACAGACTGCTGCCTGTGATCGACAAGGAGATCGGCCGCAGCATCAAGATGACACTTGAGAAGAAAGGCGTAGACGTTCACGTCAGCTCGCCTGTACAGAAGATCGAAAAGGACGGAGACAAGCTCGTCGTTACACTCAAAAACAAAAAGGACGAGGAGATCCAGGTCAGGGCCGACAAGGTCCTGATGTGCGTAGGCAGGAGACCTAACACTGCCGGCGTATTCAGCGAGGAGCTCCTTGCAAAGTATCCTGACCTCCAGGATGCCAAGGGCTTCATCAAGGTGGACGACAGATATGCCACACCGGTTCCGGGCGTATATGCCATCGGTGACTGCATCGGAGGAATCCAGCTCGCACACGTAGCGTCGGCCGAGGGCCGCAATGCAGTAGCCATGATCAACGGCTGCAAGGCCACCATCAACATGGGCACAGTACCGAGCTGCATCTACACAGATCCTGAGATCGCCGTAGTAGGCATGACAGCCGATGAGGCCAAGGAAGCCGGCATCGAGGTAGTTACCAAAAAGTACCCTATGTCCGCCAACGGCAAGACCATCATCGCGGGTCTCGACAGAGGTTTCGTCAAGCTGGTAGCCAGAGCTGACGACCACGTGCTGGTCGGAGCTCACCTGCTCTGCGGCAGGGCATCCGATCTGATCGGTGAGCTTTCCGTAGCCATCGGCAGAGGCATGATGCTCGAAGAGGTTGCGAATATAATCCATCCGCATCCTTCATTCGCAGAGGCGATCATGGAGGCCGCCCGCCTGTAAGAACGGCAGCATCAAATCAAATGCCGATCGGGAAGACGGATCCGGATGTAATAGAATTAAAAAGAGTGTGTATAGTACGGTCATAACGACAGTGCTATACACACTTTTTTATCTGTATTGCCGGTACCGGGCCGAAAGCCGTTCAGGCAATAAATATCGGGCTTTAGCGCAGCATTCTGGCGGCGGCTTTGGCTTCGTAGAGCTTGCGGTCTGCGCGGGCTATGCACTTCTGGGCGGAATCGCCTTCGCGCTCGAGCTTGTCCCAGCCGATTCCCATTTCGAGCTTGTAAGGCAGGTCCGCTGTTTTGCAGCTTTCGGCTATGGCTTCGTGAACCCTGCCTGCAAGATCCTCAGGCGTCTCGCTTCCGTCGGTGTGCATCACGAGGGTGAACTCATCACCGCCGTACCTGCAGACGAATATCCGGCTCTCCATGGAGGACACGGCCTTCCTGAGTGCGTCCGCTGTCAGGACGAGAGCCCTGTCTCCCTCGGCGTGACCGTAAGTGTCGTTGATCTTTTTGAAGCCGTTTATGTCCAGCATGAAGATGTATGTGTCTGTACCATCCCTGAAGAGGCTGCTGTCCTGATGGGCATAGCGTCTCAGCTGACCTCTGTTGTTGAGTCTGGTCAGAGGGTCCTGCGAGATCTGGCTGTTCATGCTGTCTATGTAGAAGGAGACCATGAGAATGGCACTCGCAAGACAGAATACCGCACTGTCAGGCAGGAGAAGGATCTGTACCAGGCCGGCAAGGATTATCGATAGCGGGAAAAGGCCGAGAGCCAGGTATCTTTTGCGCTCGACTTTGTCACGGGCATCTCGCGCCGCCTTGAACGAATAGTAGAGAGCGGCCAGGATGTATATGTCCGGAAGCGTCACCTGGAAGGCGTCGTAGAAGCGGGTCGTGTCCAGGTTGGAATCGACGAGGAGCTGAGGCGCTCTGAAGTATACTATTATGAAAACAAGGAAGCTGATCGCAAGCGGCATTGCGGTAGTCATCTTGAATCTCCTGCGGTTCCTGCCCGGGGTCTGGAGGACGGCCAGCACATAGTTGAGCCAGTGGTAGGTGATCAGCACCATGAAGAAGAAGTTGAGTATGTTGGTAAGCGCAACGGTATAGATCGTCTTAGGCAGATGACTCGTGATAACGGCGCACCAGAAAATATCCGAAATGAAATAAGCGATGAACGCAGCGAGTGCGTTATCGAATTTGATCTGCTTTTCCTGTCTGTCCACACTGAGCAGATCGTGTGCGAGCATGATAGCAAAGATGATCGCGCATGCCAGATTTGCCTGTGTATATGAAATGAAGTATGTATGCACCAGATCTCCCGTGTTCTGTTTGGTGACTGTTTAATTACTGTATAATTACGGCTTGATTGCTGTTCTTGCTAAGACTCTTCTGAGTCTCCTTGTCCTTATATGACTTTTCGTCGGCGCGTTTAAGGCAATCGTCGAAGGTCTCCCCGTACGGACTGAGCTCGTCATAACCGTATGCTATGGAGATGGTATACGGGATGCCGGCTGCATTTGAATTATCCTGTATCCTGGCGCGTATCGTATCTCTTAACGTCTCAGGCGCCTTGTCATCCTTGCAGTTGATGATGACGACGAATTCATCTCCGCCGTATCTCGAGATAAAGACAGGGAAGCCCGCCGAGCCCGCAGCATGCCTGAGAGAATTTCCGATGATGACCAGCGCGCGGTCTCCCTCCGCGTGGCCGTAATTGTCGTTTATAAGTTTGAAATCGTTGACATCGATCATGATGACATAGGTCTTGAGGCCTTCTCTAAAGAGACTGCTCTCCTGCGAGATGAAGCGGTGAAGCTGCC
The DNA here is from genome assembly GCA_015058275.1 of Clostridiales bacterium. Taxonomy (GTDB): domain Bacteria; phylum Bacillota; class Clostridia; order Peptostreptococcales; family Anaerovoracaceae; genus Crickella. Next base: position 36,969 of record SVCQ01000012.1, read on the forward strand.
CCCTGTTGTTGAGACCGGTCAGAGGGTCCAGGGATATCTGGTCCTCCATCGACTCTATGTAGAAGATCAGCATCAGTATGGTGCAGGAATAACAGAATATAGGGGTATCCGGAAGCACCACTAACTGGAGCAGGCCGCCAAAAACCACCACCAGAGGGAATAATCCGACATAGTAGAACTGCCTCCTGAGCGTCGGGTTCTTTTCGCTGCCTGCCCTGCGTACGGCATAGATTACGGATGCGACTATATATATGACAGGGACCAGGACCAGGAAGGCAAAGTATAATATTGTAAGATTCCCCTTGTCGTCAATAAGCCTGCCGGGGGAGACCAGAAAGAGCATGGTCAGAGCGGCAAATGAGACTACGAGAGGAAACGATATCGCGAATCTGATGACAGGCATGTTCCTGCTAGGAGCCTGCTGTACAGCCAGCGCGTATTGAAGCCACGAATATGTGATATATGCCAGAAATACAAAATTGAGGATATTAGGGATAACAAGCGTAAAGTGTGTCTTAGGGAGCACGTTTGCTATGACGGCAGCCCAAAGCATATCGGAAGCGAAATAGAGCATGAACGCGATCAGAGCGCGGTCATACTTTACCTGCTTTTCCTGTCTGTCCACATTAAGAAGGTTGTGTGCGAGCATGATCGCAAATATGATCAGGCATATTATCTGAGATTCGGAATAGTAGATGAAATATTCTGACATTTGTAAAATGAAATACCTCTGAAACGATATCCCCCTATACTATATTTTAATCCTTTTTGCGCTCGGGATAAACAATAAATTAGCGGCCGGGAGGATTAAAATCCCGGCCGCTGTCATTCAGTTCTGCCCGTGACAGGGCTTGTGCCGTCCCAGGGACGAAGAGTCTCAGTCGAAATCGTATCTCAGGTGAGGCTCTCTCGCCGCCTTGGTGTCATCAAGTCTCAGTACCGGTGTGGTCTGAGGTGCCTGCTGTACGCTCTCAGGCGCATTGAAGATCCTGTCGTAGATCTCTCTGAATGCTGTGATGGCTTCGTCGAGTGTCTCCTTGGTCTCCGTCTCTGTCGGCTCGATCATCAGAGCCTCGTGTACGATCAGAGGGAAGTAGATTGTAGGCGGATGGATGCCGTAGTCGAGGAGTGCCTTGGCTACGTCCAGAGCCGATACGTGTGTCTTCCTGTAGATCGGGTCGAGGCCGATAACGAACTCGTGCATGCAGGTCGTATCGAATGCGATCGGATAGATATCCTTGAGCTTCTCCTGCATGTAGTTGGCGTTGAGTACGGCGTTCTCAGCGAGTGTGTGAACGTCCTTGCCGATGGTCAGGAGGTAAGTGTATGCCTTGACCATAACGAGGAAGTTGCCGTAGAAGCCTGTCATGTTGCCGATCGACTTCTCAGCTCTTGTGTACTCCTTGCCGTCCTTGCAGACCAGTCCAGGTGCGAACGGTGCGAGGAAGTCCTTGTATGCGCAAGGGCCGCTTCCCGGACCGCCGCCGCCGTGCGGAGTCGAGAACGTCTTGTGGAGGTTCATGTGGATCACGTCGAATCCGATGTCTGCCGGACGTACGATACCGATTACGGCGTTGAGGTTGGCTCCGTCATAGTAGCAGAGTCCGCCTGCCTCATGGACGAGTCTTGTGATCTCCATGATGTTAGGGTCGAAGAGACCTACCGTGTTAGGGTTGGTCAGCATCAGGCCCGCTGTCTTAGGACCGAGGTGAGCCTTGAGGTCGTCGATGTCGACTGTACCGTTCTCGTTCGACTTGATGACGATGGTCTTGTAGCCTGCCATTGTAGCCGAAGCCGGGTTGGTGCCGTGAGCGGCGTCAGGTACGATGATCTCGTTACGCTCAGTGTCGCCTCTGTCTGTGTGATAAGCCTTGATCAGGAGAAGTCCGGTGAACTCTCCGTGAGCTCCGGCTGCAGGCTGGAAGGTGACTCCGGCCATGCCTGTGATCTCGCAGAGGAACTTCTCGAGCTCGCCGATGAGCTCATTGGCACCCTGTACTGTGTGAGCAGGCTGCAGCGGATGGAGCTTGGTGAAGCCCGGAAGGGCTGCCATCTTCTCGTTGATCCTTGGGTTATGCTTCATTGTGCAGGAGCCGAGAGGATAGAATCCGTCGTTGACTCCGTGTGCTCTCTTGGCAAGAGCTGTGTAGTGTCTGCCCATCTCATTCTCGGAGATCTCAGGCAGGTGAGCTTTGGCCTTGCGCAGAGGAGCTTCAGGCATTGCCACAGGCACATCGCATGCAGGGAATATATCCTGTCCTCTGCCCGGAATGCTCTTTTCGAATATTAACTTCATCCTAGAACACCTCCTTTGCGATAGCTATGACTTCATCGATGTCTTCTTTGGTGTTGAGTTCTGTGCAGCACCAGAGGATGCAGTCAGTGTCGCATCCTGCATCGCAGCATCCGCAGCAGAGCTTGAGTCCGCCGAGGATGCCCTTTGCCTCGAGAGCTGCGAGCAGCTTGTCGGCGTCAGGACATGTGGTAGCGAATTCGTTCCAGAACTCACCCTTGAAGCAGCGCTTCATGCCGATCTTTTCGAGCTCGGCAGCCATGTAGTGAGCCTTGGAGGAGCAGAGAGTTGCGACCTCCTCATAGCCCTTAGGGCCGATAGTCGACAGATAGATGCCGGCTCTGAGTGCGCACCATGCTTCGTTGGAGCAGATGTTGGAGCTGGCCTTCTCGCGGCGGATGTGCTGCTCTCTGGCCTGGATGGTCAGGACGAAGCCTCTCTCGCCTCTTGTGTCGACAGTCTCACCGATGAGTCTGCCCGGGATCTGGCGCATGTACTCGTTGCGTGTCGACAGGAAGCCGAGGTACGGTCCGCCGAACTCGAGTCCGAGTCCGAGAGGCTGGCCTTCGCCGACTGCGATGTCTGCTCCGACTTCGCCAGGGCTCCTGAGAGCGCCGAGTGCGAGCGGATGGCAGTACATGATGAACTTCGCGCCTGCATCATGAGTGATCTTGCAGAGCTCATCAGCATCCTCTATGATGCCGTAGAAGTTCGGATACTGCATGAGGAAGCAGGAAGCCTCAGGGTCGTCTGCGAGAGCTTTCTTGAGAGCATCCTTGTCTGTAACGCCTTCCTTGGCAGGAATGACTACGACTTTGCTGCCTCTGCCGAACGAATATGTGTTGATAACCGTGAGGATCCTCTCATCGAGGGCTCCGGATACGTAGATGGTGCTGTGCTTGCGGTCCTTGCACATCCAGCATGCCTCAGCGGCAGCCGAAGCACCGTCATACATCGAAGCGTTTGCGATATCCATGCCTGTGATCTCGGCGATCATGGTCTGATACTCGAATATCGACTGGAGGATACCCTGGCTGATCTCAGCCTGGTATGGTGTATAAGCGGTAACAAATTCTTCCTTGCCCGCGATCGCGTCTACAGCGGATGGTACATAGTGGTTGTACGCGCCGGCGCCGCGGAAGATCGAACGGAATACGACGTTCTTGTCTGCCAGTCCCTGTACCTTGCGGTCTACTTCGATCTCAGAGAGTCCCTCAGGGAGGTTGAGATCGCCCTTGACTTTGGCCTCGGCAGGGATGACTTTAAAGAGGTCGTCGAAATCCTTGTAGCCGATCTCGTTGAGCATCTTAAGTTGCTCTTCCCTGGTGTTAGGAATAAAAGTGCCCAATTTGATTCCTCCTTATATAATCATCAGATGATAGCTTGCGATGAGGCGATTATCCTCTGTACTCGTCGTACTCGTCAGCTGTGAGAAGCTCAACCTCTCCGCTTACGTTTCCGACCTTGATGAACCACGAACCATAAGGATCGCTGTTGATCAGGGAAGCGTCGTCGAGAAGATCCTCGTTGACCTCCAGAACGATACCGGAAACAGGGGAGATGACATCGGCAACAGCCTTTACGGACTCAACATCGCCGAACGGCTCGCCTGCAACTACCTCGTCGTCTACCTCAGGGAGGTTAACGAATACGAGATCTCCGAGCTCACTCTGAGCATAATCAGTGATTCCTACATAAGCTACGTCTCCTTCGTAACGGAGCCATTCATCGTCTCTGCTGTACTTGAGTTCTTTCAGATCAATCATTGTCTTAATCTCCTTTTTAACATTGCTGGATAAATGATAATTATTTCTTCCGCAGGTCTGCATTGAAGCGTGCTGCGGATTACTGACGGATCACATCGGAGGAGCTCAGCCTCCGTAGATCAAGGTTCTCTTCCTTACGGCAACGCCGTATGTTCATAAGAGACCCTTACTTCTCTCTCTTGTAGAACGGAAGTCCGACCATCTCGCAGTCGACCATGCGGCCTCTTACGTCTACCTGGCAAGGAGCGCCGATCTCTCTGGCGCCGGATTCAACGATAGCCATCGCGAATGAATTGCCGAGGTAAGGCAGGAATGTGCCGGAAGTTGTGTGACCTATGATCTTGCCGTCTCTGTATACGTCGAGATGCTCTCTGAGGATACCGCGGCCTGTGACCTTGAGTCCGACTCTCCTGTGCTTGAGCGGCTGGTCAGCCTCGAGCGCTGCCTTGCCGATGAAGTCAGGCTTGTCCATCTTGACTGCGAAGCCGAGTCCTGCGGTGCGCGGGCTGATCTCGTCATTGAGCTCGTGTCCGTAGAGAGGCATGGCGGCCTCCATCCTCAGAGTGTCTCTGGCGCCGAGTGCGCAAGGGATGAGTCCGTCGTCCTTGCCTGCTGCGATGAGGGCTTCCCATACATCAGGAGCCTTGTCTGCAGGCATGTAGATCTCGAATCCGTCCTCGCCGGTGTAGCCTGTGCGGGAGATCATTACAGGGATGCCCTGGAAGTCTCCGTCAAAGATGCAGGTGTAGTAGCCGGCTGGGATGTACTTGTCGTCAACTACCTTGTGGAGGATCTTGTCTGCGTTAGGTCCCTGGAGAGCGACCTGACCCCACTCGTCGCTGACATTCTTGAGCTCAACGCCGTCGATCTTGTGGTCGACCATCCATGCGAAGTCCTTGTCGGTATTCGCGGCGTTGACTACTACGAAGTAGTCGTTCTCGGCCTTCATATATACGATGAGGTCGTCGACTGTGCCGCCCTTCTCATTGCACATCGGGGAATATCTTGCGAATCCCGGCTCGAGGTCTGTGTAATCATTTGTCAGGAGCAGGTTGAGGAAATCCCTGGCCTTAGGGCCCTGTACGAGGATCTCTCCCATATGAGATACATCGAACAGTCCGCACTGTGTCCTGACTGCCATGTGCTCTGCTTTGACGCCCGCTTCGTACTGGACAGGGAGCAGGAAGCCGCCGAATTCGACTATCTTGCCGCCGTACTTGACATGGGTATCGTAGAGCGGAGTTTTCTTGTCCATCGCTATACACCTCCATTTAATTTATATAACTATCGAGTGCAATCCCGTTTTAAAGCACAAAAAGGGCGCACTTGTCTAACGTATCTTTATAGTAGCACCAATGGTTCACAGCGTCAAATAAAATCAAAAGCCTGAAAGCCTTGCAATTACTGGCGTTTAACTTATTTTTTTGCACAAAATAAGTACAAAATTTTGTGGGGGTTAACAAAAAACAAAGAGCAGGCTCTGTTTTTGACAACAAACTGCGGGGCCGCCTCCAAAGTGCGGAACTGAGGGCCTGTTTGTGGTAGAATTACGGCATGAATATCGAATGGTGGATGATAGACGGGATCATAGGACTGATCATCCTGGCAGCTGCCGTGACGGGCGCGGCCAGGGGGATCGGAGATACCGTTATAAGGATAGCGGGCATCGCCGGAGGCATCATACTCGGAGTCTTCTTCTCCGATAAGGTGTCTGACTTTTTGATGCAGACAAAGATGAGCGAGTCTCTCCACGAGCACATCTTTGTCATACTCAGAGGCGGCGACCCGGCTGAGGCTGCGGAGGCGGCCAATCCCGCAGTGGATGCACTTGAGTCAAACAGCGCCTCATACCAGGAGTCGCTGTCCAAGTCGATAGGCAGCCTCTTTGACAGCGCCGCCGACAGGGCGGCTGATGCAGCGGCCATCAAGCTCACCGAGGTTGCCGTAAGCATAATCGGCTTTGCACTTATACTTCTGGCGGTTGCGATCGCGGCCGCAGTCATAAGAACCCTCATACGAAGCGGCCGTAAGAGGTCCATAGTGCTCGGCTTTACGGACAGGACGCTCGGCTTTGCGCTCGGAGCTGTGCGCGGGCTGATGCTTGCGTGGATCGCAGTGGCCCTCCTGATACCGCTGACGACTCTCTTCTCGCCGGACAATGTGCCTGCGATGATGGGGGCTCTCAAACAGACGACTCTGTCCAAGGTGCTCTATGATGTAAATCCGTTCCTGCTCGTGGTCAAATACGTATTCAAAGCGTGACAGCAGACGCCGTATTTTCTTGCCTTTACGCTGTTTCCTGTGATACAATATCCCGGCTATGGTTTTTGACGGGATTATATGCTCAAATGACGATGAGAGATATATGCTCGAGGCGCTTCGTGAGGCGGCTTCCGCGGCCTCTCAGGGCGAGGTGCCCGTCGGGGCAGTCATCGTCAGGGACGGGCAGATCATTGCCCGGGCCGGCAACCGCATAGAGACCGGGCACAGATCCTCGGCTCACGCCGAGATGCTCGCCATCGAGGCCGCGGAGGCTGCGCTCGATGCCAAGTGGCTCACGGGATGCACGATGTACGTGACGCTCGAGCCATGCAGCATGTGCGCCGGCGCCATGGTGCTCGCGAGGCTTGACAGGCTGGTGATCGGCACTGACGATCCCAAGACCGGTGCCTGCGGCTCGCTTTACAACATTGCGGGCGACGGGAGACTCAACCATCGCATAGAGATCGAGAGAGGCGTGCTCCGCGACAGCTGCTCGGAGCTGCTTAAAGAATTCTTTAGAGAAAGAAGAGGATAATAATAATGAAGAAAGTAAGTCTGATAGCGGTACTTACATCACTGATGATACTTGCTGCATCCGCATTCAGCTTTGCGGCCGGTGAGCTTACTCTGGTATCTTCGTATCCTGAGGACGGACAAAAGAACACCTCCATGGAGAACTTAGGTGTCAAGCTCAAGTTCAGCGGTCCGATCAACAGCAAGGAAGCCAAGGCGACAGACGCCGACAAGTTCGCGATCTACGACGAGGACGGCAAGGTAGTCCCTACCAAGATCCTGTTCAGCGACAAGAACGACGGACTCGTGCTCGTACTCGCTGACCCTGACGAGGGATTCACCGCCAAAAATAACTCCGAGTACAGGCTCGTGATCGATGAGGGAGTCGCGGACAACGACGGCAATGTCCTGGCTGAGGAGCAGACCGTTACATTCAAGACCTACAACCAGAGAGTCAACAACATAGTCAACATGGCGATGATGTTCATCATGTTCGGCGGTATCATGTTCATCTCGGTTCGTCAGCAAAACAACCAAAAGGAAGAGGAAGAGTCAAAAAAGGACGCGCCTAAGGAGGCTGCATTCAACCCTTACAAGGAGGCCAAGAAGTCCGGCAAGTCCCTCGAAGAGGTAAAGGCTGAGCAGGCCAAGAAGGAAGAGAAGGAAGCCAAAAAGAAGGCCCGCAAAAAGAAAAAGACCGAGGATCAGCCTGAAAAGAAGATCGACAACTGCGCAGAGCTCCTCAACAACGTATACCACGTTCACGCGCCGGCCCCGGTCAGCAAGGAGGACCGTTCGATAGAGGCCCTCAAGGAGATGAGGAGAGCCGAGAACAAAGGATCCAAGGGCAGATCCAAAAAGAAATAAATAACAGCTATTGATACAGGGGAGCTCACTCCCCTGTTTTCATCAGGGAGAACACCGTGGAAGAGATCATTCTGAACGCACATGCCAAGATCAATCTCTCGCTCGAGATCACGGGCAGGAGACCCGACGGCTATCATGAGATCGTCTCCTTTATGCAGGGGACGGGGCTTCATGATATAGTCGGAGTCAAAAATTGTGCTGAAAATGGAACAAAATACAATTTGCCGCATTGCAACATCGATGACATTGTTGTATATTTATGTACGGCTTCAAAAACAATACCGACGGACATGAGCAATCTGGCCTTCAAAGGCATCAAAGCGCTGCTCGATGCGTGCTCTGATGCAGGTCTGAGCCACGGGATACCGGCGCTTATGGTCAGCATAGACAAACGGCTCCCGGTAGCCGCGGGCATCGCCGGAGGCAGCGGCAACGCAGCCGCCTGCATGCTCGGACTCAACGCTCTGCTCGGATATCCGTTCTCGCTCAGAGAGCTGATGACCGCGGGCACTCCCGTCGGAGCTGATGTACCGTTCTCGATATTCATGAACGCATACCGCAACAGAGACGTTCTCGGCGGCATGGAGGGTATCGGGGAGGCCGGGGATTCAGCCTGGACGTCAGGCATAGGGGACGTCGTCGAGGGTGCTGACCCGGTATCGGGTTATGTCCTCATGGCCAACCCGGGAGTGGGTGTCTCCACCAGGGCGGCCTACGAGGCGATGGACCGCATCGGTTATTCCGGAGCCGGGGGACGCAGGCTTTTCGTCAACGATCTCGAAAAGTACACCCTCGGCGAGCAGCCGGCAGCGGCGGAGCTCAAGCGCCTGATGCTTGGACTTCCGGGTGCCGACGAAGTGCTCATGAGCGGCAGCGGTCCGACCATAGTTGCATATTACAGGGACGAAGACAAAGCGATGGCAGACAGGGAGGTACTGGTCGAGGCTCTCAGAGATATCCCGGGAGCGAGGCTGTGGATGACTGCCACGGGGGATATGAAAGAAGGGATAAGGTAATGACAGATATACAGCTCAAGGTGCAAAAGCCCCTCAAAGATCTTGTATACCTCGAACTCAAACACAAGATTCTGACAGGAGAGATCGTCTCCCAGACAAGACTTATGGAGATCGACCTGTCCGAAAAGATGAACGTCAGCCGTACTCCGATCAGGGAGGCCATCAAGAGGCTCGCGGACGACGGACTTGTCAAGGTCGAGCCGAGACGCGGCGCATATGTTGCCAATATCTCGATCAAGGACATGCTCGATGTATTTGAGGTCAGAGAGGACATGGAAGGCTTCGTGGCCAAGCTCGCAGCCCAGAGGATAACCGAGGACGAGAAGTTCAGGCTCAGAGAGATCGCTGTCGAGTATGAGGAGGCTATAGAGAAGGCCGACGACAAGGAGAGCATCATCGAGCTCGACGAGAAGTTCCACAACTTCATCGTCAGATGCAGCGGCAATGAGACCCTCAGCGAACTGGTCAAGTACGTACAGGAGCTCTCGCTCAGGTTCAGATATCTGTATTACGATGACTTCTCGCTGTACGAGTCAACAGCCGAGCAGCACAACCGCATCATGGAGGCTATCAACGGCGGCCGTGATGAGGAGGCCCGCAGGGAGGCTGATGCGCACGTCAAGGCCCTCAAGGAATTCGTCTTTGAGCTCGGCAAAAAGATGGAGTCGATAGGCGACGAATAGAGATATATACCAATCAAAATGCAATTCAAAACGGACGGATCATCGTTGATCCGTCCGTTCTTGCATTAGTCGTTATTTCATGTCAGTCCCGATGCCGCACGTCCGCTATGGCTGCTGTTGCTGCGTTGACGGCTGAGTGTCGCTGAGCTCCTCGAGCTCTGTCTTGATCTCGATCTCCTGGCCGTTCCTGCTGACTACGACAGATACCGTATCTCCGACCTTGTGCTTGCGGACTATGGTGATGAAGTCGTTGCTGGACTTGATCTCCTGACCGTCGATGGAGACGACTCTGTCTCTCTCCTGGAAGCCGGCCTTCTGTGCGTTCTGTCCTGTGACCTGAGCGATGTATACGCCTGCGGACTCAAGTCCGTAGTACTGCGCGTTGGAATCGGATACCTCGCTGATGACTACTCCGACTGCAGGAGTGGACTTGGATGTAGTCGCAGATCCGCCGTTCTCGATCATGTCGTTGATGATCTCGGATACTGAATTGATCGGAAGTGCGAATGCGAGTCCCTCAACTCCGACTGCCGAGGCCTTCGACTCAACGACGCCGATGAGCTCGCCCTTGCTGTTGAAGAGGCCGCCTCCGGAGTTGCCTCCGTTGATGGCAGCGTCTGTCTGAAGCAGGGTGAGGGTAGTGCCCTCGATGGTGAGCGTCCTGTCAAGCGCGCTGACGATACCTGCTGTGGCGGTGCCGCCGAGCTGTCCGAGAGGGTTGCCGATCGCGACTGCGAGATCACCGACTTCTACCTGGCTGCTGTCGCCTATGGTGGCTGCGGTCAGATCCTTGGCGTCGATCTTGATGACCGCGATGTCGTTATCCTGATCGCTTCCGATTATCTTAGCCGAGTATGTCTCACCGTTGCGCAGTGTGACTTCTACCTTATTGGCGCCCTCGATGACGTGGTAGTTGGTCGCTATATATCCGTCCTTCCTGACTATGATGCCGGAGCCCGCGCCCTGTGTCAGCTGGAGCTGGCCCCACATGCCCTGCGTTGTGCCGGACACTACGATCTCGACTACCGAGTCGCCGGTCTTTTCGACGATCTCAGAGACTGTGAGCTCGCTGCCTGTGGCATCGCTGAGGTTGAGCTGCGAGAGCTTGGAATCATCCCTTGCAGAAGATCCGCCTGCTGCAGTGCGGGAGAAGAACACTCCGCCTATGGCGCCAAGTGCCGAGCTTACCAGCATGGTGATGACCATGAAGGTGACAAGCAGTCCCTTGGTGACGTATTTGTTCTGATCTTTGACAGGCGGCTTTGGCGGCTGCGGCGGCTCTGAGCCGGAAGATCCGCTGCCGTATCCGATGTCCTCAGGCCCCGCCTCCTTTGTATCGCTGTCAGGAGGCGCTGCGGTATATGCGTCCTCAACCTTAGGCTCTGCGGCATGTATGTCCTCGGCAGGAGCGGCTGCATCCCCGCCTGAAGGCGCATAAGGATCCGCGTCGCTGCTGAGAGGCTTTGCGGTATAGACCTCACGTGCAGGAACAGGCGTGTCCTCACCCGGTGCAGGTCCGTCATAGGCGAATTCCATAGGATCAGCCGATGCCGGCTTGACCTCCATCACCGTCTCTGCAGGCTTATCAGGACCATCCTTCGGAACTTCATTTTCGCTGAAAGGAGGGACCTCAGCATCGTAGCTGAAATCGTTGTCGAATGTAACTGTTAATCTGTCTTTGTCGTCCATGTTATCCCTTTATCTCTCTTTTCTGTGTTCGCCGGCGCGTCGCCGGAGAATCCAATCATTACCAAAGTACCCTTGAATTGTACACGAATTATTTTAAGTTTCAAATATGTTATTATTGTGTCATTTGCGTTAAGTGTTATATACTAAACAAGTTGTAAGAAGGTCGAAACAGCAATGAAAAAGAACGTAAATCTCAGGATCACAAGCACACAATATGTGGAGAATCTCAAGCCGAGCGGGGAGGCTTTCCTTCGCGAGCTCGAAAAGGAAGATTCCCTCGAGATATACACCGAAGGGACCATGTACTCCAAAAATGAAGCGACCTACATCTCGTATGAGGAGTCGCGCGAAGCGGGTCTTGAGGACACAAGGACTCTGGTCAAGCTCGATGACGGGGCGCTGCGTATCAGGAGATACGGCAGGGGAGGCGCCGACGACGGCATGGACATGACCCTCAGGCCGGGAGTTCTCAATATCACGAGGTACCAGGTGCCGGCTGTGACCACCATGGACCTCGAGGTCTACACCAACAAACTCGAGGACAACCTCGACGATGACGGATACGGCACCATCTCGGTGGATTACAGGATAAAGTTCGACAGATACTTCTCGAGACGCAATGTTCTCGAAATTGAAGTGATGCCGTCCTGATATATTTGCGAAGGTATTATTAAAGGAAGGGAAATCTGAACTATGGTTACGGAAGGCTTCAGTGCAGAAAAGTACATCGAAGAGCAGTCGAAGTACATTCTCGAAAGGATCAGAGGCGGCGAGGGCAGGCTCTATCTGGAGTTCGGAGGCAAGCTCGTGGAGGACAAGCATGCTATGAGGGTGCTGCCGGGCTTCGACGAGAACGCCAAGATCAAGCTGCTCCAGAGGATGCGCGACCAGGCGGAGATCATCATCTGCATCTACGCCGGCGATATCATCAAGAGCAAGACCCGCCAGGACTTCGGCATCACTTACGATCTCGAAGTCATGAGACTGATAGACGAGTTCAGGAGCTACGAACTGGCTGTCAACTCGGTAGTCGTCACTAGATACGAGGATGCACCTCCGGTCAATCAGTTCATCGCCAAGCTCGAGAGGCGCGGCATCCGTACCTACAAGCACATGTTCACCAAGGGTTATCCGACCGACGTCGACACCATCGTGTCCGAGGAGGGCTACGGAGCCAACCCGTATATCGAGGTTTCAAAACCTCTCATCGTAGTGACCGGACCGGGAGGCGGCTCCGGCAAGCTCGCGACTTCGCTGTCGCAGGTCTACCACGAGTACAAGCGCGGCCGCAAGGCGCGCTACGCCAAGTTCGAGACCTTCCCGATCTGGAACCTTCCGCTCAAGCATCCGGTCAACATCGCCTACGAGGCGGCGACTGCCGACCTCAAGGATGTCAACATGATCGACCCGTTCCACCTCGAGGCTTACGGTGAGACAGCGGTCAACTACAACAGAGACATCGACGCCTTCCCGGTGCTCAGCAGGATACTCCATGCTATCACCGGCTCGACAGAGGGCTACAAATCGCCTACCGACATGGGAGTCAACAGAGCCGGCTTTGCCATCACAGATGACGAGGCATGCAGGGAGGCTGCCAGACAGGAGGTCGTCCGCAGATATCTCATCGCGGAGTGCTCATACAGGAAGGGAGCCATCGACGAGGCGACTCTCGAGAGATGCAAGCTCCTTATGGAGGAAGTCGGAGCCACAAGGTACGACAGACCGGCAGTTGCCGCAGCCGAGGAGTACGCTGAGCGCAAGAGGGCACAGAACCCTGAGAGATACGATAACATCGTCGTATCTGCGATGCAGCTTCCTGACGGCAGCATAGTGACCGGCAGATCCTCAAGAAGGATGCTGTCGACAGCTGCGATGGTGCTCAACGCCATCAAAAAGCTCGCGGGCATCCAGGATGACATGCTGATCATATCCCCGACGATATTCGAGAGCATGTCCAGCACAAAGGCCAACGTGCTCAATGACAACACCAGCCTCAACCTCGAGGAGGTCGTCATGGCGCTCACACTGACCAAGCTGACCAACCCGTTTGCGGACCTCGCACTCAAGGAGATACCTAATCTGAAGGGCTGCGTTGCACACTGCACAGCCATACTCTCGGAGAAGGACGAGCAGTCAGTCAAGGCTCTCGGGATCGATATAACCTCGAATCCGGAATTTTCAAATAATAACTTGTATTCGGTATAATATTCAGCATACTATATAGGTTATAAAAGCGTTATAATAAGAGAATCATCATATGCCGGGACACCGGCCGGGATGGTTCTCTTTTGCACTCAGTAGTAATTGTCAACGAGGAAGAATATGAACAAGAGAAACAAAAGGCACAGATTTCTTGCCGCGATAACTGTACTCGTACTGGTGCTCACGATGCTCGCATCGGGGGTATCGGCCCTTGCCCTCGCTCCTGTAGGAACAGATGATGCGGCTCCGGCGGCGGAGCTTACGAACGGCGGTGGAACGGATGATGTGACAGACACTGAAACCGGAAAGACAGACGGCGGCAAAGAAAAAGAAGATGCGAAGGCGCCGGAAGATAATGAAAATGATGCGGATGCGGATACAGTCAAGCCTGCAGAGAAGCCGGAAGAAGCGGTTAAAGACAAACCTGCTGAGCCGATGGTAGGGGCGAAAGGCGGAGTTTCTGTTGCGGAAGAGACAACCGTGAAAGGCTGGAATGCGCTCAAAGTAGAAGTGGAAAACCCAAACGGTGCTTCGATCATTACTGTGGAATCGAGCGGCTCGGACAATCCGAACTTCATCAGAGTCCAGCTAAATAACGGGGTCACGGATTCCATCACGGTCAGGAGGCCGGTCACCATTAAGGGAAAATTCGAAAACGGAAAAGGAACCACGATCTATCAGCCAATTAACGCGGCTACAGCTGTGAAGGAATACAAGCCGATGTTCATCGTTGAAGGCGGCGGAGACCTTACCCGCGGAGACCTTACCCTGGGAGAGAATCTTACTCTCAGCGGGCAGATGGCGAAAAACCCGAATCTGGTCACTAAGAAGCAGTTCAGCGGAAGTGTCGACGAAGAGAAGGGCTTCTTTGTTGAAGTCAGGTCGGGAGGGACCTTCAAGCTAAACGGAGCCACGCTCAGAGATCTTATCGCGGGCGGAGATGTGGAATATGCCGCTCCGGTGGTATCTCACGGCGGAACGGTAAACATAGAGAGCGGCGCCATAACGCACAACACCATAGGTTACGATGCAGATAACAGCAAGTCCGGAGAAAAATCCTTTAAGACCGGATTCGAAAGCGAAAGAGGAGATTTCAAAGAGGAGAGCGGCACGCTCATGGCAGAGTGGATGAACACCGAGTCTGCAGGAGCCATGATACTCACGGACAAGTCCAGCTGTACCATCTCAGGCGGCACTATCAGCCAGAACCGCGGCGACACGGGAGCTATAGTCCTTCAGGGTCTGCCGGACAATAAAGGAAATACACAGGTATGCAGCGACGAGAACAGATCAAAGCTTCTGATCACCAACGGAGCGATAAGCAGTAATGCCGGGGTCCATCACGCGGGAGCTGTTTACGTGTTCAACGGTGCGCACTGCCAGATGGAAGGCGGCGAGGTAAACGACAACTTCGCGTGGATGAAGGGCGGAGCATTCTGGATCAGCGAGGAAGTGTATGCGTCTCAGACAGTCAGCAAGGAAGTCCCGAAAGAAGGGGAAACAAGAAGCGTCAAAACAGGAAACGCTGCATTTGTCCTTAAAGGCGGAACTATCAATAACAACATGGCCATAAAGCGCGGCGGCGGAATACAGGTGCAGTCCAGCCATGTTGCACTGGTCGGAGGAACCGTCAGCAGTAACGTTGCCCGCGAACTGGGCGGCGGTATCTATCTTGAGGGCGATCCGGGAAGGCCGTTCCAGATGTACGTCCCTCAGGGGATCATCACCAACAACAAGGCCACGATAGTACAGGGTGATGACGGAGCCAGGCTGAAGAGGATCTTTTACGGAAACGGTCTCAACAACGATAATACCTTCGTCAACAATATCAGGGACAAAGGCGGAGAACCACGAAGCCCGGGGGACAGCACCGGCGGAGATCCTACCGGCAACAACAGCGGAATAAGAGGCTTCTGGGGAGACTACGGCGACGGAGGAGGACTGTGGCTCTGTGCGTACGGCGGTACTGCGACCTTCGATATCATGGACAACGACCACGATGTTACGATAACAGCCAATCAGCTCTCCGGAAGAAGAAGCTTCGGAGGGACGGACGTATTCGTTAGGAATGCGGCTACAGACGCCGGAAACGGTATCAATGTAAAGAACCTCGGAGCGAACAACCATTTCATAAATGAAGATGACTCCGAAGAGATACCTATCAATGCTCACAGGCTGTATAATGGACCGCTGAAGCTGAAGAACAAGAATACAAGCGCCTCAATAGAGCAGCATGGAGGCGTAAAGATAACAAGCAACGTTGCATCGTGCGGAGGCGGGATCGCTGCGAACGGAAATGTGGTCTTCGGAGCTCCGGACAGCACTTACAGAGGAGGAGCGTCGATAAGGATAACAAAGAAATGGGCTGAGGCTGTTCAGGGCACAAAGCCTGTGATACTCAAGCTGTATGTGAAGATCGAGGGAAAAGAGATACCTGCGGACGATCTCATGGCGAAGGGATATGAGGTCAAACTGAACGGAACGGCAGACCGCTTCGTCGATGAGACGGAAGGGGACGGAGAGGACCAGTATACCGAGGATACGCCTGCATATGAAGTCGAGCCGTGGGTAGCGCAGGGAGGACTCCCGCTGAATATCACGATACCGGGCAAGGACGGAAAGGAAGAATCGTTCCCGCTGTTCACTTTCGACTACAGGAACACTCCGGGCGATACAAGTGATGATCTGGATCCGACAAAAGATCTTGAGACGATATATACAATGCTGGAATCCGGAAAACTGACCGTCAAAAATGCGCGGCCGACCAACTGGAAAATGGTCGTGGAAGAGATCGCTCCGGACGGCTCGGTGCTGGAGACACGCCTGGTCGATCCAAAAGATCCTGAGCTGAAGGCGATCAATGCAGTGAAGACATCGAGCGCCGGACAGGATGATCTGATCCACTACACATACCAGGATGGAACCAACATCGCGGGCATGGGTACGTTCACCATCGGAATGGAATTCGCGAAGGATGTCACGAACGACCTGACGCCAGCCGCAGAGAAATATGTGGACAAGCAGAAGCATACCAGCATGGGCGCAGACGAAGTCCTTACATATGATGTTCTGGCATATGTGCCTCTGGATGCCGAGGAGTTCACCCTGACCGACGAGCTCAGCGCGCCGCTGCAGTTCTGCAGCAGCAGGGGTGATAAGACAACGAATCCTTCAAAGACCATACAGTCGATAAGCTACAGGCAGACCAACGACCACAGGGAAAACGGCAGCGTTGCCGCCAGGCCGGACGGGACGGTCAGCCTGAACGATGTCAGCGCAAACATCAGCGGACAGAAACTGACAGTACATCTGGACAAAGGTAAAACTCTCGACAAACTGCGCGGCAAATGGGTGCAGCTGACATTCACGGCAAACATAAAGCCGGGATACAGGAACTCGAAGGATGTCCTCAACAACGGGGTAACAAATCAGGCGGTCTATCACGTTAGCTACGGAAGCGCACACAAGTCGGAAGACAGCGTTAAAACAGATGTCGTGTCTTCCGAAGTTAAAAAAGCTTCCGGCAAAAAAGCCGCGGATACCGGCGACCATACAGACGCAGGTCTGTGGATCGCGCTTCTGGCGGCTTCGGTATCCGGCATCATAGTATTGACATTGAGGCGCCGTCGCAGAGTATAATATCCTCAGCGAAGGGGGTAGATCAAAATGAGCGAAGGCAGAAAAAAGATCATCAATAATATAACTGTTGCGATAGCTTTCCTTAATCTGGCGATCATAGTGCTCAAGCTGGTCAAGGAAGCGGCTAAGGACTGATACCGGAAACGGAGGGCTGAGATGAACGCGAAGAAGATCATGAAAAATCTGGCGGGTTTTTCAACAGGCCTGGCCGTTACGGTGGCATTCTTCAATGTTGCGCTCCTGATCACAGAGCTGGTGAAGACCGTCACAGATGACGGGCCGGAGCTCGATACCGAAAATGCATTCGGACTCGAGGAAGAATCGGCTGAACTCGAAGAAAATAATTGAATTCCATGCCGCGCTCTGTTAAACTAACGGGGCGCGGCGCATTCATCTGCTGATGTAGCTTAATGGCAGAGCATCTCATTCGTAACGAGAAGGTTGGGGGTTCGACTCCCCCCATCAGCTCCAAGCAAAAGGACCTCCAGACGGGAGGTCCTTTTGTCTTGGAATATAATTGAAGGGATCGAACCCCCAACCTTCTCGCATACAATAATGCTCTCTTCGATTACAACGGCGTTGCCGTAAGGAAGTAAGCGGTAAACCTCACGTACCTGTCGGCGCGAATCATTCCAGGATAAAATTGGTTAGAAAAGTGTCTGCACTTTTCTAACCAATTTTTACCATCGTGCCAATAAATATGCCCCGCTGGTCGCGAGGCGCTTTGTCTAAGATTCGGTATACTGCTTTCGGCATTCAGCCGGCAGCTTGTCTGACCACGGCAGCAATTCTTCCAGAAAATCCATATCCGTGTCGTCCATATGCTTAGGTATTTCTGTGAGCAGATGTTTCAGATATTCATATGGCTTCAGGTCGTTTGCCTTGGCAGTCTCTGTGATGCTGTAGATGATCGCACTGTCTTCAGCGCCGTGGATCGTGTCGCACATCACCCAGTTCTTTCTTCCGATCGTGAACGGTCTTATCGCCCGCTCAGCTGCATTGTTCTCCATAGGGATGTTCCCATCGGTAAGGAACTCACGCAAATACTGCTCCTGCTCGACTGAGTATGTGAAAGCCTTGCCGGTCTTGGACTGCCGGGTCACCTTCGGCCGGTTTTCCTTGACCCACTCAAAGTATTCGTCCACAAGAGGGGCGATCTTCTCTTTTCGCTGTTCATAGCGCTCCTCCGGACTCAGGCCGTCCATCTGGTTGTCTTTATGCATCATAGTCTGGATCATATCGATGGCTTTGGCTGCAAGCGTTCCGGCTGCCGTATTCAGCCCCGACTTATCCATCGACTTGATGGCATCTTTGTATTTTCTGAGTGTGTGGATCCAGCA
>SVCQ01000013.1 GCA_015058275.1 Clostridiales bacterium
AGAGCCTTGCTCTCCTCATCGGGAAGTATTCGCACTTTGGAAGTGAGTGTCACCTGCATATCTGCACCATACGCTTGGGGATATATATGAGAAATCCGATACAGAACTTATGTTCGCATTATATACACAAAGCCTTGCAAATACAATCGTTTCAGACTTAAAGAAACAAAAAAGAACAAGTCTGTCAATGCTGCAAAGCATGCGAGCCGGGCGGGAGACCAACAGCCTGGGGCGGGCAAAAGCGAGCGTGCCGGGGCATAGATACTATACAACTACAAGTTATTTCTAAAAACTGATCAGGAGAGGAGGGGGCAATTCCTCCCCGCCTTGCAGAAGACGGGGTATCCTTGCCGAATTTTTGATGAAAAGGATACTTATACTCGGGGCCGGCAACGCCCAGATCGACGCAATCGAATACTGCAAGAGTCATGGCTATGAGGTAGTCGGCTGCAGCTACACTACGGTGGACTGCGGCATCCCTCATCTGGACATCTTCGAACAGGTGGATATCAAGAACGTGGACGGGATAGTGGCTCTGGCTGAGAAGTACGGTGTCTCGGCTATCTACTCCGTCGGTTCGGACATAGCGATGCCGACTGTCATGATGGCGAGCGAGAAGCTTGGCCTGCCGCATTTCATCACGGCTGAGGCCGCAGAGATATGCCACTCCAAGGGCCGCATGAGAGAGACTCTCGGAGAGGGCTTTGAGGGCAACGCTTCCTTTATGGTCTGCTCCACGCTTGAGGAGGCTCTCGGCTACACGGATTTCCCGGCCATGATGAAGCCTGTGGACTCGCAGGGCCAGAGGGGCTGCTACAGGGTCGAGTCGGCAGACGACATCCGCGAGCACTTCGCCGCCTCGATCGATTACTCATTCGAGGGCAGGGTCATAATAGAAGAATTCATCGACGGACCTGAAGTCTCGGTCAACGCATACATGCAGGACGGCAGGATGAAGTTTGCGATCGTATCCGACAGATACGCATTCGACGAGTACCCGGGAGGCATCATCAAGGAGCATAGAGTGCCTTCGTCCTTTGCGGACAAAGAGGCTCAGGCTAAGACAGTGGATCTCGCAGAGAGGATAGCTAAGAGGATCGGCATAGACAACGGCCCGTGCTACTTCCAGATCAAGCTCAGAGGAGGCAATGAGCCTGTCATCCTCGAGGTGACTCCGAGGCTCGACGGCTGCCATATGTGGAACCTCATCAAACATTACTGCGGGGCGGACCTGCTCGATGCATGCTTCAGACATCTTCTCGAGGGAGAGTCGGTGCTCGACGGCGACTACGTGATGCCGGATGAGGAGTGGGCGCTGCAGTTCATGAGCAAGGAGCCTAATACCAAATTCAGCAGGGCGGACTTCGACACAAGCGACTCGGACTATGCCTGCTACTACTACGACGACGGGGACAGAGTCCTTAAGATAAACGGCTACATCGAAAAGTGCGGGTATATGATCCGTAGAATCGGATCCTGTCATTCTGACGAGCGAAGCGAGGAAGAATCCCGCTGATGCGTAATAGAAGAGGAAGAACAAATGGGAATTCAGAAGAAACTCAAAAATGTGTATACGGTGTGGTACCTCCTGACGCTCAGGAGGTCGTTTGACGGTGATCCGAAGCGGATCAAGGCCGATCAGAACCGCAAGATCCACAGGCTCATGAAGAGGGCTTATAAGATCCCTGTGTACAGGGAGAAGTTCGAGCAGTCGGGCACGACGCCAGATGATTACCATTCGGCCGAGGATCTTGTAAAGTTCCCGACTCTCACAAAGCCGGAGCTCAGGCTCTGGATGCAAAAGGAGTGGGACGATCATCCTGAGCTGCACGACGACATCAACATCCTAAGCACGAGCGGCTCGTCCGGCACGCCTCTCAAGATGCTCTATACACAAAAAGAGCAGGCATGCAGTGATGCCAACTGGGCGAGGGCTCTTGCGGCGGCGGGCTACAAGCCGCTCAGGGGCAAGATGTACTCCTTCTCTACGAGCCACAAGGGACCGCGCAAAAAGGACAGGGACTCCATTGTACAGAAGTTCGGTCTGATGCGCCGCAAGGTTGTCGGAGAGGACCACATCGTCGGAGACGGCATCGCCGATTTGATCAAGGATATCAACGAGTACAAGCCTGACCTCATCTGCCTGAGGCGCAATGTAATGGTCAGGATGGTGGCTTATGCCAAGGAGCACAACCTTAAGATACACAAGCCAAAGCTCTATGCTCCGATCAGTGAGATGGTCGACGGCGTGACGCGCAAGGTCCTGGCTGAGGCTCTCGGCCCCGGTCTCATCGACGCATACGGCGTATCCGAGATGGGAAGCTTTATCTACCAGTTCCCGTTCAAGGACTACCGCTATGTAGCTAATGACATCGCAGTTGCCAATGTCTACAACGACAAGAACGAGCTTGCTGATGACGGACGCATAGTCGTCACATCCCTCTACAAGCATACATATCCGCTGATCAACTATGAGACGCTTGACCTCGGCAAGTCCTATGTCAAGGACGGCATCCGCTACTTTACGGACATCGAGGGCCGCATGAATGACCTGGTCAAGCATGAGCATGGCGCGGACTCATCTGCTCTCCAGCTGATGAGAATAGCCAACCACACGGTAGGGCTCTCGCAGTTCAGGTTCATCGAGGAGACCTACCATGATCTCAAGATCCAGCTCGTTGCCGATCCGTTCAACAAATCGATGACCAAAGAGCAGATCGAGGAGAGGTTCATAACGGAAGTCGAGAAGCTCTATGGCGACGAATTCAAAATAACGATCGAGTGGATGGACGAGCTCCCTCCGGAAAAGACGGGCAAGCAGAGATGCTTCGTCTGCAATGTTGAGTAAAACAAAAATCCCGCGACTATTGTAAGTCGCGGGATTTCTTCATTTCTGTGAGTGCGGATTCCATATCCAGCGGAACATAACCAAGCTCCTCTTTGAGCCGGCTGATATCCATGTGAAACGGCCGGCCGGTCTCCGGATGTGAATCGTCATAATCTATAGGGCTTGGGTTAGCAAAGACCTTGTTGACGATCTGAGCGACCTCGAGGTTACTGTATGCATCCTGCATGCCGGCATTGACGATGATATTGCGATCGGACTCAGCGAGCATGGCCAGTATCTCCGCCAGGTCCTTCACGTATATGTACTGCTTCTTGGCGATGCTCCTGCCCATCACCTTGAGTGTGCCGTGATCTGCGGCAGTATCGATAAAGACATTCATCATGCCGCGCCGCTTCTCTCCCTCGCCCAGTACCTGAGCTATACGGGCTATGCCGTAGGTGATACCATTCTCTTTGGCAAAGTTTTGTATGAGGGCTTCGCAGCGGACCTTCGAGTCTCCGTATTCACTCCTGCCGCCGAGAGGGATATCCTCATCCCACGGCATAAGCGAGTCGTCGTTGTACACAGACATCGTGGATGCAAAGACAATGCGCTTGCATCCTGTCTCTTGCATCACATCCAGTATGGCTCCGGTCATCGCGTCGTTGACCGCGAACTTCTCAGGGTCGGCCTCAGTGCCTCGCACCCCGGCGAGATGTATCACGACGTCCGCTCCCTCTATAGCCTCTTTGAGGCTTGTGGCGGTATAGTCAGTGCTTCTCCACTCGCAAAACGGGGTGTCTTCGCATTTCGCCGCATCCCTCGTAAGACCGATAACGCTCACACCGTTTCTTTTACTAAGTGCTTCGAGGAGTTCCGTTCCGATGAACCCGCTCGCTCCAGTAACTGCAATTCTCATAGTTCTCCTTAAAGAAAGGAGGATCAGTCCTGATCCTCTTTTTTGGTGGTATAGATCTCGCGGACGACGTACTGCGGGTAATTGCCCATGGTGAGGAACATCCGCCCGACGTACTCACCGACCACTCCGAGGGTCAGGAGTATGATGCCGGAGAAGATGATAATGGTCATCATCGTGGATGTCCAGCCGAGGATCTTGGTCTTACTGATGATCTTGCGGACCAGCAGCCAGATCAGTCCTAAGATGCCGCAGGTCGTGGTGAATATACCGAACTTCTGGGCGAACTGAAGAGGCACGATCGAGAAGCCCGCTATATTGGACCAGAGGCTCAGGAGCTTGCTGAGCGTATAGCCCGACTCGCCGTAGGCGCGGTCGAAGTGCTGGATAGGCACGCTCGCGATGCGCTCAGGCGACACGGTCCTGAGGATGAGACCCTGCATCTGTGTGTAGTGGGCAGGGTACTGTATGATGCTGTCCCTGACGAACTTCTTCATGACCACAAAGCTCGAGGTCTTCATGTCCTTTGGCTTGCCGATGAGTATCCTGACACTGGTGTGAGTGAACCACGAGCCGAAGTTGCGGAATCCGGAGTGCTTTTTGTCCGGATAGTAGCCGTATACCACATCGTGGTCATCGTCCAGGCCGCCCAGCATGGTCTCAAGCTGGGACGGATGGGTCTGCATATCGTCATCCATAAAAATGATGATATCCCCCTCGGCGTAATTGAGTCCGCAGATGAGGGCGTTGTGCTGGCCGACGTTGTGGGCAAGCGCGACGGCTGTCACGCAATCGTGATCCTCTGCGAGGCTCTTGAGCTCGCGCACAGTCTCTCCGTCGTCAGGCGAGAAGTCGTCCACGAGGATGAATTCATGTTGTGTATGCCCCAGACGATCCATCTCGGCCGATGTCTCCTCGACCACCTGACGTATCGTATGGGCAGATTTATAGCATGGTATGACTATCGAATACTTCATATTGTAGTTAACTCCTTTGACTCCGATTATTGTATATTCTTTGGGCTGAATTGGCAATGCCGGAGGGCACATATACCTTGAAGTTGCGGCGCTGTTTTGGTAAAATAACCATGTCTAACGACATCAGGACGACATTTCTAAATCGAATCTTGAGAAGGGAATTTATTATGAAGAAAAGAATCGTATCTATTTTACTGATCGCTACGATGGTTCTGGGTACATTCAGCATTTCGGTATTCGCTGCCGATGAACTGGCTGCTCAGGATAATGGGCAGACCGAGGCGGTAGTACCTGAGACTCCTGAGGGAGAGGGTGATACGACCACAGAGCCGACAGGCGAAGAGGGTAAGGGCGGAGAAGA
The DNA here is from genome assembly GCA_015058275.1 of Clostridiales bacterium. Classification (GTDB taxonomy): domain Bacteria; phylum Bacillota; class Clostridia; order Peptostreptococcales; family Anaerovoracaceae; genus Crickella. The sequence goes on from SVCQ01000013.1 coordinate 5,082, forward strand.
GACTCCTGCAGTTGACGGAGAGACTCCTGCAGTCGACGGAGAGGCAGTTGCAACTGATGAGGACGCTGTCGTAGAGACACAGACCGAAGACGAAGAGGAACCTGCATCTACACCGCTTGCAACTCCTGTAGTTCAGACATACTCTGCATATCAGAGTGTTGCTCTTGAATGGGATCCTGTACCTAATGCAGGATACTACGAAGTTTATATGGACGGAGTTCTTGTAAACGGTAACGTTCCTGCTTCGTACCGTGCATATGATAATGCCAACAAGATGGCATTCATCGTAGGCGGTCTCGGAGATGAAGGCACACACTCCTTTACAGTTAAGGCTATGTCTTCTGATCCAAAGTACACTCCATCGGAGATGTCGGCTACAGTAGTTGACAGCCCTGTAAGACAGATGTACATCTGGTTCAAGTTCAAGAAGAAATCAAAACTCAAATCCCACGACGGCATGAAGGTAAAGCACACCTTCAAGAAGAACGAGATGGTCAGAGCTCACGGCTTCGGCGGCGGCAAGTACAAGTTCTACTACAACGGCAACCTCTTCTACTCCTCATATCTGAGGACCAAGAAGGCATGGTGTGACTATCAGCCTGGCACTGCTTATGACAGAAAGGAAGCTGAGTACTTCGTAAACACTTCCGGCACAGGCAGCAGAACTCCATGGTACCTCTGGGTCAACCAGAACACGCAGCACGTATACCTGCTCTACGGAACAGCCGGCAACTTCAGAGTATATGACGACTGGATCTGCTCGACAGGTGCTGCCAAGACACCGTCCCCTACAGGCTTCAACAAGAAGATCTACAAGAGGGTCAAGAAGAGAAACGGCCACGGCCCATGGACAGCATTCCAGTCCTGGACTTCGTTCCACGGCAGCCGTAAATCCTGGGCTAAGAAGTGGGGCAACCCTGCATCGCACGCATGCATCAGATGCCCTAACGAAAAGGCGCAATTCATCTACAAGAACATTCCTAACGGAACCTGCGTATCGGTATTCTAGACCGATAGCCTGACGAGATCGCACCATGTACGAAATGTAGAATTTGACATTTTGTGCATGGTGCTTTTATTATGTTCACGATGCTTAAAGGCTTGAAGAATCTATTCCTCAATAGCGCCAATGCGGGCAGGGACAGCTATCTCTGGAACATGATCCAGAGCATACTCTTTGCGTTGCAGTCGGCCGTGCTCCTCATGGTCGTCAACAGGACCAACGGTCTTGATGACGCGGGAGTCTTTTCTATTGCCTACGCGATAGCAAGCCTGATCTATTACATAGGCGAATTCGGAGTGAGGAAGTACCAGGTGACGGACGTCGCCGAGACGAGCTCGTTTGCCGACTACCATACGCACAGGGTCGTAAGCTGCCTTGTGGCTCTGGCCGCGTCTGTCGGATACGCGATCTTTGGCCTCGCGGACGGCAAGTACACTCCGTTCAAGTTCGAGATAATACTGCTCGTGTGCGCGATCAAGGTGCTCGAGGCCTACTGCGATGTATACTTCTCGAGATTTCAGCAAAAGGGCAGGCTCGACGCTGCGGCCAAGGCCAGCACCTACAGGATCGTCCTGCCGATGATATTCTGTATGCTCTCCTTGATACTGACACACAACCTGCTCATTTCCATGATAATATGGCTGGCGGTAACGGTAATCGCGATACTCACATCATTTGTGCTGATCGCGCCGGAGTTCGGCAGGGTCGAGGTAAGCTTCAATAAGGAGAGCTTCCTTCGGATCACGAGGGAGTGCCTGCCGCTCTTTGCGGGGAGCTTCCTCCTGCTGTATGTGGGCAACGCGCCTAAGTACGCCATAGACGCCTACCTTGACGACAAGGCCCAGGCATGCTTCAATTTCATATTCATGCCGGTGTTTGCCATCGGCCTGCTGGCCAACTTCATATTCAACCCGATACTCGTCAGGCTCGCCGAGGAGTGGAACAGAGGCAATATGAAGGAGTTCAGGCGGATAGTCGTAAGGCAGATGATGGTCATAGGAGGGATCACGCTCCTTGCCGTCATCGTGGCGCTCACTATAGGCTGCCCGGTGCTCGGTATCATCTTCGGAGCTGATCTAAGCGGAAGCCGCTTCAGCCTGACTATACTGATGCTGGGAGGCGGCATGCTGGCGCTGGCAAACTTCTTTGTCGTTGTGGTCACGGTCGTGAGGGGCCAGAAGTACCTGATCGCAGGCTATGTGCTGGGCGCTCTGGCGGCCGGACTTCTGTCGGGATACTTCGTCAGGAGCTACGGGGTGCCGGGAGCTTCTGTGTTCTACACCTTCCTGATGACCCTGATATCCATCTCCTTTGCGGTCGTGTTCGTGCTCTGCGTCAGGAGGAGGGGCAGGCCGGATCAGGCATATGATGAAGGCGGCAAGTGATAAGCGACAAGTGATAGGCGATATACGACAACAAGATTAGAAATATATTTGTAAATAGTGTGCGGTAAGCGGGATGAGAGAAGACAGGGTGACAAAGATCAATAGCGATAACAATAGCGAAAAGATTAAAGATAACAGGGATAAGAAGAACCTGATCATAAAGAAGCTGATAATTCTGGCGCTGCTCTTTGCGGTGCTGGGATTTTTGTATGTGCAAAGGGATGCTCTGCGGGAGAGCGTCAGGCTGTATGTGGATCCGGATTATGAGACGGCAGAGGTGAGCTCTGTCTCGATGCTCGGAAGCCGTACCGTTGAGCAGGACGTCACGATGCAGTCGGAGATCATCAGGACTGTAGGCATAATGTTCAGTAATCCCAGCTCCGGCAGTGCAACAGGCAGGGTCACGGTCGCTCTGATCGACAAAGACGGCAATAAGGTCGCTGAGACGGGACTTGACGCGGCCAATGTCATCGCAGGAGACATCACCAAGTTCCTCCTGAGCGGAGATTCGGAGGGCCTCAATACCAACAGGATAGTCACGACCAATGACACCAATGTCATGGCCGGCTACACAGAGGTGGTCAAGGGAGCGACCTACACGGTCAGGATCACGACTGAAGATGTAAAGAGCGAGGGCGCCTTCGATCTCATGCTCAATGAGTGCGGAGACAACGAGGACATCCCTGTGGTCAGGATAGACGGCGAGGATGCAGAAGGCGAGTGCGCTTACCTTTATGTCGCAAACAGGATGTACAACGAGAAGACAAACAAGCTCTTCCTTGTACTCATCCTCATGACCTTCATCTTCATCCTCATACCGTTCGAAGTAATCGATGAGTGGATCGAGAAGAAGACCGGCAAGAGCTATCTTAGACTCAGCCCTTGGGTGCTGAGGATGATGTTCCTCCTGACGCCTTTCGTCACATACTTCATAATCCAGAAGTATGTGAGCTTCGGTCTTGGTAATTACGTGAACCAGCTCTTTTCCGAGAGGAACACGGGTATACTCAATCTGATCATAATCGGCCTCATATGGTGGGCTATATATACTATAAGTACTAGCACGAGGATCTCTTCCATACTTACCGCGCTCATAGGCTCGGCCTTCGGATTTGCGAACTACGCGCTGCTGCTTTTCAGGGATTCCCCGCTGGTAGCGACAGACTTCTCGCAGTTCGGCACAGCCATGCAGGTAGTGAAGTCGTACGTACTTACGCTCGACATGAACTTCATGTGGTCCTTCCTTCTGACGACGCTTTGGTGCATCGCGTGCCTGGTGCCTGCCGGGGTTTCACGGGAGAAGGAGAAGGGACTCATGCCTGCGCTCAAGAGGCGCATCGTCCCGGTCATCGTACTTGCGATCTGGGGAGGCGTGTTCTACTACACGTTCTTTGCCAGCACATATATTGAGGATCATGAATTCCGCGTCTCGAGCTTCAAGCCTAGGGGCTCATACACAAGGAACGGCTGCGCGCTGTCATTTGTGATCTCGTGGAGGAATGCTGTCATCAAAAAGCCTGACGGCTATGACATCGCTGAGATCGAGGCCATCGCCGACAAGTATCCGTCGGACAAGCTCGATCAGGCAAAGGGTGTTAACACAAAGACTCCTAATGTGATAGTCGTGATGAACGAGTCGTTCACAGACTTCGATAAGCTCGGCGAGTTCGAGACAAATCAGGACTACATGCCGTTCTACAGGAGCCTTGAGGGCAACAATGTGATCAAGGGGACCATGCACTCCTCGGTATTCGGCGGCTCGACCGCGAACTCCGAGTTCGAGGGCCTCACGGGCTTCAGCATGGACTTCCTGCCGTATATGTCGGTGCCGTACCGCAGCGTGATCAAGGAGGAGACTCCGTCGCTGGCATCGTACATGAAGAGCCGCGGCTACGGGGGCAATATTACCTTCCATCCGGGCATGGCGAATTCATACAACAGAGATGTCGTATATCCGCTGCTCGGATTCGATACGCATGTTTCGTTCGATGATCTTGAGGATCCGGAGCTCCTGCGAGACTACGTGTCCGATGAATACGATTACAGGTATGTAGAGGAAGAGTACGAGAAGTTCCGCGCAGAGGATCCGAAGGATCCGTTCTGGATGTTCAACGTGACCATACAGAACCACGCGGGATACATGTACAGCGCGGGCATAGTCGATGCGGGAATCGAGATCGAGTCTCAGGAAGCTGCCGAGGAACAGGCGATACAGTTCCTCAATCTGATGAAGAAGAGCGATGAGGCTCTCGAGCAGCTCATCACATACTTCAGCAATGTGGATGAGGATACGGTCATCGTGCTCTACGGAGATCACCAGCCGAGGGTAGGCAGTCAGTTCTACGAGGCTCTGCTGTCACCGCATGAGGGCCTGAGCGAGCTCGAGTGGTCTGAGATGAAGCATGAAGTTCCTATCCTGATCTGGGCGAACTTCGATCTCAAAGGTAATGATTCGGATGGCGCTGATACTGCCGATGATGCGGAGGGTCAGAAGACTGGTACAGAAGCAGAAGACGCAGAAAAAGCTGAGGCGCAGGCAGGAGAGACTGGATCAGGAGAGAATGCGGCTTCGGAGGATCTGCATCACGAGGAGGATGATTTCGTGCTCAGCGCCAACTACATCGCGCCGTATCTGAAGCAGACGATCGGCATGCCGCTGACAGGCTGGGACAAATACCTGCTCGATCTGTACAAGGAGCTGCCGGTTGTCAATGCGATCTGCTGCATCGATGCCAAGGGCAATATATATGACGCATCTGAGCCGACTCCTTACGATGACAAATTAAACGAGTACAGGAGGCTCCAGTACAACGGCCTCATAGACTATAAGAACAGAGTCAATAAGCTGTTCGAACTTCAGAAGTAGAGGCGAGAATACAGGATGTAAAAAAGGACGCTTCCAATCAGGAGGCGTCCTTTACTTCGTAGATCTCTATGTCGCTGTTCTTGTAACACAGGTCGTAGCCGCTGCCCTGGAGGCTTGGCACATCTGTGAAGCGTTTTGAGAGTACCACATAATCTATTCCGAGCTCGCGGGCTGTGTCGCCGCGGGCGTCATTGCCGGGATCGTAGAGCTCCCGGTTCTTTTTTATCATCTCCAGTCGTATAGGCCACTCGCTCGTGCCGAGGTTGTAGCCGGAGCCTGCGATGTAGCAGAAGCGGTTTGAGTAGGCCGCGTAGAGGAAGAACCTGTTGGCCCAGCGGTTGTCTACAGCCCACTTCTCCGGAGCCACGCTGTAGTATCTGTCGGTAGCCAGAAGAGCATCGTCAGGAGTGTTGTCCTCGATCCACTCCATGGCCTGCCACTCGGCGTTGCTCATGCTGGTGTAGAGGTTGTACTCCTTGGTGCGGTCTGTATGCGAGATGGCGCCCGGCACCATCTTGTCAAAGCTGACCGCGAGCATGATCGAGGTGTATACGAGCATCAGAGCGGATATACCGAGCATCGCCTTGAAGAGGCCCGCGCGTGCGCCCGTCATCTGCCCGGAGCTAAGTCTCGGGAGTGCATCCTCGAGGTACCAGTAGGCGATGAGAGGTGCGAAGAACAGCGAGAGCAGTCCGAAATATATCTGGCTGTGTCCGCTATAGCGCAGGAAGAACATCGCCGTGAATCCAACGAGGAACGAAGCGTATACGATGACCTCGTAGAATACATACGCCTTCTTCTTTGTGAGCACCACGTAGAGCTCTCTGAGGTAGCCGACTGCGAAAGGCAGCAGGTAAGCCGTCAGATAGAAGATCATGAATACCGCGAGGAGTATGAGAAGCCTCGCAGGGTATGGGACTGAAGCGGCCTTGAGCCACTCCGTCATCGGCTCCTTCCAGAAGCTGACGTTTGTGATGTCTCCGAAGCTGATCAGAGAATTGCCGCCTGTGGCTGTGCCTCTGCCTTTGGCCCCGAGCACCGTCACGTAGACGATCACAAAGCCTGCGCTCATGCTGAGAGCCGGGACGATGAGGTTGAATTTGCAGCTTCTGAGTATCCATCCGAGGAAGAGAGTGCCCCAGAAGGCTGAGATGAGGACTATGCCCATCGGGCCCTTGATGCCGGAGACCAGCATGAGGAAGGCTGTGAGCAGTACCGTCATCGCAGGCGGGATGCGTCCGCCGCGCTTGTCGTAAGCCTTGAACCAGTACTTCAGCAGTACGACAAAGGCCATCGCGGACATGACTCCATAGCCCGAGGTGTTGTCATTTGTGATGATGAACTTGAAGGCTATGGATTTATATATGTTCCTTGCTATATACGGATTGGCGAGCATCACCAGCAGGCAGTAGATGCCGGCGCGCTCGGGCTTTCTTGTGAGCTCCGCAAAGAAGCTGTACATCGAAGTGCAGATCGCGAAGGTCGTCAGGTAAGGTCCGCAAGAGAGGAGGAGGAAGTCTGCCTCCATATTGAAGAACCTGACAGGGATCGAGTAGAGCACCTCGGTGAATATGTGGTAGCTGATGTACCTGCCCTGGATCCATGGGCTCTGCAGCGGGTAGTCGTGCGAGAGCGAGTCGACCAGGCCCATGTGGTAGGCCTTGTCAGGATTCAGTATGATCGATGCGCTGAGGTCAGGAGCCATGTACTGGTACTGGGTGCTGAGAAGTGCATATGCCAGCACGATCACGAAGAATATGCAGAACGACAGCGGAAGCTCTGCGAGGCTCCTGCCTGCGGAGAAACTTGCCGGCTTCAGGCTGCCGCTTCGCTTAGCTGTATATGCATAGACCAGCCAGCAGATCGCGATGAGCGGCCCTGCGGCTGCGAGCAGGAAGCTTGCGTGCAGCAGGTCTGCGATGAAGTACATGAGGACATTCAGCCCCCATCCGCTGTACAGGCTGAGAGCCAGCACCGTCGAGAGGTGAGGCGTGTCTATGCCGAGCAGCCTGATGATCGCGTAGCCCGGCACCATGACGTATACCAGCATGAACAGCACAAAAAGACATAGAGCGGAAACATCCGCTCCATATACAGATATACCGATCGCGGCCATCAGCACTGCCGCTAGCGCGGCAGCGATGTGGGCGATGAGCTTTGTCTTTGAGACATTGTTGAGATAAGTCATATTACTTCTTTGTCATTACGGTGTTGAGGAGGATGCCGTCCTCGGCTCTGTCCTCCTGGAGTATGAGCTTGCCGTCCTCTGTGAACGAAAGCGTTGCGTTGAAGAGCTCGCTTGTGAGAGACATCGTCGTACCGTCGAACTCCCATTTACCTTCGAGGTCCTCTTCGGCTACATTGCCGCTCCATTTACCGCCATCCCGGATATCAAGGTCGATATTGCCGTACATGTAGAGGGCCTGCCCGGAAGTGGCTTCCCACTTGCCGATGAAGTCAGCCTCCTCAGCCTTTTTGAATGAGAGCTCTGCGCCCTCTGCCTCCTCGTCAAATACGATGCCGTTGTCGTAATCCTCCTGCTCGGAAGCCGGATCGTAGTCCTCAGGGATGGCGTTGGCCTCGGTCTCTGTCGGCTGCTCGTTAGTCTCCTCGGCGGCCTTGCTGTTATGTATTATGAATGCTGCGCCGGCTGCGATGACGACCACGACGATCAGCACTATCCACCAGTATTTCTTGAGTGTCTCAAGCATTGATTACCTCCGTGTAATAATTGAATGATTTGTTGAGTTACAGTATAATATATTGAATGTTTTTTGTAAATTCAAAGGAGACTTAACAAATATGAAAATCCTCATCACCGGCGCAGCCGGATTCATCGGAAGCAATTTCGTATTCCACATGCTCAAAGCGCATCCGGACTATGATCTGGTAGGCCTTGATGCACTCACATACGCAGGCAATCTCGAGACGCTTGCGCCTGTCATGGATGAGCCGCACTTCAAGTTCGTAAAGATGGATATCACTGATGCGGCCGCTATCGACAAGCTCTTCGCAGAGGAGAAGTTCGACGTTGTAGTCAACTTCGCTGCTGAGTCCCACGTAGACAGATCCATCGAGGATCCGGGACTCTTCCTCAGGACCAACATCCTCGGCACACAGGTGCTGATGGACGCATCCCTTAAGTACGGAGTCAAGAGATTCCACCAGGTAGGCACAGACGAAGTATACGGAGATCTGCCGCTCGACAGACCTGACCTCTTCTTCGTCGAGACGATGCCGCTTACGGCATCGAGCCCTTACTCCGCGAGCAAGGCCTCGGCAGACCTCCTCGTGATGGCATATCACAGGACGTTCGGGCTGCCTGTCACCATCAGCCGCTGCTCCAACAACTACGGACCTTACCAGTTCCCTGAGAAGCTCATCCCGCTGATGATCGCAAACGCTCAGGCTGACAAGCCGCTGCCTGTATACGGCGAGGGTCTCAATGTCAGGGACTGGCTCTACGTCGAGGATCACTGCAGGGCAATCGACCTCATCCTCGAGGGCGGCAGAGTAGGCGAGGTCTACAACATCGGTGGCCACAACGAGAAGGCCAACATCGAGGTCGTAAAGATCATCCTCAAACAGCTCGGCAAGCCTGAGAGCCTGATCACTTACGTGACAGACCGCAAGGGCCACGACCAGAGATACGCTATCGATCCGACCAAGATCCACGATGAGCTCGGCTGGCTGCCGGAGACCAAGTTCGAAGACGGCATCCGCAAGACCATCCAGTGGTACCTCGACAATGAGGCATGGTGGAAGAACATAGTGAGCGGCGAGTACCAGCAGTACTACGAAAAGATGTACGGCAACCGCTAGTCACCCGTCCATGTCATTCTGAGGGAGCAAAGCGACCGAAGAATCTCACCGAAATAAAACAAGAATCATGAAAGAGTATTACGTATACATTCTGACAAATAAATTTAATAACGTGATGTATATCGGAGTGACTAATGATCTTGTGAGACGGGTGTATGAACATAAAAATAAACTGGTCGAAGGATTCACAAGCAAATACAACGTGGATAAGCTCGTATATTACGAACAGACATCGAGTGTCGAAGCTGCGATAGAAAGAGAAAAGCAACTTAAAGGCTGGAAGCGTGATAAAAAGAACGCTTTGGTTGAATCATTCAATCCGGAATGGAAGGATTTGAGTGCTGATCTGTGAGATCCTTCGCCGCTACGCGGCTCAGGATGACAGTTACGGTTCAGGATGACAGTACTGTATGTCATTCTGAGGGAGCAAAGCGACCGAAGAATCTCGATGAGATCCTTCGCTACGCTCAGGATGACAGTTACAGAAATTTAGGAGTAAAGAATATGGGTATCAGTTTCAATGTGCCTCCGTATATCGGGAGGGAACAGGACTACATCATGGAAGTCATCAAAGCACACAAGATCTGCGGCGACGGCGAGTTCACAAAGAAGTGCAATAAGTGGATCGAAGACAAGACGGGCGTCACCAAGGCCCTTCTGACTACGGCATGCTCGACCGCCCTTGACATGGCGGCGATACTGACCGAGGTCGGTCCGGGAGACGAGGTCATACTTCCTTCGTTCACATTCGTATCCACAGCCAACGCCTTCGTGCTGAGAGGCGCGACTCTGGTGTTCGTGGATATACGCCCTGATACCCAAAACATAGACGAGAAGCTGATAGAAGACGCGATCACGGACAGGACAAAGGTGATCGTGCCTGTGCACTACGCCGGCGTGGCCTGCGAGATGGACACCATCATGGAGATCGCAAAGCGCCACAATCTGCTCGTTGTAGAGGATGCGGCTCAGGGAGTCATGTCCGAGTACAAGGGCAGGGGCCTCGGCAGCATAGGCGACTACGGATGCTACAGCTTCCACGAGACCAAGAACTACAGCATGGGCGAGGGCGGAGCTCTCCTGATCAAGGACGAGGCCAAGGTGGACAGGGCCGAGATCATCAGGGAGAAGGGCACCGACCGCAGCAAGTTCCTCAAGGGAGTGATCGACAAGTACACCTGGGTGGACATGGGATCGTCATACCTCCCGAGCGAGATGAACGCGGCTTACCTCTGGGCGCAGCTCGAGGCAGCCGATGAGATCAACAACAACAGGCTCGCAAGCTGGAACGCGTATTACGAGCAGTTAAAGCCGCTGGCGGATGCAGGACGCATCGAGCTTCCTGTCATTCCGGCAGAGTGCAAGCACAACGCCCACATGTTCTACATCAAGACTAAGGACATCGACGAGAGGACAGCTCTCGCTTCCTATCTCAAGGAGAACGGCATACTCGCGGTGTTCCACTACGTACCGCTCCACAGCGCACCGGCCGGATCGAAGTTCGGCAGGTTCCACGGAGAGGACAAATACACTACTAACACATTTGAGCGCCTGCTGAGGCTCCCGATGTACTATGAGCTCGGACTGGATAACGTCGGGATGATCTGCGATAAGATAAAGGAATTCTATGCCGCAAGATAAGCTCACGCCGTCAATGGCCATAACATCACTTCGCACCTCCCTGAAGGGCAGCTGCCTGACAGCGGAGGGCACTTGTGTTACGAGGCTGAGAGGCGGCGGGCGCTTCGATACATCCAAGGTCAGGATAGACATCCCGGCCAAAGAGGATGCGGTCAGGATAAGCTTCGGCTCGAGGTACGGGCTGAGGTTGCCTAAGGGCTACGCGATCAACAGCTTCAGGATGGAGATCGACGTCGACGAGGCTGAGGAATGGGACATCCAGAACAAGCTTCTGCTCAATTACGACGGACAGGGCGAGAACCGCATATCCTATTCACTCAAGGACAGGCGCACGGGTACAAACCACAACAGCGAGATTTATCTGCGCGGCGGCCGCGCGATGTACTTCAGGCAGAATATAAATAACTCGATCATCTTCACGATCAGGGACGCCTGCGAGTACGACACGCCGGAGGGTCAGGCCCGCATCGAGAGGGCGTGGCGCGCCTCAAAGGATCTCAAGGGCAGCGACATCGTGATGATGTACGAAAAGAACTGCTCGAGATACGAGGAGAGCGCCTCGGTCCTGTATGAGAAGCTCATCGACGAGGGCTATGACAACGTCTACTTCGTCGTGGATACGAGCATCCCGGCTGTGCAGGCCCTGCCTGACAAGTACAAAAAGAACCTCATCGAGAGGGACAGCGACAAGCACCTTCAGTACTACTTTGCAAGCGACAGGTTCATCTCCACGGAGACCATGGACCACGCGGTGCATCTCAGGATCGCCAACAAGAGAGTGCTCGACAAGGCGACGGGCGGCGGACTGATGTACGTATTCCTCCAGCACGGAGTCATGTACATGGTATCGCTCAATTCATCGCTGCGCTCGGGCTTCAGAGTCAAAAAGAACTACAAACTCCACAGGACGGTCGTGTCGTCCGAGGCTGAGGCGAGGCACTTCATCGATCTTGCCGGCATGAAGCCGGAGGATCTGTACGTGACGGGCCTTGCGAAGTTCGATCGCTGCTACATGAACGAGGGAGCGGATAAGATAGTCATAATGCCGACCTGGAGGCGCTGGGAGACCAACCAGGCCAAAAAGGACGTCGAGGGCACCGGTTACTTCCGCATGATAGAGACCATGTACAACGCGGTACCGGAAGAGCTGAGAGACAAGGTCGTGATACTTCCGCATCCGCTGATGGCGGAGAGGTTCAAAAGCGAGGAGGGCGGCCTCGGGGGCAGCATACTCCTGGCAGACAGCTACGATGAGGTCCTCAGAGACTGCAGCCTGCTGATCACGGACTACTCGTCCATCGCGTACGACGCATTCTACAGGGGAGCCAATGTGGTCTTCTGGTGGAAGGACAAGGACGAATGCATGGAGCACTACGGCGAGGGCTCGTATCTGATGCTGAACGAGGGCAATGTATTCGGCCCCGTGTGCATGGAGCCCGATGAGATAACGAAGGCGGTCAGAGAGCTCTACCGCAAGCCGCAGACTCCTGAGAGCAAAGACAAATACAGCAAGATAGTCGAGTTCCACGACGGAAGGAACTCCGACAGGATCATAGATAAATTAAAAGAAGACGGCGTTATATAAGGAGACGGATATGAGCATGGTAAAACTTGATCTCGCGAAGGCGGATGCGAAGTACTACAGCGACGAGGCTAAGCGCGCCAAGGCGCTCGCCATAAGAGAGGAACTCAGACAGGACAAGGAGGACTTCACGGGCTGGGTCAACTGGCCGACGGAGCTTCCGGCTGAGTGGATGTCGGACATGAAGAGGGTCGCTGATGATGTAAGGAGCAAGTGCGACAAGCTCATCGTCATCGGTATCGGCGGTTCCTACCTCGGAACCGCAGCCGTGATCGAGGCTCTTGGCGGATCGAAGCCGGGCTGCCCTGAGATACTCTATGCGGGCAACAACATGAGCGGACACTACCTCGCGGACTTCAAGGCGGTCGTTGAGGATAACGAAGTCTGCCTCTGCGTGGTATCCAAGTCCGGCGGCACCATGGAGAGCCGCCTGGCATTCAGCGTTCTCAAGGACTGGATGTACGAGAAGTACGGAAGGGAAGAGACCGCAAAGAGGATAGTAGCGATCACAGATCCTAAGAAGGGCATCCTCAGAGAGGAGTCGGACAAGGAGGGCTATGTGACCTTCGAGATTCCGGGCAATATCGGAGGCAGATACTCCGCATTCACGCCGGGCATCATGTTCCCTCTCGCAGTGGCCGGAGTGGACATCGATACATTCGTTAAGGGCGCAAAGGACATCTCACTCGACGAGGAATTCTGGCAGGAAGGCATCAAATACGCTGTCACAAGACACAGCCTGCTCGAGGCCGGTAAGCAGATCGAAGTATTCGAGTACTACGACCCTTCACTCAGGCTCATCGGTGAGTGGTGCAAGCAGCTCTTCGGCGAGAGCGAGGGCAAGGAAGGCAAGGGCCTCTTCCCGGCTTCCCTGACATTCTCGACAGACCTGCACTCGATGGGACAGTTCCTCCAGGAGGGCAGCCAGGTGTTCTTCGAGACCATATTCAATGTACTGAAGAGAGATAAGGATGTGACGGTACCGGCTTCCGCGGGCGCGGACCTCGCCGGCAAGTCGCTCAACGAGATAAACGCGATGGCGGTCAGAGGAGTCATGGCGGCTCACGCCAAGGCCGACATCCAGATGATCAAGCTGGATATAGAGGAGATCAGCGAGTACGGGCTCGGACAGCTTTTGTACTTCCTGATGATGACCTCGGCCGTCACCGGCAAGCTGATGGGCATCGACCCGTTCAACCAGCCGGGCGTCGAGGACTACAAGCAGGAGATAAGGAACCTGCTCGGCCAGTAGGCTTTCTTAATCTTCATATAGCTTGAGCCGAAAGCCGTCCGATTTTCTGTAAAATGTATATGTATATCTATCTTTATGGAAACGGACGGAAATCAATATGAACAGATCCGATATCAAAAACAGAATAGTCGCGCTGATGCTCACCGGGGTGATGGCCCTGTCGATGACGGGCTACGCCTTTGAGAGCGTCTATGCGGATAATGAAGAAGGCCAACAAACCAATGATGCGGCCGTAAGCACAGAGGAAGCCGTATCCGAAGACTCTGATGGGCTTTCGGGTGCTGCGCCTTCTGAGGGTGAAGCTGCTGCGAACGCTGCGTCTCAGGAAGAAGCTGAAGCTCAGAAGGTAATTGCGGCACAGGGAGAAGCTGCAGTACAGACCCAGGAAGGTGAGGGCGGCGGAAATACGCCGACGCCGCAGCCGGATACTCCGACTGAACCTGAAAAGCTCGACCCTCTGGGCAAGATCACTCTGAGTGCGGCCGGCGAGGACGGTACCATCAAGGTGAAGTGGAAAGCCTACGTACCGGAGCAGGCCATAGCAGATCAGTATAAGGACATCTACTACAGGGTCTTCCTGGATGATGAGACCGGCACAGACAAACAGAGCGAATGCAGCTATACATTCACAAATGTCGCTGCGGGTGTTCACAAGGTGACCGTCAGGGCCTACAGCACCAGGACGGAACAACCTGAGACTCCTGATGCTCAGACATCTCAGGATGAGGGCGGCCAGGAAGGCGGCGATGGAGGCCAGACGCCTGAACCAGTCATCATTGAGGTCCAGCTCGCAGAGGGCGTGATCGAGAACATACCGGCTTCCTCCAGGAACAGGCTCTCGGGAGAGGGCGTGCGCGGAGCGAACAGTCTCAGACTCAATCTCAAGACTATGCTCGGCGAGCCTCACAACGGCTACAGCGTAGTCCAGGGCGGCTGCACCGACGGCACATACATTTACTACATGCTGGTGTCCTCGGCCAACCAGAACGGCAGGATACTCAAGCTCAGGAAGAGCGACTATGCCGTAGAGGACAGTTCCGGCGTGATCGATATCGAGCACGGCAACGGCATGGCATACGACCCGGCCCACAACAGGCTGGTCATAAGCAACAGAGAGGGCTTGCGCAACAGACTCATCTTTGTGGATGCCGGCAGCCTCGCGTATACAGGGTACAAGGATGTCAATTACGGCAGCGATACGAGCACCGCATATTACAGGACAAGGGACAGGGGGATCTCGTCGATCTCATACATCCCGAGGTACCACTGCTACCTTGCGCTTCAGAGAGAGAGTCACGACATACTGGCTCTCGATGAGGACTTCAACGTCATCGCATTTATAGGCACGACCATCACCAAAAAGTATCCGGGCACCTATCAGGCGATAGACGCCGACGACAGATACGTATACATACTGCTGAGCTACTACAACAGCAGCCAGCCTTACAACAAGGTGCTCGTGCTCGACTGGAACGCCGAGAACCTCGGTGTCCTCAAGGAGTGGAAGTGCAACGGCAGCGGTGAGCCGGATGCGGTGATAAGGATCAACAGCCCGCACGAGGCTGAGAACCTCGTTCACTTCACACGCGCCGACGGCACATCGGACTTCTACCTGGCAGAGTACTTCAACAATCACCAGACAAGGACTGTCAAGAAGCAGGTGGAGTACAAGGTCAAGTGGAAGAAGGTCTGGAAGAAGGTCAAGGTAAAAAAGAAATACAAAAAGAGAGTCAAGTGGAAGAAGGTACAGAAGAAGAACGGTAAGTGGAAGTGGAAGTACAAGAAGGTCACTAAGTACAAATACGTCAAGAAGAGGAAAAAGGTCTGGAAGTACAAGACCAAGACCAAAACGGTCAAGGTCAAAGAGGGCTACTACAACCGCGACAACTACGTTTACTACATAGGCAACTTCTAGGAGATAACGGATAACTGATATATGGCATTGGGAGTAAGCTATTACCTGAGCAGAATAATAGAATCGTTCGGACTGAGTTTCGTGATTGCGTTCGCGACTGCTCCGCTTAGCATACGCATTGCCAACAAGCTCGGGATCATCGACAGGCCTAAGGACGGGCGCAGGATGCACACAAAGCCGGTGCCGAGATTCGGCGGCATGGCCATATTCCTCGGCTCGATGGCCGCCATGATGATACCTGCGGGCATGAACGAAAAGATCCGCTACGCCATGATAGGCGGTGCCCTGATGTACGGGCTCGGAGTCATTGACGACATAAAGGATCTCAAGCCGGCGTACAAGTTCGCGGGACAGTTCCTGATCGCGAGCGCGATGTACGGGCTGGGTATCCGGATCACATTTATAAGCAACTACTTCGGGGCCGCTACGGCTGACGCTCACGCGAACGTGCTCCTGAGCGCCGGAGTCGCCTATCTGATCACGGTGTTCTGGATCATAGGCATCACCAACGCGGTAAATCTCATGGACGGCCTCGACGGCCTGGCGGCAGGGTCTGTCGCCATCATGGCCTGCTCGCTTGCGTATGTAGCCTACATACACGGCACGAGGCTCGGCTCCATGCCGGTCTGCATCGCGCTGATGGCGGTAGCGGGCGGATGCCTGGGCTTCCTGCCGTATAACTTCTCGCCGGCGAGGACATTTATGGGCGACGGAGGCGCGCTGTACCTCGGGTACATGATCGCGATACTCTCGGTCATCTCGCCGCTCAAGCAGGCGACGGTGGTCGGAGCTCTGATACCTATGCTGACGCTCGCCGTGCCTATCTTTGATACAGTGTTCGCCATGCTCAGGCGCACCCTGAGACATGAGAATATCATGAAGGCTGACAAGGGCCATCTGCACCATCATCTGATGGCCGCGGGCTTCGGTCAGAGAAGATCGGTCTTGATTATGTACGGAATTGTTGGTATTATGGGCGTCGCCGCGGTACTTATAAGCCGCGAGCTGTACATGGATGCATTCGCGCTCTTCCTGATAGCATTCCTTTATCTGTCGATCATCATCGTACCGAAGAGGCCTAAGAAGAATCTCAGGACCATTCTCACCCAGGATGTGACCGACATACAAAAGGAAAACTTCGTGGACTATCTCAATTACGAGCGTGAGCGCAGGAAGCAGCTCAGAGAGACCGGGCAGGCCGAAGATCCGACAAAGTTCATCGATGCGGATCCCGAGACCACGCCGGCCAGACATGAGCACAAGAAGGACCACAGCAAGGGTCGCAGTAAAGATCACAAACCGGATAAATGAACCTTCGCGAAGAAGTAAAGGACATAATAGATAATAAGCCGACCAAAGAGGATCGTAAAAAGGCAGCGGCTGAGGCCAGAGCAAAACACATGAGGGAAAAGGAACGCGCGCTTTCGGGCAGAGGCGGCCTGCTCCCAAAGGACAAGGGGTACATGATACTCCTCATCCTGATGGGCCTGGTGGCTGTCTCTTTGCTTGTTATGATAATCGTCGTCGACTCCTTCCCGACGGACCTCACGATGCTGATCGTCGCTCTTATGGTGGCGCTTCTGCTGGTGTCGACCTTCCTGATGGCCCGCAGGGTCAGGTGGAAGAGGATCGCCGGCGTTGTGATAGCGGTGCTGTTCCTCGTGATGTTCGGCGCTGCCTCCTATTACATGGGCAGCACCTACGCGATGATGAATAAGATAAGCGACAGCGACAGCTTCGCCAACGCCGAGAGGAAGAGCGCATCCATCGATCCGACGGAGGAGGCCTTCAACATCTACATAACCGGCATCGATCAGTACGAGGGCGAGAAGGGCCTCGACCTTGAACGAAGCGACGTCAACATGATCGTCACGGTCAATCCGCAGACCAAGGAGATACTTCTCACATCGATCCCGCGCGACACCTACGTCAAGCTTCACACAACACAGCAGATGGACAAGCTGACGCACACGGGCATCTACGGAGTCGATGAGACTCTCAATACTGTCGAGGACTGGCTCGGGGTCGATCTGGATTACTACGTCAAGCTGAATTTCTCGGGTGCCAGGGACGTGATCAACGCAATGGGCGGCATCGACGTGTACTCGCCTGTAGAGTTCAAGAGCAGCCTCAAGGGCTACAAATACGAGAAGGGCTGGAACCACCTGAACGGCAAGAGGGCGCTGTACTTCGCGAGGGAGAGGCACGCCTTTGAGGGTCAGGACTCCATACGTGTAGAGAACCAGCAGAGGGTGCTCAAGGCGATGATCAAAAAGATGACTTCGTCCACCACTCTGATGACGAGATACGGTGACATCATGGCGGCGGCGGGATCCAATCTCCACACCGACATGAGCTATAACGAGATCAGGCAGCTGATCAGGATGCAGATGACGGACCTCGCTGACTGGGAGGTTTCCACTCAAAAGATAGAGGGCGAGTACGACATGGACTATGTCGCTTCTCTGACTCAGTCGGCCAAGTTCAATATCTACAGGCCGGACTCCAAATCTGTCAAGAAGTGCCTCGACGCGATCGACGCGGTGCAGAATCCGCCTGCTGATGAAGTTAAGGCGAAGCTCGAGGAGAGGGAGAAGGGCTTCATAGTCAATGTGGTGAAGAGGCTGCTTCGCAAAGAAGAGGAGCCGGAAGACACCGACCCGATTGAAACCTAAAACGGCGCTTACGGGTATATCCCTCCCGGATCTCGGGATGTATTGCCTTTTCGTAGTGATTGTGGAATTTAGCAATACAAATTGACTTTTCGACAATGAAAATGTATTGCCAAATACATGTGGAAGTGGCTTTTGGCAATACAAATTGACCTTTCGACAATGAAAATGTATTGCCAAATACATGTAGAAGTGGCTTTTGGCAATACACAATATCCATTCAGCAATGAGAATGTATTGCCAAATCTATAGACAAACATGTAAAAGCAATACAGGGGTACAATTGGCGCTATTATTTGATATATCAAGTGGCAATTCAAAGGATGATTCAAATGATTTTCAGATGATAACCCAAATGATTATTCGAACGATATTACGAATACGGTTGATAAACACAGTTGATAAATACAGATGAACAATTTATTAAATAGGAAAGGAATACGGATCACGGATGTGCTGTACGCGGCGGTAATAGCCGCGTTCTCTTCGGTATGTTTCAAATTGTTCTACAGATTTGCGATCAACTACCACGGCAGGTACAAATCGGACTTCCCGTGGTACATCAATCTGCCGACCCAGCAGTACAAAGAGAGGTACAGGCTGCTCGGCTTCATATTCGATATCATCTGGAGGCACAGCCACGAGATCACCGGCATGGTCGTCTATCTGGCCTGCGTGATCGGATGCATTATACTGATCAACTTCGTTTACCTTAAGATGTATACGAAGGGCTCGGAGATCAATCGCGCGGCGCTTCAGCTGGCGTCCATACTGATGCTCTTCATGGGCCCGATATATGTACCGGGCTTCCACGAGTACTATTACAGATGGTCGTTCCAGACCTTTGCATGGCACTCGCCGACCGAGCAGTCGATGATACTCTTCAGTCTGATCGCTTTCATGTGCTTTGTGCAGATGTATGAGGGAAGCGATGACGGGGTGGATCCGAAGAGATGGGTAGCTGCGATGCTGACCGGACTCATGTCCGCATTCGCAAAGCCTGCATTCATCATCGATCTCATCATTGCGATGATCGTGGTGTTCCTGATCGATCTCTTTACTCAAAAGGAGAAGTCTTTCCTGAAGAGATTCAAGGAGCTCTTCATCATGGGCTGCGCGCTGATACCGTCCGGCGTATACATGCTGGTCATCATGAAGTACAGCTTTAACGGAGAGGGCGACCTGCACGACGGTGAGGTCAGGGCTGACCTGACTCACGTGCTGGAGTATAACAATCTCTTTGCCGCCATCGTCTGCGGACTTGCGTTCGCGATCGTGGTATGGGTGGTCAACTACAGGCTGATCAAAGAGAAGCGCTACATGAGCGTCATCGGGGTTTTCCTCGCGGGCGTGATGCAGTGGACTCTCTTTGTCGAGGAGGGGCAGAGGGCCACTCACGGCAATTTCACCTGGGGCAGACAGATCGGATGCTACATCCTGATGCTCACTGCGATCTCCATCGCTTTCAACAACTGGAAGGACAAGGAATTCCTCGCAGATAAACCAAAAGCCAGAAAAGCTTATTTCGCTTTGCTGGCTGTACTGGCTGTATTACACATAGGCTCGCAGCTGCATTACTTCTGGCTCATATGCACGGGCCATGGCTACAGACTGTAGCCTTTGATCGCATCTGCGATGATCTCCATCTCCTCGCGGCTGTAGCGCTGATCCACCGGGAGAGGGAGGATATCCGCCGACCATTTGTATTCGAGACTGCCTTCGGGCAGTTTTTTGATTAGGTAAGACCAGTTCGTCGGAACGAAGATGCTCTGCTCTGCGAGGTACTTGCGCAGGCCCACGCCATCCTTGTGATAGTACGGATAGGCGAACGGGGCTGACGGCATGCGCTTTACGAACGGGTTCGGACCCTTATCCGGCAGAAGCTCCCGTAGGATCCTGTAGTTCTCGCAGCGCTTTTGCTGTACATAGTCATAGTCTATTCCTCTGAGGAAGTTCTCCGTCAGAAGCGACATCTTTGCGGGCTCTGCCGTCGCGAACTCATCGGAGGCGGCGAGCATCTCGCTGTAGTGATCGCGGGCATTCCCCTCGAGCCTGCCGGTGAGGTGGGATATCCTGCCGCCGGACCGGTCTCTTTTGAGGCTGCCGTAGTCCGCGGCGAGTGTTTCGTCCGCGTCTGAAGGCAGTGCCACATAGGCCCCGTCGCTGAGCCCGAAGTACTTGCGCGGCGTGTAGATCGTCCATACTCCCGGAAGATCAAGCGGCGCGTCGTAAAAGGCCTGGGCGTTGTCGACGATGAGCTTAGGATACTCTGCATGCCGCCTCTTTACGGTCTCCTCTGTGAGCTGGCCGTAGTAGCTGACCAGATAGAGGATATCCTCTTCGGTCGGAGCACCTTCAGGGCCCCAGACCGGCTCGAGATCCTCATCGAGGCCGTAGCTGACCACCTTAAAGCCTGCGGCCGCTGCCGATCCCGGCACCGAGCTGCAGATGTACTCAGGTATGAATACCCTGTTGTGCTTCACATGCTGCAGGATCCACACGAAGGCTGTCCTGCCCAGATTGAATTTATAAAGGTCGCCGTACATCTCCGCGCCGCGGAAATGCTCGAGCTCCATATATCCGCCGATTTCCCTACTCATACTCATCCTTTTCTATTGCTTTGGAATTGCGCTTCCGAGTATATCCCTCCCGGATTTTGCATCGCCCCTCGTCAGGTGTGTTACGCTGAAGGGCAGTGACTATGTCGCTATGTGCGAGGTAATTAATGATCGTACTTAGTGCAAAATCCGAACCGGGACATAGCTCTCCGCGCTCTTCAATAAGTATAGCAAAGAAGCGCGTTATAAGATATAATTTCCATGTATGTAAACAGGGAGGAACAGGCATTATGCTGATATCCATAGTCATACCGTGCTACTACTCGGAGAAGACTATCCACAAGGTAGTGGACATGGTAAGAGATGAATTCAATAAGAACGAAGGCTACGAGTGCGAGTTCGTGCTGGTCAATGACGGCTCGACGGACGGCACTTTTGACGAGATCCGCAAGCTAAGTCAGGAGTATACCAATGTAAAGGGTATCAACCTGATGAAGAACTTCGGTCAGCACAATGCTCTCATGGCGGCCCTTCAGTATACAGAAGGCGATTACGTGCTCGGCATGGACGACGACATGCAGACGCATCCGTCGCAGATCTTCAAGCTGGTGCACAGGATCGAAGAGGGCTTCGACCTGGTATACGGCATCTATCCGGAGGTCAAGAACGGGCCGATCAAGAATCTCACAAGCAAGATCAACCGTAAGACTTCGCGCGTCTTGCTGGGCAGACCCAAGGAGATCGAGTCCAGCAATTTCTGGATCATCACCAGGGCGATACGCGACGAGGTCGTCAAATTCGATACATTCAACCCGTACATCGACGCTATATTCTACAGGGCGACGAGCAATATCGGGATGGTGCCTGTAGAGCACTTCAAGAGGGAGTACGGCCACTCGGGCTACACCTTCAGGAAGCTCCTCAAGCTGTGGATGGCGTACTGGAACTTCTCGGCGGTGCCGCTGAGGATGTCGTTTTACGTAGGCACATTCTCGCTGATCGCGGGCGTGCTCTTTGCGGTCTACCTCATAATCAACAAGATACTCTCGCCTGACCTGCCGGTCGGCTGGTCATCGATGATGTGCATCATGGCGCTGCTCTTCGGAGTCGTGCTGATGGTGCTCGGCGTCGTGGGAGAGTACCTCGGCAAGATAATCCTGATTCTCAACAACACACCGCAATTTGTAGTAAGAGAGACAGTAGGGCTTGAAGACAAAAAATAGTAAAAGACCTGTCATCCTGAGCCGTACTGTCATCCTGAGCCGTACTGTCATCCTGAGCCGTACTGTCATCCTGAGCTGTACTGTCATCCTGAGCCGCAAAGCGGCGAAGGATCTCATAGAATCGTATCGAAGGATCTCTACGAGATTCTTCGGTCGCTACGCTCCCTCAGAATGACAGTAATAGAGGAACACTAATGGAGAAATTAATGATACTCGGCGCGAGCATCTATCAGGTGCCGCTTATACGCACGGCAGGCAGGATGGGCCTGCAGACTATAGTGGCAAGCATCCCGGGCGATTACCCGGGCTTTTCGGATGCGGACAAAGTCTACTTCATCAACACGACGGACAAGGCCGGCATACTCGAGGTCGCGAGGGCCGAGGGCATCAGCGGCATCTGCACCTCGGGCACTGACGTCGCGGTCGCTACCATCGGCTACGTCAACGAGCAGATGGGCCTGGCCGGCGTCTCTGAGGCGGCGGCTGTCAGGGCCTGCGACAAGTACGAGATGAAGGAAGCCTTCAGGCAGGGCGGCGTCTCGGCGTCACGCTTCATCAAGGTGACTACACCGGAGGAGGCTTACAAGGCGGCCGATGAGATCGGATATCCGGTGGTTGTAAAGTGCGTCGACAGCTCGGGAAGCCGCGGCATCAACGTGGTCGAGTCGAGAGAGCACTTAAGAGAAGCCTACAACGAGGCGGTCAAGTATTCGCGCCAGAAGTACGTGCTGGTCGAGGAGAAGCTCGGCGGGGTAGAGATCGGTGTCGACGGCATGGTGCAGGACGGCGAGATCAGGCTGATCGCGCCTCATCAGAAATACACATACAAGTACAACGGGGCTACGATCCCTGCGGGCCATTCGTATCCGTACTACTGCTCGGACAGGGTACGCGCCGAGATCGAGCATCAGGTGAGCCTGGCGGTCAGGGCGCTCGGCCTCGATAACTGCGCATTCAATTCGGATGTGTTCGTGGACGGAGAGGATGTCTACATCATCGAGATGGGCGGCAGGGCAGGAGCGACCTGCATACCTGAGCTGACTTCCATACACTACGGCTTCGACTTCTACGAAAAGATGATACAGAACGCACTCGGGCTCAAGGTCGACCTCGACGCGGGCGATGAGAGGGTGCCGTGCATGGCCAAGCTCCTGATGAGCCCGGTGGACGGGACCATCAGCGACATAGATGAGGCGAGGTTCGATGAGCTGAGAGCGGAGGGCAATGTGATCGCTCTCGACTACGGAGTCGGCCACGCCGTGGAGAAGATGTACAACGGCACCACGAGGATAGGCCACATCATCGCGAGGACTGACGATGAGGCCGCCGTGGATGCGATAATGGATGAGATATACGGAGCGATCTGCGTAGACGGCAAAAACATGAAGGAGCTCTGGAACCGGTAATACTACTGTCATCCTGAGCTGTTATGTCATCCTGAGCGCAGCGAAGGATCTCAGAGAAAGGATTATGGAAAGGATCAAGGACTATTTACTACTTCATCTGTGTGTGATGATATTCTCCTTTACGAGCGTGTTCGCGAAGTTCGCGGCCAACGCTTACAACGAGGGAGGATTCATTAATGTGAAGCTTTTTCTCTTCGTATTCCTGATGCTCTCGGTCTGCGTACTGTACGCGTTCTTTTGGCAGAAGGTCATCAAGAACCTTGATCTGCACGTGGCCTACGCCAACAGGAGCGTATACCTCGTATGGGGCCAGATCTGGGCTGTAGCTATTTTTGGCGAGCACCTCAGCATGAAGAACATCGCCGGGCTGCTCGTAGTCATGGCGGGTGTGCTGATCGTATCTCTCAATACCAATTATGATGACGGAGAGGAGGCCGGCGAATGAACATCTACATGGCTGTCCTCTTCATAGCGACCATATTCTCGGCGGGCTCGCAGGTACTCTTAAAGCAGAGCGCGAGGCAGGAACACAAGAGCTGGATATATGAGTATCTCAACTGGAGGGTCATCACGGCCTACGCGATATCCTTTGGCGTGCTGTTCTCGACCACCTTCGCGTATACCAAAGTGGACATGAGGTTCGGCCCGGTCATCGACACCCTGACCTATGTGTTCGTCATGGTGTTCTCGTACTTCCTCCTCAGGGAGCAGTTCACCAAAGGCCAGCTGATCGGCAATCTGATCATAATCGCGGGCGTCCTTATATACACGCTCTGACATATCTGACCTACACTTTGTGACATTTTCAAAATGACCAAAAGCGCGGATCACAAAACACTAAAAATCAGGGACTTAAGACACAATATATTCCTGCAGTATACGGCGGTGTTCGCCGTGTATGTGCTGGGAATTTTTGCTGTTCTGATACTCTCGCACTGCGCTTTCATGCAGTACCATGATGCATACAAGCAGGGAGCTTTCAGGCTCATCGAGCTGAGGAACCAGCTCCACTCGATCCTGACAGGCGAGGGCTTTTCGTTCTGGTCGTGGTATGAGGGCACGGGGCTCGATGAGCCGCTTGAGAACTTCGTCGATCCGTGTTCGCTCATAGGCTCGCTCTTCCCGTACAGGTATCTCGAGCTGGGCTTCACGGTCGCGGCGCTTCTGAGGATGTACCTCGGCGGCCTTGCCTTCATCGTGCTCGGAAGAGAGGTGGGGCTCAAGAAACATCAGAATCTCATCGGAGCGATACTCTATGTATTCTCCGCCTGCTTTATCGGGCTGGCGCTCCGCCAGAGCGAGGGCCTGGCCAACGCATGGCTCTTCCCTCTGCTGGTAACGGGAGCCGAGAGGATATACAAGGGGAAGAAGCCGTACCTGTTCATAATCACTGTGGCGTACTACATGCTCGCCACTTTGTACTACGCATACATGTCGGCGATAGGTGTACTCATGTACATCGTGATCCGCTGGTTCGCGTATAACGACAAATTCAAGATAAAGCAATTTGCCGCCTCGATGGGGCGCTTCATACTCTACGGACTGACGGGCATATTCATCACTGCCTTCAGCTCGCTCTTTGCGGCCTTCACGCTGATGAGATCGTCCACCGACAGCTCGCTTAGCTATGACGGGCTGTTCTTCGGGACAAAGTGGTATCTCGCCTTCGGCAAGATGCTGCTCGGCACGGGCACAACGGTCGACTACATGGACATCGGCCTGCCGGTACTCATCATAATGCTATTGCCGATAGCGATCAGGCACATCAGCAGGAAGTCCACGGAGACCATCATGACCTGCGTGCTCTTCGTCATGCTGATGATCCCGCTTTTCGGAAGCCTCTTCAACGGAGGCGGCTACTCGACCACGAGATGGTCGTACATCTTTGTGCTCTTTGCCACATGGAGCGCGGCCGGCCAGCTTGACGCCGACAGATTAAAGGAGAAGGGCAGCCTCGCCCTTGCGTGCGGAGGACTCGCTCTCATAGGCGTATGGACGATGGGCTTCTACCTTGCGGGCGTCATCAAGACCAACGAGACCGGCAAGGTGTTTATGTCCCTGCAGCTCGCGGCGGGCCTTGTGCTGATAGCCATAATAGCGCTGATCAGGAGAAGGGACAGAGCGGGCACGCTCGCAGCTGCGGGAGTGCTGATCGTGAGCCTTGTATCTCTCTCGGCGGGCTGGGGCGCAGGCTTCACCAATACGATAGACAAGTTCGCGAGGAACGCCGCCGTCTACAAGCATCTGCAGGACTCGACGCTTCGCGTGAGCCCTGAGATAGACGACGAAGACTTCTACAGGATAGACTCCGTCGATGCCATCTCGAGGCATGTGGAGATCAAGTTCCCTTCAAACGAGAACATCTGGTGGAAGACCAACAACCTACCTATATATAACAGCCGCATACCGGAGACGCTGACGGAGTACAACGTCGAGATGGGCAACAGCTACGGCTACGCAAGGCGCGTGTTCATGGTGTCGAACGGCAACCGTTCGGGGCTCGACTTCCTGCTCGGGGTGAGGTACTTCCTCGGCACGGACAGGGACAAGCCTGAGACGGCCGATTCGGACAATTACGCCGGATACGGCTTTGAGAGGGCCGGAGAGATCGACGGCATCACGGTCTTTAAGAACAAGTATGATGTGGGCCTCGGCTTCGTGCTGGACAAGGCCATGCTCGAGAGCGAGTTCGACAGGCTCAGCCGCGTCGAAAAGGAACAGGCGCTCCTCCAGGCAGCGGTCGTGCCGGATGATGAGGCGG
This sequence comes from Clostridiales bacterium, assembly GCA_015058275.1. Taxonomy (GTDB): domain Bacteria; phylum Bacillota; class Clostridia; order Peptostreptococcales; family Anaerovoracaceae; genus Crickella. The sequence goes on from SVCQ01000013.1 coordinate 31,168, forward strand.
ACAAGTGCGAAGGCGTGGAGTTCATAAAGGCCTCCGAGCTCGATCTGGACGTGCAGGATGTGCCGTACGAGGTCATAGCGGCTGACGGCGTGACCATGGAGGACGGCAGGCTCATAGCGGACAGAGACGGAGCATCGTTTACGATAGCCGTAAAGGATGTGCCCGACTGCCAGCTCATGGTTTCACTGGATAACTTCCTGCGCGATTCCAAGGACGGCGAGACGAGCGCTTCGCATGAGATCAGGGTGAGTGACGGCAGGGTCATGAAGATGGCCGTCAACGAAAACAGCCGCCAGGGAGTCGCGGGGATAAAGAACCACGACTTCTGCATGGGCAGCGTCTCCGGCGATGACGAGATCACGGTCACACTGTCCAAGGCGGGGACCTACACATTCGACAGGATCTACGTGTCGGCGATGAGCACTGCCAATTATGACGAGCACGCTTCGGAGTGCATGGACAGCAGATACGAGGTAAGCAGCTACGACGACAAAGAGGTCAGCGGCAGCGTGGACACGGAGGACGGCGGAGTGCTCTTCCTCTCGATCCCGGCTCACGACAACTGGGATATATATGTGGACGGAGAGCGGGCCGAGGAGATAGACGACCTGGATACTACATTCTTTGGCGCGGTCGTGCCGGCCGGGAGCCACGAGGTGACGCTCAGATACGATAACAGATACGTAAAGACGGGCGCGATATTCTCGGTCATCGGCATCATCATGCTGGCGGCCATAGCTTATACGCAGAGACGAAGGGGTACGAAATGAAGCAGAGGATATACAAATACGACAACGTAAAGGCCCTCCTGATACTGCTCGTGGTCATCGGACACATGACTACGGACTACGTGTCGGATTCTCATCTGGTCAGATGGACGACGCTGTGGATATATACCTTCCACATGCCGGCCTTCATATTCATCTCGGGGCTTGTACATAAGCAGTACATCACCGAGGACAAGGCGGCTCTCGGCGTAAAAGGACAGACGAGGATGCGCTGGGACAAGGTGTGGGGATTCTTCCTTTGCGGCTACGGCCTCAAGATCTTCCTGCAGTTCACAAGGACACTGATGGGGCAGAACCCTCTCTGGCACTGGATCGCGGAGCCGGGCATCCCGTGGTATCTCTTCGTGATGGCCGAGTACGAGATGCTCTTTTACTTCATGAGGAAGATAGACGACAGGGTGAAGCCGGGTGTGATGATAGCGGGAGCCTTCGTGCTGAGCTCGGTCATCGGATACTTCCCGGCGGTCGGCGATACGCTCTGCCTTGCGAGGATGATCAACTTCCTTCCGATATATATGATCGGCTACTACCTGGATATGAAGACCTTCGCTGCAGCGGTGGACAAGCTGAGATACAGGGTGATCTCCGCGGTCATAGTGGTCACGACCCTGCTCGTATGCTATCTCGGGCCGTGGACCTGGTACTCGTGGCGCAAGTGGTTTACAGGCAGGCGCTCGTATGAATTCCTGACGGACTTCTTTGAGAGCGCGGTGAGCTGGGGCTGGGCCATCAGGCCGGCCGTGTGGGCATACGCGATCATACTGTCTCTTGCGATCATAGTGCTGATCCCGGACAGGCAGCTCGGCTACGTCACTACCGTAGGCGAGAGGACGCTCAATATATACTTCTGGCACAGGCCGGTTTGCTATCTCTTTAGGAACTGGGCCGTGCTGCCAAAGCTCTGCGTGCTCTTCGGCGGGACGTACAACGCGTCGGCCGCCGGGCAGGCAAAGGGGCTTGCATTCGGCGGAAGCGAATGGTCGATGATCGCGGCGTTCATCGTCTACTGCGTCATAGGCGCGGCGATGACTGCATTCTTTGCACTCAAGATATTCGAGCATCCGTGCAAAGAGCTGATGAAGCTCGGAGCCTGGATCGACTATCTGGGGAAGAAGAAGGAAGAAGCATAATAACCTGTAACAGAAGACAGAGGCGATATAAAAGGACTCCTCATTACCGGAGTCCTTTTAAAGTCTTTTCATTATGTCCTGCAAATCACAATCGAGGATCTCGCAAAGCATGTCAAGAGTGTGAGTGTTGACGTTTTGATTTCTCTTGAGTCTTGTCAGCTGACCGGGGCTGAATCCGTACTTGTTGATGAGCTTATACTGCGTGACGCCTTTCTTTTTCATTGTCTCCCACAAGGGGTCAAACACGATCAAACGAACTCTCCTCTGATTCCGACTGAGCGGAAGAGTTTCGCTCTCTTCCAGACTCTTTTTTGTAATACCCTTCCCTTGCATAATAACCTTTTATGGTATACAATCGCATTGACCGTAAGTGGTTATGGTATTGGTTGACAATGAGAATATATGTTGGCTCCTGCATGCACAAGAGTGAAGTTGGAGCAGCTTGCCTTATCGACAGGCAGGCAATATGAGTCGCAAGGAGAATGCGTTCGAAATTCAACAGTACTAATACCTGCATTTTGGCGACTCTATTTTTAGGTGGATCAATAATTATGAAGAGAATAAGTAAAATGTTGTCCCTCCTGCTGGCGCTGACAATGATACTGACGTTCATGCCTGCGCTTGCTTTTGCTGAGGATGAGACAACGAGCACAAACACTATGACTGAGACAGAGGTCAGCCAGAATGAAGACACCGAATCTCAGGATTCTTTAGTTGGAGAGAAAAGCACTGTTAAAACCCTCGACATAGAGAATGGTGGTGAGGAATCCGGAGGTGAATCAACCGCAACATACACGGTTACATGGAAGAACGGATCTACCACCCTGGAGACAGATACAGACGTAGCTTCGGGTGCAAAGCCGTCATACGATGGAGCGGAGCCAACAAAAGAAGCGACAGAGCAGTACACATATACATTTGCTGGCTGGGCAACTGAGGATAATCAGGAGAGCGGAACAGCAGCATCAGATCTGCCGGAAGTTACCGATAACAAGATTTATTACGCAGCCTTTAAAGCAACGCAGAATGTTGCGAGTATTACAAATGACTCAGGAACACAGTATTATATTTCAATTCTAGACGCATGGTACGCTTTAAAAAATGGTGAAACTATTAAGATAGAAAAGGACACTTCATTTCCGGATAAAAATTGGCCTATTACAGATAATATGACATTAGATCTGAATGGCCATAACGTTCTTAGCGATAAAGTAACTACTATTTCTGGGGATTTTACTATCGAAGATAGTAGCGATGAGAAAAAAGGGATACTTAACATATCTCAAGATTATGGTTTGCGTATTGGCGGAACCGGAAAGCTGACTGTAAAGAGCGGTACAATATCAATGAATGGCTCAAATTTTGGTTTAGCGTTGTTTGCCAATACTAGGCTATTAGTTAACGGGGGGACAATAAAAGGAAAAAATGTAGCTGTTTGGGCATATGAAGATAATGTCTCTATTGAATTAAAGAATGGTTCTATTATTTCAGATGGCGATGCTGCAATTTTCACACAAAAAAACAAATCGGGAATAAGTATTATTGTTAATGGCGGACGGGTTGAAGCAAACACAAACACAATTGAGGTTGGTTCAGGCAATAAGAATTGCTCAGTTAATATTGCAGGTGGATCTCTAATAGCAAATAGTGGTGGGACAATAGCCAATAATGCCGCAGGCACTGAAATTAATATAAAGGGCGGATCCCTCTATGCTAACGGAAATGTGATAGCGGATATCGCAGGAGCGAATATCACTATTGATGGGTCTAATACAGAACTTGCCAGAAAGGATAAACATCTTGAGATGCTCTATAGTTGCGGGAATTTGTCGATTTCCGGCGGTAGCTTTACTGGTAGATTTAATTATTCAGGAGCAAAAAAGGCTGAGATAAGTGGAGGCTACTTCATCTTTGATGTACCTCCGGGGAATCCTGAAAACGAGAGTATAAACAATAATGGTGCAGGTAAGCTTGCTATCAGTGGCGGTTACTTTGCCATGGTAGATGAGGATGATCTTGCCGATCAAAATCATATTGCAATAAAGAGTGACATTGAAGGCTATAAGTATAAGGTTGTAGGCCAGTATGATATTGCCTTCAAAATTGGCAGCACAGATCTTCAAAGCGGAAAAGTAATTGAAGGTGAAAAGCCTTCATATACAGGTGAGACCCCAACTAAGGATGCGGATGCTCAGTATACATATACATTTGCCGGATGGGCAACAGAGGACGGGCAGGAGTCTGGTAAGAGCATTGAGGAGCTTCCTGAAGTTACAGGTGATGCAACTTACTATGCCGCATTCAGTAAAACAGTTAACAAATACAAGGTAACTTGGAAAAACGATGATGGAACTGTTCTTAAAACAGAGGATCTGGATTATGGTAGTGTCCCGTCTTATAGCGAAGATACACCGACTAAGGCCTCTGATGGGGAGAATGACTACACGTTTAAAGGATGGAAATCCGGTAATACTGAGTATGCTATAGGCGTTGCGCTGCCGTCTGTTACAGAGGCTGTCACATACACAGCCGCTTACACAAGCACTCCGGCAACACACACCATAACCTTTGATACCGACGGGGGAAGCACAGTAGAAGCTATAACCCAAAGTTTTGGTTCACAGATTACAGCACCGGCTGATCCTACAAAAAAAGGTCACACGTTTAAGGGCTGGGATAAACAGATCCCTCAGACTATGCCGGCTGAGGATATGACTATTAAGGCGCAGTGGTCGGTCAATAGCTATGATGTCAGCTATAGCTACAGCGGAAATGTTCCGGACGGCGCATCTACAGCACCTGCAACAATCCAGAAGGCCTATGGGTCGGAAGTAATAGTTGAGAAAGCCCCAACACTTGAAGGCTACACCTTCAGTGGCTGGAGTACCTCTGATGCAAGCGTATCAAGCGGCAAATTCAATATGCCTGACAAAAATGTTGGTTTTACGGGCACTTGGACTGCAAATGGAGACACACCATATACTGTTAAACACTATCTGGAACAACTCGATGGGTCATACAGTTTAAAAAAGACGGACAGCCTCTCAGGCGAAACAGGTAAAGAAGCAACAGCCAATCAGGGTTCGTTTGATCATTACAAATTTGACAGTGACAATACTGATAATGTCATAAGCGGCACGATAGCCGGTAATGGAAGTCTTGAGCTCAAGCTTTACTACAAGCTCGACAGACACAGCGTTAAATTTGAAAATTCAGATGGATCAACATTAAAGGAGGCTGTTGATTACCCGTATGGTACATCCGGTAGTTCCATAACAAAGCCGTCAAATGATCCGACAAAAGACGCTGATACTCAGTATACGTATACCTTTATCGGATGGAATGACGGACAGAAAGACTATGATAAGGACGCAACCCTTCCTTCGGTAACTGCGGATACAGTCTACAGGGCGAAATACTCCTCTACACTAAACAAATATACGGTAGCATGGAAAAACGAGGATGGAAAACTCCTTGCAGAAGAGACTTCGGAATACGGCAAGATGCCATCGTATAAGGGAGAAACACCGACAAAACAGGCAAATGCTCAGTATACATATTCCTTTGCCGGTTGGGATAAGGAAGTTACCTCTGTAACAGGCGATGCAGAATATGTCGCGACATACTCTGCAACTGTCAATAAGTACACTGTTATCTGGAAGGATGAGAACGGCAATGTGCTCGAAACAGATAACAACGTCGAATACGGAACTGTTCCTGAATATAACGGGCAAAACCCTGAGAAGGAAGCTGATGCTCAGTATTCATACAGCTTCGACGGGTGGGATAACGACATTGTAGCCGTGACAGGTGATGCAACGTACACAGCTAAGTATACTGCAACAACCAACAAATACACCGTGACATGGAGAAACATGAATAATGCCATACTCGAGACAGATGAGGTGGAATACGGTGTTATTCCTGAGTATAAGGGGCAAACTCCGACGAACGCCCCTGATGCACAGTACTCATATGTGTTCGATAAGTGGGATAAGAGCATCACGGCAGTAAATGGCGACGTAACATATACCGCAACTTACTCACTGGTGCCGGTTATGTATTCCCTCTCGTTCAAACCTAACGGAGGGACCGGAGAGATGGCGGATCAAACTTCTCCTTATGGAAGATATACACTGCCGGAATGCGCCTTTAGCGCACCTGGAGATAGAGTGTTCGCCGGATGGAAACTCGGTAATACCGTCTACGCAGCCGGTGAGCGCGTGACTGTACACTCTGATTTGATATTGACTGCGCAATGGACCGATAGTGATGAACTGGTTGCAGCGAAGAAGAAGGCTATTGCTGAACTTGACAAGACTGATTTGAGTAAATACAGCGAGCCGGAAAGGACCGCAGTAAAGAAAGCTGTAGATAATGCCAGAGCAGAAATCAGCAAGGCCAATAAGATAACGGAAGTCTCGTCGATCTTCAGCAATTCAAGAGCTTTTATAGGAAATCAAAAGACTGATGCCGCAAAGATGAGCGGCGAGGTCCTTGATACCGGCCTCCCGAGACCATCCATAAAGAAGGCTAAGAGCAGCAAAAAAGCTCTTACAGCAAGATGGAAAAAGCTCAGCAAGAAAAAACAGAAGAAGATCACAGGCGTTGAGATAAGGATCTCAAGCGACAGACAATTCCTGAGTGATGTCAAGGTAGTTTATGCGAAGAAAAGTGCGGCATCCAAGAAGATCAAAAAGCTTGCACGGAAGCAGACATACTATGTACAAATCAGGACTTATAAGAATGAAAATGGGGTCAGGAAAGTCAGCCAGTGGTCGAAAATTAAAAAGGTGAAGACTCGCTGATCATAGAGGCTTTGGGACGAGGTGCTAAGTTATTACTGAATCGTTAGACATAGTAACGCTGTTCAAAGGCATACTGCGAGTGAAAGCAGACCATGAAGAATGGAGGTTACATGTTGATAAACAAGGGAGGAAAACACTATGAAGACAAAAGGTAAGTTATTGTCATTATTGCTATCGCTGGCTGTGATTTTTACTTTCATGCCTGCGATGGCCTTTGCAGAAAGTGATGAAGGCTCGGGCGATTTAACACCTAGCACAGTAGAGTATGTGGCACAAATAGGCGATGAGTCATATACGACGTTAAGAGCAGCATTTGATGCAGCTAAAAGTGGTGCAACAATAAAGGTTATTGCAAAAATCAATGCAGATAAATTTTCAGATGCTACAGATAAAAGAATATCGATAAGCGGAGGGGAATTTACTCTTGACCTAAACGGTTACGAAGTATCTGCTGGTGCTACTAAGGCAATCAGTCTCTACGGCACAAAACTTACAATAAAAGACAGCAGCACTGGTGGAAACGGTGTATTAAAAACAAATAAATCAGGAAATGAAGGAACAGGCACTGTAGTTCTATGGAACTCGACAGATTCTTCGTCTAAGGGGAGCGAAGTCATACTCGAAGGAGGAACAATCGAGAATGATGCATATGCTGTCTTTGTCGGTGGTTTCTCAACCTTTACACTAACAAATGGTACCGTTCTTTCTCATAACGCCACAGCTATCCAGGTAGATAGAAACGGAGATGGCGCAAAAGTCAACGTAAACGGCGGAACTGTAAAAACAGAGAATGGACAGAACGCGATCCAGAATTTTGGAAAGCACACCACGATTAATGTTACCGGCGGCAAACTCGAAGCTGTAAATTTCGGTATCTGCAGCCGCAATTTCACTGATCCTCAAACCGGCAAATCTTACAGCAGCGAAGGCGCTGAAATAACGGTCAGCGGTGGAACGATTACCGCAAATCAGGCAATAGAGATCCAGCCGGGCAAATTAACTGTTTCCGGCAATGATGCATCTCCTGTGCTCAACGGAGGAATCTCTGTCGGAGGCAAAAATGCTGTTTGCAGTGCTACCATTACAGGCGGCGATTTTAAGAAAGGCTTATTAGCCAGAAACAACGGCATATACGACATATCCGGCGGCAAATTTGAAGGCGGGTTCGCATCAATGGATGCAGATAACAAGGGCGTAAGCAATGCTGAAAGATTTGAAGTTACTGGCGGAACTTTTACCAGTGCGGTTGATATAGATGATTTTGCACAAAGTGGAAGTATTGTAACCGTAAATCCTGATGGAACAAAAACTTTAACTCTTTCAAACAAGGAAAAAGCGTTGAGAGCCGCTGCTGCAGAGAAAGAAGAAGCTGTGAAGGCTGCAGAAGAAGCGCTCGAGCAGGCTAAAGAGACAGGAAATGCAGATGAGATCTTAAAGGCTGCGGAGGCGCTTGAAGCTGCTGCAAATGAGTATCAGAAAGCTGCAGAAAAGACTGGTTCTGTCAGACATCAGACTAGAGCAGAGGCTGCTGTAGAGAACGCTGCTGCCGAGCTCAAGGAAGCTAAGAATGGAAAAGCAGGAGCAGATCTGGATTCGGCAAAGGCTGCTGCAGTTGCCGAGCTCGACAAGATCGACCTTGCAAAATACCAGGAGCCTGAACTGAGCAATGTTAAGGCTGCTATAGCTGCGGCTAAGGCGGCTATTGAAAAAGCCGGAACACCTGAGGCTGTGAAGGCTGCACTTGATGGCGCAAAATCGGCTATCTCCGCGGAGGCCGTATATGACGCCAACCTGCCTAAGGTGACTGCAAAGAAGCCTGCCAAGGCTAAAAAGGCTCTGACAGCTAAGTGGAAGAAGCTCAGCAAGAAGAACCGCAAGAAAGTTGACGGAATCGAGGTATGGGTCGCTCAGGACAACGGCTTCACCACAGCTTTAGTCATAAAGACTGCCGGCAAGTCTAAGGCCTCGAAGAAGTTCAAAGGCCTTGAAAAGAAGAAGACTTACTATGTCAAGGCCCGCACTTACAAGACCGTTAACGGCGTGAAGTACGTCGGTAATTGGTCGAAGATCAAGAAGGTTAAGACTAAATAGAGTAACACTGTAAAGGTGCTTTTATGAGCAGAAGAAGCAAGTACACCAAAGAGGAAAGAATGGATATAGGGCGCAGGATAGCTGATCATGAATTCACTATCTACACGGCAGCCGTGGAGTTTGGCATAAGCACATACACGGCAAGGGATTACCTGCGCATCTATAAGGCCGAGAAACAGGCCGGGATCCTTAAAGGTGAATAGCTTCTGATCTTAACTAAAAATCTCATCGAAGAGGCAACCTCAAAAACGGGGCTGCCTCTTTAATTTCTGTAGGAATTTCCGAAGTGGCATCTTTAAGTTGCGTGCAAGGTATTGCCATTTGAGAGGGGGTAATATATAATTCGCATATCTGTGTATGGGTAACAATTAATATGATTACCCAAAGGATGGATGTAAAGGGGTTTAAAGATTAGCGGGCTAGACTAACCCGCTTTTGTTGTCTATTTATGTCTGATAAGAGAAGAGTAATCATTGGTATCATAGCCGCAGTGCTGGCGATAGGCCTGTCCGGTGTCTGTGTGCATTTCATAGAGAGCCGCAGCATGAAGGAAGAGCAGCTGGGAGACAGCGGCGACTGGGGTGAGGGCGACGAAGAGACCATACTGTCATTCGGAGATAATGACTATGTGACCAATGACAATATAGACACTTATCTGCTCATCGGCACCGACAACGGCGGCGACGACAAGGGCGAGGGCTTCAACGGAGAGCTCGCGGACTTCATAACCGCCATCGTGATCGACAATACGACACAGAGCTACGCGTTCTACCAGATCGACCGCAACACCATGGTCGAGGTCCCGATACCGGAGGCTAACGGCGGCGGTCACTACACCGAGCAGATCTGTACGGCCCACTGGTACGGCAAGACGCCGGAGGAGCGTAACAACAACCTCGTGAATGCAGTCTCCGAGCTTCTCGGAGGACTCGAGATCAAGAGCTACTACACGCTCAACATGAACAACATCGGCAAGGTCAACGACGCCATAGGCGGAGTCGTGGTGACGATCGACAGCGACATGACGGCGGTCGATCCCGAGTTTAAGGAGGGAGCCAATATCCTCCTGACCGACGGCCAGGCTGAGAAGTACCTCAGGGCGCGCTTCGCACTCGAGGATGACTCCAACGCGTCCAGGATGAAGCGCCAGGAGGCGTACATGCAGAGCGCATACAACACCGTAATCGGCCAGCTGAGAGAGAACCCGGAGTATATAAGCGAGCTGTATGAGAACCTCGATGGAGTGTTCGAGACAGACGGAAGTGCACGAGACGCATCGGTCATAGCCGACAAATTTGAGAAATACAAGAACATGGGAATGATCTCGTTCAAGGGTAAGGTCGAGACGAACGACACCCTCGGCGATGGCGTGGAGCACGAGGAGTTCTACGTCGATACGGATTCGATAGTAAGCGGCCTTAAAAAGGTCATCAAATTGCAGGTCAGCGAATGAATCAGGATATAGAGATACGCAACAATAACGAAGAGGAAATCGAGATCGATCTTATCGAGCTGATGCTGCACTTCAGGAGCAGGCTCCTGTGGATCGTCACGGGCTTCCTGGTATGCGCGATAGCAGCCGGTCTGTGTACGCGCTTCCTGATCACGCCAAAGTACACGGCGACAGCCAAGATGTACATGGTGAGCGCCGGATCCCAGTCTGTGGTCAATCTGGCGGACCTCGATATTGGACGTTCGCTCTCGAGCGACTACGTCGAGCTGATGAAGACCCGGCCGATCGTCGAAGGGGTCATACAGGAGCAGCACCTCACATACAGCTACAGCGAGCTGGTGAGCATGCTGGACATCTCGGTCATCAACGACACGAGGATAATCCAGCTCAACGCGACCAGCACCGACAAGAGGGAGGCGATGAATATCGCCAACGCGCTTGCGGAGAAGGCGGTCAGCGAGCTTCCAAAGCTCATGGAGACGCCGGAGCCTCACATTGCCGAGTACGCTATAGTGCCGGTCAACAGGAGCTCCCCGAATTTCACCAAAAATGTCATGATAGGCGGACTCATCGGACTCCTGATAATGCTGGCTCTCTTCACGATAGAATTCCTCCTCGACGACACATATAAGACCGCCGAGGATATCCAGAAAGACTTTGGAGTCATGCCTCTCACGGTCATACCTGAGGGCAAGATAGAGGGCATCAGCCAAAAGGACGATCAGGTCAAAAGAGGCCTGTTCAGCAGGAAGATAAGGCGCAGGCAGAACAGAGAGTACAAAGGGAAGAAGAGAAAGAAATGACAGAGCAGGGTAAACAAGCCTGGAATACGATCGAATTCGGCAAGACTCCTACGCTCCCGTACTCTGTGGAGGAAGCGGTCAACAGACTGAGGATCAATGTTTCGTTCCTTGGCAGCGATGTCCGCAAGATAATGGTGATCAGCTCCGAGCCTAATGAAGGCAAGTCCTTTGTCGCCATCAACCTCTGGAACCAGATGGCTGAGGCGGGCGAGAAGGTCATACTGATCGATGCCGACATGCGTAATTCCACGATGTACGACAAATACCAGCTGAAGCACAGCGACGGCTCGGAGATCAAGGGGCTTTCCCACTACCTCTCGGGCAATGCGGAGCTTGAGGAAGTCCTGGGACATACGATATACGGACAGGGCGACCTGCTCCCTAATACAGAGAATATAGTCAATCCGTCCATGATGCTGGAGTCGGCGAAGTTCAGCGAACTCATGGATGAGATCACAAAGAACTACAGATACGTGTTTATCGACTCGCCGCCTCTCGGAATCGTATCGGACGGAGAGAGACTCGGCAGCTTCTGCGACGGAGCCATTCTCTGCGTAAGAAGCGCGATGACACCTAAGGCGGTGGTCAAGAATTCCGTAAGGCAGCTGGAGAGATCGGGATGTCCGCTTCTCGGAATAGTGCTCAACAGAGTGAGCGAGAGCAAGGGCAAATACGGCAAATACGGCAAATACGGTTACGGCGGCTATTACGGCGGCTACTACGGAACGGGCGACAAGTAGCTTCGCGCCGGCAATACAATGATGGTGTTCGCTTCAGAGCGATAACTATAAATATTAAAGAAAGGAGGAGAGTTATCATGGGGGTCAAGAAGACACACAGAATCCTGGCGGTACTGATCGCAGTAGTGATGGTTATGACATCCGGAATCGCTGTATTCGCAGCAGGATCCAACACGGGAGGAAGCACTGCGCCTGAGACTTATGTCGAGGTACAGGGCAAGACTGTCGTAGTCAATAATCCTACTGATGTGATCAAGTACAAGATGTACGGCAAGAAGAAATACAAAACAGCTTCTTCAAACGTACTTACAGGACTGAAGAAGGGTAAGAGATATGTCATTCTTACTGGAGGCAAGGTATACAAGGTTCTGATCGCCGGCGGTAAGGTCAAGAAGGCCACTGTCAAGAAGAACAAAGTTACTGTCAAGATTTCCAGGAAGAAAGGCGCCAAGAAGTATGTCATCAGAGCTGTGAGAGTATCTGACGGCAAGGTGGTAAAGAAGACAGTCAGAAGCCTGACCAAAAAGCTCAAACTTGAAGCCGGTACATGGCAGATCACAGTAACACCTAAGAATGGCAAGTATGTAGGACAGACATCCGCAGTTAAGACGGTTGTAGTCTACTAAACAGATGCAGATATCTGCGATAACAGTTGATCAACTGTGCCGCCGGGGGCGGGATTCCTCCGGCGGTTTTTCTGATTATAAGGGGAGGCCTAAGATGACAGACTTCCATACACATATACTGCCGGGCATAGACGACGGCAGCCGTGACATAGCCATGACAGCCGGGATGCTCGAGGCGGAGAGGGATCAGGGTGTGACGCGCATCTACGCGACACCTCACTTCTATGCGCACAGGGTATCCGTAAGCGGCTTTCTGGAAGGCAGGGCGGGTGCGCTGGCCGAGACCAGGGAGCTTCTCGCCTCAAGACCGGATCTGCCTGAGGTGATCGCGGGCGCTGAGGTGCTGTACTTTTCGGGCATCGGCAAGGCGGAGCAGCTGCCTTTGCTGTGTGCCGAGAACAGCGATATCCTGCTGATCGAGATGCCGTTCAGCCAGTGGAGAAGCGAGATGGCGAGCGAGATAAGCTACCTGATCAACAAAAGAAAGCTGAGGGTCTTGCTTGCCCACGTGGAGCGCTATGAGCAGTTCCAGAAGGACAAATCGGTATACAGGGAGATACTGGATATGCCGCTCACCGTGCAGATAAACGCCGGCAGCTTTATCGCGCCGGGGTTCCGCGGCAGGTCGAGACAAAAGCTCGCGTTCAGACTGCTGTCAGAGCATCCGGACTGCATCCTTGGCAGCGACTGCCACAACCTGGACGACAGGCGGCCCAACCTCGCCGCTGCCAGAGTAGCCATTGAGAGGAAGGCCGGTGCCGCGCGCCTTGCAGCACTCGACGCCTTCACGGAATCATTCCTGGGATAAGATAATTGATTTTTCTGAAAATTACATGAGCCGGTATAAGAGCCGGCTTTTTGCGTGAAATGGTGAAACAGCGCTTTACTTTTACACAACAATTATTTACAATATGAGTGCAGAAATAAGGAGGTGCGATGAGCGACACTACGATTATCGATAGAATGCTTAGTGAGAATAATGGAATCGTAACTACAGCAGAAGTCGTGACGAAAAATATTTCAAAGCCAGTATTTATGTACTATGTGCGTAAGAACGGACTTAAAAAACTCGCTCACGGCATATATGCATCGGAGGAGGCTTGGCCGGATGAGTTCCAACTGCTCCAGCTGCAGTATCCCAAAATTGTTTTCTCTCATGAAAGTGCACTTTTCCTCAATGGAATGTCAGAAGGGGAGCCGGATCCTGTTTCTGTTACAGTTCCAAGAGGGTATCACTCGAAGAATATGGAAGAAAGCGATCTTAGGGTGTATCGGGTTTCACCGGAAAAGGTCGATCTTGGTCTGGTTGAGCTGGAATCACCTACCGGAGCTGTTGTTCGAAGCTATAATCTTGAAAGAACTCTTTGCGATTTGTTACGCAGTCAAAGCAAAGTGGATTATCAGGAGATGATTGCAGCGTTTAAGAGCTATGTTCAGCGAAAAGATAAAAACATTCCACAGCTTATGAGGTACGGCAGCATTTTCCGGGTATCTAATAAAATGAAACCATATCTGGAGGTGCTTTTGTGATTCGTGCATCCAGACAGCTCAAAGACCTACTATAATCATACATAATTTATTCTAGGTATAATGTACACATCAATAAAACCGAGGTTGGCAGAAATATGCGATAAGTTAGAGATAGACTAAAATTTTGAGATCAAGACACGGTCTAAGGAGGGGTTATGAGCAGAGAAACTGAGATGATCTTCAGGGAATTTGAGAAATATATGGATGAACACGGGAGGCCTGAGACTGAGCAAGATGTTAATGATATGATGCAGGCCTTTATGCTGGAGTATAACCAGAGCGTCGCCTCTCGTGAACCTTTGACTCCCGCAACTGCGAGTTCTGCCGATGATTACATCGATCTTGCAGCACAGGCGGCATCCCTGGACGAAGCTATTGGCTATGCCAAAAGAGCTGTCAAACTTGAGCCGGATAATCTTGATGCGGAACTGTATTATGTTGCGCTCAGCGCGAAGGACCACTTTGACAGGCTGAATAAGATCAAGAGGCTGGTACAGAAGGGAAACCGAATGATGAAAGAGCAGGGCTACTTCGATGAGGAGTATATTGGTGCTTTCTGGGGCTTCCACCAGACGAGGCCTTACATGAGAGCGCGCCAGGCTTATGTAGATGCGCTGCTCGATGTGTGCATGTTTGAGGCTGCAGTGGTCGAGTGCGAGGATATGATAAGGCTGAGTGAAAACGACAATATCGGCGCGAGATATACGCTCATGCATCTGTATGCTCTGGAGGGTAATGAGGAAAAAGCGCTTGAGCTATTTGATCGATATACGGAAGACGGAGCGATGATGCTGCTGCCACTCGCGGTGCTGTATTATAAAAAGAATGATCTTAAGACTTCGCTCAAATATCTCAAACAGATCATGAAGCACAACCCGGATCTGAAGAAGTTCCTCAGATCGGCAGCGGAGCTTGGCGATCCGTTGCCGGACGACTTTGATCCGTCGATGTACAGACCGTATACGGTCGATGAGATCAATGTAGCTGTATTCGAAAACGATTGGCTGTATATGGTCAACGGCATGTTCTTCATCTGGGCCAATAATGAGCTGAACGAAAAGGGTCGCAAGAACGGAAGCAAGAAGAAAACGAAAAAGACCGGGATAGCAAACGGCAAGTTTAAAGTCCCGCCTGATGAGATGTTCTATGATGACGAGATCACGGAAATGTTTGAGGACGTATAGGTAGATGCAATGACATCTAAAGGGCAAGATTTTTTGGTGAGATTTATTGCTTTTTGGGATGATTTGTATATAATAGTCAAGTGCGTCAATGGGGGCGCGCGTACCAACTGCGCAGGGCAAACCTGCGCCGCTTAAGACCACAGGAGGTGTCAACATGAGAGATTATGAACTTCTATTCGTGCTTGATCCAAGCCTGGACGAAGAGACTAAGGCAAACCTCATTGAGACAGTTAAGTCTGTTATCAATGCTGGTGGCGAGGCCGGAGAGGCTGATGTATGGGGCGACCGCAAGCTCGCTTACAACATCAACAAGCAGAGCACAGGCTACTATGTAGTCCTGCCGTTCAAGGCTGACGCCGAGCTGCCTAAGGAGCTCGACAGAAGGCTCAGGATCAATGAGAACGTAATGAGGCATATCATCGTCTGCCAGGACGAAGAGTAGCATCCGGAGGGAGGTAAGTTATGAACAGTGTAGTTCTTATCGGAAGACTTGCCAGAGACCCTGAACTGAGCTATACGCCTAACACACAGACTGCTGTCTGCAAATTCACTCTCGCGGTCGACAGACCGAGGAGACAGGGAGAGGACCAGGGCGCGGATTTCCTGCGCATCACAGTCTTCGGAAGACAGGCTGAGACCTGCGACAGATATCTGTCCAAGGGCAGACAGGCGGCCGTTCACGGAAGGATCGAGACCGGAAGCTACAAGAACAGAGAAGGTGCCACAGTCTACACAACCGATATCATCGCTGACAGAGTCGAGTTCCTCGGAGGAGGAGACCGCGGACAGAGTTCGCAGGGCGGCTCGTATCAGGGTGGCGGTCAGAGCTCGTTCGGAGGCGGAGACTCCGGCTTCAACGACGGACCGGCTTCGGGCTTCAGCGCACCGGCAGAACCACTCGGCGGATTTGACGACATGCCGGATACATTCCAGGCAGCCGAGGATGATATTCCATTCTAAGAAAGGGGAAAGCACGAATCATGGAAAGAAACAGCAGACCTAAGCGCATGAACAATGGCATGAGAAGACGTAAAGTTTGCCAGTTCTGTGCAGATCAGGACAAGAAGATCGACTACAAGGATGCTGAGACTCTTAAGAAGTACATTACCGAGAGAGGTAAGATCCTTCCGAGAAGAGTTACAGGCACTTGCGCAATGCACCAGAGAGCAGTTGCTAAGGCTATCAAGAGAGCCAGAGTAGTCGCAATACTGCCGTTTGACGCAGATCAGTAGAATATCTGACGAAGACGGATCAGAGGATTATAACAGGGAGCCGGTCCGTATGGATCGGCTTCTTTAGTTCAGGGACGGGAGAGCATGTCACCGATAAAGCGAGGCAGGAAGCCAAAGAACGAGACGGTAAAGGTCCGTAAGGTGCGGACCAACTTCCGCATGATAAAGAACGTAGAGATGAACCTGCATCAGTGGATCAGGTTCTTTTCTGCTGTTTCGGTTCTGCTGATGCTGGTCATAACCCTGACAGGTGTAGTTATCAGCAGGCACTACCGGGAGTACCCGGGCAAGGTCGAGCGTGACACGATCCTATGTGCCGACAGGGGCTCGAACTATCTCACCATAGCGTGGGAGGAGCCTCACAACGTGGATGTATACCACGTCTATTACAAGGTGAGTGACAAGAAGACCGCAGAGGGAGATGAAGCCGTTGCCAAGGGCGAGAAGGAGCCTGACGAAAGCTGGTCTGTCGTGGACAGCGAGGGAGGCGAAGCCAGGATCGAAGGTCTGCAGGAGAGCACCAAGTACTCCTTTATAGTCAGGGGCGACAACGAGAACCACAAAGGTCACCCGACCGGCATCAGGAATTTCATGACCAAAAAGGCGCAGACCCTCGATGTCACCAAGGTGATCACCAAGCTCACATGCAGCGAGCCGTTCAGGCTGGACAGGGGGGCCAAGACAGATGTCGTGCTCGAATCGAGCGATCCTGAGGTAGCTTCGATCAACGAGGCCGGCGAGGTCGTGCCTGTAGGAGCGGGCGTAACGGACATCACTATCCACGCAAAGGAGACGTCTGAATACGAGGGCGCCGAGGAGATAGTGGAGCTTCGCGTCATCGAGACAGAGCCTGTATCCTCGGGCGGCGCTAGCGCCCATGTTATATACCATCTTGATGCTGACAACTGCGAAGTGGTCAAGCAGATCACGGGCTCGGGCGGCGCAGTCGTGCCTCAGGGCCTCGGATACTCGGGAGACAAATACATAGTCTCCTACGGCATGGGCAACCCTAACCGCATCATCAGCTTTGATGTTGAGGGTGACGGCAAGGAAGTCTCCGTGCCTTCCATCAGCCTGGGCCATCCGAACGGATTCACCTACGCTGATGAGAACGGGCGCTGCTACTGCGTCAAGGGCTGGTCGTCAACGGCTGTTACATATGAGCCTTCATCGGGCAAATACGATACGGTCAGTCTTCCGTACGGATGCTCGGGCATCGGTTATGACCGCAAGGAGAAGCTCCTGTATACCTGCTCGAGGACAGCGATGGTGGCATACAACATATCCGCCGGTTATGAGATCGTCCACAGGACCGGCGTCGTAAGGCACAGCGGATATGTATATACTCAGGACTGCGGCGGCTACGGCGGCATCATGATGAGATGCCTGTCCGGCAGCAACAAGCACGGCACCAACTACATCGACCTCTACGATATGCGCAAGGGCACGTATCTCGGCTCGTTCTCCTGCGACCTGAGTGAGGTCGAGAGCGCCATAGTCGACAAGGACGGCTTCCTCGAGATCCTTGCCAACAACACATCCGGCACGGACTACATCTGGAAGACTCAGATCAATATGGATACCCTGTCCGAAGGGATCAGAGAATAAAGAAAAAAGAAAAAAGAAAAAAGAAAAAGAAAAAGAAATAAGCGGCTGCTTACCGATAACTCATCAAAGGACAGTTATTGTCAAGCAGCCGCTTTGTATATGTTTTAGTTTGACTGTAAATGCTACATATTGACGCTTTCGGGCCGGATATATAAGGACTGCATCCGCTAGCCTTTACGGAGGGCGGCGATCTTCTCTCTTGCGGTGATCGCGAGGTAGAGGATCTCGTTGGCAGGAGTCGGGATGCCGTGCTTGCGGCCGAGCTTGACTACCGTGCCGGAGTACTCGTCTATCTCTATAGGTCTGCCGGCCTCGTAGTCCTGGAGCATGGACATCTTTTTGTCCGGCGGGAAGTTGACCAGCATCTCGATTATCTCGTTCCGGTCGGTCTCGTCTATGTCCACGCCCTCAGCCTTGCCGATGGCAACGATCTCGTCCATGAGCATCTTCATCAGCTCGCGGACTTCCTCGACCTGTCCGAAGAAACCGCACTCGGCCTGGACTTCGACAGCTGTCTGACTGGCTCCTGTATTGAGCATCCACTTGCGCCACTTGGCCTTGCGCATGTCTGCGTATATCTTGACGTTGACTCCGAGCTCCTTGAGCCTGTCGCAGACCTCCTGTACCTCAGGCTTGATCACGCGGTTGTCGGCGTAGCCGATCTGCATCTCTCCGAGGGTGTTGAAATATACCCTGCGGCTCATGCGGTGGGCGTCTGTCCTGAGGACTATGCCGTGGAACACGCGGTTGTCTGGGAACTCGCCCTCGAGGAGAGTGGTCGTCGTGATGCCGTTCTCGATAGGAAGGATGATGGTATCCTTGTCGATGAGAGGGCGGATGTCCGTGATTACAGAATCAAGACTGTAGGTCTTGGCAGCGAGTATGATCAGATCGAGATGGACTCCCTGCGAAGGGTCCGAATAGACATTTGGATAGAAGACCTCGTTGTTGACCGAGATGCCTTTGGTGACGAGGCGTTCAGCACGCTCTCCCGTCGCGACCAGGTAGACATTGTCAGGGTCCTTTTTATACATTTCGTACATGAGCGAGCTGCCGACGGCACCCGCACCTACGATACCTACTGTTTTGATCATTGAAATTATCCTCGCGTTGTGCTTTAAATTAATTGCTTTCAGCTTATGTAAGCATAACAGATAAACGGCACAAATTGAATACGGGATTTCCGCTGAATCGACACATTCAGAGGGCCCGGATGAAGTAAAATCTTTGACATGAGAGAACTGATATATAACTTTATTACATGGGTAGCGAGGGTGCACGACAGCATCCTCAGCATCAACGATACGGGCGGCTATTACTTTGACGACAAGCAGCTCCATTTCCTCGTGATCGGAGCCTTTGGCATGGCCCTTATCTTTGTGATCTACCCGATCTTCAAGTGGCTTGCAAATCACGGTCATACTATGGTGGTGACGTGGATATATGTATTTACGGTAATACTCGTACTGAGCTTTGCGATCGAGATAGGCCAGTGGTATTCGGGCACCGGCACGATGGACAGCGAGGATATAGCCTACGGCCTGTCCGGCTTCCTGGTGATGTTCCTCATATTTGCCATAGTGCGCGGGATATATCACGGGATCAGGAGCCTGCTCAAAAAGGATACGGAGGACGAGGATTTCCGCCATAGCTACAAGGGATACTAGAGCAAAAGCTACAAGGGCTACTAGGGCGCGCGGGCGGAATTGTACCGGATATATAGTAGGATCACGGCGGTGCATCGCAGAATCGTACAGCTTTAGAGGCGAATCAAACACGACGTATTACAGATAATGGACGGAATATATCGAACGTTATCTCGCACTTATATAAAAACAATACGAAAACAAGCCAATCCCGTTTGAATTAACACTCTTTTAGTGCGAAAATTACGATGCATTTTTCTTTTTGAGGGTTGCGTTTTGAGGCGCAGCCGAGCGGAGGGAATTTGTCAACTACCCACCGCTTGTAGAAGCGGGGGCTTGTGACTGCCCTGCAGTACGCGGCTTTTGCCTCCTGCATTTGTA
>SVCQ01000014.1 GCA_015058275.1 Clostridiales bacterium
GGTCTTTCGAACCCAAATTCCTCAAAATGTTGCATTTACTTTGGCAATGTTGCATTTACCTTGGCAGGTGACCTCAGCCGGATTCAGCCGGAATAGCCGGATGCCGGATGCTGCCGGATGCCGCCGCGAATCGGTTGCCGAGGCGGCCGGCATATGGCTCTAGCCGATGATATGTATATCTCCGATGACAGGGATCGGTTCGGTGCTGCCTTTAGCCGCACGGTAGATACCGAGGATATCCGCTGCGAGCACAGCGATGGATATCACAGCTGCTGCCATATTGCCGAGAATCGGTATGATGTTGAGCAGCCCTCCGGCGATGCTGACAAGGTTGAGCACCAGTGCCTGATTCATATGGTGGGCCGTAAAGCCATCCGTCGGATCTCTCATGAACATCGCAACAAGGAATCCTATCCACGTGATGTATGAGATCATCGCCGGTACATTCGATCTGTTATTCATATTCAGTCTCCTTTCACAATTACAGGCGGCCGGTTCGCTCTGCGAGGGCTCTCAGCCATGCGGCGCGTTCGTCTGCATCCGGGAAGGCCTCTTCGAGGCTGGCGGCCGGCACCTTCCAGGTCCAGTTGCCCTCCGGTACTCCCGGCACGTTCATCCTGGCATCCCTGCCAAGCAGGAATACATCCTGGAGCTGCATCATCGCCAGGCACGACGGGCTCTCGTATATTTTGGTGATCGCATCGAGGGCCTCGCTCACATCCTCCGGATCATTCCTGTCACCGATGAGGAATCCCATGAGCGTATCGTTGTCATGGGTGCCCGTGTAGAAGGCTCTCATGCGCGCCTTGTCAGGCTCCTCCCTGCACATCTCCATCATGTCCCATGCGTTGAACTGCCAGATGTCCATGCCCGGCAGACCCGCGAGCTTGATGAGGTTCTTGACTCCCGCATCGAGGAATCCGAGGTCCTCCGCGAGGAGTCTCAGGCTCAGCCCCTCTTCATCGAGCATCTTCCTTACAGCAGTCATGAACGCGAGTCCCGGTCCGTGCTGCCAGCATCCGTCGTGAGGCTCTCCTCCGTCAGGGATGGCGTAGTACTCAGACAGTCCTCTGAAGTGATCTATCCTGAGTATGTCGAAGCGCTCCGCGCACTGGCGTATGCGCCTGAGCCACCATTCGTAGCCGGTCTCCCTGAGCCTGTCCCAGTCGTAGAGAGGGTTGCCCCAGTCCTGGCCCTCGCCGCTGAATGCATCAGGCGGTACTCCGGCGTGGACTCTGAGCCTGCCGTCCTCATCCATCCTGAAGAGGTCCTTGTTGGCCCATACATCCGCGCTTCCGGCTGCCATGTACATCGGGAGGTCGCCCATTATCTCGACGCCCTTCGAGTTTGCGTACTTCCTGAGAGCCTTCCACTGCACATCGAAGTAGTACTGGTCGAGCGCGAGCTCATCAGCCCTTGCCTTCTCATCCCCCTTGAGAGAGGTGAGATACTTCTTAGGATCTATTGCCTTCAGCTCGTCCGGCCACTCCTGCCACGGCCTGCCGCCCTGCGACTCACAGATCACAGTGTATGCGACGTAGTCAGGCAGCCAGTAGTCATTGGCCCTTATGAAGTCCTCAAGACCCGATGTGTCCGGAAGCTCATCGCGGTCGATGTATCTGCTGTCGGCTGCAAATGAAGCGAAGCTGCTGTACGGCGAATTGCCGATGCCCGCCGGATTGAGAGGCAGCACCTGCCATATGCCGAGGCCTGCCTTTGCGAGGTAGTCCGCGAAGTCCCTGGCTCCCCTGCCGATATTCGGGACAGGAAGCGAGCTGAGGTGGCAGACCACGCCTGCCTTGCGGCTGTTATCCCCGCTGCAAGGCGCCTTGTCTCTGATGCTTATCATTTTGACGGAGAGCCTGTCCATGGCGAGCATGCCGAGGCTGCCTCCGTCCATGCTTAATTCTTTTGAAGTGAGAAGCTCGAGCGCATAGCTGCCTCTTATAGAGTCTATGCTGCCGAGGTCCACCGCTGTGTTGTCGTAGCTGCGGTTTGCGATGACGAGTATGGTCTCGTCAGCTCCGCCCGCGTCCCTGCCCTCAAGCGTGAAGGCAAAGATATCGTCGCTTATGCCATGAGAGCCCGAGAGCATGGTGAAGCGTCCGTTCCTCAGAGCCGGATGCTCCTGATACATAAGTCCCAGCATCCTGTAGTGGTAGCCGAGATCGAGATTCTCAAAGCCCCACGGATAACCGCTCCTGTTGGCAGGATCCGCTCCGCCCATCAGGCCGACCTCGTCTCCGTAGTAGACGCACGGCACACCCGGCAGCGCGTACTGGAGGGTCGATAGCAGCTTGACCTTGCGCGTGGCAGAGTCATAGTCCTGCTCGGCCGCCATGGCCGTCATGATCCTCTCGCGGTCGTGGCTTCCTATGAGGTTGAGCGCTCCGTAGAAGTTCTCTCTCGGATAGTTCTCCTCAAGGCTTTCGATCGCGGCAGCCGCCCTGCCCGATCCGAGTGAGTAGTTTATGTAGTCGAGGAGTATGTCCCTGAGCGGGTAGTTCATCGTGCCGTCGAGCTCGTCGCCCATCAGGTACATGCGCCTCTCGTCGTAGCTTATCTTGTTGCTGGCATCCTCCCAGACCTCTCCTATGAGGAGGCCGTCCGGGGATGTCTTCCTGATCCTCTTCCTCGCCTCTTCGATGAAGGAGTCAGGCAGTTCGTCAGCGACATCGAGCCTCCAGCCGGAAGCTCCCATCTGCATCCAGTGCCCGATGACTCCGCCCTTGCCGAGTATGAACTTCCTGTACGACTTGTCGTTCTCGTCCACCTCAGGCAGGTCGTCTACACCCCACCAGGACTTGTAGCCGCATGGCTCGCTCTCATCGAACTTATACCAGCTCCTGTAAGGCGAGTCCTCGTTGTCCCAGGCGCCTTTCTTGCCGGCCTTGCCGCCGGCAGGAGAGCTGTAGTTGCCGAATTTGTCGAAATATATGCTGTCGCAGCCGGTGTGGCTGAAGACGCCGTCGAGCATGATGCGAATGCCGCGCTTCCCTGCGGACTCAGCGAGGCTCCTGAAGTCCTCGTCGCTGCCCAGAGCCGGGTCTATCCTCTTGTAGTCGGCCGTATCGTAGCGGTGATTTGAGGTCGCCTCGAATACCGGATTGAGATATATCACAGTGACACCGAGCGACTTCAGATAGTCGAGCCTCTCCTCGATGCCTTTGAGGCTGCCTCCGTACATAGGCCACTCTGTCACTCTGCCCTCGGCATCCCTGCCGTAGTATGCAGGCTGGGACCAGTCCTCGATTATGGTCCTATGGATGTCCGTCCGCCTCGCGTTTATATGCGCGTTGGCCTCTTCGACGCGCCCTCTCCAGTTCTCATCCCTGGCGAACCTGTCAGGGAATATCTGATATACGATGCCGCTCTTGTACCACTCAGGCACCTCAGCCGGTTTGTACACCGTGATCTGGTATGGGCTTGTCTCCCACTCCGAGCCCATGCGGCCCGCACCACCGAGATTCGAGGCGTTGTTGCCGTAATAGACCGAGTGGATGCCGTCCTGGCTGAAGTCCACCCTGAATCTGTACCAGACAAGGCAGCCCTCTTCAGGGACCCTGAATTCGACTTCGTATCTGCCGGACTCATCGCCGGAAGATGCGTTCATCCTTGTGAACTCGTGATCCTCTCCGTCGCGCCAGGTCTCGAGCCAGACATTCTCGACCACGCACTCGCGCACGTCCGCCTTAATAAGGATGCGGCTCCCGGCAGGAGCCGCACCTCTTGGATCTCTGTATGTTTTGTTTCTTGAATCGTGATAAATCCTCATGTCTTACCCCAGCAGGCTGTCGTAGAGCTCGCGGTATTTGGCCGCGGATTCCTCCCAGCCGTAGTTCATCGCCATGGCGTTCTGTCTGAGCTTGTTCCAGATATCGTGCTTGTCCCACCACAGGGTGAGCGACAGGTCTACCGCGTTGCGGAGTCCCTCGGCGTTGAAGTCCTTAAAGGAGAAGCCGTTGGCATTCTCGCCTGCATCCCAGTATCCGGATACCGTGTCCTTGAGACCGCCCGTCTCTCTTACAAGAGGCAGTGTGCCGTAGCGCATCGCTATCATCTGGGCGAGGCCGCACGGCTCGAACTGGGACGGCATCAGGAATACATCAGCGCCCGCGTAGAATCTGCGGGACAGCGCCTCGTCGAAGGTGATGCGCGCCGCGAAGTTCTCGCTGTTGTGGTAGGCGAAGTCACCGATGGCGTGTTCGTATCCGAAGTCGCCTGTACCGAGTACCGCAAGCTGCATGTTGCGCTCCCTGAACTCAGGCAGGAGCTCTGCGATGAGATTGGCTCCCTTTTGGGTTGTCAGGCGGCTCACCATCACGTAGAGAGGAACCTCGGGATCCTCTCTGAGTCCCAGTTCTCTCTGGAGGACGAGCTTGTTTTCGAGCTTCTTTGTAGCGACGTTGTCGGCGTTGAAGTTCGAAACGATAGCCTGGTCAGTCGCCGGATCGAAGTTGGTGCGGTCGATACCGTTGATGATGCCGTGGAGCTTGTACCTGCGCGACTCGAAGAGTCCCTCGAGATGCTCGCCGTAGGCCATGGTGCAGATCTCCTCTGAATATGTCGGGCTGACTGTCGTCACGGCGTCTGAGTAGATGACCGCTCCCTGGAGGAAGTTGACCGAGTCGTCGTGGTTCATCTGGCCGTCAGCCGGCGAACCGTTTAATCCGAGCACATCGCCTACCATGTACTTGCTGTACTGGCCCTGGAATTTGAGATTGTGTATCGTGAATACCGTCTTGATGCGGTCATACAGTCGGTCGCCGTTGTAGTGCTCCCTGAGGAAGACCGGTACGAGAGCCGTATGCCAGTCGTTGCAGTGGAGGATGTCAGGCGCGAAGTTGTGGGATATGTGCCTGATCGTCTCCAGCACGGCCTTTGAGAAGAAGGCCACGCGCTCTCCGTCGTCGAATTCGCCGTATACCGAAGCGCGCTTGAAGTAGTACTCGTTGTCGAGGAAGTAATAGGTCATGTTGCCCTTGCGCAGGGTAAAGAGGCCGCAGTAAAGGGACCTCCATCCGAGCCTGACCTCGTAGTTCTCGATGTACTTCATCTTGCGCTTGTACTCATCAGGAATGGCTCCGAGCAGAGGCAGGATGACCCTTGCGTCGTACTCGTCATTCTTGATGTATGACGGGAGCGAGCCCGCCACGTCACCGAGGCCGCCGGTCTTTACAAACGGCGTAGCCTCAAATGCCGCGAATAATACTTTTTTCTTGTCTGCCATAGTCTAATACCCTTATCAGATCCTTTTTTTCTTGCCGATGACAACAGGCTCCCCGTCGCCGCCGTAGATCTTGACGCCTTCGCTTATGGTGACGAACTTGTCCGCGATGACATTGTCGATGACGGCTCCCTCTCCGATGGTGCCGTGCATCATTATGACGCTGTTACGGACGACAGCGCCCTTCTCCACGTTGACGCTTCTGAAGATGATGCTGTTTTCGACCTTGCCCTCGATGCGGCAGCCGGCCGAGATGACCGAGTTGCGTACATCGGCATCAGCCGAGTGCAGTACAGGAGCCTCGTCCTGGGTCTTGGTGAAGATTGGTCTGACCGGATCGCAGAAGACCTCGTTGCGGATCTCGTAGTCAGTCATCGCCTGATTGACCTTGAGGAAGTCCGTAGGGTTCTTGATCTTGCCGAGGTAGCCCTTGAATTCGAAGCTGCCTATGTCTGTTGTATCCATGTTGTCCTTGATGATCTGGATCATGTCCATGTACTCAAGGGTATCGTACCATCCCATGAAGTCGAGCATGTACTCTCTGTCGACTATGAAGCAGTCGGCGAAGTAGTTCGACCACGCGTAGCCGTTCTCGTTGATGGCCCTGACCTTGCCGTTCTCGTCAAGATCGAGGAAGTATCCCAGATAGTCCTCGCCTCTTGGCACCTTTTTGTACACCATGGTGATCGGATAATCGCCCTTTTCGTGCTGCTCGATGAGAGGCCTGAAATCGATGTTCCATACGTCCGTGCCGCCGGCCATGATGACATAGTCGGCTCCGTCCCTCTCAAAGAAGGCCCTGCACTTGATGATGTCTCTCAGCAGGAATCTGCTGCCCGACGACTGCAGTCCGTACGCCGAGCCCGGCATGATGAAGAGTCCGCCATTCTTGCGGTCGAGAGACCATGGTCTGCCTACTCCGACGTGGTCGACCAGCGAGCCGGAATTGTGCGGCGCGATGATGCCTACGGTCGTGATGCCCGAATTGGCCATGTTTGACAGAGCGAAGTCTATGAGTCTGTATCTGCCTCCGTAAGGAAGCGAAGCCAGCGATCTGCTTTTGAGCATGTCGCCGAACAGAGTGCTGTTGTAGTTAGCTGATATAAGTCCAACGGTTTTCATTGCTGCGCCTCCCTCCTATATTGACAATTTGGCCTTGCCGAATACTTCGATCTTGCCTTCCGCGCTCACCATCTGCTCGTTGTCCCCTGTGACCACGCCCTCGTTGATGATAGCGTTTTTGACTACGCAGTCACGTCCCACGATGGCGTTCGGCAGTATGATGGAGTCCTCGATCACCGAGCCGGCTCCCACAACCGCGCCCGATCCGAGGATCGAGTGCTTGACCGTGCCGTACACGGTGCAGCCGTTGCATATGAGCGAGTCGCGTATATTGGCGTCAGGTCCTATGAACTGCGGCGGGAACATATTGGAGTTGGAGAATATTTTGTTCTCCTTGGTGTAGATATTGATCTCCTCGATGTCGTCCATGAGATCCATCTGGCTGTCGTAATAGCTCTTGACGGTCCCGACGTCTCTCCAGTAGCCTTCAAATCTGTATACGATGAGTTTCTTTTGCTCTGCGAGCATCTTAGGGATGATGTCTCCGCCAAAGTCGTGGCCTGTCTTCTCGGCCTCGTGGTCCTCGAGCAGGGCCTTGCGCAGAGCATCCCATCTGAAGATGTAAATGCCCATGGACGCGAGGTTGCTGTCCGGTTCCTTTGGCTTCTCGGAGAACTTGACTATATTGCCCTCCTCATCAGCCGTCATGATGCCGAAGCGGCTCGCCTCCTCCCAAGGTACCTCGATGACGGATACCGTAAGGTCCGCGTCCTTTTTGAGGTGCTCTTCGAGCATGAGGTTGTAGTCCATCTTGTAGATGTGGTCGCCCGAGAGTATCAGAACGTGCTCAGGCGCGTACATGTCGATGAAGTCTATGTTGTGATAGATGGCGTCGGCCGTGCCCTCATACCACTCGCCGCCTGTCTCTCCGGCGTACGGCGGCAGTATGTGGACTCCTCCGTCGGCTACCGCGAGGTCCCAGGATTCACCTGTCCCCACGTACTTGTTGAGGACGAGAGGCTTGTACTGCACGAGTATACCCACTGTATCAATTCCCGAATTGACACAGTTCGATAATCCGAAGTCTATGATACGGTATTTGCCTCCGAACGA
Organism: Clostridiales bacterium; assembly: GCA_015058275.1. Lineage (GTDB taxonomy): Bacteria > Bacillota > Clostridia > Peptostreptococcales > Anaerovoracaceae > Crickella. The sequence goes on from SVCQ01000014.1 coordinate 7,403, forward strand.
TACCGCCGGCTTGGCGATATTCGTCGTAAGGCGTCCGAGTCTGCTGCCCTGCCCTCCGGCAAGCAGCATGGCGATGCATTGTTTCTTTTTCATGAGATCAGCCTCCTCTTACCTCTTCATAGCACCGCGGGAGATGGCCCGCGATCCTCAGTTAACTGTGACTTAAATATTCCAGATGTCGTCCGCGTACTCTCTTATTGTGCGGTCGCTCGAGAAGAACGATGAGTTCGCTATGTTGGCAAGCGACATCCTCGCCCATCTCTCCTTGTCTCCGTAGATCCGGCCCATTTCCTCCCAGGTCTTTACATAGGAGTCGAAGTCTCCGAGCACGAAGTACTCGTCGTTGCTCCTCATGAGAGCGTCGTGTATGCCCCAGAAGTCGTAGCCGCAGCTCTTGAACGTGCCGTCCACAAGCTGTGTTACGATGCGTGCGAGTCTCGGGTCCTGATCTACGCAGCCCTGTGCGGAGTAGCCGCCGCGCCTGTAGAAGTTCTCGACCTCCTCCGAGGAGTAGCCGAAGATGCAGATATTGTCCATGCCCGCAAGCTGGCTTATCTCGACATTGGCTCCGTCCATGGTGCCGAGCGTGACTGCTCCGTTCATCATGAACTTCATGTTGCCGGTGCCGCTGGCTTCCTTGCCGGCTGTCGAGATCTGCTCGCTTATGTCGGCTGCCGGATAGATCAGCTGAGCGTTGGATACGCGGAAGTTCTCGATGAATACCACCTTGATCCTCTTGCTGACCACAGGGTCGCTGTTGATGATGTCCGCAAGGCTGTTGACGAACTTGATGACTTCCTTGGCGAACGCATATCCCTGAGCGGCCTTGCCGGCAAAGATGAATGTATGATCCCTGATCGGGAGGTCCGGGTCCTCCTTGAGCCTGTTGTACAGGTCGAGGATCTTGAACGCGTTGAGGAGCTGCCTCTTGTAGGCGTGCATCCTCTTGACCTGGACGTCGAATACGGAATCCGGATCGACGTCGATCTCCATGTTGTCGCTTATGTACTTCGCAAGTCTGAGCTTGTTGTCCCTCTTGACCTTCATGAGATCATCGAGGAATGCGCTGTCCTGAGCATAGGCTTCGAGCTTTTTGATCTGATCGAAGTCCGTCTGCCACTCATCGCCTATGGTCCTGTCGATGAGATCGGCAAGTCCCGGATTGGCCTGCATCATGAACCTGCGGTGGCTTATGCCGTTTGTCTTGTTGTTGAACTTCTTAGGGTTGAGCTCGTAGAACTCCTTGAACACGGTCTTGGTCAGTATATCGCTGTGGAGCGCCGATACGCCGTTGACCGAATGGCTTCCGATGACCGAGAGATTGGCCATCCTGATCTCGTTGTCCCAGAGGGCGGATGTACCCATTGAGATATCGTGGAAGTCCGCTACGTTCTGTGGGAGCTCTGTCTGCCAGCGTCTGTTGATCTCGTCGATGATCATGTAGATCCTCGGGAGCAGCTGCTGGAAGTGAGGGATAGGCCACTTCTCGAGAGCCTCAGGCAGCACCGTGTGGTTGGTGAACGATACTGTCTTTTTGGTGATCTCCCATGCGTCCTTCCACTCTACGCCCTCCTCGTCGATGAGAACTCTCATGAGCTCAGGTATGCACATCGTAGGATGCGTGTCGTTGATATGTATCTGTATCCTGTCAGGGAGCCTGTCCCACTCAGAGTCGCCGTAGCGGTCCTTGTACTCCTTGACGATCCTGCCGATGCCGGCTGCGACCAGGAAGTACTCCTGTCTCAGTCTGAGCTGCTTGCCGATGCCGTTTGTGTCGTCCGGATAGAGTATCGAGGTGATCGCCTCGATCTGGCTCCTCTCCGCCATGGCCCTGCTGTAGTCGCCTGCGTTGAATGCATCCATGTCGATGCTGTCGTGCACAGGCTGAGCGTCCCAGAGGTGGAGCGTATTGACCGTCCTGCCGCCGAAGCCGATGACCGGTACATCATAAGGCACCGCTCTGATAGTCGTGTAGTCGACGTGCTTGTAGTTCATTTTGCCATTGACCATGGTCCTCTCGACCTTGCCGCCGAATCTGACTATGACCGAGTCGTAAGGCTTGGCCGTCTCCCACGGATAGCCCTCATCGAGCCATGCATCAGGCAGCTCGAGCTGGTAGCCGCTCTCTATCCTCTGCTTGAAGAGTCCGAACTTGTATCTCAGGCCCATGCCGTCGCCCGGGATGTCGAGCGCAGCCATGGAATCGAGGAAGCAGGCAGCCAGTCTTCCGAGTCCGCCGTTGCCGAGGCCCGGATCAGGCTCGCACTCAAAGAGGTCTTCGATCTCGATGCCGAGCTCCCTGAGTCCCTCCTCGGCGGTCTTGCGGATGCCGAGGTTGAGCAGGTAGTTCTCCATGAGCTTTCCGATGAGGAACTCCATGGAGAAGTAGTAGACCTTCTTGCCTTCCTTCCCGCCTTCGAGCTCTCCGGATCTGTCGTAAGCCTCTCTCCTGATAAGAGCCGCCAGTACGGTGTATCTGTCTCTTGTGTCGAGATGCTCAGGGCCTCTTCCGAAGAGAGCCTTCGCTATGTAGTTATACTGCTTGATGAATTCTTCTTTGGTTTTGATCATTAGTTAAATATGTCCCTTCTCTTTTGATTATTTATGTCTGAAGATCGCGCCGCCTATTACCGGCATCCTCACCGTTATGGAATACGGCATGCCGTGCATAGGCTTTTTGCGGGCCTTTACCTGTCTTGTGTTGACTCTGCCCGATCCTGCGAACTTTTCGTCATCTGAATTGATTATCTCCTTGTAGTATCCCGGCTCAGGCACTCCGATATCGAACTCGTCGAAGGCCTCGGTGCCGGCGTTGAATACGCATATCAGGAGCTCTCTGTCCTCATCCTTCTCAGTGCCGCTCTGCCTGATGAACGTCAGGACGTTCTGGCCGCGGTTGTCAGGATCTATCCAGCTGAAGCCCTCCCAGTCCGTGTCGTTCGACCACAGCGCCGGGTGATCTGTGTAGATGTGGTTGAGTGTCTTTATATACTTTTGGTACTTCTCATGGTTGTCGAAGTCCAGGAGGAACCACTCCAGTCCCTCGTACTCGCGCCATTCGATGAACTGCGCGATCTCGTGGCCCATGAAGTTGAGCTTTTTGCCCGGATGCGTCATCTGGTACATGGACAGAAGTCTTATGCCGGCGAACTGCCTCCAGATGTCTCCCGGCATCCTGCCGATAAGAGACCGTTTCCCGTGCACTACCTCGTCGTGCGACAGAGGCAGTACGAAGTTCTCGCTGTAGGCGTATGTCATGGAGAAGGTCAGCTTGTTGTGGTTGTCGCTTCTCCACGGGAAGTCGCATGACATGTACTCGAGGGTGTCGTGCATCCAGCCCATGTTCCACTTGTAGTGGAAGCCCAGGCCGCCCTTGTCTGTAGGCCAGGTGATCATCGGCCATGCCGTGCTCTCCTCGGCTATCATAACGGCGCCCGGCACGTTGGTACCGACCATGTAGTTGAGCTCCTTGAGGAAATCTATTGCCTCAAGATTGCCCTCCTCGCCGTATATGTTGTACTTCATCTGAGATCTGTCGGTGATGCCGAAGTTCAGGTAGAGCATGCTGCTGACGCCGTCGACCCTGATGCCGTCCGCATGATACTCATCGAGCCAGAACATGGCGTTGGAGAGGAGGAAGCTCCTCACCTGAGGCCTGCCGAAGTCGAACTTGTATGTGCCCCAGTCCGGATGTATCTCGCTCTCGTAGAGCTTGCCGCCGTTGAAGTCTCTGAGGCCATGGTCGTCAGGACAGAAGTGTCCCGGCACCCAGTCGAGTATGACTCCGATGCCCGCCCTGTGGAATTCGTCTATGAGATGCTTGAATTCCTTAGGGCTTCCGTGGCGCGCGGTCGGTGCGTAGTAGCCCGTCACCTGGTAGCCCCAGGACTTGTCGAGCGGATGCTCCATGACAGGCATGAGCTCCACATGTGTGTAGCCCATTTCCTTGACATAAGGCACGAGCTGGTCTGCGAGCTCCTTGTACGAGTAGAAGCCGTTCTCTCCCTCGTAGCGTTTCCACGATCCGAGATGGCACTCGTAGATGTTCATGGGTGACGTAAAAGTATCCGCCTTGGCCCTTGCCTTCATCCACTTGCCGTCCCTCCATCTGTATCCGAGGTCTGTGACTTTGGATGCGGTGCCGGGTCTCAGCTCTGCTCCGAAGGCGAACGGGTCAGCCTTTAAAAGGTGGTCTCCCCAGGCCGTCTCGATATCGTATTTATAGAGGTCTCCCGCCTTGGCTCCCGGTATGAAGCCGCTGTGGATGCCGGTGCTGCCTATCTCTTCGAGCAGGCCGCCCTCATCCCATTCGTTCCAGTCATTAAAATCGCCGACAACCCTGACGGCTCTTACGTCCGGTGCCCATACAGTAAACCGGACGCCCCCATCCTCGATGTGAGCGCCGAAAGTTCTGTAAGCATGATACAGCTTACCGTTGTTATACAGATATGTCAGATCATCGCTGATCATCTCGCGGATGGTTCCCATTTATTATCCTCTTAAGTCTAAGTCCGGACGCCTAGTAATCCATCGTCCGTGGTCCCGGGTAGAAGCCTGCCCTGTAGTCCTCTCTCGACATCTTCCTGATGGTCGCGATGGCTGCGATGTACAGAAGCACTACGAAGATCATGAAAGGCACAGTACCCTTGTTGCCCATGAACGCGCAAGTGTCGTAGATGCCGTGGATGATCATCGGCACGATGAGCGCAAGCAATGTGTAGCCTATAGTGCTCCGGCCCAGAATGCTGGCCTTCTTTGAATACGCATAGAAGACTCCCATGAATACTCCGCAGAACGCGTGAAGAGGCACTGCAGTGAATGCCCTGACCACTGCGGTCGCAAAGCCGTAGCTCGCGACGTACATGATGTTTTCGTAGATCGCAAAGCCGACTCCGGCAGACACTCCGTAGACTATGCCGTCAAACCTGTAGTTGAAGCCCGGATACTTCCATGAGCCCAGCCTCATCGCGAGGTACTTGACCGTCTCCTCGACGAGCGCCGCGCAGAGGAAGGATGTCGTCAGCGCGTACTCTATGGTGCCCTTTTCATACTGAGGCAGGAATGAGCTCTCGAATGTCTCGATAAATCCAGCCGCGATGCACGATATGACGCCGTAAAGGATGATCCTGATTATGAGATTTACAGGCTCCTTTTCGACCTTGTCTTTTTTGTATACATAGATAACAAGCAGCAGGCCCGGTATTATGGCCAGCGCCATCAGATTACTGTCCAGATACATTTCGTCTCCTTAGAATTTATTTCTGTTGTTTTTGTAAAGTATGAGTATGTACCAGATGCAGAGCGCAAACAGCACTCCTCCCATTATCTTTGTGATGATCATGCTGACCTCCGTTATCAGTAAGCCTCGCGGATGCTGCCGCTCACGAATGCATCGTGGAGAGCCTCGAGCCACTTGATCTGATCCCTGAGCTCTGCACCGTTGTCGGTGTCTCTGATCATCAGTCTCTCAGGAGCCGTGTGTACGAGGTGCATGACAGGCCTGTGGAATACCTGGGTGCCGTCCTCCTTGAGCGGCTCGTATGGCTTATGCTCTGCGAGATACATGTGCTTGGATGTGAGTATGGCGGTGTAGCCCGCGATGCCCGTAGTCTTGTGATATGCCTTTGAGATGCCTCCGTCGATGATGAAGAGCTTGCCGCCGGCCTTGATCGGGGTCTCGCCCTTGATGATCTTGACAGGCACGTGGCCGTTCAATATCCTGCCGGTCTTTGGATCGAGACCGAACTCCCTGAGGATCTTGTTGGCCGTCTCTTCCTTTTCGATGAGCTTGTAGTAAGGCACTGTATGCTCTTTGTGTGTGGCCTTGTCTTCGATGAAGTATCTCTCGAAGGTGGTCATCTTGTCCTTGCCGAACAGAGGCGAATCCTCCGACAGCCAGAGGTACCACATGATCGACGCCGCCTCGGCCTGAGTCCTGCCGTCAGGCTGCTTGCCGCGGGCGCTTCTGATCATCTCGTCGAGCTTGCGCAGGTATGCGGCTCCTCTGAGCTTCTGGCCGTCTATCTCGACTGTCTTGAAATTGCCTCTCTCGTTGAAGATCATGCAGCCGTGATAGAAGAGGTTGCCGTTCATGACCTTGTAGAGCGCTCCGTGCGAGAACATGTAGTTGATGTGTCTCTGGAGTTTCTCGGAATTTAGTATCGAGGACTCGAGAGCCACCATGACTTCCTCTTCCTCTTCGGTCAGCCTGTAAGGATCGGCCGGATCGACTGTAGGGAGGTTCATGTCTCTCATCGGATACTCGACTCCTTCGACCCTGACCGTGCCCTTCTTGAAGTCGATGGCCTCGAGGAGGTTGCGGTGGTCAAGCTTGTACTCAGGGTGAGCCTGTATCTCCTGGCCCTCGACCTTGAACTGGATGATGGAGATCATCTTGTGCATTTTGGCCGCGAGCTCAGGCGGTATAGGGTCGTATCTGTTGGTCTCGAGGACGTTCGGCTTGAAGTACTCGCACGGATCGTCTCCGTAGATCTCCTGTGCAAGAGAAGCGAGCGGCCTTAAGTTGATGCCGTAGCCGACCTCGAGCATGTCGAAGTTGTTGTAGCGTACGTTGATGCGGATCATGGTGGCGATGCATGAGCGGTTGCCGCATGCGGCTCCCATCCACAGCACGTCGTGGTTGCCCCACTGGATGTCCACTCCGCGGTTGGCCATGAGGTAGTCCATGATGACATGGGACTTAGGGCCTCTGTCGAATATGTCGCCTATGATGTGAAGTCTGTCGACCGTCATGTTGGCGATGGTCTCGGAGATGTCGCAGATGAACTCTCTTGCGGCTCCGTACTCGATCAGCGTATCGATGATCTGGTCGTAGTACTTGTGTCTGTCAGGCACATCGTCTGCGAAGAGCAGCTCGTCCATGATGTATGCGTAGTCATCAGGGAGACGTTTCTTGACCTTGGATCTTGTGTACTTGTTGGAGACTATGCGGCATACCGCGATCAGCCTCCTGATGGCCACCTTTGACCATGCGTCGAAGTCGTTCTCGGACTTCTCTCTCCTGGCCATCTCAGCCTCAGGGTCATATACGAGAGCGGCCAGATCGTCGCACTCGCTCTCCGTGAGGATATTGCCGAACACCTCATCTATCCTCATGCGTATCATTCCGGAGCCGCTCCTGACAAAATACTGGAACGCGTCGTACTCTCCGTGGATGTCGCTCAGGAAGAACTCCGTCGCCTTTGGCAGAGCCAGTATGGCTTTAAGGTTGATGATCTCCGTCCTTACCGCGCTGCGGTTAGGGAACTTCTCAGCAAGCAGTCTGAGATACTTCATGTCCGTCATGATGGCCTCCGTACTATTATCAGTCCTCTATCTTCATGATGTCGGCTCCGAGAGCCTTGAACTTGCCTACGAGATCCTCGTAGCCGCGTTCGATATGATAAATCTCGCTTATCTCCGTCGTGCCCGTCGCGACAAGTCCTGCGAGCACCATGGCGGCACCGGCCCTCAGGTCGGTCGCTCTTACCTTGGCGCCGTGGAGCTTGCGTCCGCCCGGGACGATAGCCTCTCTGCTGTTCTCTGTGCTGATGTCGGCTCCCATTCGGTTGAGCTCGACAACATGCATGAATCTGTTCTCGAATACCGTCTCCCTGACAAAGCTCTTGCCGTTGACTGTGCACAGGAATGCCATGAACGGCGACTGTATGTCTGTAGGGAAGCCCGGGAACGGCAGCGTCTTGATGTCCGTAGCCTTGAGCTCTCTGTCTCTTGCGTCGACGTAGATGCCCTCAGGCAGTATCTCGATGTCGACATTGCACTCCCTGAGCTTGGCGACTATCGGTCTGACGTGGCCCGGGAGGGCGTTTTTGATGAGTATGTCTCCCCTTGTGATGGCGGCGGCCAGCATGAATGTGCCCGTCTCTATCCTGTCAGGGATGGCTTCGTGGATGCAGCCCGAGAGCCTCTCGACTCCCTCGATCCTGATCATGTCGGTGCCGGCGCTCTTGATCCTGGCTCCCATCTTGTTGAGGAGGTTGGCCAGATCGATGATCTCCGGCTCCTTGGCTGCGTTCTCTATGATGGTCGTGCCCTTTGCCATGGTAGCCGCCATTAAGATGTTCTCTGTGGCTCCCACGCTCGGGAAGTCGAGGTAGATGGCGTCTCCGACCAGGCCCTCAGGACCTGCGGATACCGTCACTACTTCGTTGGCTTCGTCTTCGATGACCTCGGCTCCGAGGGCCCTGAAGCCCTTGAGGTGAAGGTCGATAGGTCTCTTGCCGATAGTGCATCCGCCCGGCATTGGCATTACGACCTTGCCGTATCTGGCGAGCATCGGACCCATAGTAAAAAGAGATGCTCTCATCTCCTGGACCAGGTCCCTGTCGCCCTCGCAGGATCTGATCTCCTTTGTGGACGTCCTGATGATTCCGGCCTCGCTGTCGTCGACATCGGTCCCGTAATTCCTGAGCATCTGCTTCATAACGCTGACATCTGCGAGATCGGGAACATCCTCGATCACGCAGACGTCTTCTGTCATAAGTGTCGCGGCAAGAAGCGGCAGCACTGAGTTCTTGGCGCCGCTTATCTCAACCTCTCCGTGGAGAGGCCCGCTGTTGTTAACTAATATTTTTGCCATTAATTATCTCCGGTAGGTTTATTCTTCGGACTTCTTAGCAGCTCTCCTGGCTGCGATCCTGTCCTTTGCCTTATGCATGGCCTTTTTGCCGGCCTTGCAGAGGACTTTCTTTTCGGCATGAGCTACTGTCCTTGCGGCAGCGGCTGCTGTGCCCGCAGCCTTGAACGCGACCTTTTTGGCGGCCTTCCTGGCTGTCTTTTTTGCTGTCTTCTTGTCAGCCTTTTCGACCTTGGCGGCTGCCTTGTGAGCAGTCTCCTTTGCGATCTCTCTGGCCGTGTCACTGATATCTTTGAGTTCTTTTTTGTGCTTTTTGGCTGCCTTTTTGAGTTTCTTTTTGTCGAGCTTTGTGGCTGTGACTGCAGCGGCCTTGTCAGCCCTGGCGGCGACTCTTGCGGCCTTCTTCTCAGCCTTCGCAGCTACCTTGACGGCCTTTGTCTCGACTCTGGCGGCTCTGGCTGCGAGTTCCTTTTCGAGGCGCTCCGCCTTGAGGAGAGCTTTCTTTTCGGCCTTGGCTGCCTTGACTGCGACTGCAGCGGCTACTGCGGCTGCCTTAGCGGCTGCTTTGTTCTCAGCTTTGAGATTTTTGGCCTCGGCCTTTGCATCAGCTCTGGCCTTCCTGGCCACTGCCTTTGCAACTTTGGCTTCCTTTTTGGCGATCTTTTCTCTTTGTCTCTCGGCCTTTTCGAAGGCCTCTCTCTCGAGCTTCTTTTGTTTGTTGATCTTTTTGATCGTGTCTCTTGAGATCTGGATTTCCTTCTCCGCCTTTTTGCGCTCGCGCCTGCTCACGAATCCGCTGAGCAACCCGGACCTGCCGAGGACGATCTTTCCGACCAGCTTCACAAGTCCGATCCCGGTGAGCACGATGCCGCAGCCCGCGACCGCCTTGACCGCAACGGATGTGTCGGCGATGACGCCGTTGACCGCCTCGAAGACCTTGCCGCTGAGTTCGTCAAGCTTTGACTCAGCTCCCTCTGCGAGGTTGTTGCCTGTCTCGACCAGGGCTTTGGATTTTTTGATGAGTTCCACGGCATGGACTGCCATGTATCCGAGCACGCAGACGAATGCGACCAGCACGGCGACAAGACAGAATGCCAGGATCTGATTGATAGTGATTCCTGTTAACATATCTGATCCCCTCCGCTATCTGATGATTTTGTCGATTACCTTCTGGCCTGCGTTCACGCCAACAGAAGCCACGCTTCCGACCTTGGCCACGCCCTCCTTGACGGTAGCGCCTGCATTGTCCACCTTGGCCTTTGCGCTTACTACTGCGTTGGTGCCTCCGTCGATTATCGCGTTGGCCTTTTTGATCGTATCTGTCACGTTGGATACCAGCACGATCAGGAATACCACGAGTACGATGAGAGCTATGAGCAGCACTCCTATCAGTACGCCTTTAACACTTACTGTTATCATAGTTATCACTCCTTTTATCTACCGTGCAGACCCCATCCGGATGAGGACGCATTTATTGATATTATTATATAAAACAGCGTCCTTTTGTTCAATAATCAGGACGCTGTTCTTTCGTATATTTTGAGTATGAGACCGGTATATGAGCCGTCTTTGTTACGCACCTCTATGACGGGCAGAGTGCGAAGCTCCGGGCCCGCTCCCCTGACGCCTCTCACCAGTACTATGTTGGCCGGTTTGCCCGCCTCGGGGACCACCAGCTGGAGCTCTTTTGGCTCTATGCCGGCCTCCCTCATAGCGCAGATTATGTCGGCCAGCCTGTCGGGTCTGTGGACCAGGCAGAGGCTGCCGCCTTCTCTCAGCATCAAAGCCGCTATGCGGGTGAAGTCGGTTATGTCGGCACTCAGCTCGTGGCGCGCGATGTACCGCTCGTCGGGATCGCTCGCTCCCGGCTCATCCGGGGTACGCCTGAAGTACGGCGGATTGGATACCACCGCATCAAAAGTCCCCTTGCCGTCTATGTCTTTTATGTCGCATTCCTCAAAGGAGATGTCATCTGCAAGACCGTTGAGCACGCAGGCACGCCTGGCCCTGTCAACGGCAGAGCTCCTTATATCGTAACCCGTGATCTCAGCCTCGCCGAGCTTGTGATGAAGTATGAACGCCACCACTCCCGAGCCCGTGCCGAGGTCCGCTATGCGAGAGCCCGGCGCTATGCCCGGCGCCCCGGTCTCTCCGGCAGCAAAGGCTGCGAGCAGCACGGAGTCCACTCCGTATCCGTCTCCCTTTGTCTGTATGACCCGGATGCCTCCGAATCCCGTATCGTCGGTCCTCTCCATCAGAACTCACTCATCAGCTCCTGGAGCTCGCGGATCTCTTCTTCGTCAGCCGATGAGGCGATCTCAGCTACATCCTCTGCGATCTCCTCGGCCTCAGGCTTGCCCTTGCGGGCGTTCTTGCCGATGCGCTTGATCTCCTCCCTGGTGTAAGGGATGATCTCCTGGGAGAATACCTCCTCGCCTGTCTCAGGGTCCTTTTCGATCGCGCGGGTGTTGATGCGCCCGTTGAAGTAATCGACGTTGACGACCTTGGCAAGGCCTCCCGGAGTCTCTACTCTCTCGTTGTCCTTTGGCATGCCCTTGCGGAGCTCCTTGTATGTCTTGTCCTCGAAGTTGAGGCAGCACATGAGCCTGCCGCAGGTACCCGAGATCTTGGTCGGGTTGAGCGAGAGGTTCTGCTGTTTGGCCATCTTGATGGATACCGGATGGAAGTCCGTCAGCCATTTACTGCAGCAGAGAGGTCTGCCGCAGATACCGAGGCCTCCGAGCATCCTCGCCTCGTCCCTGACTCCGATCTGGCGCAGCTCTATCCTGTTGCGGAAGTGGCTCGCAAGATCCTTGGCGAGTTCTCTGAAGTCCACCCTGCCGTCAGCGGAGAAGTAGAACACGATCTTGGAGCCGTCGATCATGAACTCTACGTCGACGAGCTTCATGTCCAGTCCGTGCTTGCGGATCTTTTCGGCGCAGGTCTTCATGGCCTCGTCTCTCTTCTCGAGGTTCTCCTGATATCTCCTTAGATCCTTGTCATTGGCCTTTCGTTCGATCGGCTTTAGCTCCGCCGCGAGCTCAGACTCGTCGACCTCCCTGTTGGCGAGCAGGATGTGGCCGAGCTCCTTGCCTCTTGCGGTCTCGACTATGACCTTCTCTCCCACTTCGTACTTCTCGCCCTTAGGGTCGAAGTAATATGTCTTGCCGGACTTGGCGAATCCGACGCCTACTATCTCAACCATTTATATATCTCCTCTATCCTTTGATTTCCAGGTACAGGCGCTTCAGCGCTCTGCTCTTGTCCATATCCCTTTCGATATCCATGCGGGCCTTTTCGGCCAGCTCTATGCGGCATGCGTCGCTGAGAGGATCGTCTCCCTGCCGCATGCTCTCTCTCAGGCTCTCCTCGAGCACGTCGATGAGCCTCAGCGCGTCTCCCCTGGTCTTGACACACTTGTCTATGGCATCTCTGAATTCATGGAAGGCCGTATCGTCTGCGGTCATGAGTGCGGCCGCATCGCGTATAGCCTCGCTCACGTCCTCTTCATCGCCGGCATCCTCGAGATAATCGGCGAGCCTCAGCACGCTGCACCTTGACTGCACGGTGCTGAGGAGGCTGTCCCTGTTGGCGGTGCCGAGCAGGAGTATGACAGAGTCGCGCGGCTCCTCGAGGGTCTTTAAGAGCTTGTTCTGCACTACCTCGCTCAGGCTGTCTGCATCGTCTATGATGCCGAGCACGTAGCTGCCGTAGGCTCCCATCTCAAGCCTCTCGCTGAAGGCATTTGCATCCTCTGTCCTGTAGCCGTTCTTGCCGCTCATCTGCATGCGCACGATGTCCATGCCGTGGATGCCAAGGCCCGAGATGAGCATCTGTATAAGCTCCTCCCTGGATGCTGCGGACGCACCCTCGATTATGTACGCGTGGGCGCTGCTGCCGCCTCCCTTTATATTCGAGATCAGCTCATTTATATCTCTCATGTCCTACAGCCCCCTGGCGGCGCAGAGCTCCTCAAGATACGCATAGATCTCATCGCGCATCTCATCGATCGAGCGCGAAGCGTCTATCCTTTTGATCCTCTCCGGATACTTCTCAAGAAGCGCCTTGTAGCCATCGTAAAGCCTGTAGTGGAAGTCAAGCTGCTCGAGCTCGAGCCTGTCGAGCTCGCCCGCCTTGCCGGCGCGACGGCGTCCGGTCTCCGGGTCGATGTCGAGCCAGAACGTGATGTCCGGCTGTAGACCGCCTGTAGCCCTGGCGTTGACCTCCGCGACCTGCTTGCCGAGCTCTCTGCCGTAGCCCTGATAGGCTATGGAGGAATCCGTGAACCTGTCGCATATGACTACCTTGCCCTCCTCGAGGGCAGGGATTATGAGTTCTCTGACGTGCTGGGCTCTGGACGCTGCGTAGATGAGCATCTCAGTCACATCCTGCATCTCGCCGTTGCCCTTGTCGAGCAGTATCTCCCTGAGCTTCTCGCCTATATGAGTCCCGCCCGGCTCTCTTGTATGCACGACAACAAGCCCCTTTGATCCAAAGAAGCTTTCGATGTTCGTTATCTGCGTCGACTTGCCGGCTCCGTCCCCGCCTTCAAGAGTTATGAACAGTCCTCTCATTCATTTCTCCTTTTCTTCTCCTGGCGGTTTTTGGCGTTGATGTATCCTATCACCTGTCCGTAGAACAGCCAGGCAGCAGCGATGACCGGTGCCGATACCAGTATTATCAGTAAAATCTTAAAGAAAACCATACCAAGTTATTGTACCACAATCAGTCCGTGAAGCGCTTCTGGAAGTTGCCCACGACCCTGATATTATCGCTTATTATCATGAAGGCGTGCTCATCGTGGTGAGCGATAAGCTCCCTGAGATGAGGCTCCTCGTACTTGCTTATTACGGTGATCAGCACATAGGTGCCCTCGCCGGTGTACATGCCCTCGCCGTCGAGCGCGGTTACTCCCCTGCCCAGATCATCCATGATGGCTCTCGAGAGTCCCGGCTTTTTGGTGATGATCATGCACTCCTGCTTGATGTTCTGGACGTGTACCCTGTCTATGCCGATGCCCGTGACCACGGCGAAGATGATCGAGTAGAGCACGGTCGGTATGTCGTATATGAACAGGCATATCGAGTAGATGCATATGCTGATGATGATGCCGATGGTGCCGACCTTGAAGTTAGGATGCGTCTTGGCAAGGCAGACTCCGATGACGTCCTGTCCGCCCTGCGAGCTTCCGGCTCTCAGGACAAGCCCCGCTCCTACTCCGGATCCTATGCCTCCCGTCACGGCGGCGAGTATGCGGTCCTCGACTATAGGTGTCTTCGGCACCGGTATGATGCCGAGGAAGGCGGATGCCATCGCGATCGAGATCAGGGTGGTGATGCAGAACTTCCTGCCCATGACCTTGTATGCGTAGAAGAAGAGCGGCAGGTTGATCGTGAAGTAGATGATGCCCATGTAGTCCACTCCCGGTATCTGCGGGAGGTGGAGCACCTCGAGCAGGAAGAGCCTGATGAGCTGCGAGATACCCGTGAAGCCTCCGCTGTATAAGTGGAGCGGGTTGATCATCAGATTGACGCCCATCGCATATATTAGATTGCCTGCTACTGTCATGGCCGCCTTCTCAGCGGTCCTCTTGTTTAGTTCCATATGTCACCTTTAATCCGTCTTCCGGACCTGTCTATTGATCTGTCTATGGTCCGTATCCTCAGACCTTCCCTCCGGCCTGTCTTCGCAGACCTGTCTTTCCTTTTAAAACCAACGGTTATTGTATATAAAACGCCCTGATTCTTCAATCAGTAATTGCGGTGAAACGCTCCGTCCGGACGCTCCCCGGCAAAAAAGCCGCGGGTTCTGTAAAAAATTTTATCTGTTCCCCAAGAAATGAAGTAAAATGTAACCCATGGAACAGCAAAGCATATCTACAAAATATTTACTCAAACGGTTTTTCCCATACTTCAAACCGTACCTGCACATATTGGTCTTCGATCTTCTGTGCGCAGCCATGACCAGCGCCTGCGAGCTGGTGCTGCCGGTCATCGTCAGGTTCATCACCAACACAGTGACGACCGACCCGTCGGCCCTCACAGTGGAGCTTGTCGTGCGCATCACCCTGGTCTACATGGCACTTCGCATCATAGACGTTCTGGCCAACTACTACATGCAGAACACCGGCCACGTCATGGGCGCCCGCATCGAGACGGACATGCGCAGCGACCTCTTCGAGAAGTTCCAGGAGCTCTCGTACGGCTACTACAGCAATAACAAGACAGGCCAGCTGATCTCGCGTATCACCACAGACCTCTTCGACATCGCGGAGTTCGCCCACCACTGCCCTGAGGAGTACTTCATCGCGGCGGTCAAGATCGTCGTGGCCTTCGTCGTGCTGATCAGGGTCAACGTGCCGCTGACTCTCCTGCTCTTTGCACTCATACCTATGATGCTCTTCTTTGCACTCAGGTACAGGGTCAAGCTGCGCAGGGCATTCAAGTGGCAGCGCAGTGAGCTCGGCGAGATCAACTCTCACGTAGAGGACAGCCTGCTCGGCATAAGGGTCTCCAAGTCCTTTGCCAACGAGGATGTCGAGGAGGAGCGCTTTGAGGAGGGCAACCGCCGCTTCCTCACGACCAAAAAGGTCAGCTACAAGAGCATGGCAGGCTTCAGGAGCGTCACCAAGTTCTTTGACGGCCTGATGTACATATCCATCGTATTCTTCGGCTCGCTCGCTCTTATCTACGGCAAGATCACCGCGGGCGACTTCGTCGCATACCTCATGTACGTGAGCGTGCTGCTCGAGGCGATAAGGCGCATAGTCGAATTCACCGAGCAGTTCCAGAAGGGCATCACCGGCATCGAGAGATTCATCGAGGTCATGGACACTCACATCGAGGTCGACGACCTGCCGGGCGCTGTCGACATGCCTTCCGAGGTCAAAGGAGAGATAGAGTTCGACGATGTCTCCTTCTCGTACAGCGAGGATCCTTCTTCTGAGCACTCAGGTGACGGGCACGTGCTCTCCCACATCGATCTCAGGATCAGAAGCGGAGAGAACGTCGCCATCGTCGGGCCCAGCGGCGCCGGCAAGACTACATTCTGCAACCTCATCCCGAGGTTCTACGATGTAACGGGCGGCGTCATAAGAGTCGACGGGCGCGACATCAGGGAGTACAAGGTCCGCTCTCTCAGGACAAAGATCGGCATGATGCAGCAGGACGTATACCTCTTCTCAGATACAGTCGCGGGCAATATCGGTTACGGCAGGCCGGGCGCCACAAGAGATGAGATAATCGCGGCCGCCAGGCTTGCGGGCGCGGATGAATTCATAAGCGAGCTGCCTGACGGCTACGACACCTATGTCGGCGAGCGCGGAGCCAGGCTCTCGGGCGGCCAGAAGCAGCGCATCAGCATAGCCAGGGTATTCCTAAAGAACCCTCCTATCCTGATACTTGACGAGGCGACCTCCGCCCTCGACAACGAGAGCGAGCACTACGTCCAGGAGTCGCTGGCAGATCTCGCCAAGGGCAGGACGACGATCACCATCGCCCACCGCCTCTCGACGGTCAGGAACGCCGACCGCATCATCGTGCTGACCGAAGACGGCATCGCCGAGCAGGGCACGCACGACGAACTCATAAAAAAAGGAGGCGTATATGCCTCCATGCATAACTTCACGCTATAGTTGTTTTATAAAACAGCGTCTGCGTTTGTGCGGCTCTATGTCGAACATCTTCCATTGATGGTGCACATTGATATTCGTTTCAAGCTGAGGTCCTGTCTCGGCTTTGCGGATACCGTTTTTATTGCAGCCGGTGAAAAGATGCTCCATGATAACGCCGTTTAATCCGCTGTTCTTGAACTCCGGCCTGATCGCTATCAAAAGGAGATCGAGGGTGTCCTTCTTTTGGAAGAGGGCCTTGAGGAGGCCTATCCACCCTGTCGGGAAGAGATGTCCGCCGCACTTCCTCATCGCTTCGGCTGTCGACGGTGCGCCTACTCCGAAGCCCATGAGCTTATCGTCATCATCGACTATGAGACATACGAAGTCCGGATCCACGAGAGGCAGGAACTTGTTGGTGTATTTTTCGATCTGCTTCTCGTTGAGCTCCACCACGCCGTAGAGATGAGCATAGGCTATGTTGACCAGCTCGAATACCTGCTTGATGTACGGCTTGTACTCGGACTTGTGCTTTACCTCCACCTTGTGGAAGCCCGTCCTCTTGAGCATGGTATCGGATATGCGCTTGAGCTTTTTGTAGTTCGGATCATCCCAGCCGCCTAGCGGTATGAGGTGCTCGATCCAGTCTGTGTCCTTGATGTATCCAAGAGCCGTCAGATGCTCGAGGTAGTACGGATGATTGTAGTAGGTGTAGAACATGCTGCGCTTGTCGTAGCCTTCGACGAGCATGCCCTCGCGGTCAAGATCGCAGAAGCCCAGAGGCCCGTGCACTTCTTCCATGCCCTTCTCTCTCGCCCATTCTTCGACGGTATCGAAGAGAGCTTTTGAGACTTCATGATCGTCGATGAAGTCCACCTGGCTGAAGCGCATCCTCTTCGTGCCCCACTTCTCGTTGGCGGCGTAGCTCAGGATGGCGCCTATGCGCCCCACTACTTCGCCGTCTCTGTAAGCGAGCCACGATCTTGCGTCGCAGTAGTCGAATGCCGGGTTCTTCTTTTCGTCCCAGTCATCGATGTCGTCCCCGTAGAATGCCGGGACGAAATATTTGTTGTCAGCATAAAGGCGGTTCGGATACTCTACAAAGATCCTCCGATCCGCCTTCGTCTTTACTTCTTTTATTTGCAGGCCTGTCAAATCGGGTCTTCCCCCAAAATCAATTAAACGCTTTAACTATCTCTTCTTTTTGTTCATCGTGAGGTGGACAGGAAGTCCTCCTGCACTGTATGGCGGCACGCGTCCGATGATGAACGGTCTCGCATAGCTGAGGTACTCATCGCTTACGTAAGTGCCGTCGTTGGTGATCCAGCTGAGCGGTACTTTCTTTTCGATGTTGGCAACCTCGTGGATGTCGAACATGTCGTAGGTAACTACGTAAGGCTCTCTGGAGTTGACCTGGATGGTCACCATCTTGCCTGTATTGCCGTCGAAGGCAGCCTTGGCTGCGATGAATCCGACGTTGTACGCCTCATCGGAGTCAGCGCGCGAAGCCAGATGGGCAGCGCATCTCTGAAGCGAAGAGAACTCGATGTATCTCGACTTGAGGCCTGTCTCCTGTGTAACTACATTGGCAAGGTATGCGGCTGTACCGGCGAGCTGCTTGTGGCCGAATGCGTCGACGTGCTCCTGCACTGTGCCGAGCTCGCAGATGAACTTGCCGTTCTTGTCCTGGAGTCCCTCGGATACGCAGACGACGATGGACTTCTTGTTCTTGGCAAGAGCCTTGATCCTCTTGATGAAGTCCTTGATGTCGAACGGTACCTCAGGCAGATAGATCAGGTCAGGTCCGCTGCAGTCGATGTCTCTCGAAAGAGCGGCTGCGGCAGTCAGCCATCCGGCGTGACGTCCCATGATCTCTACCAGGCATACTGTCGGCTTGGATACTCCGTAGCTCTCGTTGTCCCTGATGATCTCCTTGAGCGAAGTAGCGATGTACTTTGCGGACGAACCGTAACCAGGGCAGTGGTCTGTCATAGGCAGATCGTTATCGATGGTCTTTGGGATGCCCATGAACTTCTGCTTTTTGCCGTGCGAAAGAGCATAGTCAGAGAGCTGCTTGATGGTATCCATCGAGTCGTTTCCTCCGTTGTAGAGGAAGAACTCGATGTTCTTCTTGTCCAGAATGTCGAAGATCTTTTCGTAGACCTTCTCGTTGCCCTCGATCGGCGGCAGCTTGTATCTGCATGTGCCGAGGAACGAAGACGGAGTCCTCTTGAGAAGCGACAGATCCTGTCCGCTTACGATGTAGTCCTCGATGTCTACGATATCTTCCTGCAGAAGGCCCTCGATGCCGTAGTGCATGCCGTAGATCCTTCTGATGCCTTCCTTCCAGGAAGCCTTGATGACTCCTGCGAGGCTTGAGTTTATGACTGCAGTCGGTCCGCCCGACTGGCCTACTATTACGTTACCTTTCATGTTCCTCCTCCGGATCTCTGTCCCGGTACCATCCGGTCCGGTATCCGATCCATTTCATAAAATAAGTATTAATGGTCCGATTTACAAATCTTCGCCATTATATACTGTTAGCATGAGGATTTCCACAATATTTTAAACAAAAATTGTAATTATCCCCAAAGCTGCATCGGGTAAGTGCCGTCAGCCTTGAGCGATGCGAACTTGGCCACTACATCAGGCTTGTCCTCTTTGTAGGTGACGCCGAACCACTTGTCTGCGGATGTCAGCACCTCATAGCTTGCGGATCCGTCCTCGATCTGGTCGTTGATCGGAGTCTGGATGTAGTACTCGCCCTTCATTGGGTTCTCAACCATGATCCTGTCGAGAGCCTTGATGAAGCCGGCCTTGAGCACGTCCATGTACTCCCTGCCGAAGCCCCAGAGGTTCATAGATACCGGAGCGTCGCTAGGGATGATCTCCTTGCTGCCGTCTTCCATGGTATCTGTGATAGTCCCGTCGGCTTCCTTGCCGATCTTGAGGTGCTCTACGATGTTTGTGAGCTTGCCGTCCTTTGCCTGGCAGATACCTCTGGATACTGTACCGTTCTCGGAGAGAGTCTTCTCTACCTCGAAGCCTACCATGCAGTTGTGCGATGCGTCGGCTTCCTCTGTCAGATACTTGTAGATCTTGACGAAGCCTTCCTTGCCGTAGTAGTCATCGGCGTTGATGACTGCAAACGGTGCATCGATGATGTCTCTTGCGGCGAGCACGGCCTGGCCTGTGCCCCAAGGCTTGGTGCGGCCTTCCGGAAGGCTGTAGCCCTCAGGCAGGTCATTGAGATCCTGGAAAGCATAGTGGACTTCGTACTTCCTGCCGGCGCCGCTTTCGATGTGGGCCTTGAAGATGTCCTCGAAGTCGTGCTTGATGATGAAGCAAACTCTCCTGAAGCCTGCCTGATATGCATCATAGAGGCTGAAGTCCATGATGATATCGCCCTGCTCCGTGATCTGGTCGAGCTGCTTGTTGCCGCCGTATCTGCTGCCCATGCCGGCAGCCATAATTACTAAAATAGGTTCCATAATTCCTCCTTGTTGTTTGTCCATTGCATCCCTCCGCGTCGGGATCAATGGCCGCACATTAATCAGCTGTTACGAATGGCCGCCTCGAGACGTTCACGTACCATTTCTTCGCCCATGATCTGCTGTATAGCCCATACATCAGGCGACTGCGCGCGTCCCATCAGCGCTATCCTTATGACAGTGCTTACATGTCCCACATGCCCCTTATAATCGTCAGGGTTCTTTTTATAATCCTTTGGCTTGGCCGCATATCCGAGGTCGGTCGCGATCTGTCTGATCTTGCCGAACCACTGCTCGTTGTCGTCCGAGTGATCATACGAGTCGAGATATGCTCTGAGGATAGCCTCTGCATCGGCCGCAGCTTCTGCCGGGAACTCGTCCTCCACCTTGAACGCCTCATCGAAGAAGTATCCGATGAATCCCATGATCTGTCTTGCGTATACGAGGTCTGCTCTCGGACGGGCATCGTGCCTTCCGAGGTCGAGTATCTCTGCGAGGTGATCCATGTCCTTGAATACGTATGCGTACTCAGGCGCGAATTCCTCGGACCAGCCCTTCAGCCACTCAGCGAGCTCACGCGAGTCGATGTGCAGCAGGGTGTTCTTGCTGACGTCGTTGAGCTTGTCAAGATCGAAGAGTGCTCCGCTGCTGGACATCTTTTCTGTTGTGAATCTGAACTCATCAGAGTCCGCTTCAGGGTTCTCCATCCTCCACTCCTCATAATTGGAGTTGAGTATGGTCAGGAGATACTCTCTGACAGCCGCCGGATGATAGCCCTCGCTCCTGTAGAAGTCGAGCGACAGCTCAGGGTCCTTCCTCTTGGAGAGCTTGCGCTTATTGCCGTCCTCGCCGATCTTCATCAGCTGAGCTGTGTGGCAGTATACCGGCAGCTCCCAACCGAGGTCCTCAAAGAGCTCGATGTGGATCGGAAGCGACGGCAGCCACTCCTCACCTCTTACGACGTGTGTGGTCCTCATGAGATGATCGTCCACTACGTGTGCAAAGTGATATGTCGGGATGCCTGTCTGCTTGATGATGACGACATCGAGGAAGTTGTCCGGCACGGACAGCTCACCTCTGACGGCGTCTGTGACTGCATGTCTCTTTGTCTCCTCAGCCGTAGCGTTAGGCACGCCCTTCGACTTGAGCCTTATGACGAACGGATCGCCCGCCTTGATGCGTGTCTCGACTTCGGAAGCGATCTCAGGATCCTTGTCCCAGTCTCTGTACTTCGACCAGCCTGCGTAGATGCCCGGCGAGAGCCTCTGCGACTCCTGCTCCTCTCTGATCACGCTTATCTCCTCTTCGCTCAGGAAGCAAGGATATGCGAGGCCCTCTGCGAGGAGCTTCTTTGCAAATGTCTGGTAGATATCCCCTCTGTGGCTCTGCGTATAGTCGCCGTAGTCTCCTATGTCTCCGGTGAGGGTCGCACCCTCGTCAAAGCGGATATCGAAGAAGCCGAGAGATGTGATGATGGTCTCGACGGCGTTCTCGACATAGCGCTTGTCGTCAGTATCCTCTATCCTGAGATAGAATACTCCGCCGCTCTGGTGGGCCAGTCTCTCGTCTACGAAGGCTCCGTAGAGGTTGCCGAGATGTATGAATCCGGTCGGGCTCGGTCCGAGCCTAGTGACCATGGCTCCCTCAGGGAGATCCCTCGGCGGATACATAGCCTCGTACTCCTCCGCAGTGTGCGGAAGAGACGGATAAATAAGTTCGCTTAGTTCTTTGTAGTTCATGTTTAATCCTTTACATAACGATATTGCAACGCTATTAATATAACAGATTGGAGGATAAAATGTTACTCATGTTTTAATTTATCTACTTTTGCATGCACCGAATTCGACCAGTTAAGCTTTTCGATGTATTCCTTTATCATCCATCCTGCAACGATATTATAATAGTCAAACCTGGAAGGAATATTGTAGTATGCACCCGTGCTGAGCGTTACCGATTCACCATTATACTCGAAAGTGATGTAACTACACTCATCTGTCGACCATGTATACTCTATCCCTTTATACTTACCCTTGATTCCATCCAAATAATTAATGTCATTGATTATCTCGTCTGCGGAGACACCAAACGCGGCTGCCAGGCGGTAAACCGTACCGGCAGCACATTGGTTTATATCGTTCTTCCCGTTGTGAATCTCGTTTATTGTTGTGTATGGCACGCCCGAACGCTTTGCGAGGGCATACATTGTCATACCGGAGTCGGAAAGAACCGCATTGAACTTCTTATTATCAGTCATAACCCCTCCCAGTTTTGTTGAAATTATATCGTTATAACGTTATAATTTCAAACGAATACGCCGTTCGCTCTCCTTTGAGTTCTCGGCGTCTGCCAGCCATTCGCACCGCTCTGTAGCTGTCCGAGCGGGCTTAGTAGTCCCCGCCGGCCAGCGCTGGTGCTCATGGGACAGACCAATAAAATAAGCTCCGCTGCTTTATGCAGGGAGCCTTAAAGTCGTATTGTATGGAGACTAGTTCTCTCTCCTGATCATACGGATCGTCATTCCCGCTACACCGATGAGTGCCGCTGTCATGAGGGCGATCCAGAATACGAGATTGTTCTCATCTCCGGTATCTACACCCTTGCTCGACGAGCCGCCGCTTTTGCCGGCCTTACCGGAAGCGGCTTTCTTCCATACCGCCTTGAATGTATGATCCTCGGTTACCGTGTAATTATCTCCGGCATTGTATGCAGATCCTTCCCAATGATCAAAGGTGTATCCTTTTCTGGTCGGCTTAGGCAGGGTGATTACAGTGCCCTTGTCGTATTTAGCAGATACTGTACCCGTCTGGCCATCGAGCTTACCGCCATCAAGATCGTATGTGATGGTATACTGCGTTACAGCCGGGGATGTTTTCGGTTCCTGCTTTTGTTCCGGTTCCGGTGTAGGTTCCGGTTCCGGCTCCGGTTCCACAGGATACGACGGGTCAACCATTATCTCCTTTAAAGACTTGTCTGCATTGAAGTTATGTTCCGTATTTTTATCAACAATTTCTATTGGAGCAACTGACAACACATAGCCTCCGCCTCCAAACCATGTGTCCCCAATAAAGAAGGCCTCTCTTTCATCATCCGTCAGAGCAATCAGCACGCCATATGCTATATGTTCAGATCCGTTCTTCAGCTCATGGACCGGAATATCATCCGGAGATTCCAAGCCATAGGCTTGTCGAATGCGATCAACATAAGCAATGAAATTATCTGTTTTTTTATTAAAGTCCTTATACTTTCCTCTATTGTAAAGTTGCCAGTTTCCTTGATACTCGGTTCCACGACGGTGATATCCCGTCAATGGTGCCATGAAGTGGTGTCCTTTAAAAGCCGTATCTTTAGCAGGATACGCCGGGTCTCTTTGGCAATCATAGGCGTAGCCGTAAGAAAGTGATTGTGTAGATACGGTCGAATCAGCCTCTACAGTCTGCACTGTGCCCGGTACCATAGGCATCATGGCAAATGTCATTACCAGTACAAGCAATACCCTTATCAGTCTTGCTATTGATTTCTCCATTAATTAACCTCCTAAAACGTCAACGTCAGATATTCTACACCTCAATGAGGGTTCATGGTGTTCTATCTTAAGCACAAAAAAAGGCGCCGGGTGGCGCCTCTGGTGTTTGATGCTGCGGGCTATTATCTGCCGCTTGTGTAGTTGTCGAAGTAGCCCTGGATGTATACGACAGGTGTGCCCTTGTCGCCGGAGCCGGATGTCAGGTCGCAGAGCGATCCGATCAGGTCGGTCAGGCGTCTTGGAGTGGTACCCTCGGATACCATGTTGCCGATCATGCTTTCCTTTGGCTTGTCGATGATAGCCTGCTTGATGGCGTCTCTCAGAGCTTCGCCTGTGAGTTCAGCGAAGTCGTTGTCTGCGAGGTATTTGAGCTTGACCTCGTTAGGTGTACCCTCGAGTCCTGCTGTGTAGAACGGGGATACTACAGGGTCTGCGAGCTCCCAGATCTTGCCGGCAGGATCCTTGAAGGCTCCGTCGCCGTATACCATGACCTCTACGCACTTGCCTGTCTTGTCAAGGATGAGCTTCTGGATTCCGTCTACGAGAGGCTGTCCGTCTCTCGGGAAGAGCTTGACTGTGTCCTCGGTAGCCTTGTTGGTGCCGAGCAGTCCGTACTTCTCGTTGAAGCCGCTGCCGTTAACAGATGAAGTCAGGATCTGGTCCAGTCCGTATACGTTGGCTCCGAGCTTTTTGAGTCTGTCTCTTGTCATGAACCTTGTATGGATGTCGCAGTTGATGACATTCTTGGTGTAGTCGAGGATAGTCTCGGCTCTGTTGGAGAAGATGATCTCCGCCTCTGCTCCCATGCCCTCGATGAGGTCACGGTAGAATTCTATATAGTCGACGCCTGTGAACTGGTGCTTTACCTCGCCGAAAGTCTTCCTGAATTCTTCCTCGTTGAGTACAGTTGCGTACGGATCGATACCTGACTCGTAGAATCTCTCAGGACTGACCAGCGCATTGCCGACTTCGTCCGAAGGATAGCTGAGCATCACTACGACCTTCTTGGCACCCTTTGCGAATCCTCTCAGGAGGATCGAGAATCTGTTCCTTGAAAGGATAGGCCATACGATACCGATGGTCTCATTCCCGAACTTCGCTCTTACATCCTCTGCGATGTCGTCTACTGTAGCGTAATTGCCCTGGCATCTTGCTACTACAGACTCTGTGATGCATACGACGTCCCTGTCTCTGATCTCGAATCCGTCCTCAGACTCGGCAGCAGCCAATACGCTGTCTACTACCATCTGTGCGAGGTCGTCTCCCTCACGGAAAATAGGGCATCTGATGCCGCGTGATACTGTCCCAACTCGTCTTTCGCTCATGATACGATCTCCAATTCTCTTCCTATTGATTGTAAACTTAAAAATCAACAGTCCCGTAGTATGGCGGCTAGGCCGTCAAAAAATACGGGACTATTTTAACACTTTTACTCCTGCTTATCCACAACTTCTCCGCTGTTTTTGTAAATGCTGTGCTCAGGTACAACTCCCCTGACGCAGGATGTCGGGTATACATTGGACCAGCGTCCGATGACTGTACCCGGATTGAGTACGGCATTGCAGCCCACCTCTACGTGGTCGCCCAGCATAGCTCCGAACTTCTTGATGCCTGTCTCGATCCTCTCGGTGCCGTTCTTGACGACAACGAGCTTTTTGTCAGCCTTGACGTTGGATGTGATGGAGCCTGCTCCCATGTGGCTGTAGTGGCCGAGGATGGAGTCTCCCACATAATTGTAGTGCGGTGTCTGAACGTTATCGAAGAGGATGACGTTCTTGAGTTCGACGGAGTTGCCGACTACGCAGTTCGCTCCTACGAGGGCAGAGCCTCTGACGAAGGCGCAGTGTCTTACCTCTGTCTCAGGTCCGATGATGCAAGGTGCTCCGAGGTATGCGCTCGGGAATACCTTTGCTGTCTTGTGGACCCATACGTTCTCGCTCACCTCGTCATACTCAGCAGGATCGAGGCCTTTGCCGAGCTCGATAATCATGTCCTTGATGCCCTTGAGGGCTTCCCATGGATACTCGAACTGGCTCAGATAATCCTTTGCCATCGTATGGTCGAGATCATACATATCTTTAATAGTATACATTTTTGAATCCTCTCTGTATCTGTACTAGTCTACCAGGTGTCCCTTCTTGCGGATGACGTCGATGATCTGGTCGACGTACTTCTCGCACTCCTCTTCCGAAGGAGCTTCCGCCATGACTCTGACTACAGGCTCAGTGCCGGACTCACGCAGGAGCGTACGGCCCTTGTCGCCGAGAGCCTTCTTGGCTGCAGCATCAGCAGCGAGCACGTCAGGGTCGTTCATGCACTCCTCTTTGCTCTTGACTCTTACGTTCTTGAGGACCTGCGGATAGAAGACTACAGGAGCAGCGAGCTCGCTCATAGGCTTCTTCCTTGCCAGCATTGCCTCCATCAGCTTGAGAGATGTGAGGATGCCGTCGCCTGTTGTAGCGTACTTTGTGAAGATGATATGGCCGCTCTGCTCGCCGCCGATACGGTGACCGTTCCTGACCATGTTCTCATATACATACTTGTCGCCAACCTTTGTCTGCTCGTACTCGATGCCGACCTCGTCGAGAGCCTTGTAGAGTCCGAAGTTGGACATTACTGTGGTAACGACCTTGTTGTTGAGGAGCTTGCCTCTCTCCTTCATGTACAGTCCGTAGATGTAGAGGATGTGGTCGCCTGTGACTACATTGCCCTTCTCGTCCACGCAGAGACATCTGTCGGCATCGCCGTCGTATGCGAATCCGACGTCCAGTCCGTTGTCGACAACGAACTTCTGGAGGTGCTCGATGTGAGTTGAACCGCAGCCTGTGTTGATGTTGTAGCCGTCCGGTTCGTCGTTCATGACGTAGAGCTTGGCGCCGAGAGCCTCGAATACACCCTTGGCGATCTGCCATGCCGCACCGTTTGCAACATCGAGTCCGACCTTGACGTCCTTGAAGCTGAACTTCGACATCGAGATCAGGTAGCCGATGTAGCGGTTACGTCCGGATACGTAATCGACCGTGCGTCCGATCTCCTCTCTCTCAGCGAGAGGGATCTCCATCTCGCCGTCGATGTAGTCCTCGATCTTGAGCAGGGTCTCCTCTTCCATCTTCTCTCCGTTGCTGTTTACGATCTTGATGCCGTTGTCATAGTACGGATTGTGGGAAGCCGAGATCATGATGCCGCAGTCGAAGTCGTCGACGCGTGTGATGTACGATACGGACGGTGTGGTCGTAACGTGCATGATGTAAGCATCTGCGCCGGAAGCCATGAGGCCCGTGCAGAGTGCGTACTCGAACATGTAGCTTGACCTTCTTGTGTCCTTGCCGATGACGACTCTGGCCTTGCGGTCGAGTCTCTTGCCATAGTACCAGCCGAGGTAGCGGCCGATCTTGATCGCATGGTCGAATGTAAGATTCTTGTTGGCTTCGCCGCGGAAGCCGTCAGTTCCGAAATATTTACCCATTACAGTCTCTCCTTGCTCTCGATATCGAGGAAGTACTTATATGTATCTACTGTGAGTTCGCCGCAGGCCTCCTCATCGCATGCGATGATGGCTGCGTTGTGCATCTGGAGTGCAGAGCATGTCCACTTCTGGCTGACTCCGCCCTCGACTACGGCCGCCATGGCTCTTGCCTTGTTGTGGCCGCTGATCAGAACGAGGACTTCCTTGGAATCTGTGACTGTGCCGATACCTACAGAAAGCGCCTGTGCAGGGACCTTCTCAGGGTCGTTGTCGAAGAATCTCGAATTGACGATCCTTGTGTCAGTGGTGAGGTCTCTGAGACCTGTGCGGGAAGCGAGCGAAGTGTATGGCTCGTTGAATGCGAGGTGGCCGTCTACGCCGATGCCGCCCATGAAGAGATCGATGCCGCCGTAGGAAGCGATCTTCTCTTCGTATCTTGCGCACTCACCCTCCGGATCATCAGTCATGCCGTTGAGGATGTTGATGTTCTCAGGCTTCATGTCGACGAGGTGGTCGAAGAAGTTGTCGTGCATGAAGTACCAGTAGCTCTGGTCATGCTCGTGAGGAAGTCCGAGATACTCGTCCATGTTGAATGTAACTACGTTCTTGAAGGAAAGCTCACCGGCTTTGTTCTTTTTGATGAGCTCCTTGTATACGCCGATCGGCGAAGAGCCTGTAGGGAGTCCGAGCACGAAAGGCCTGTCCTCCTTGTGGCCGTTTATCTTAGCTGCGATATAGTCTGCAGCCCATTTGCACATCTTTTCATAATCGTCCTGAATTACTACTCTCATTATGTTCTCCTCTTTTGTTAAACAAGATAGAAGCGTCACTGCGCCACGCCGGCGGACGCTTCATCCCCAATACTCCGGGATTATACCACGCGGTTTTTTGCCGTGTAAATGCGGATAAGCGATTTTCTTTGATTTTATACTCCTGTAGGAGTACACTATATATTGACAATGAGTATAAAGATCTACCATGGATATAGCGAAATAGTCAGGACCCCTAAGTTCGGGGCGGGCCGCCCTTACAATGATTTCGGGCTCGGATTCTATTGCTCCGAGTATCCGGGCTATGCCGCCGAGTGGGCCGTGGCTCCCGGACGCAACGGATTTGTGTCCGCCTACTCGATGGATCCTTCGGGACTTCGCGTAGTCAATCTCTGCGGCCCGCAGTACAACGCCCTTCACTGGCTGTATGTGCTGCTCAACTACCGCGAGTTTGATGCGGCAGTCCCTCTTTCGTCAAGAGCCAGGGAGTATATCAATCAGTACTTCCCCGTCGACTACCAGGGCTGCGATGTCATCATAGGCTACAGGGCAGACAATTCCTGCTTCACATTCGCAAGGGACTTCCTGTCTGACAGGATCTCTTACCGGAGCCTCAGCGACTGCCTCTCCGCAAGCCCTGCCAACAGGGAGTACGTACTTAAGAGCAACCGCGCGTTTGAGCGCGTCTCATATACAGGATACGAGGTCGCCCTCGCGGGCAAGTGCTATCCGGCAGCTGCCGCAAGAGAGCTCAGAGCCCTCAGGAAGGTCAGGTCGTCTGCCGGCGCGAGGGACCTCTTCATCAGCGATCTTATAAGAGAGGAGGTCAAGCCGTATGATACGCGCCTACGATAGGATCCTCCTCGCGAGTGCATGCGATTCGCTCGGCAGGATGATCGACTACTCGGTCCACAGCCTGCGAATGGATGCCTCCTCAATACTCGATCTGTTCATCGCTTCGGGCACCGCCGCCCTCTTCGGACGCGGGGACATACGGCTCACGGCCGGGATGTCCGGCATAGAGCTCACCTATGAAGTGCTCGAGAGAAGCGGCCTCACATATGAGAGGATACCGCCCCGCCACACCATGAGCCTCAGTAATGAGTACTGGGCCGGATATGCCATGGCTCATGCACAGTGGGAGAGCGGCCTTTCATTTGATGAGATCACAGGCCGTCTCTCCATCCGCGATCTCATCGCGGATGCGGGGCGGGAGAGGCTTGCCCTCCTCGAGAGCCTGCCTCTTGATATATCCGATGAGGACAAGGCCGCTGAGCTAAGACTCTTCGGCGAGTCATTCGCGGCAAAGACGGCAGGGCTCATAACTCATGCCGGCGATGTGTCCGGTATCAGTGTCGGCGGCGCCGGCAATGCCCGTGATGACCGCAACGTCAATGGCACCGGCAATTCAAACAGCGCTCATGCTGCCGGCAGAGGCGCGACTAGTGTTATTAGCGCGCGCGATACACGTGATTCCGGCAGCACCCGCAGCAATGCTGCCGCCCCAAGGGGCGACACAGCTTTAAAGCGCATGCGGCAGCTGACAGGACTCAGCCAGAGCGGGCTCGCTTCCGCAAGCGGAGTCCCGGTCAGGACCATCCAGCAATATGAGCAGAGACAAAAGGACATCAACAAGGCCGGCTACATCCAGCTCGTAAGCCTTGCCTCCGCTCTCAACTGCGAGCCCGCCTCCCTTCTGGAGATCCGCTGAACCATCCCATATTTTTGTTTTTTTTGCTTATGGTTGGATATTGTTCTGCCAGGCAATAACCGGCGGCCGTTCATCGCTATTTTATTATTGCTTATGGTTGGATATTTCTCTGCCAGGCAATAACCGACGGCCGTTCATCGCTGTTTTATTATTGCTTATGGTTGGATATTTCTCTGCCAAGCAATAACCGACGGCCGTTCATCGCTGTTTTATTATTGCTTATGGTTGGATATTTCTCTGCCAGGCAATAACCGACGGCCGTTCAGCATCAATTTCGTATTGCCTATGGCCGGCCAAGCCACACAAAAGCAATAAAAACAAGTGCATCTACAGACACCTCTCTCTGCTAACTGCACTTTCATGCTACTAAACAGCCCCTTTCGCCGTTCCCGGCAAAAGGGGCTTATTGCTTACCTATATATATCCTGTGTGTGGCCGCTTCCAGCACCAGACTTTATGTCCGACTTTATGGCCGACCCTACAGCCAGCTCTGCACCAGGCTCTATGTCCGACTCTACACCGGCTCTACGCCCGACTTTATGGCCGACCCTACAGCCAGCTCTGCACCAGGCTCTATGTCCGGCTCTACACCGGCCCTATGCCCAGCCCAGTGCCCGGTCTTATGTCCGGCTATTCGTCATCGTCGGAGTCCTTTTTGACCACAGTCACCTTGACGGTCTGGCCGCGTGACTCGTCTGCCACGTAGATGCCGTCAGGCAGGTTGTACTCGATAGGGACTTCGCCGTTCTCTGTCATCTCGCTTATGTCTACCTCCTGGGCTCTGACGGTGCCTATGTTGGCGATGTCGTCCCGGAGTCCCTTGATGACCAGCGTCTCAGGGAGAACGTAATTGCGCTCGTATCCGTCCTCGGTCGTCGTCTTGACCGGTATGGTCAGGCTGACTTCCTTGGTGTATCCGGCGAACGCATCGAGGGAGATCTCATCCGGCTCGATGAGCACGTGATTGATCTCATTGCCTTCGCTGTCGAGAGCAGCAAGATGTACGGTGTAGCTCTTGACCTTGTCGCCGAGAGCCTCCGGATCGAGCTGAGCTACTATCCTGTCTATATCCGCCATGCGGTCTGCCGTGCATGTCACATTGGCCACGCCGTTACTGAGATCAAAGGCCACAGGCTCCGCGCCCTCCTCAGGAGTGCCGGAGTACGCCACGCTGATATCCATCTCAGCGCTCTTGGCTCTGCCCACGGTGACCTCCACGGAGGACTTGTCGTAATCCATGACTGTCGTGTCAAGCGGGCCGCTGACATTCAGCGTCACCATATTGTCTCCTGCGACGCACTCGCTCAGGTCAGCCGTGACTTTGATGCTGTCTGCGCTTATGCGGCTTGTGTCCGCCCTCTTTTGGTTGAGGACCACTGTGATGCCGTCGATGTCGGTATTGTCCACTGCAAGGCCTCTCTCGGCGAGGGCCTCCTCGCCCGTGTATGTAACAGGCACGTCCTTGTAGGTGATGTTCGTCATAGGCTTGTAATTGTACACGACAAACACCCAGGCGCCGAGCGCGACCAGTACCGCCAATACCATATTAAGGATCTGCTGGCCTTTGGCTGTCACTCTGCTTTCCTCCCTTTACTGCCTAAAATCCTCGAGAAGAAACCCTGGCTCTCTCCGGATGTGATGTAGATGTCGAGCAGCATCTTTTCGAGTGCCTTGAGATCGAGGAATCTCTTCATCTCGCCGTTCTGAACGACCGAGATAGCTCCTGTCTCTTCGGATACGATTATTACAAATGCATCCGACACTTCGCTGAGGCCGAGGCCCGCTCTGTGTCTTGTGCCGAGGTTCTTGCCGATGTTCTGGCGGCTTGTCAGCGGCAGCACGCAGCTCGCCGCGTAGACTTTATTGCCCCTGATGATTACGGCTCCGTCATGGAGAGGCGAGCCCTCGTAGAAGAGGTTGCCCAGAAGTCTTACGGACATCTCGCCGTCGATGATCACGCCCGACTCTATGATGTCGTTGAGCATCGTCTCGCGCTCGATGACCATCAGGGCTCCCGTCCTTGTCGATGAGAAGTCATCAATGGCATCCACCAGTATATGCACCGTAGCGTACATCTCCTCTTTACTGAGGTCTCTGAACTGCCCGCTTATGATGCCCCTTCGTCCGAGCTGCTCGAGGGCCCTCCTGATCTCCGGCTGGAACAGTATGACTATCGCTATGATGCCTACCGTGACCAGGCTCGTGAGAAGCCAGTTGAGCAGGTTGAGGTCGAGCACCTCAGATAATATGAATGCGAGGATAATCAAAAGGATGCCCCTGAACAACTGCTGAGCTCTCGTCTCCTTGATGAACTCAAGCAGCTTGTACAGGAGGAATGCGACGATAACGATGTCCAGTACATCGGTTATCCTTATGCTCATAAACAGTCCCATCAGGTCCTCAAGCATCTGTGTCCTTCCTCTTTGCTATCCTTTGCTTTCCTTTGATTTCTATAATGTTTTAACTGACAATTAGCGTCTTAACTGATTGTTCCGGTCGTCCGAATCGCTCCGTAGTCTCTTCGTAGCCATTATTCCGGATCACCCCGAAGTCTCTTCGGTGGTCTCCGTCCGGATTATCACTCTGAAGTCCCTTCGCTGTCTCCGTCCGGACTATCACTCCGAAGTCCCTTCGCTGTCCTCTGTCTGGACTACGTATACATTGCCGTCCTCGTCCTTTTCGAGCGGCTGGCCTGTCATCACGGCATTGATCAGAGTTTTGGCATTTTCGATACTGTCTGCATCCTGAGTCATGACGTAGCAGTACTGGTCTCCGGTCGTGTATGTCGTCATCGAGCCGTTGCCGCCGACGATGGTGTTCTTGTAGATCTGCCAGTTCGGGTTCTTGGCAAGTTGCATCTTGACGAGGGCTCTGAGCTCTCTTGAGCTGAAGCTCATCTCAAAGTAATCCTTGAGGTTTGAAAGTATCTTGTTATAGCTGAGCAGCATTGTCCGGCTGCTGGTAGCCTTTTTGAACATGGCCTCGAATACGGCCTGCTGGTTTTTGATCCTCTGGTTGTCGCCGCTCGGGAAGGCCTTCCTCTCCCTCGCAAAGGCGAGAGCCTGCTCGCCGTCCATGTGGTTCATACCCTCCTGGACGGTCCAGTCCTTCTTTTTGACCGGGGTGAACTCATACTCTGAGTAAACGTCTACGCCGCCGATCGCATCGATGAACTTCTCTACCGTACTGAAGTTGACCTTGACGTAGTAGTTGGCGTCGATGCCCAGGAGATCCTCCTCCGCGAGTATGGTCGTCTGGACGCTGTAGAAGCCCGTGTGAGTAAGCTTGTCCGTGGCGTAGTCCTTGTCAGGCATGTGTATCTCATAATCTCTCGGGATCGAGGTCATGAGTATCTGTGCTGTCTTTGGGTTGACCGTCAGCAGCATGTTGACATCGGAACGCCCCTGAGTGTCTATGGTACCGTCAACGTCCATGCCTGTTATGACAACGTTGAACGGATCCTTGGTGATATTGGTTACGCTGTCCTCGTTGTCGACTGAGGTCGTACTCAGGAACGAGAGCGTCCCCATGGCGTAGGCCGTGCCCATGCCGTAGACGAAGATCAGAACTACCGCGAGGGCTGTAGCCAGCCTCTTGGCCCATACCTGGAATGTCCTGCGCTTGATCTGAGCAAATATGAGAAGCGTCAGCAGCCCGAGTATGACGTAGAGCGCGATGAGCATGCCTGCAGGCAGGACGTTCATCAGTCCCATCGATACGGCGAACGAAGCGAGCGACACTCCGTATACGCCCATCAGTATCCTCTGGGCTTTGCTGAGCTGGGAAGCTCCCACTCTCTTGGCTTTGTTCCTGACGTAATTACTGCGGTATCTCTCGTATGCGTCCTGGGAAGCCTGCTTGATGGCTTCGAGTTCCTTGGCGCTGTGGATCTTGCGGTCGTCAGGGACCTCCTGAGGGGCCCTCGGCGCCTCCGCCCCGCTGGCTCCTGCGTTGTCGAAGAGGAAGTCATCCACCTCGTCCGGAGCTCTGCGTGAAGGCTCGTTATATGCCGGCTCGTTATAGACCGGCTGCTGATATACAGGCTCCTGTTGTACCGGCTCGTTGTAGACCGGCTGCTGATATACAGGCTCACTGTGTACAGGCTCGTGACGCACCGGCTCCGGCGCAGGATAATCCCTGTGCATAGGAGGTTCGATATCTGACTTCCAGGAATAATGCGCACCATAATCCGGAGCGCTTTGGCCGCCTTGCTCTATAGCCTCCCGGCGGTGCCTGCTCTCGTTATATCGCTTGATCTCCTCATACGAATCAAAGGAGTCATCGAGGCCCCTGCGGACCTCGGGCTCCTTATTGGATTCTACTAATTTATCAAATACCTCAAATTCGTTATCCGGTTCCGGAGCCTCGGTCTCCCGGTCATAATGGAAATCCAGGTAATCGTCGAGGTTCCAATCGTCATTTGCCATTCCTTGGTGATCCTATCTCTTGGTTTCTATAAGTCCGTAAGCGTTGCCCCTGCGCTTGTATACGACGCTGATGTCATTCGTATCCATGTCGAGGAATACAAAGAAGTCGTGTCCCAGCATCTCCATCTGGAGTACAGCCTCCTCAGCTACCATCGGTGTAAGCTCTACCTGCTTGCGTCTTACGATGGTCATCTCCTCTTCATACTCGTCATCCTCAGGCTCAGGTACGAACTCAAGCTTGAGAGCTTTGTTCTCTTTGTATCTCGCCTCGAGCTTGCCCTTGAGCTTGCTCATCTGGTTGGCAAGTTTATCTGTAGCCATATCCACTGCGTCGTAGATGCTGTCGTTGGCCATCTCTGCTCTGAATACAGCCTGCTTTGCGTTGATAGTGGCCTCGAACTTAGGAGTCTCTCTGAGCTTTGAGACTACTACGTTGGCCGTTACGTCTTCGTTAAAGTACTTGTCGAGTTTGCTCAGTTTCTTTTCGATGTAATCACTGAGCTTGTCGCTCATCGGGTAATTCTTTGATGATATCTGTACCTTCATGTTTATTACCTCCCGGAATCATATTTTTGCAAATTAATTGTACCATATCCGCCACAAAAAATGTGTGCACCTTAGGTGAAGATGCACACATTCTGAACATTTATTAAAGTTGGCTTACCAGAGTTTGTCTACAACAAGGGCAACTCTCCTGCCTTCTTCAGGTCCGAGTTTGCTTCTGAGCTGTCTCTTGACCTCAAGCTTAGGGTAATCATTCTCCTTACCCTCTTTGATACGAGCGAGGATGACCTTCTCTGCTTCCTTGCTGGCCTTGCCGTCTGCCGACACGCCGCCTGCCATGCAGTCGAATTCTTCCTTCGTTATATCCATTGTATAATCTCTCATTACTTTTCCTCCTTGGAAGCTTCTGTCTGTTGATTAGCACCGCGACCACTCGACCTGGTCTTTGACCCCACACTCGCCTTTACCCGCTTTGCGGAGGACTTACTTCTAAGATACGCCATGATCACAGCCGCTTCCTGCGTGCTGCTTACGTGGGTCCCTTTGCCCGTATCTGGCATGGACTTTCAACCACGAACATGGCCGCGGACTATTCACTTAAGACACGAGCGATCACTATTTGCTCTTCTTTACCTCTGCTTCAAGCATCTTGCTGAGTCTCTCCGTTGCCTTTGGATCGTATGCGAATGCATTGTCATCACCGGCAAGGAAGGCCTCAAGGTTAGGCAGGCGGACGCCGGCCTTGTAGTTCATCTTGAACAGTGGCACGTTGAGTCTCTTTACGACATCGCGCATTTCCTGATTGGTCATTGTAACCTCCTTGATTCGTTGTAAACTGCTAAGGTCTGTACTCGGCCTCGGTCTCGAGAGTCGTGGATCCGTCTTCTTCGTCAGAATCAGGCTCCTCGACTTCTATCGACTTGATCCTCATCTCGTTGCCGCGGAGAAGCCATGTATGGCCGCTTCCACAGTGCGGACAGGTCTTGCCGTAAGCCACGGTGCTGTATGTGATCTTGCAGTCGTCACACCATGTGACAGCCGGGATCTCATCACACTTGAGCTTCGTACCCTCCAGAAGATGGTACTTCTTTGTGTACCAGTCCCAGTAATCGTAAAGATATGCCGGAATGATACCCGAGACCTCGCCGAACTCGAGTGTCACCGTCTTGATGTTGGTGACACCGCGTTCCCTGGCGAACTTATCAACTTCTTTAACTGCGTAATTTACTAAGCCTAGTTCATGCATAAAGGTAATTATCCGTTTCTAAGATTATTTGCCTGCAACCTTGTTTTTGAGGATGCGTACAACACGTCCAGGCATGTTCTTGCCGATTCCGACGAACTTCTGCTCTGCAGGGATCATCCTGGAGTAGAGATCTCCGTCCGGACGGCGGATCAGGTGGATAGCGTCGAACTTGCACTGTACTGTGCACATACCGCAGCCGATGCACTTGTTCTGGTCGACTACGCTGCGTCCGCACTTGAGGCATCTCTCAGCTTCCTTCTTGATCTGATCCTCA
Source organism: Clostridiales bacterium (assembly GCA_015058275.1). Classification (GTDB taxonomy): domain Bacteria; phylum Bacillota; class Clostridia; order Peptostreptococcales; family Anaerovoracaceae; genus Crickella. The sequence continues at coordinate 43,020 of SVCQ01000014.1, forward strand.
GTGAACTGCTTGATCTCGTAGCTCATTGTGAGCTTCTTGGACTCGTCGATCTCTCTGATCTGTCTCTTTGGCTTCTTGAAGCTCTCAGCAGGCAGTACGACATCGTCCTTGTTGAGCATCTCGAAGTGACGTGTGTTCCTGTGGATCATGAGGTGCTGTCCTTCGTTGACGAATCTGTGGAGGGATACAGCGCCTTCACGTCCCATTGCGAGAGCGTCTACTACGAACTTCTGGCCGCTTACGGAGTCACCGCCTGCGAAGATGTCAGGCTCTGCTGTCTGCAGTGTGACAGGGTCTGCGATGATCATGCCGCGCGGGCTGAACTCGACCTTTGTGCCCTCGAAGAGCTTGCCGTAATCCGGCTTCTGGCCGATGCTGAAGAGTACCGTGGAGCACTTCTGCTCTGTAGTCTCGTTGTCGTCGAACTTAGGGTCGAATCTGCCCTCTGCGTTCTTGACGCTGAGGCACTTGCGGAACTTGATGCCTGCGACCTTGCCGTCCTTTGTAACGACCTCAGTCTGGCCCCAACCGTCGTGGATAACGATGCCCTCAGCCTTGAGGAATTCCTGATCCTCTTCGCCCATTGGCATCTCGTCATAGGACTCGAGGCAGTACAGATGTACGCTCTTTGCGCCCTGACGGATAGCTGTACGTGCAACGTCAGCTCCGATGTTACCGCCGCCGATGACTACTACGTCGCCGCTGAGCTTCTTGGCCTTGCCGAGAGTTACGCTCTTGACATAGTCAACACCGCCGATAACGCCCTGAGCATCATCGCCAGGGATTCCGAGCTTGCCGCAGTTCTGTAGGCCTGTGCCTACGAAGAATCCCTTGAAGCCTTCTTCTCTGAGCTGCTGGATAGTAACGTCCTTACCAACCTCGACGCCGCATCTGATCTCAACGCCCATCTCCTTGAGGATGTCGATCTCAGCGTTGACAACATCCTTCTCGAGTCTGAAGTTAGGGATACCGAGTACCATCATTCCGCCCGGCTTCTCCTGCTTCTCAAATACTACAGGCTTGTAGCCCTCGATAGCGAGGAAGTATGCGCAGGACAGTCCCGCAGGACCCGAACCGATGATAGCGATCTTCTGGTCGAACGGCTCTCTAGTTGTGGAGACCATCGGCGGGATGTATTTGTGCTTGTCCTCGAGGTCCTTGGCAGCGATGAACGCCTTGATGTCGTCGATAGCAAGAGCTTCGTCGACACTGCCTCTTGTGCACTCGAGCTCGCAGTACTTGTGGCAGATAGCGCCGCAGACTGCAGGGAACGGATTATCTCTCTTGATGAGCTTGAGGGCTTCCTGATACTCGCCTCTCGAAGCCATGTCGATGTAGCCCTGGATAGCGATGTGGAGCGGGCATGCAGACTTACATGGCGCAGTACCTGTAGGCCATGTCTGGATGACGCCGTTCTCGTTCTTGTAGTTCCAGTTCCACTTATCCTCTGGCCAGAAGTTGCTGTCAGGCAGCTCCTGCTTTGGATATTCGATCTCGCCGTGCTTTGTGCAGAGCTTCTGTCCGAGTCTGACAGCGCCGGCAGGGCAGACCTCTACGCACTTACCGCAGGCAACGCACTTCTCAGCATCAACTTCGGATGCATATGCGGATGCCGACATATTAGGTGTGTTGAAGAGCTGCGATGTACGAAGAGCGTTACAAACACCTACTGCGCAGTTGCAGATAGCGAAGATCTTGTTCTCGCCGTCGATGTTTGTGACCTGGTGAACGTATCCCTTCTCCTCGGCCTTCTCGAGTACCTCGAGAGCTTCCTCGTAAGTGATATCGTAGCCCATGCCTGTCTCTTTGCAGTAATCAGCGAAGTCGCCGAGGCCCATGCACCAGTACTGCATGATATCTCCGGAGCCCTCGCCTCTCTCTGTCTGCTGCTTACGGCAGGAGCAGATGCCGAGACCGATCTGGCCTTCGTACTTCTTGAGCCAGTAAGAAATGTGCTCTACGTCGAGCGACTCACACTCAGCAGGGATAGCCTTCTCTACAGGGATAACGTGCATTCCGATGCCGCAGCCTCCCTTGCCGACCATCTGTGTGATACCTGCGAGCGGCAGATAAGTCATTCTCTCGAAGAAGTCAGCTACCTCAGGGTTGTGAGGCATGATCTGATCTCTCATGACCATGATCTCAGCAGCGCCCGGTACGTACATGTCGAGTACATAACGTCTCTCGTGCTGAGGGTTCTTGCCGTCTTCGTTCTCGTTGTTCCATTCAACAAGACCGAACTGTCCGAGAGCCTCGAGACATGTCTTGAGGTGAGCATCATCAAAACCTGTGAGCTCTCTCATCTGTGCGAATGTCTTAGGCTTACGCTTGCCCATTACGAGTGCCGCATCAAGAGCGTCCTCTGCAAGATCCTTTCCGTACCTTCTGACGATGTACTGATAGCCGGAGTCCATGCCCCAGTACTCAGGAGAATCCTTTGAAGGCTTCTCGAGTCCGAGGAGGATCTCTTTGCGGTCAGTAATGATCTTGATAAGCTTGAAGATCTTCTCGTCATGAGTCAGTACCTTAGCTTTTTTAGCCATACTTTTCCCTCTCTTTCTCTCTGTAAAGGTTTTATTTAAGCCCCCTTACGGGCTACTTAACAAAATCTACCTTGCGATGATACCGTCGACCAGGATGGAGGCTACCTCGACCAGGGCGTCTCTGTAGCTGATCTGGTTTTTGATCAGCACATCGTCCTGGAAGAAGGTCTCGATAGTCGACTGGAACATCGTCTTGAATATAGGAAGCTTCACATCCCTGACAACGCCCTCCTTGATGCCCTTGCAGAGGAGGTCCTGCACGCCGAGCCAGTAATTCTCGCGGCAGTGCTGCCAGTGTCTGTAGACCGATGGATACTTCTCCTTGAGGACGTAGAGCTGGCGCAGGTCGTTTTGAGTGTATCTCTCAGGGACGCTGCCGATGATAAGGCGGAGCTGCTCTATGGTAGTGAGGCTCTTATCCTCGAGGATGGCCTCCTCCGCAGTGAGCGCGTCATCAAAAAAGCGGTCGATCGTCTGTATCATGATCGAGCGCTTATCCTCAAAAACAGTATAGATGGTCTTTTTGCTCACAGCCAAAGAACGGGCGAGATCGTCCATAGTGAACTTGATGCCCTTGCTGTCGAAAAGCCTTGCGGCCTCGTCAAGAATGCGAACTCTGAGTTCGTCACTCGCTCCGGTCTTCATGTCTGTACTTACTCCCTCTAAGGAAACGGAAACTATTTAAATCGTTTCCGTTTCCATTTGATGAAATTTTATCATTTGACACAGTAGAGGCGCAAGCAAAAACGGGCGAAAACCGCCCGTTTTACTATGTTTTTTTGTGTACTTATGACCGGCCTAATTTACCGTGACTTTGATGGTAGTATTTGCTATTTTACTTTGACCCTACGTGCACTGCACTTGATACCTGTGTATGTGACTCCGTCACGTGTCCTCAAAGGTCTTACCTTTACATAGTATTTCTTTCCTGACTCAAGTCCGCTGATCGCATAGGAGTTATCAGATGAAGCTACCTCGAATACCTGAGCGTCTTTCATCTTCTTATTTGTAGCTACAAATACTTCATATCCTGTAGCCTTTTTGTCCTTGTTCCAGCTGACATTGATCCTGCCCGTGCCGGCTTTGACCTTGGCCTGAACTTTCTTGAAGTAGCGATAGTGTACCTCGGACCAAACATCTCCTGCGTCAGTTACTGCGGCAACTTTGAACTCATAGAGGCCTTTTGTCTTCAGACCCTTAACGACATACTTTTTCTTCTTGGTCTTCTTATCTTTCCACTTAGTGCTTCCAGCCTTGCGGTAAGCAACCTTGTAGCTCTTAGCTCCGCTGAGACTGTTCCAGCACCACTTGACCGTCATGGACCTTGCCGACGTCTTGGCTATAGTCGTGACCGTCAGAGGGTTGTTGATCTTTGGAATAGCTTCTGTCTTAGTTCCACCGCAAGCGGCGAAGTTCTTGCACTTATAAGTCCTGACACCTTCTTCGGTAGTCGTAGGCTGCTTAGTGACAGTGCCATTGTCCCAGTCGTGAGCCGCATTGATCTCAGATGTGAACATTACATACGATCCCATGGAAGATATGCCACTTGCATCAGCACCATTTACTTTTATTACCATTTCGGACGTGTTCGAGTCTGATGAATCGCAATCATCAACATAGTAGTTTATTTTAGGCTCTATTACAGCTCCCATGGCATACTTATTGCCATGCATCATTGTTCCGGTATACCAGTTATCACTCTGATAGAAGTCATAAATGCTTGCATCTGTAGAGTTCAGCCACAAAGATGAATTTGTTTCGCGCGACAACATTGAGGTCAGGCTATTTACAACTGCAAAGTGACTGTTGCTGTCGGCGACAACTTCAGGGGTATTAGTCTGCTTGTACATATCTGTATCAGACGTCAGATCGTCAATAAGCGTACGCACCTCCTTGGTTGAATAGCCCGAAATAGGCTCTATCTCGCCCGGCTCATCCTCATCCTCTTCTATTTTAACCTTTTCAACCTTTTTTCCACACAGATTATTCTTGACAGTAAAGCTACCATATGTGGCCTTCTTTGTTGCCCAAAGCGCATGGAACGTTTGATTTGCACTTACCACGGTGCTTTCGTCATTCATTTCAGCATATACTTCGTCGATAGTTGTGTATTTGCTTATAGCCTTCTGTCCAACCATCTGGAAGTACTGATCATTATCAAATCTGCTACCTATTCCATCGTCCACATACATCAGTGCATGATATACCGCATCATTCAGCATCATCTGTATAGTCGAAGCTTTTGTTTTCGTAACCCTTACCGGGACTACAGAACCACTGACAGATCCATCTCTCATTGATCCTGGCAAAATGTTATAAACTTTCCCCGCCAAAGCCTCATGACCACTTCCCATATCCAAACGGACTGTCACTTTTTCTGGTGCGGTTGAAAAAACAACTTCAATGTCTGTCCATTTATCCCAGTTCATGGAAGACAGTTGATAAGAAAATGATGTTTTATCAGTTTCTCTCTCCTGTTTGTAGTCCATGTCCGATGTTAAGATATACTTAGATACGACATAGTTATCTTTAGGCGTGGCCGTAACGGTAACTGTTTCTCCCGGTATAAAATAATTGGTACCCTGACATCCCGCACCGGTCGCTTTGCTTGCCACAATCGAACCTTTTGAAGTATCCTTTGTATGAACTTTGACGTAGCTGATTCTACTTGAAACAAATCTCTTCTCCCCCGTTTTTGTGCCTTTTTTCGCACTTATCTCCAAATCATAAGATACCGGTTTCCCATTGTTATCAGTACGTGCTAGCTCTACCAAGTCAGCGCATACAACATCTGATACATCGACAGACACCTTATTAGCAGCGATTGTAATAGGACAATTTTGCATTGAAAGAACTGTACGGTCAGGATATGCTCGCTCAAGAGTGCATTCATATCCATCTGCACCTTCTACAATATCCCAACTCACTTCGCCCCAATCTTTCCAATTCACATTTTCAGGAGCAGGCAGTTGGTTATCTGTCATTGCTGATACGTCATCTGCTTCAACTTCCTGGACATCATTTTCAACCTGAGTTTCCTCAGCGACCTGCTGCACATCAGTGTTATCGCCATCCTCTGCAAATACCATGGCGGGCATAAAGCTCATTATCATTGCCACGGACAGCAGCACTGCCGCTACTCTCTTCTTCATAAAACCTTTTCCTCCATTTACCTAATTCGGTCCTAGCCGTTTCAAATTATGCTTCATTCTACCACCTACAGGTTTTTTTCTAAAGGAAAAACTACCTATCGATATCACATTATCTCAAAAGCAGGTCCCACAGCCTCATCTTCTTATGTCAAGTATCCGATTCGCGATTTCCGGGGCCTGGGTTAAGCCTTCATCGCGGAGCTCCTCCGCAGATGATGTCAGCGCGCCCCGTAATCCTTCCTCCATTTTGTCTATCAGGCTCTGCGCATATCCGGCTCCCATTCCGATATCCGCTGCCGCCCTGCTCCATGCAGCACGGTCGATATCTTCGACAGAGTACCTGCCGCCTATGTTGAACGCCATCTTATGCGTCGCGGAAGGATATACTGTAGTGGATAACAGATCATATGCAGGCGCCAGCCTGACAGACATGAGATCCGGCGAATAGACGAGAGACAAATTCTTTACATGGTTGTCTGTATTGCCAATCAGCCAGTTAAAGATCGTTATCTCCATTAATCTTCTAATGTCTGTGATCGGGTCTGAAGAATAATTCCTGATCAGTTCGGCGATCCGCGCAAAGTAGTTCTCTCCCGGTTCTTCATATTTCGATGACGCCGGAATTCCCAGAGCCTGGGCAAGATCTTCCTGATGTCTCCGGTATGGACGCGCCATGCCGTCAATGTCGCGTTCACTCATCTGATCCCGGTCGTAACGTTTACTGGCAAGAAGTATATCTCCATCACGCCCGCTTCCAACGTCGATGATAAAGCTGTGTGGAACTTCTATTCCGAGTTTTGATGCGGTCAGAAGAACTAATTGCTCGTTAGTCACTATATTATCCAGACGGACATGACTCTGCTTGACGATGTGCGTACTTGGCGCATCTCCAACGGGCATGTACCAGCTGTCATTATGCTCGTCATGGTATAAGCCTACCTTGCCGCTTGCACCTGTCAAAGAGAGATGCGACTCTACAACCATTTGTGATGATTCGACCGCTCCCTCGGCCGCCAATTCTCTGATCCTCGACATGCCTATCTTCCGATAGGCTGCTTTGACAGGTTCAGCATCGCCCTCTGTTATTCTCACAGCACCCAGGCACTCGCTTCCGAGCCCTGCAAGCAACGATAAATAATCATCCTCACCGGCTCTCAGCCATTTTGCCACACTGCGTCTGGTAAATCCCTCCGGCAATAATCCATCAAAGAAGACTGTGGTCGCTGCCGGCGAAAACGGTTCTTCACGCAAAGGAAGACTGATCGAGATCGGCTGAGCATGATCTGTTCCCAGGTATACAGAGTCATACGAAAACGCAGCATCCTTTGCGTCATTTCCCATGATCTGTCCGACTTTGACTTCACGCCCGGACAGCTCAATCGACACTTCCAAACGTCTCATCATTTCGCACGTATAATCCAGTTACCTCATTTTGAGGCTGGGTTTTTCCTTTCTCCCAACTCTATTGGGTAATTTGAAAAATCTA
>SVCQ01000015.1 GCA_015058275.1 Clostridiales bacterium
GACAACGTCGTAATGGAGATCGAGCTGATCACACCGATCGCTATCGAGGAAGGACTGAGATTCGCTATCAGAGAGGGTGGCAGAACAGTAGGTTCGGGCGTTGTTACCGAGATTATTGAGTAACGGCTCGACAATTCGCGCATGACTTTGTCAGAGGTCGCTCTTGTGTACTCACGTACTATCAGGTACGCTCCGTGCACGCGAGCGACCTCTTTCGCGTCCTGCATCGAATTCTCTTCGCCGTTGTAATCTATTTTAAAGGTAATTAAGAGGCATCGCTTCGGCGGTGCCTTTTTCGTGCGCAAAAGTGGCTTCGGGGACAGGTCCCTGGGCCAACACTAAGAGGGTGGAGCCTCCGTCTCACGACATAACCTCCCTGCTCAAAACCAAAGTAGCCCAGGGACCTGTCCCTTGAGCCGGTAAACGGATAAGGGGTTATTGGAGGAAAAATCGAGGACTAAGTCCTTCAAAAAGGGGAAATCAAAAAAGTCGGGGATTTAATGTCGAAAATAGTGCATTTTTTGTTCGACAAGTTTTTTTGTACAGGGTACCATCTTGGCACATCAAAGCTGCAGCGATGTTTAGGAGAAGGTAGGCTGCAGCGGAAAGGAGAACAAAATGGCTAATACTCAGTACAACACTCAGAGGAGAAACAACAACAATGATGACGAGGTTCGCTTCGATCTGTTGGAGCATATCGGAATCATCGGCAAGAGGAAGGATTCAGGCTGGACAAGGGAGGCAAACATCGTTGCGTGGAACGGGGGAGCCGCCAAGGTGGATATCCGCGACTGGGATCCCGATCACGAGAGAATGTCCAGAGGAATCACGCTTTATGAGTCGGAGGCTGAGGATCTCGCAAAGGTCCTCTGCAAGAGGTACGGACTCAGGATCGTGTCAGGTGATGATGCGACAGAGGAGAAGTCCGGAGAGGATTCGGGAGGTCTGGCATGATCAGGACGGGCAAGACAAGAAGAAGTCTCTCTGTCCTGCTCAGTCTCATGACAGCGCTCATGCTCATGGCAGGCGCGTCCGCAACCGGAGCTGATGCTGCTGCCGAGACCGTTACCATTAAAAACGGCGGCATCCAGTATTACGGCTCCGGCTCTGCCGGCACTCACCTCAGGTGGATCACGCATATCAACGGGGAGCCGGTCGATCTCGGCGATGTGCCGGGAGTGACCACATCCTACGCATACTGCGTCCAGCCTTATCTGGATACTCCCAAGGCGGGCACCTACAACGTTGTCGTCGTCGAAGACGACGGCAGCGGCAAAGTAGCCGCGATGAGGAAGATGGTCTACTATCTGCCGGGAGCGTACGGATTTACAAAGGTGACCGGGAGCAGGTGGTTCGGGAGCAACAACAAGACGGGCGCCACGGACTACGCCATCGGCCACATGGTCCTTTCATATATCTATGAGGGCTACCCGGACAGCGGCAAGATCTGGTCCGGGGTCAGGGCGAACGTCAGGGCCAAGGTCCTTGAGATAGCCGCGGATATCGGGAACCTCCCGGACCCGCCGAAGGACTTTGAGATATTCTGGGTCAGGGTCGAAGGCAAGCAGGACACCTTCGGCGCCTTCTACAGGGAGGAGGTCGGCAGCCTGAATGTCAGGAAGGACTCGGCCAACACTCTCATGACGGGAGGCAACGTGAACTACAGCCTCGAAGGAGCGCAGTACACGGTCTATGATGATGCAGGATGCACTTCGGTGTCCAAAACGACATCGGGTGCGGATGCAGTCATCACTGTAGGCGTCGACGGTACATCCGGAAGCGTTGAACTGACTTCCGGCCTCCACTATCTCAAGGAGACAAAGGCTCCGCCGGGCTACGCCCTGGATACGGATGTACACTCCGTGGAAGTGGGTGCAGGGACGACCACGACCTACAATGCGACAGACAGGCCTAAGTGCAATCCGGTCGACATCCTCATACAAAAGACGGACATGGAGACCGGTAAGCCGAAGCCTCAGGGCGGAGCAAGCCTCGAGGGCGCGGAGTACACCGTGACCTTCTACGCCGTTAAGACAAGCCCCGGCATGAGCGATGCCGCCATGGAAGCTGCCGTAAGCGGGAAGGCCCCGGCTAAGATCAACGGCAAGGATGCCGTATGGGTCTTCCGCACGGACAAAGAGGGACGCATCAGGATGAGCGATCCTGAGACATATATGATCAAGGACAGGAGCGCGCCGCTTTACACAAGCTCATCCGGCAAACCGGTATTTCCCCTGGGCGTGATCACCGTAAAGGAGACGAAGGCACCTGAGGGATACGAGATCGACAAGGACACTCACTATGCGGCGGTAACGGATGCCGGCACGGCCGAGAACCCTGATACGCTGAAGGTGTTTACCGGCAGCAGGGCGCTTAAGGAGCAGGTCATAAGGGGCGATGTGCACTTCAGCAAAGCTGCCGAGGGAAGGCATAAGCTCGCGGGAGTCAGGTTCAGATTCACATCTCTCACGACCGGCGAAAGCCACATACTTGTGACGGACAGGAACGGCTTCGCTTCGACGGCTGCGGACTGGAATCCTCACAGCCAGTCGACCAACGAAGGTCTGACGGCCCGCGACGGAATCTGGTTCAACGGCTACGACGATGAGGAGGAAGGCGCTCAGGTCAACGATTCCTTGGGAGCTCTCCCCTACGACACGTACAAATTCGAGGAGATCAGGAGCGAGGCCAACGAAGGCTACGAGCTGATCAGCGATGTCATCACCATCGAAAGACCGAGGGTCGATGTGGACCTGGGGACATACGATGACGAGAAGTCGCCGGATCCGCTGATCGAGACAAAGGCCAGGGACGATGAGAGCAGGACCGGGACCGCGGTCGCGGACGGCAAGGTCCTGATCGTGGACGAGGTCAGCTACAAAGGGGTATCTGCAGGCAGATCATATACCGTGGAGGGAATACTCATGGACAAAGCAACAGCCAAGCCTGTCAGAGACGACAGCGGCAATGAGGTCAGGGGCAGCACAGACTTCTACGCGGACGCTCCGGACGGTACTGTCGAGGTGAAGTTCAGCATGAGCGCGGAGACCCTCGCCGGAAAGGATGTCGTTGTATACGAGTATCTCAGGCAGGACGACAGGCTCGTGGTGGCCCATGCGGACATCAACAATAAGAAGCAGACGGTCAGACTCGCCGAAGCGCCAAAGCCTGAGCTTGCGACTGATGCGAGAGACGCCGAAAGCGGCAGCGGCAAGGCCGTGGCTGACAGGGACGTGACCATCATAGATACTGTCGAGTACAGGAACCTCAAGGAGGGCGTGCTCTATACGATCGAGGGCATACTGATGGACAAGGATACAGGTAAGCCTCTGATGGACGACTCGGGAAGTGCGATCACCGCAAAGGTCTCGTTCACGGCGAAGACCATGAGCGGCTCCATCGAGGTGCCTTTCCGCTTCAGCGGCGCAAAGCTTGCCGGCAGGGATGCGGTCGTATTCGAATATCTAAAGGTAGACGGCGAGACCGTCGCAAGCCATGCGGACATAAAGAGCAGAAGCCAGACCGTGAGGCTGGTGAAGCCGAGGACCGCGGGGAAGTCTCCGGATACAGGCGATTCACACATGCAGCTTCTGTACTGCCTGGCGGTGATGGCCGCAGCGGCGGAGCTGCTGATATTGACCCTCAAAAGCAGGAATGATAGACTCAACTGACGACACGAATACTATTGGAGCACACACGACGTGACAGTCAGGAGAGATATATGAAGGCAGCATTTCATACACTGGGATGCAAAGTCAATCAGTACGAGACGGAGGCCATCAAAGAGGCCTTCGTTTCCCGTGGGGCAGATATCGTCGGCGAGGATGAATTCGCCGACGTTTATGTTATCAATACATGCACGGTGACAAACATCGCCGACAGGAAGTCCAGGCAGTTCATCAGGAGGGCCAAAAAGATCAACCCGGATGCGGTCATGATAGTGACCGGATGCTACGCTCAGACTTCGCCTGAGGAGGTGGCCGGCATGCCCGAGGTCGATGCCGTCATAGGCAACAGCCTCAAGACCGAAATAGTAGGCAGGGCATTCGAGCTCGCAGAGCAAAGGACAAAGGGTATGCATGAGGATGTCTTCCACGTCCTCGCTTATAATGAGCTCAGAGACTACGAGGACATGGGCATAGTCACTGCCGATGAGTCATCTATGAGCAGGGCGTATATCAAGATACAGGAGGGATGCAACCGCTTCTGTTCGTACTGCCTCATACCTTATGCGAGGGGCAGGGTCAGGAGCAGGCAGCCTGATGAGATCATCAGGGAGGCCCGGGGCCTGATCGAGCGCGGCTGCCGCGAGATAGTGCTCACCGGCATCAACACGGCGCTGTATGGGACGGAGCCGGAGTTCGCCTTTGAACACGAAGCGGATGAAGAGGGACTGTCAGGTCTTGAGGCCGTCATCAAAAGGCTCGATGCTCTTGACGGCGACTTCAGGATAAGGCTCAGCTCGCTCGAGCCTACGGTGGTCGACATAAACGATGTCCGCAAGCTCCTGGGCTACGGCAGGCTCTGCCATCACCTCCACCTGTCCATACAGAGCGGAAGCGACCATGTGCTTGAGCTGATGAACCGCCATTACACTGCGGACGACTATCTTGAGATAGTCAGGGCGCTCAAGGACTTCGATCCGTACTACGGGATCACAACGGATATAATCGCCGGCTTCCCGGGAGAGACTGAGGAGGATCACAAAGAGACCCTTGAACTGATCGAAAAGGCGGGCTTCGGCAGAGTCCATGTGTTCAGGTTCTCGCCACGCAAAGGCACCAAGGCGGAGAAGATGACAGGAGCCGTGGACGGCGTGACAAAGGCGCGCAGGGGAGCAGAGCTTTCGGATGCGGCAGGCAGAGCCTTTGAGGCTTTCGTAAAGAGCAATAAGGGCAGGACGCACAGATTCCTTGCCGAGGAGACTGAGGACGGATACATCTGCGGATATACGGACAACTACATCCGCACATATGTAAAGGAAGGCAGCGCGGGAGCAGTGCCGGGTGAGTTTTGTGATGTAAGGATCACAGGGTTATTCCGCGACGGAGCTCTTGCTGAGCCGGTGGACATTTCCTGATATAGGTATATACTGAATATCAGATACAGGAGTATTTGTTATGGGAGCACTTAACAGATTAGCACAAAGACTGTTTGTAAAGATCAAAAGGAGGATAGGCGATATGAGTGACTGCATTTTCTGCAAGCTCGCAAGCGGTGAGATCCCTACGGACATGGTCTATGAGGATGACATGATCGCAGTGTTCAGAGATACCGCTCCGCAGGCGCCGGTACACATGCTGATGGTGCCGAAGACCCACGTGGCCTCCCTGGACGATCTCGGAGACGAGCACGCTGAGCTTATGGCTCACATGATGCTCAAGATCAAGGAGGTCGCAGCCAAGGAGGGTCTGGACAACGGCTACAGATGTGTCATCAACACAGGCGAGGACGGACAGCAGACTGTAAAGCATCTGCACATCCACATCCTGGGCAAGCGCGCCATGCAGTGGCCGCCGGGCTAAGAGGAATTGTCCTGGCGATCGGCGAGCGTCAGCGAAGCCGGAGTCATGGAAATTCCTTTGCCAGGATTGCCCGAGAGAGCGAGCATAAAATAGAAACGAAGCTCGAGCGGCTGCAATCTACGGCTAGAGGAATTGTCCTGGCGAGTGCCGAGCGTCAGCGAAGGCAGAGCCACACAGGCAAGGGCAGAATGCCAAAAGGACCGCACACGGTACAGCTTAATGGCTGACCGTGTGCGTTTTTCTATATATAGTGCCAGCATACATGTCCCGGACACTATTTATAGGGATACAGGAAACGCGGGCAAGAGTGTTGGAGGTTAGGCTCGCGAAAGCCCCGAATTTCGGGCATCTGAGGGCTTTTGAACCCTCAAAAAAACGCAAAAAATATCTCAAAAAAGTCTTGCAATAAAACCGGCCTATGTATATAATTCAAAGGCTTGTTAAACGCGAAGAAGCAGGAAGTTACCGTGCTAGCGGATAATTTCTGCCGAGAAGTCCTCACCTGATGAGGGCGAAGGGTTTCGCTTGTTTGCTATGCGCTTACCATCAGGAAACGCGCGAAAGAGTGTGAGACACCTGAGCGAAGAGCGTAAAAACAGCAAAACGCAGTGATTTCAAGGGATCCCAAAGAGTTGCATGGGTGACCGCGAGGCGCGGCAGGGCGGAGTCCTGTACAAGCATAGCGAAAATTAGTACGAATCACAGGAGGAAAACAATGAGCGAATTACAGAAAATCAGGATCAGAATGAAGGCTTATGACCACGCCCTTCTCGACAAGTATGCGGCCAAGATCGTAGACACAGTCAAGAAGACAGGCGCTGATGTAAGCGGACCTATTCCACTCCCTACAGAGAAGGAAGTCGTCACGATCATCAGAGCGGTCCATAAGTACAAGGACAGCAGAGAGCAGTTCGAGCAGAGAACTCACAAGAGACTCATCGACGTCACAAACGCAACAAACAAGACAGTCGAGGCTCTGCAGAAGCTGGATGCACCTGCAGGTGTAGATATCTACGTCAAACTCTAATCCGGAGTTATTAGTAAGATCACAAGTGAGGCCGCTGCGTCCCAACCGCAGCACAAAGGCAAACCTGAGTGATCCGCTGTAAGAACAGGAGGAAACACATATGAAAACATTGCTGGGAAAGAAGATCGGCATGACTCAGATCTTCGCCGAAGACGGTACAGTCATCCCGGTCACTGTCGTAGAGGCAGGCCCGGAGACAGTCACTCAGATCAAGACTGTCGAGACAGACGGCTATGATGCAGTCCAGGTCGGATTCGAAGATCAGAAGCCGCAGAGAGTCAACAAGCCGCTGAGCGGACACTTCGCTAAGGCCGGCGTTGACACAAAGAAGCACCTCGCTGAGTTCAAGCCGGGCGAGGGAGAAGCATACGAAGTCGGACAGGTCATCACAGTCGCAGACTTCGAAGAAGGCATGAAGCTCGACGTTACCGGAACTTCCAAGGGTAAAGGAACTCAGGGTAACATCAAGAGACACGGCCACCGCAGAGGACCTATGACTCACGGTTCAAAGCATAAGAGACTCGCCGGAGCTCTGGCAGCTGGTACTTATCCATCCAGAGTATTCAAGGGCAACAAAGCTCCTGGAAGAATGGGCAGAGACACAGTGACCGTACAGAACGTAGTACTCGTAAAGACACTCGCTGACCGCAACCTCATGATGATCAAGGGTGCTGTCCCTGGTAAGAAGGGCGGACTCCTCAAGATCAGACCGGCGGTCAAGGGTCAGGATAAATAAGCGGAAAGGAGGAACTGAAAATGGCAAAGCTAAACGTAGTAGACGTTAACGGCAAGAAGGTTGGAGACATCACTCTTTCCGATGAGATCTTCGGCATCGAGCCAAATGAATTCGCAGTTCAGGCTGTAGTCAAGAATTACCTGGCAAACCAGAGACAGGGAACCCAGTCCGCAAAGACCAGATCAGAGGTCAGAGGAGGCGGACGCAAGCCTTTCAGACAGAAGGGTACAGGCCGTCACAGACAGGGAAGCTCGACAGACCCATCACAGGTCGGCGGCGGAGTAGTATTCGCACCAAAGCCAAGGAGCTACAGATACTCGCTCAACAAAAAGCTCAAGAGACTCGCTCTCAAGTCGGCGCTCTCCGCAAAGGTCGCAGACAACGAGCTGATCGTAGTAGACGAGTTCAAGTTCAAGGAGCCTAAGACAAAGGAAATGGTCAAGGTTCTCGAGAACATCAAGGCAGACAAGAAGGCGCTGATCGTCATGGACGAAAAGGATGACAACGTTGTCAGATCCGCTCACAACATCCCTGGCGTCAGGACAGCACTGGTAAGCACCATGAACGTATACGAGATCGTAAATCACTACACACTCGTGCTCACCAAGGCGGCAGCCAAGAAGATCGAGGAGGTTTACGCATAATGAAGACAGGATACGATGTAATCATCAGGCCTATCATCACTGAGAACACGATGGATATGGCGGCCGACAAGAAGTATGCGTTCAAGGTAGCCAAGGATGCCAACAAGACTGAGGTCCGCAAGGCTATCGAGGAGATCTTCGGCGTAGACGTAGCCAAGGTCAACATCATGAACGTAAGCGGCAAGAGGAAGAGACTGGGAAGAACTTTCGGAACAACTTCTTCATATAAGAAAGCAGTAGTTACGCTCACTCCGGACAGCAAGGAGATCGAGCTCTTCCAGGACATGTAATCAAGGAGGCAGTAGGAAATGGGAATCAGAAAATATAAACCAACGACTCCGGGTCTCAGAGGTATGACAGTCTCCACTTTCGAGGAGATCACTGCCGACAAGCCGGAAAAGTCTCTTACCGTCACCCTTAAGAAGCATTCGGGAAGAAACGTAAGAGGCAAGATCACCGTCAGACACAGAGGCGGCGGTTACAGACCTAAGTACAGGATCATCGACTTCAAGAGAGACAAGGACGATATCCCTGCTACAGTAAAGACGATCGAGTACGATCCGAACAGAACAGCGAACATCGCGCTCGTTGTTTACGCAGACGGAGAGAAGAGATACATCATCGCTCCTAGCAACCTCAAGGTTGGCGATGTCATCGAATCCGGCCCTAACGCAGATATCAAGCCGGGTAACGCTCTCCCGATCGCAAACATTCCTCTCGGTACTATCATCCATAATATCGAGCTTAAGCCTGGCAAGGGCGCTCAGCTTGTAAGAGCTGCCGGCAACGGTGCTCAGCTGATGGCCAAGGAAGGTGCTTACGCACAGGTAAGACTTCCGTCCGGCGAAGTAAGAATGGTAAGGATGGAGTGCAGAGCCACAGTTGGAGAAGTCGGCAATATCGATCACGGCAACATCCACATCGGTAAAGCCGGCCGTAAGAGACACATGGGTTGGAGACCTACCGTCAGAGGTTCTGTAATGAACCCTAACGATCACCCACACGGCGGTGGTGAAGGAAGAGCTCCGATCGGACGTAAGGGTCCTGTCACTCCTTGGGGTAAGCCGACACTCGGTTACAAGACCCGCAAGAAGAACAAAGAATCCAACAAGTACATCGTTAAGAGAAGAAACGGCAGATAGAGAGGAGCAAATTAATGGGAAGATCGCTTAAGAAAGGCCCGTTCGTCGACAAGAAGCTTCTGAAGAAGATCGAAGAGATGAACGCAGCCAACGAAAAACAAGTTATCAAGACATGGTCCAGACCATCGACAATTTTCCCTCAGATGATAGGCCACACGATCGCCGTTCACGACGGACGCAAGCATGTGCCTGTATACATCACAGAGGATATGGTAGGACACAAGCTCGGTGAGTTTGCTCCGACCAGAACATTCAGAGGTCACTCCGGTGACCGTAAGCTCTAAGCAGTAAGTAACAGAAAGGAGAAGCAATACTATGGAAGCTAAAGCAGTAGCCAAGTATGTAAGAATGTCTTCGAGCAAGCTCAAGCCTGTTACTGATCTGGTAAGAGGTAAGGACCTGAACGAAGCACTCACTATCCTCAAGTTCACTCCTGGTAAGGGATCCGAGCTTGTGGAGAAAGTAGTTCAGTCGGCAGCAGCCAATGCCGAGAACAACCACGACATGAACCCTGACGCACTCTATGTAGCAGAGATCAGCGCAAATCAGGGTCCTACAATGAAGCGCTGGAGACCGGGCGCGCAGGGCAGAGCCGGCATGATCCTCAAGAGGACAAGCCACATCTACGTAACTCTCAAGGAGAGAGAAGCCGCTGCAAAGCAGGCGCCTAAGGCAGAAGAGCCAAAGGAAGAAAAATCTGAGAAGGAGGAGGTTCGCTAATGGGTCAGAAAGTTAATCCACATGGAATGAGAGTCGGCATCAACAAGGACTGGAGCTCGAAGTGGTATGCCGATAAGACGAACTTTGCGGATCTCCTGGTAGAAGACAACCAGATCAGAACATTCGTAAAGAAAAAACTGTATAACGCAGGCGTTTCCAACATCGTGATCGAAAGAAAAGCCGCTGACGAGGTCAAGGTCATCGTTATGGCTGCAAGACCTGGTATGGTGATCGGAAGATCCGGTGAGGGAATCGACGAATTCAAGAAGGCGCTCGTCAAGATGACAGGCAAGAAGGTCGAGGTCAGCATCGAGGAAGTCCGCAGGACAGAGCTCGACGCGCAGCTGACAGCAGAGAGCGTTGCTCAGTCGCTCGAGAGAAGGACTTCCTTCAGAAGAGCCATGAAGCAGCCTATCGGCAGGACCATGAAGGCCGGCGCCAAGGGCATCAAGATCGTCTGCTCCGGCAGACTCGGTGGTGCCGAGATCGCAAGATCAGAGAAGTACAGCGAAGGAAATGTTCCTCTGCACACACTCAGAGCAGACATCGACTATGGTTTCGCTGAGGCTGATACCACTTACGGCAAGATCGGCGTAAAGGTATGGATCAACCACGGTGAGATTCTCGACAAGGGCCTCAAGGATGCCGTTCCTAAGGCTGACGAAGGCAGAAGAGACAAGAGGTCCAGAAGGAATGACCGCAAGGACAGAAGGTCTGCCGGCAGATCAGACAGAAGAGACGGTAGGAGATTTGACGGTCACGAGGCCAGGCCTGAGGTAAAGCCGGCGACTACAAGAGTCCGCAAGGCGCCTAAGGCAGCTCCTGCTCCGGTAGAAGAGCCGCAGGTCGAAGCACCGGCTGAGACTAAGGCAGAAGCAGTACAGGAGACAGAAGCATAGTATTAAGGAAAGGAGAAACTCGCCATGTTAATGCCAAAACGCGTTAAGCGCAGAAAACAGCACCGTGGCAGAATGAAGGGCATCGCTACTAAGGGCAATGCCGTAGCATACGGTACATATGGCCTTGCGGCAGAGGGACGCGGCTGGATCGATTCCAAGCAGATCGAGGCTGCCAGAGTCGCAATGACAAGGTCCATCAAGAGAGGCGGTAAGGTCTACATCAAGATCTTCCCACACAAGCCGGTAAGTAAGAAGCCTATCGGAGTACGTATGGGATCCGGAAAGGGAGCTCCTGAGTACTGGGTAGCAGTAGTAAAGCCGGGCAGAGTTATGTTCGAGATCGAAGGCGTTACTGAGGAGCAGGCAAGAGAGGCTATGAGACTGGCCGCTCACAAGCTGCCGATCAAGTGCAAATTCGTAGTTAAAGGTCAGGAAGGAGGAGCGCAGTAATGGACCTGAACAAGATCAGAAAGATGACAGATCAGGAAAGAACTGCTGAACTCGAGAGAATGAAGCAGGAGCTCTTCAACCTGAGATTCCAGCACGTAACAGGACAGCTGGAGAATCCTGTAAGGATGAGAGAAGTCAGAAGAGATATCGCCAGAGTCAAGACCATCATGAGAGAGGTCGAGCAGGGCAGGAACGCTTAAGAAAGGAGGAAGTTTGACAAATGGAAAGAAACAGAAGAAAAACCAGAATCGGAATCGTAACCAGCGACAAGATGGACAAGACTGTTGTAGTCGCTACCGAAGAGATCGTCAGACACCCTCTGTACGGTAAGGGCGTTAAGAGAACTGTTAAGTTCAAAGCTCACGACGAGAACAATGAGTGTGGCATCGGCGATAAGGTCATGATCATGGAGACAAGACCTCTGTCCAAGGACAAGAGATGGAGACTTGCCAAGATCGTAGAGAAAGCTAAGTAAGGAGGCAACGTAATATGATTCAGACAGAAAGCAGATTAAGAGTTGCCGACAATTCCGGAGCTAAAGAGCTGCTCTGCATCAGAGTTCTCGGAGGCACAGGCCGTAAGTACGCAAACATCGGTGACGTCATCGTATGCACCGTAAAGGATGCTACTCCGGGTGGAGCCGTCAAGAAGGGCGATGTTGTAAAGGCAGTAGTTGTAAGGACCAAGCGCGGCACAAGAAGAACTGACGGTTCATACGTCAAGTTCGACCAGAATGCTGCAGTTATCATCAAGGACAAGAACGACAAGACACCGGTAGGTACACGTATCTTCGGACCTGTTGCAAGAGAACTGAGAGACTGCGGATTCATGAAGATCGTGTCATTGGCACCGGAAGTACTGTAGGAGGTGCGAGTGATGCAGATTAAAAAAGACGATACAGTAGTAGTGATCGCCGGCAAGGACAAGGGCAAGACAGGCACAGTCCTCAGGACGATCCCTAAAAAGAACAAGGTAGTTGTCGAGGGAGTAAACATGCAGACAAAGCATGCCAGGGCAACAAGAACATCCGCTTCCGAGATCAAGCACATGGAGGGACCTATCGACGCTTCCAACGTCATGTTCTATGACAAGGACGCCAAGGCCGCCACAAGGATCGGTCACGAAGTAAAGGATGGCAAGAAAGTAAGAGTCTCAAAGAAGACCGGTAAGGCAATCGACTAGGAAAGGAGGAGCAAACGTGGAAATCAGACTTAAAGACAAGTATAAGACAGAAGTTTTTAAAGCCATGCAGGACAGGTTCGGCTACTCCAACCCTATGGAGGTACCTAAGCTGACCAAGATCACCATCAACATGGGTCTCAGCGAGGCAAAGGACAACGCCAAGGTTCTCGAGAGCGCAGTCAAGGAGATCGCTCTCATCGCAGGTCAGAGACCTGTAGTAACCAAGGCAAGGAAGTCCATCGCTAACTTCAAGGTCAGAGAGGGAATGCCGGTCGGAGCTAAAGTTACGCTCAGAGGCGACAGAATGTACACATTCGCCGACAAGCTGTTCAACATCTCTCTTCCGAGAGTAAGAGACTTCAAGGGTCTCTCCAGGAACTCCTTTGACGGCAGAGGTAACTACTCCATGGGTCTCAAGGAGCAGCTCATCTTCCCTGAGATCGTGTACGATGACGTTGACACTATCAAGGGCATGAACATCGTCTTCACAACCACTGCGAAGACTGACGAGGAAGCACAGGCTCTGCTCGAGCTTCTCGGAATGCCGTTTGAGAAGAGCGTTAATTAGTATAGGAGGAGACACATGGCAAAGACTTCACTGAAAGTTAAGCAGACAAGAAAGCCTAAATATTCAACGAGGGCATACACAAGATGTAAGGTCTGCGGAAGACCGCACTCCGTCCTCAAGAAGTATGGCATTTGCCGTATCTGCTTCAGAGAGCTTGCATACAAGGGTGAGATCCCTGGTGTCAAGAAGGCAAGCTGGTAAGATAATTTTCGCAGGTCCACGCCTGTCATTCTGAGCGCAGCGAAGAATCTCAAAGAGATCCTTCGTCACTGCGTTCCTCAGGATGACAGCGGGGAAACCGCGTTAAGAAAGGAGAATTTACTGTTATGTCAATGACAGACCCAATTGCAGATATGCTGACAAGGATCAGAAACGCAAACACTGCCGGTCACGCATCCGTAGAGATCCCGGCTTCCAAGATGAAGAAGTCGATCGCGGAGATCCTCCTCAACGAGGGATTCATCAGCGCGTACGAGGTAGTTTCTGACAATGCTCAGGGTACAATCAAGATTGATCTCAAGTACGGCCCAGGCCGCGAGAAGACAATCTACGGAATCAAGAAGATATCAAAGCCGGGCCTCAGAGTTTACGCTAAGGCTGACAGAGTTCCTAAGGTCCTCGGAGGACTCGGAATCGCTATTCTGTCCACTTCCAAGGGTGTTATCACCGATAAGGAAGCACGCAAGCTCGGAGTAGGCGGCGAAGTTATTTGTTACGTTTGGTAGGAGGTAGACAAAATGTCAAGAATCGGTGTTAGACCAATAACCATCCCTGCCGGCGTAGAAGTATCGGTAGCAGATGGCAACGTTGTCAAGGTCAAGGGACCTAAGGGCGAGCTCCAGACAAAGATCGGACCTACTATGAAGGTCAAGATCGAGGACGGAGTCCTCACAGTCGAGAGACCTGACGACAGCAGAGAAAACAGATCGCAGCACGGTCTGGCAAGAACTCTCATCGACAACATGGTCGTTGGAGTTACACAGGGATACGAAAAGAAGCTCGTTATCGTAGGAGTAGGTTACTCCGCAGCCAAGCAGGGCAACAAGCTTGTCCTCAAGCTCGGATATTCACACCCGATCGAGCTCGAAGATCCGCAGGGAATCACAACAGAAGCTCCGGATGCAAACACAGTCCTTATCAAGGGAATCGACAAGGCGCAGGTAGGCAACTACGCAGCCGACATCAGAGCATGGAGACCACCTGAACCATACAAGGGCAAGGGCGTCCTCTACGATGGAGAAGTCGTTCACAAGAAGGAAGGCAAGAGCGGAGTAGCAGCAGGCTAGGAAAGGAGGAAAGAAAATGGCAGATAAGAGCAGAAATGACAGAAGACTCAAGAGACACGCAAGAGTCCGCAAGAACGTTTTCGGAACTCCTGAGAAGCCAAGAATGTGCGTGTTCAGATCGAACGCAAACATCTCGGTACAGATCATCGATGATGTCAACGGCAAGACTCTTTGCAGCGCAAGCTCGCTCGACAAGGATCTCAAGAAGGGCATCAAGTACGGCGGCAATAAGGAAGCTGCTGCGGCGGTCGGTAAGGCTATCGGAGAAAAAGCTGTTAAGGCTGGTATCAAAGAGGTCTGCTTCGACAGAGGCGGATATCTCTTCCACGGCAGAGTTAAGGAACTCGCTGATGCAGCACGCGAAGCCGGTTTGAATTTCTAAGGGAGGATACGTAAATGCATAGTAAAGTAGACGCATCCAAGCTGGAGCTTACAGAAGAAATCGTAGATATCAGACGTGTTGCTAAGACAGTTAAGGGCGGAAGGAACATGAGATTCTCCGTCACAGTAGTCGTCGGCGACGGCGAGGGCCACGTAGGAATGGGCCTCGGCAAGGCGATCGAGATTCCTGAAGCTGTAAGAAAAGCTACAGAAGATGCCAAGAAGAAATTGATATACGTGCCTACAGTAGGAACTACAGTTCCTCACGAGACAGTAGGCGAGTTCGGAGCAGGCAAGGTCCTCATTATGCCTTCCGCAAAGGGTACAGGTGTTATCGCGGGTTCATCCGTACGTACAGTACTCGAGGCTGCAGGCATCAAGGACGTTAGAGCCAAGTCGCTCGGAACAAGTAACACCGGTAACATGGCAAGAGCAACCATGGAGGGCCTCAAGAACCTCACAACCGTAGAGGAAGTTGCTAAGCGCCGTGGCAAGACACCGGAAGAAATCATCGGATAGGAGGCAAGGGAAATGGCAAAACTGAAAATCACATTAGTCAAGAGCCCTATCGCTTGTCAGCCTAAGCAGAGAAAGACAGTTGAGGCTCTGGGACTCAGAAAGCTCCACCACTCGGTAGAGCTCGAGGACTCCCCTGCTACAAGAGGAGCTATCAACAAGGTATCGCATCTGCTCAAAGTAGAAGAGCTGTAAGGAGGGCTAAAGACCATGAGACTTCATGAACTTAAAAAGCCTGAGGGCTCCACAAAGGCGCCTAAGAGAATCGGCCGCGGCCAGGGTACCGGTCAGGGAACAACTGCCGGCAGAGGTATGAACGGTCAGAATTCCAGAAGCGGCGGTGGAGTAAGACTCGGCTTCGAGGGTGGTCAGATGCCACTCTACAGAAGACTCCCTAAGAGAGGCTTCAACAACAAATGGGCAAAGGAATTTGCTGAGGTTAACATCAGAGATCTTAACAAGTTTGAGGACGGAGCTGTCGTAGATGCAGCTGCACTCATGGACAAGGGCGTTATCAAGAAGGCTCTTGACGGAGTAAAGGTTCTCGGCAACGGCGAGCTCGAAAAGAAGCTCACAGTTAAGGCTGCTAAGTTCTCCAAGAGCGCTGCCGAAAAGATCGAGAAGGCAGGCGGAAAGGCAGAGGTTATCTGATGGAACTCGTGAAGACATTCTCTAAAGCATGGAAAATACCGGAGATCAGACAAAAGATCATCTTCACACTTCTGATGCTGCTGGTATTCAGGATCGGATCCAATATCCCGGTCCCGGGTATCGATAGAGAGTATCTTGCACAGATGTTTTCCGGGGAAACTGGACTGCTTGACCTCTTCGACCTGTTCTCAGGAGGCGCATTCAGCAACTTCACTATCTTTGCACTGAGTATCACGCCATACATCACGGCGTCCATCATAGTGCAGCTTCTGACCATCGCGTTCCCGTACTTTGAACGTCTGGCACACGAGGGTACAGAAGGCCGCAAAAAGATGGCTACGATCACCAGATACATGACCATAGTCCTGGGTCTCATCCAGGCTATCGGTCTGACGGTAGGACTCTTCAGGAGAGCGATCGTAGACACAAGCGTGTTCAACACGATCGTTATCGTAGTCGTCCTGACGGCAGGTACTGCGTTCCTGATGTGGCTCGGCGAGCAGATCAATGAGTACGGCATCGGCAACGGTATCTCGATGATCATCTTCGGCGGTATCGTATGCAGAATTCCGTCCGCAATCAGGAGCGTATACGCTCAGGTCAAGGACGGAGCAGTATCCGTAGTAGCGGTCATCGTGCTGCTCATCGGAGCGGTACTTGTGACCATGGTCATAATCGAGATGCAGCAGGGCACCAGAAAGATCCCGGTTCAGTACGCAAAGCGCGTTGTGGGACGTAAGATGTACGGAGGTCAGTCGACTCACATTCCTATGAAGGTGAATGCGGCAGGCGTTATCCCTATCATCTTCTCGATCTCACTGCTGCAGTTCCCGCTGACGATCACATACTTCTTCCCGAACTCGGCATTCACCGATTTCGTTACGAAGTACCTCTCGCCATCGGGTAACCCGGGCGTATGGGTCTATGCAGGACTCAACATCGTACTCACATTGTTCTTTACATATTTCTATACAGCCATCATGTTCAACCCGGCAGATGTTGCCGACAACATGAGACAGAACGGCGGATTCATCCCTGGTATCAGACCGGGTGCTGCAACCGTAGAGTATCTGTCCAGGATCATGAGCAGGCTCTGCTTTGCAGGCGGACTCTTCCTGGCGGCTGTAGCTACACTTCCTACTATCATAAGCGTGTTCACACCGTTCAACTTCGCGTTCGGCGGTACCTCGCTCCTGATCATGGTCGGAGTAGCACTGGATATCGTTCAGCAGCTTGAAAACCAGATGCTGATGAGGAACTATCAGGGCTTCCTCAAGTAAGAGCGAGCCGCACATATTACTCACCGGAGTACGGCTCTCGCCTCGTTCCGGTTTAACGCAGCGGTACTAAGCTCTGACTTCGCCTTACGGCTCGTCAATCGCTAAGTGCCGGCTACCGGAAAGCCTCCGATTCGTAATGATGTGCGTCTCTCACCTTCCGTATTAGGAAAGGAGAAAAAAGTGAGAGCGGTATTATTGGGACCTCCGGGTGCGGGCAAAGGCACCCAGGCGGTAAGACTCGTTGAGAGGTACAATGTACCTCAGATCTCAACCGGAGACATCTTCCGCAAGAACATCAAAGAAGGCACAGAGCTCGGAAGGAAGGCTCAGGAGTACATGAACTCCGGTCAGCTCGTACCGGATGAGCTCGTTGTGGACCTTGTCAAGGACAGACTGCTCAAGGATGATTGCAAAAACGGATATCTGCTCGACGGATTTCCGAGGACGATCTTCCAGGCTGAGCAGCTCGACAAATTCCTTGAGGAACAGGGGCAGCAGCTGGATGCAGTAATCAACTTCGAAGTCGGCTATGACACGCTGATCGCCAGGCTTACAGGCAGGAGAGTATGCAAGTCCTGCGGAGCCAGCTACCACGTCGTCAACATGCCTCCTAAGACAGAAGGCCTGTGCGACAGATGCGGCGGCGAGCTCGAACAGCGCAAGGACGACACAAAGGAGACTGCAGTCAACAGGATCTCGGTTTACGAAGAGTCGACAGCGCCGCTTATCGACTACTACAGCAAGACAGGCGCGCTCAAGAACTTCGACGGAGAGACAGACCCGGATCAGCTGCTTGAAGAGATCGTATCCGTTATAGGAGAGTAATCCGGATGATAATTATCAAATCGAAACGCGAGATCGAGCTCATGAGAGAGCCGTGCAAGGTCACAGCAGAACTGCTCAGGGATCTCGAGGCTTACATAGTTCCCGGAAGGACAACTATGGATATAAGTGAGTTCGTTGACAAGCGTATCGCAAGTCATGGCATGACACCGACATTCAAGGGTTACGGCGGGTTCCCTGCCGCAGCCTGCGTGTCTGTCAACGAGGAAGTCATACACGGAATTCCGACGAAGGCAAGAGTCCTCAAGGAGGGCGATATTGTAAGCATCGACGTGGGTGCGACCTGCAAGGGCTATAACAGCGATGCGGCCCGCACCTATGGCGTCGGAGCTATCAGCGCCGAGGATCAGAGACTCATCGACGTAACTCGTGAGAGCTTCTTTGAAGGGATCAAGTATGCCATGGAAGGCTACAGGATCGGAGATATAGGTCACGCGATACAGCAGTATGTCGAGAGCCGCGGCATGGGCGTAGTCAGAGACTACACCGGACACGGCACCGGCACCAAGCTTCACGAAGACCCGTACATCCCGAACTACGGCAAGCCGGGCAAAGGCGCAAGGATCGAGCGCAACATGACACTGGCAATTGAGCCTATGGTCACGCTCGGAACTTATGAGGTCAGGACACTGGCCAACGACTGGACGGTCGTGCCGCTCGACGGCAGGAGATCCGCCCACTACGAAAACACGATACTCGTTACTGATGGCGAACCTGAGATCTTAACTCTGCTACAGGAGGAATCAAATGGCTAAGAACAACACGATCGAGGCTATGGGCACAGTAGTTGATGCTCAGCCGAATGCAATGTTCAAGGTAAAGCTGGATAACGACTTTGAGATACTCGCCCACATTTCAGGCAAGATCAGGATGAACTACATCCGCATACTGCCGGGCGACAGAGTCAAGGTTGAGCTTTCGCCTTACGATCTGACCAGAGGCAGGATCACATGGCGTGAGAAGTAATGGTTCCTACGGCGCAGCCGTAAGACTTGAAGCCGACCAATAACAGGAGGAATACTAAAATGAAAGTAAGAGCATCAGTAAAACCGATGTGCGACAAGTGCAAGGTCATCAAGAGACATGGCCGCGTGATGGTAATCTGCGAAAATCCTAAGCACAAGCAGCGTCAGGGCTAACGCAGCTTAATAATTTCGCGCGCTGCATCGTTGTTGCTGCGAAAAGACCTCAGTTACGTACTCAGTACGCGCCTTCGGACTTTTCTCGCACGCCTCGCATCGCGTCGAAATTCTGTCGCTGCGCTAAAGAAGCACATTAAAAAATACAATAAAAAGCATTGCAAAAATGCTACTATTAAGTGTTCGCGCGTAACCCAAGGTTTAAGTATGCCTTGGGCGTTCGCACGCTGACAACTTTATCAATAAGCGCTGCATGTTCCGGGCCTGCAGACCAACGCTTAACAAATCATGGAACACCCGTCTATATCGCCCCCGGACAAGGCGACGGAAGATGGGAAAGGAGGAACAGCATGGCAAGAATTGCCGGAGTAGACCTGCCAAGAGATAAGAGGATCGAATACGGTCTGACTTATATCTACGGAATCGGTCTCACAACATCCAAAGAGATTCTCGCTAAAGCGGGAGTTGATCCTGACATCAGAGTCAGAGATCTGACAGAAGAAGACGCCGGTAAGATCAGAAGAGTCATCGATGCTGACTACATGGTAGAGGGTGACCTCAGAAGAGAGGTTTCTCTTAACATCAAGAGACTCATGGAGATCGGATCTTACAGAGGTATCAGACACAGAAGAGGACTCCCAGTTAGGGGTCAGAAGACTAAGACGAATGCAAGGACCCGTAAGGGACCTAAGCGTCTTGCCGGAAAGAAGAAATAAGGGGAAGGAGGTATAAGTTATGGCAGCTGTTAAGAAAACAGTAAGAAAGAAAAAGAGAGAACGTAAGAACGTTGAAAGAGGCCAGGCTCATATCCAGTCCACCTTCAACAATACGCTGATCACACTGACCGACATGGACGGAAATGCACTTAGCTGGTCCAGCGCCGGATCGAACGGATTCAGAGGCTCCCGTAAGAGCACACCGTTCGCAGCGGCAGAAGCAGCTACAGTAGCAGCCAAGGCGGCTATGGAGCACGGTCTTAAGACAGTAGAAGTTTACGTCAAGGGACCGGGATCCGGAAGAGATTCCGCAGTCAGAGCACTCGAGACTGCAGGCCTCAAGGTAACCATGATAAAGGACATCACACCGATTCCTCACAATGGTTGCAGACCGCCTAAGAAGAGAAGAGTCTAATCGGGAAGGAGGAGCATAATATATGTCAAGAGATAGAGGACCTGTACTGAAGAGAGCCAGAGCTCTCGGCATCGAGCCTCAGTACCTGGGTGTAAATAAAAAGTCCAAAAGACATGGCGCTGTAAGACGCCGCAAGAAGAGCGAATACGGAATCCAGCTCACTGAGAAGCAGAAGGTAAGATTCACTTACGGACTCAGCGAGACTCAGTTCCGCAACCTGTTCGAAAAGGCATCGAAGAGAGCCGGCGGAGCCGGTGAGAACCTCCTCATCATGCTCGAAAGCAGACTCGACAACGTTGTATTCAGAATGGGATTCGCAGCTACAAGAAGAGAAGCCAGACAGCTTGTTAATCACGGTCACTTCCTGGTAAACGGCAAGAAGGCCAACATCCCTTCGATGGAGCTCAAGGCCGGAGATGTTGTATCCGTAAAGGCTAAGTCGCAGTCATCCCCTAAGTTCACAGAGCTTAAGGAAATGATCATCACGACTCCTGCATGGATCGATCTCAATCTTGACAAATTCGAGGGTAAGATCGTCAGGACTCCTGAGAGAGCAGACGTTGACCTTCCTATCGAAGAGCACTACATCGTAGAGTTCTATTCAAGATAGTAGCTTAGGACCGCATGCTGCGGTCAGAGCAGTCGTTTCAATTGAATATCCAGGAGGAATATAATGATCGAGATTATTAAGCCAACAATCACCAAAGAAGTTGAAGACAACGGTCGTTATGGTAAATTCGTAATCGAACCTCTTGAAAGGGGCTATGGTACTACCCTCGGCAACTGCATGAGAAGAGTACTCCTCAGCTCCCTTCCGGGTGCTGCAATCACCAGCGTCAAAATCGACGGGATACTCCACGAGTTCTCGACGATCCCGGGCGTCAAGGAAGATGTTACAGAGATCATCCTTAACCTGAAGAGACTCGCAGTCAAGGTGGACGGTGATGAGGACAGAAGAGCCATCATCAATGCTGTCGGCCCATGCGAAGTCACTGCCAAGGATATTCTCGTTGATGCGGATACAGAGATCTTCAATCCTGATCTGCACATCGCAACACTCGCCGATAACGCAACACTGGTTATGGAGATGAACATCGCCACAGGCAAGGGCTATGTTCCTGCAGAGCAGAACAAAACAGCCGATACACCTATCGCTGTTATCCCTGTGGATTCCATCTTCACACCGGTCAAGAAAGTCAACTTTACGGTTGAGAACACAAGAGTCGGTCAGGTCACAGACTTCGACAGGCTTATCTTAGAGATCTGGACTGACGGGTCGATCACACCTGAAGAAGGCGTTTCGATCGGAGCCAAGATCATCCAGGAGCACCTTGAGCTGTTCATCGGCCTCGGTGCAGAAGTCAGCGACATGAAGTTCATGATCGAAAAGGACGAGGACCGCAAGGAGAAGGCTCTCGTT
This sequence comes from Clostridiales bacterium, assembly GCA_015058275.1. Taxonomy (GTDB): domain Bacteria; phylum Bacillota; class Clostridia; order Peptostreptococcales; family Anaerovoracaceae; genus Crickella. The sequence continues at coordinate 21,541 of SVCQ01000015.1, forward strand.
ATGGCGATCGAGGAACTCGAGCTGTCCGTACGTTCATTCAACTGCCTCAAGAGAGCATCCATCAACACAGTTGAGGAGCTGACTCAGAAGACAGAAGAAGACATGATGAAGGTCAGGAACCTCGGAATGAAGTCGCTGGTAGAAGTTAAAAACAAACTCGCTGAGCTGGGTCTTTCCCTCAAGCCGAGCGATGAAGAGTAATCGAAAGGAGCAGATTGATGAAAGGTTATAAGAAGCTGGGCAGAAATTCTGCACACAGAAAATCCATGCTGAGAAACCTGGTCACCGATCTTTTCAGAGAAGGCAGAATCACAACAACTGATATGAGAGCCAAGGAAGCCGGCCGTCAGGCTGAGAAGCTCATCACTATTGCAAAGAAGGGTGACCTTCACGCAAGAAGACAGGTGCTCGAGTACATCTTTGACGAGGATGTTGTGACAAAACTCTTCGATGAGATCGCTCCGGGCTACGAGGGCCGCAACGGCGGATACACAAGGATCCTCAAGCTCGGACCTAGACAGGGTGATAACGCAGAAGTCGTTTACCTTGAGCTGGTTTAATCAAAGCATACGGGAGCGGTACCTCGGTACCGCTCTTTAATTGCGTTTTTGGGCATTTGTGCATGATTGACCAAGTAATAGGACTTGAAATAAAGGGACAAAGTGATAGAATTTGCAGTTGTGAGTGCAGGCTTGATGCCTGCCGAAAGGGACATAGCTTATGACAAAACAGGAAAGAAAAAAAGCGAGCCTGATATTCCTGATCATAGCCCTGGTGTTCATGGTCGGAGCCATCCTTGCCGATAAGAGCAGCGCAGGAGAGGAAGAGACCATACAGGAGGTCATGAGAGATGCTGTTCTCCATGACATGAACAAGGTCAGCCTCTTCGGACTGATGGATGTCAATCCGGGACTGATTGCGGGCATCATAGTATCGGGCTTCCTGATCATCTTTGCACTTATATGCAGGATATTCTTCATACCGAAGTTCACCATGGTACCGGGGAAGTTCCAGCTTGTGCTCGAGACAGTGGTCGGCCTCTTCGACAACATGGCCAGGGGGAGTTCAAAAATCAACGGCTTCCTCGGAGCCTACATCTTTGCGGCCGGCAGCTATATATTTACGGGCACGCTGTTTGAGCTCTTCGGCTTCCAGGTGATCACGACATCAGGGCTGTCAGTATCGCTGCCGGCTCCGCTGTCGGATATAAACGGAGCCATCATGATGGGCTGCCTCTCATATCTGGTCATCATGTCCGGAGGCATAGCGGGCAACGGCATCAAAGGCATAGGCAAGACCCTCAAGGAGTATTCGCTCCCGATATCCCTGAGCTTCAGGTTGTTCGGTGCATTGCTCTCGGGCGCGCTTGTCACAGAGCTTGTGTACTACTACTCAGCCCTCAGCTACGTGCTGCCGGTGCTGGTGGGAGTGCTCTTCACACTGCTGCACGCACTCATTCAGGCATACGTACTGACCATGCTCACATCCCTCTTCTACGGGCAGGTATCGGATAACACCCCGAAGCCGCCTAAGGAGAAGCGAGACAAACTATCAAAGCAGGCCAAAGACCCTGTCGGTCCGGCAGGCAAGAGAACTTCGGTAGTGCGCAAACACAGACCTGCTTAGCAGGCGGGATATATCAAACTGTTAGCAAAGAATTCCGCTGAAACGAATTCATTAGATATAAAAAGGAGAACTGAAATGCTTAATCTCAACGCAAAGAAACTCACAAGGCTGGCGATCGTACTTGGTGCGATCATCCTCATCATGAGTACAGTAGCGACTGTCGCTGCCTTCGCAGACACTGACAAGGGCGCTTCTTCGAACGCCACTCAGACTGTCACAGCTCAGGATTCCGGCGACGGATACATCGCAGAGGCTTCCGGCGAGGCCGATGGCAACACAACAGGACTCAAGGCTATCGCAGCAGGTATCGCTATCGGACTTGCTTCATGCGGCGGCGGCATCGGAATGGGTATCTCCGGCGGCAAGGCGGCCGAGGGTATTTCAAGGCAGCCTGAGGCTGACGGCAAGATAAGGACGAGCTTCATGCTTGGCCTTGTATTCATCGAGACGGCGATCATTTACGCCCTGCTCGTAGTAATACTCATAATCTTCGTACTGTAAACAGCGTAATAGAGCGATTTGAGATAATAGAGCGATCGAGATCCTTCGATGCTTCGCATCTCAGGATGACAGTAAAGAACTGTCATCCTAAAAGAACTGTCATTCTGAGCGCAGCGAAGAATCTCATCGTATATCAGGAGACGTAAAATGACGGGAGTACCACTTAATATAGACTGGCAGCAGATACTGCTCCATCTGTTCAACTTCACGATCCTCTTCGGAGCCCTGTACATCCTGCTCTACAAGCCTGTAAAGGACTTCATGGCAAAGCGCGAGGCTCACTATGCCGAGATGGATAAGAAGGCCGAGCAGGCGCTTGCCGAGGCGGAGTCCGGCAGGGCAGCCTACGAAAAGAAGGCCGAGGAGTTTGAGGCAGAGGCCAGAGAAGAGAAGAATAAGATGACCAAGGAGGTCGAAGCCGAGCGCGAGCGCAGACTCAGCCAGGCCAAGGACGAAGCTGAGAAGATAGTCGCAGACGCAAAGGCGGAGGCCGAGCGCGAGAAGAGCGAGATAATATCATCTGCGCAAAAGGAGATAAGCGGCATGGTAACGGGCGCTGTGGAGAAGCTCGCGCTCGAGCAGTCGGCTTCGGATGCCTTCGATCAGTTCCTCGATGCTGCAGAGGAGGCGGACCATGAGTAATGAAGAAAAGATCCTCAGCGCAAAGATCTACTCGGCCGTTGAGCCGAGCAAAGAGCAGCAGGCGAGATTCGGGAGATTTCTCAAAAGTAGATACGGACAGGACATAGAGCCTGAATGGATCAGATCGGATGCATTTCCGGGAGGATTCAGGATGGAGGTCGGATCCGATGTCTACGACTGGTCAGTCGGAGGCAGGTTCCGCCAGCTGAGAGATACACTCATAAAGGTACCGACAGACAACGGCAATATCATCCCTCTGCTCAGGGAGTCCATCTCTTCGTGGACGCCTGAGGCTCTGGCCGAGCAGGTAGGCGAGGTCAAGACCGTGGGAGACGGCATTGCGACAGTTGTCGGACTCGACCAGGCGACATATGGGGAAATCCTCCTCTTTGCCGACGGCGTCAGAGGAATGGTCCAGGATATCCGTGAGACCGAGATCGGCTGCGTGCTCTTCGGAGATGACGACGACGTTGTCCAGGGCTCGAGCGTGAAGAGAACAGGCAAGACCGCCGGCACCCCGGTAGGAGAAGGCTTCCTCGGAAGATGCGTGGACGCCCTCGGTACACCGATCGACGGGCTCGGAGAGATCGAAGCATCGGGCTACATGCCTGTTGAGACTCCGGCTCCGTCCATCATCGACCGTCAGCCGGTAGACACACCGCTTGAGACCGGTATCTTCTCGATTGACTCCATGTTCCCTATAGGCAGGGGCCAGCGTGAGCTGATAATAGGAGACCGACAGACAGGCAAGACAGCTATCGCAACGGATGCCATCATCAACCAGAAGGGCAAGGACTGCATATGCATCTACGTGGCCATAGGCCAGAAGACCTCGTCGGTAGTTCGTATACAGCAGATCCTTAAGAAGCACGGGGCGATGGATTACACCATCATCGTATCGGCTTCGGCCAGCGATACGGCACCGCTCCAGTACATAGCGCCTTACGCGGGCTGTGCGATGGCGGAGTACTTCATGAACAAGGGCAAGGATGTCCTCATCGTGTATGACGATCTGTCAAAGCATGCGGTCGCATACCGTGCGCTCTCGCTGCTGCTGGACAGATCCCCGGGCCGTGAGGCTTATCCGGGAGACGTATTCTACCTGCATTCAAGACTGCTCGAGAGGGCAGCCAGGCTGTCAGACCGCATAGGAGGCGGATCAATCACGGCTCTTCCTATAGTTGAGACCCAGGCGGGAGATGTATCTGCATACATACCGACCAACATCATCTCGATCACCGACGGCCAGATATTCCTCGAGTCGGATCTGTTCTTTGCCGGACAGAGACCGGCCGTAAACGTAGGACTGTCTGTATCCCGTGTAGGAGGAGATGCGCAGACCAAGGCGATGAAGAAAGCCGCAGGTACTCTGAGGATCGACCTCGCTCAGTACCGCGAGATGGAGGTCTTCACCCAGTTCGCATCCGACCTCGACGACCAGACAAGAGCTCAGCTCGAATACGGTCAGGGACTGATGCGCATGCTGAGACAAAAGCAGTACAAGCCTAAGTCGCAGCACGAGCAGGTCATCACCCTCGTCATGGCTCTGGCTCATACGATGCAGGGCATAGATCCTGATGATGTCAACAAATTCATCGAGGGCCTGATCGGCATGTTCGAGAGCGAGCACAGAGATATCTGCGACCGCATCGACTCGACGGGACAGCTCGATGATGACCTCAAACAGGAGATCATAGATATATCGGCGAAATACCGCGAGACTTACAAGTAATATAAGGAGGCGCTGCTGCTACCTCCGTCAGGCACGCTCGCGCTAAATTTCGGACGCAGCGGTACTAAGCTCTGTCTGCGCTGACGCTTGCCAGTCGCTAAGTGCCGGCGTCCTCAGTTTGCCTGTCAGAGGTAGCAGCATCGCCTATAAAAAAATGGCTAGTACAAAAGAGATCAAAAATCGAATAAGGAGCGTCGGCGATACGCAGAAGATCACGAATGCGATGTATCTCATTTCATCTACCAAGATGAGAAAGGCGCGCAGCGAGGCGGAGGACACCAAGCCTTACTTCGACCGCCTGAGAGCAGAGATCCGCAGGATGTTCGCTGTGAGCAGGGATCTTACGAGCAGGTACTATGACGCGGATGTCGATGAGACAAAGCAGGGCGGACGCAACGGCATACTGGTGCTGACGGCCGACAAGGGACTTGCAGGCTCGTACAACCAGATGGTCATCAAGGAGACACTGGCTCTCATGGACAGGAGCGACGAGTACAAGCTCTATATCGTAGGCGACTACGGGTGGAGATTCTTCCGCAGCCGCGGGTCGAACGTGTGCGAGAACTTCCAGCACTCGATGAACAAGCCTTCCCTAGCGATGGCAAGAGACATAACAAGAGAGTTGCTGGATGAATTCGATGCGGGCGCATACGACAGACTGTATGTCTGCTACACGGAGTACTCGGGAGGGATGAGCACGGGAAGTGCCATGCACGACAGGCTCATACCGTTTGACCGTGACGACTTCGTGCCGGAAGGCGACGAGACGGGCAAGGACGCTTCTTCGGTATTCGAATACGAGCCGGATGTCAAGACTGTGCTCGAAAGGAGCGTGCAGTCGTATCTGGTCGGATATGTATACTCGGCGCTGGTCAACAGCTATTCATCCGAGCAGAGCGCGAGGATGATGGCCATGGACGCGGCCGATGACAACGCAAGAGACCTGCTTGACAGGCTGAGCCTCGAGTACAACCACCTGAGGCAGAACGCCATCACGCAGGAGATAACTGAGATATCCTCCGGCGCACGCAGCCAGAGGAGCAAAGGCAAATAGAAGTTACAGGAGAAATCATAATGAACGGACGTGTAGTTCAGATATCGGGATCCGTAATAGACGTAAGGTTTGAAGAGGGCATGCTGCCTAAGATCAATGACGCTCTTACCGTCGAGCTTGACGGCAAAACTCTCGTCATGGAGGTAGCCCAGCACATCGGAAGTAATATGGTCAGATGCATCATGCTTTCGGGTTCTGAGGGCATGAGCCGCGGCATGGAAGTAACTGCGACAGGCAGCCCTATCAAGGTGCCTGTAGGCGACTGCGTGCTCGGCAGGATGTTCAACGTACTCGGCGAGCCTATAGACGGAGGAGAGCCTTTGCCTGAGGATGTACACAGGGAGTCCATACACAGGAAGGCCCCGGGATTCGATGAGATAAGCCCGGCCGTCGAGATACTCGAGACAGGCATCAAGGTCATCGACCTGCTTGAGCCGTATCCGAAGGGCGGCAAGATCGGCCTCTTCGGAGGAGCCGGTGTAGGCAAGACCGTACTCATACAGGAGCTCATTCACAACGTAGCCATGGAGCACGGCGGCTACTCAATATTCACCGGAGTCGGCGAGCGTTCAAGAGAGGGTAATGACCTTTGGAAGGAAATGAACGAAGCCGGCGTAATGGACAAGACCGCGATGGTCTTCGGCCAGATGAACGAGGCTCCGGGCGTCCGTATGAGGGTCGGACTCAGCGGCCTTACGATGGCTGAGAACTTCAGAGATGAGCAGAACAAGGACGTGCTGCTCTTCATAGACAATATATTCAGATTCGTACAGGCGGGTTCGGAGGTATCCACGCTGCTCGGACGTATGCCGTCAGCCGTAGGCTACCAGCCGACGCTTGCATCTGAGATGGGAGCCCTCCAGGAGCGTATCACTTCGACAAAGTCGGGATCGATCACATCCGTACAGGCCGTATACGTGCCTGCAGACGACCTGACAGACCCGGCTCCTGCGACTACATTCGCCCACCTCGATGCGACTACCGTACTCTCGCGTAAGATCGCAGAGATGGGACTTTATCCGGCTGTCGATCCGCTCGACTCGACGTCGAGGATACTCGAGGCGGACGTAGTGGGCGACCAGCATTACGAGGTAGCAAGACAGGTCCAGGAGATACTCCAGAAGTATGCGGAGCTCCAGGACATTATCGCGATACTGGGCATGGACGAGCTCTCGGACGAGGACAAGGACACCGTATACAGAGCGCGTAAGATACAGAGATTCCTCTCGCAGCCGACACACGTTGCAGAGAAGTTCACCGGCATGCCGGGCGTGTATGTACCTGTCGCCGAGACGGTCAAGGGCTTCGGCGCTATCGTAAGCGGCGAGATGGATGATTATCCTGAGCAGGCCTTCTTCAACGTGGGCACGCTCGATGATGTAATAGCAAAGGCCAAGACACTGTAAGATGGACACATTCAGACTTGAGATACTTGCAAGCGATCATATGGTATTTGACGGTGAGGCGCAGTCGGTATCGCTTCCTACGACAGAGGGAAGCGTAGGCGTGCTGGCGCATCACTCCAATGTTATCATGGCCGTAGTGCCTGGAGTGGTCAGATACCAGCCGGCCGGAGACAGCAGCATCGATGTTATAGTGTCCGACGGTCTTCTCAAGGTCGAAAACGGCGAGGTCCTTGTGCTTGTGGATACGGCAGAGTCGCCTGATGAGATAGACGAGGCCAGGGCAAGAAGGGCCGAGGAGAAGGCGCGCGAGGACATGAAGAGGGCGCACTCCAACCGCGACATGGCACTGGCGAGCGCGGAGCTTTCGAGGGCCATGAGCCGCCTGAAGGCATCAAAGAACAAGCACCACATACGCTAGAGCGCCATCGGTATTTATTATACAAAAGGCGCATAATCGAAGGCGATTATATGATACAATTAGATACGCAGTGCAGGGCACTGCGTAATCTTTTTTAAAGGGACGTTAACAATTTGAGAACAGTTTTCAGGATATTCAGGGATGATGTCAGATCGCTCAGCAAGCGCTTTTTTGCGTCGGCTGTCATTCTTGCCATATCCGTACTTCCAGCTCTTTACGCGTGGGTCAATATCTATGCCAACGGCAATCCGTACGCCAACACCGGCGGCATCAAGATAGCCGTGGCTTCTGTAGACCCGGGCCTCGATCTTGAGGACGGCACCCACGCCAACATGGCCGATGAGGTGTGCGAGGACCTCAAAAAGAGCGACAAGATAGGCTGGCAGTTCCCGGACACAGCCGAGGAGGCCATAGCCGGAGTCAGGTCCGGCGAGTACTACGCCGCCATTATCTTCGAAAACAACTTCACGTATAACATGTATCACTTCGAGCAGGCTCTTCTTGATCAGACTGCTCCTATCACCTACTACGAGAATGCCAAAAAGAACGCCGTCGCTTCCAAGATAACGCAGACGGCCGCGGGCAACGTACAGGAATCCATCAAGACAAAGTATCTTGAGACCGTGTTCGGCATCATCTTCGGCGAGACCAACGATGTCGCAGACAAGCTCAAGGATGGCGATACGGTCGACTCCGTCGTTTCCCAGCTCGAGAATGTAAGAGACACGCTGAGGTCGTATGACTCCGCGGTGTCTTCGTTTACAAAAAACAGCGCAGATCTGAAGGCGGGTCTCAGCAGTACCGGCAAAAAGCTCCGGAAGACAGAGGCTTCGGCCAAGAAGTATGCAAATAAGGCTGAGAACGATCTCACCACGGCGCGCAGCAGCGTCGAGGCTCTCAGGACAGCTCTCAGCGCGAGGCAGGCCCGGCTTGACAGCCGCATAAACGAGCTCGAGTCCATAGTAAAGCAGATGGACGGTGCGACGGCTGAGGAGAGAGCAAGGCTCGAAAAGGAAGCCAAGGAGAAGGCGGACAGTCTCAAAAAGGATCTCGAGGATCTGAGATCGATGTTCCCTGACCAGACAGACAATCCTGCGGTAGAGGCCATCGAGGGCACTCTCGACAGTATGATCACAGATGCAGAGAACATAAAGAACGGCCTGCCGAATCCGGATACGGCACTGGCGGATCTCGCCTCGCTCAGAAAGCTCAACGAAGGAGCCCTGACTGAGTCAGTGGACTCCCTCATAGATACAACGGATGCTGCTCTTGAGCAGCTCATACCTCTCACAAAGAGCGTTGCTTCGATGCTCGGCAGCATAGACCCTGTCGTTGACGGAGCTGCGCAGACCGTGGGCGCTCTCGACAACTCGCTCGTCCAGATGCAGAAGGTCTTCAGGGCAACTGCGGACGACGTGGACGACATGATCAAAAAGGTCAAGGCGGCTTCCGATGACGAGAAGCTCGATCTTCTGATCACTCTGCTGGGAGGCGACCCTCAGGCCTATGCGCAGTTCTTCTCATCCCTCATAGATGTAGAGGTCGAGGAGGTATACTCAGTAGCTTCGTACGGAGCTGCGATGGCGCCGTTCTACTCGGTGCTCGCCATATGGGTCGGAGGCGTAATCCTCGTATCCATACTCAAGACACACATAGACAGGAGGAAGTATCCGGATGCCACCGAGGCGGAGGCATTCTTCGGACGCTTCCAGCTGTTCCTGTTAATAGGTCAGATGCAGGCTGCCGTTATAGTCGCGGGAGATATATTCCTGCTGCACTGCAAGCCTGTGCACCCGCTTCTGATGTGGCTGTCGGCTTCGGTCGCGAGCCTGGTGTTCGTGCTACTCATATATGCGCTTACCATTTCCTTCGGCGATATCGGCAAGGCCATAGTCGTAGTGGTCATGGTGGTTCAGATAGCCGGTTCGAGCGGCTCGTATCCTATCGAGATACTTCCGGTCGTGTTCGGCAAGATATATAAATTCTTCCCGTTCCCTTATGCGATCAACGCCATGAGGGAAGCCCTGTGCGGAGTCTACGGATATGATTACGTCAAATATCTCGCAGAGCTTCTCGTATTCGGTGTGCTGGGAACAGCCATTGGGATATTTGTAAGGAAACCGTTCATAGGCATGAACAATTTCGTATCTGAGAAGATCGAAGAAACGGAGTTGCTGTGATGAGTGAAAAGCAGGGCCGCCATTACGAAGAGCTGTACAACCGCCTTCTCGAGCGCGGGAAGCTGATGCACATCAACAACAAGAAGAGGATCAGGATCGGACTGGTCCTGCTTGCTCTGCTTCCTGCAATACTCATAATCATTCGCAGGCTGACGGACAGCGACAGGGTCGTCTTCCTCATCATATGGGTACTTTGCATGTTCGCTGTGAGCGTATACCTGATCGGCATCGAGTACATAGATGACAGCCTGCAAAAGACTCTGGAGGACGTTACGCAGCGCGATGCGGATTTCGGCGAGCTTCTCCCGGATTCCGAGAAGCTCCATGACAGGATCCATGAGAGGATCAGGGAGCGCGCGGCAGAACTCATACGCGACGGATACTACAGCGAGCCGTACGATATGGTCGTGGAGCGCGTGGAATCGGATCATGAAAGCGAGGGTGCAGAGCAGTGAAGAACATCCTCAACATAGCCAAATATGATCTAAAGAAGATAACAGGGAGCGTAGTCTCCATCATCACGATAATGGGCCTCTGCCTGGTACCGTGTCTTTATGCGTGGTTCAATATATTCTCCAACTGGGCCCCTTACGAGTCCGATGCTACAGGCCGCATAGCGGTAGCTGTCGCCAATGAGGACGAAGGAGCCAAAGCGGCCGGGCTTGAGGTGAATGTCGGAGACAAGATAGTCACCGCACTCGAGGCCAACGAGGATATAGGCTGGGTGTTCGTTTCGGATGAGGAGACCGCCAAAAAGGGCGTGTACGCAAGCGATTACTATGCTGCGCTTGTAATACCAAAGAATTTCAGCCGCGATGTACTGAGCTTCATGAACGGCAGCCTTGTCAATCCTAAGCTCAAGTACTACGAGAACGAAAAGAAGAACGCCATCGCGCCTAAGATAACCGGCAAGGCTCAGGCGGCCGTCAAGGAGCAGGTCAATGCCACCTTCGTGGAGACTCTGGCGGGCTATGTGTCTGACGCAGCATCCATAGCGGATGCAGGCGGGGCTGATCCTGCGTCAGTGCTGGGCGATCTTTCGGACAAGGCGGATACTCTGAGCCGCGACATGAACAGCGCGATCGCTCTCTCACAGTCAGCTTCGGCTCTCACCGGTGCTGCAGGAGATCTGATGAATGTATCCGATTCATTCATACTCAGCACACAGGACGTGCTTGACGCCAATGAGAAGCTGCTCGATTCGACAGCAAAGAACCTGCCGAGGAGCAAATCGGATACAGCAGCCAGGGATGCCGCATCAAAGCATGCGGACAGGACGGCTGCGACCCTCAAGGCTCTTGAGAGCAGGACCGCGGAGCTTCTTGCAGCCGATAAAACTGCTTTTGACCTGTATGTGACGACGATGAGAGACAAAAACAAAGCGGAGGTCGATGCTCTTCAGAGGGAAGCCCTCGAGCATTCAAAGACTCTGAGCGCGGCAGGCTACAGCGTGCTCGCGTCGGAGTACACCCTGCTTGCATCAGACCTCGGCACGATATCCGCTGACCTTGCGGCCCTGAGTACTGAAATGGACGATACCCAGCGCAAGGCCGCTCTCAACAAGCTCTCGATCGACATAGATGCTGCAAGCAAGAGAGTCGAGGACATAAAGTCCCTGATCGATTCGGACATAAGGTCGAATCTCGCGACCGCCCTGTCCGGAGCAAGGAACGCTTACGCTTCATACAGAAATGCGCTTACCGGAGCGAACAACGACCTCAGCAGACTGAGCGTTCTGATGAGCAGATACGATAAATCACTCGGACAGCTCAAAAAGAGCATAGACGGGACGACGGCGACTCTCAAATCGATACAAAACGGCACCGATGCCGTATCCGGACTTCTCACAAACGCAGCGGGCAATGCCCTGCTCCGGAGGATAGGCAATCTGCTCGCCAACGACGAGGCTGCCGTGGCTGAGTATCTGGCCAACCCAATCAGGATGGAGACAAAGGTATTCTGGCCTATCGAGACCTACGGCTCGGCGATGGCTCCGTTCTATACGGTGCTGGCCCAGTGGGTGGGGGCACTGCTGACGGCGGTGCTCATCAAGGCCAAGGTCAAAAAGAGAGACGACCTTGTCGATCTCAAACTGCATGAGTGGTACTTCGGCAGATACGGTGCATACCTCTTCGTGGGACTTGCACAGGGGCTCGTAGTCTCGCTCGGAGATCTTCTGTACATACACATCCAGTGCCGGGAGCCGCTGCTCTTTGTTCTGACGGCTCTTGTGAACGGTATGGTATTCATGATGATCAACTACGCTCTTGTATTCGCCCTGGACAACATAGGGCTCGGAGCTGGGGTCATAATACTCGTGCTCCAGGTCGCGGGCTCCGGCGGTACATATCCGGTGGAGGTCCTGCCTGAGCCGTTCCCGGCCCTGTATCCGTTCATGCCGTTCCGCTATTCCATGGATGCCATGAGGGAGTGCATAGGAGGGATGTACGACGGTACTTACTGGAAATGTATGGGCATATTGTGTATATTCTTTGTGGTCTCGGTTTGCCTCGGACTGGCATTGTACAAGCCGGCTCTGTGGCTCAACAACCTGATCGCAGAGAGTAAAGCCAAGAGCGAGATAATGCTCTGACGGGTTTAGGATGAGAGGTTAATTATGGATTATGATGTGATTATTATCGGCGCAGGCCCGGGAGGCATATTCGCCGCATACGAGCTTACCAGGGAGAGGACTGACCTCAGGGTCGCCGTATTTGAGTCGGGCAATGAGCTCAGCAAGAGGAAGTGCCCTATCGACGGCAAAAAAGTCAAGACCTGCATAGGCTGCGAGACCTGCTCTATCATGAGCGGATTCGGCGGCGCGGGGGCCTTCTCAGACGGCAAGTACAATATAACAAACGACTTCGGCGGCACTCTGTACGAGTACATCGGCAAGGAAGAGGCCATCAACCTCATGGAGTACGTCGACAGCATCAACGTGTCGCACGGCGGAGCGGGCACAAGGCTCTACACCACCGCCAATTCGACATTCAAAAAGATCTGCCTTCAGAACAAACTCCAGCTGCTGGATGCATCGGTGAGGCATCTTGGCACGGACATCAACTATGTCGTCCTGGAGAAGCTCTACGCAGAGCTCAGGGAGAAGGTCGAGTTCAGATTCCGCACACCTGTCAGGCACATAGAGGCAGTGGACGGAGGCTTCAAGGTGGATACCGATGACGGCAGCTATACCTGCGGCAAGTGCATCGTGTCCGTCGGCAGGAGCGGCAGCAAATGGATCGAGACTGTCTGCGAGGAGATGGGCATCGAGACCGAGTCCAACCGCGTCGACCTCGGCGTCAGAGTGGAGCTTCCGGCAGTGCTCTTCTCACATATAACGGATGAGCTCTATGAGAGCAAGATCGTCTACAGGACGGAGAAGTTCGAGGACAAGGTGAGGACCTTTTGCATGAACCCTAAGGGCCGCGTCGTCAACGAGAACACCAACGGCATCGTGACAGTCAACGGTCACAGCTATGAGGATCCGGCCAGGCAGACAGATTACACAAACTTCGCGCTCCTCGTATCCAAGCACTTCTCGGTGCCTTTTAAGGACAGCAACGGCTACGGCGAGAGCATAGCCAGACTCTCCAATATGCTCGGCGGAGGAGTCATCGTGCAGAGATTCGGCGACCTGATCAGGGGACGCAGGACCAACTACAAGAGGCTGTCATCCAGCTTTGTGACTCCGACTCTCAATGCTGAGCCGGGAGACCTCAGCCTCGTGCTGCCTAAGAGGATACTCGACGGCATCATCGAGATGATATACGCCCTCGACAAGATAGCTCCGGGTACGGCCAACGACGACACACTGCTCTACGGAGTCGAGGTCAAGTTCTACAACATGGAGGTCAAGCTCAATGAGCACCTCGAGACGAAGTACGACGGCCTCTACATGATAGGCGACGGAAGCGGCGTGACGCATTCGCTCTCGCACGCATCGGCGAGCGGAGTATTCGTAGCCAGGGACATACTCTCGCGCAGCTAAGTAAGTCAAAAACAGTCTTAAAGAAAGCAGACTTTTGTGATACAATAACAATCTAACCGGCGGGTGACTTGCTGTGCGCAGGGGCCCTGCGCAACAGGGCTCCGTGAACCATGTCAGGACCGAGAGGTAGCAGCATTAAGCGATCGGTCTTGTGTGCCGCAGACAAGCCTCTGCGTACTGCAGGTCGCCCGCCATTTTATGTATGTAAAGATCCCAAAGGAGTACGCATGCAGCCGGCACTGTACAGAGCTGAGAGACCCGAAATATTCGAGGACATAATAGGCCAGAAGCACATCGTCCGCATACTTCAAAATCAAATCAGTACGGGCACGGTGAGCCAGGCTTATCTTTTTGCGGGGACTCACGGTACAGGCAAGACCAGCACCGCCAGGATACTCGCCAAGGCGGTCAACTGCACCGGAGACAATCCTCCGTGCGGCAGCTGCGATAACTGCGAGGCCATACGCGAGGGCAGGTTCGTCGATGTCATTGAGCTCGATGCAGCCTCCAACAACGGAGTGGATGATCTCAGATCCATCATCGAGATGGTCAAGTACCCTCCGACAGTCGGGAGATACAAGGTATATATAATCGACGAGGTCCACATGCTGAGTACGGCTGCCGAGAACGCCTTCCTCAAGACCCTTGAGGAGCCTCCTGAGCATGCCATATTCATACTCGCGACCACCGATCCCCAAAAGGTCAGAGCGACCATCAGATCGCGCTGCATGCAGCTCAACTTCAGGAGAGTCACCGAGGACGAGCTCATAGAGGGCATGGACAGGATATGCGCCCGCCGAGGAATTACAGCCACAAAGGACGCTCTTGCGACCATAGCCTCGAGAGCCGACGGTTCTGTCAGAGACGCACTCTCCATACTCGAGCAGTGCACGGCGGCCGGAGACAAGGAGCTCAGCAGGGCTGCGGTGCTCGAATACACGGGGGCTGCGGGTGAGGATTTCTTCCTGGCTCTTACCGGAGCGGTCATCGCCGGGGACGCCGGTAAGGCCCTTGTATACATAGATGAGATAGTAAGGCGCGGCAAGGACACCAGACAGATACTCAAGGACTGGCTCAAGCACTTCCGCGACCTCATGATAGTCAAGTACGTAGGCAAGGCTGAGCGCATCGTAGGAGCATCGGCCGAGAACATATCAAGGCTCAGGGACCAGGCGGCCCTGATGGATGCAGCCTTTATAGAGAGTGCCATCAGGCTGATATCCGAGTACATCAATATAGGAAGGTATTCGGAGAGACCGAGGATACTCCTTGAGACGGCGGCGGTCAGGCTGGCTGCACCGTCAGGCAGCATATCCGTATCGGTACCGGCTCCGGCAGCCGCAGCGGCCCGCCCTGCGAGGACTGAGGCAAAGCCGGCAGGAGAGGAGAGACCCGCAAGGCCGGCTCCGGCCGCAGAGCCTGAGACGGATGACAGGCCTGCAGGCGAGGCTCTCGCCGAGATGATAGCCACTGCTCCGAGGGAGCGAATCGGAAGCCCTGAGGAGATGTGGGACAGGATAGTCCAGGAGATCTCGCTCGGAGACCGCTCATTCTCGAGCATCTTCGGACGAAGCTCCAAAGGCACTTCCTACGAGGACGGCGAGCTCACTGTCACAGTGAGACCGGGCAAGCTCCAGCTCGTGGAGGAGAGGGCATCCGAGATAGTAAATACAGCCAAGCAGCTCTTCGGACCGGACGTGTTCGTTGTGCTGAGGGGCGGTGAGATCGGGAGATCATCCGCAGCGCCTGCCAACGCAGGGAGCTCAGAGGATGAGACTTCCCGCATCATAGACGAAGACATAAGCGTTAACGAAGTTATAGAGGACGTACAGGATCTCTTCGGCATCAAACCCGTCGTAGAGAACTGACGCAGGAGATACAGGAGGAAGACATGGGTAAAGGTATGAAAGCCGGCAAGAAGCCTAAAAACAGACAGGGCGGAGGCGGCGGAGACATGCAGAAGCAGCTCAGGCAGCTTCAGGCAATGCAGGCCGAAATGGAAAAGACTCAGGCAGAGCTTGAGGAAAAGGAAGTCACCACGACTGCCGGCGGCGGAGCCATCAAAGTCACAGTCAACGGCAAGAGAGAGATCGTTAAGCTAAGCATTGACAAGGACGTTGTTGATCCTGATGATGTTGAGATGCTCCAGGATCTCGTCATCGCGGCCGTCAACGAGGCTCTCAGACAGATCGCGGAGCTCGAAGAGACTGAGATGGGCAGAGTCACAGGCGGCATGGGCGGACTCGGCATACCGGGATTCTAGACCGGGATCGCTTTTGATTAAGGACACAGATCGCCAATGAAACAGTATCCGCGTTCTTTGAACAAACTCATAAACGAGCTCAGCAAGCTGCCGGGCATCGGTGGCAAGACAGCACAGAGACTTGCGTTCCACGTGCTGAGTCTTAGCGACCGCGAGGCGGAGGCTCTGGCGGAGTCCATAGTCGAGGCTAAGCGCTCGCTTCACTACTGCAGCGTCTGCGGCAATCTCACCGACAGAGAGGTCTGCGGCATCTGTTCCGACCCGTCAAGAGACAGGAAGGTCATCTGCGTGGTCGAGACACCTCAGGATGTCATGGCGATGGAGAGGATACGTGAGTTCAGAGGCACCTATCACGTGCTGCACGGAGCTATCTCTCCGGCCGAGGGGATAGGCCCTTCGGACATCAACCTAAAAAGCCTCATTGAGAGACTCCAGAGCTCGGACGAGGTAGAGGAGGTCATCATCGCTACCAACCCCAATATAGAGGGTGAGGCGACAGCGATGTATGTGGCCAGGCTGCTCAAGCCTGCCGGCATCAGGGTCACCAGGATAGCACACGGCATACCGGTCGGCGGCGACCTCGAGTACGCCGACGAGGTCACCCTGCTCAAGGCTGTCGAGGGCCGCAGAGAATTGTAATATTACGAAAAGTATAAAGATATTACGATATACGACGTAAAAGGTATTGGAAGGTATTATAAGGAGGATCAGCAATGAAAAAGAACAAACTGACGATGAGAGAGACCATCGTTGTTGCGAGCACTCTGTTCGGAATGTTCTTCGGAGCGGGCAACCTCATATTCCCGGTCCACCTCGGACAGATGGCAGGCAGCAATTCATGGCCGGCAATAATCGGATTCTGCATTACGGCTGTTACGATCCCTATCCTTGCGGTAGCGGCTATCGGCAACACCCACAGTGACGACCTCCTCCATCTTTCGAGCAAGGTATCCGGCTGGTACGGCGTGCTGTTCACCGCGCTGCTGTATCTGACGATAGGACCGTTCTTCGCCATCCCGAGATGTGCATCCGTATCGTTCACCACGGGCATAGCACCTCTCGTAGGCGAGTCGCACTACAAGCTCTGGCAGCTGCTGTTCACATTCGTGTTCTTTGCCTTTGTAATGTACTTCTCGCTGAGGCCGGGCAAGATCACCACATGGATCGGACGCATCATCAACCCGATCTTCCTGGTGTTCCTTGCGATCCTGGTCATCGTATCGCTGATCAACCCGGGCGCACCGATGTCTCAGGTAGAGCCTGTTGAGGCTTATCAGAGCGGAGCTCTCTTCAACGGATTCATTGAAGGCTATGGCACAATGGATGCCATCGCGGGACTCGCATTTGGTATCGTTATCATCAACGTAGTAAGAGACCTCGGCATAGATAAGGATGAGGACGTGGCCAGAGAGACCCTCAAGTCAGGAGTGTTTACAGGACTTCTGATGGCTCTCATCTATGTACTGACCATCATCATGGGCGCTCAGTCAAGAGGACTCTTTGAGCTCTCCGACAACGGCGGTATCGCGCTGACTCAGATCTCGCACCACTATCTCGGAGGCTTCGGCAGCTTCGTGCTCGCAGTGACCATCACGTTCGCATGCCTCAAGACTGCCATCGGTCTTGTTACAAGCTGCGCAGAGATGTTCCTCAAACTCGTTCCGGGCAAGCTCAATTACAGAGGATGGACCATGGTATTCACGCTCTTCTCGTTCGCAGTATCGAACGTCGGATTGACTGCCATCATCACATACGCTATCCCGGTACTGATGCTTCTCTACCCGCTCGCTACGGTGCTCGTCATCATGGCGCTTTGCGAGAAGGCATTCGGCAAGAGCAAATACGTATACGCATGGGTCACTCTCGGTGCATTCATCCCTGCGGTATTCGACTTCTGCAAGACCATGCCTGAGGGAGTGCAGAACGCACTCAACATCCCTGCGATGACAGCTCTCGGACAAAAGATCTTCCCGTTCTTTGACCTCGGTCTCGGCTGGGTCGTACCGGCTCTGATCGGACTGGTGATCGGCGTTATCCTGACACTTGCCAACAAAAACAAAGGTGAAGCTAAGGCTGCATAGGGCTAACCGTTTCAATATGTAAAAAACAGTTCAAAATTCCGCATCCGGGAGTACGGCTCGCGCCTCGTTGCGGCTATACGCAGCGGTACTAAGCTCTGTCTGCGCCTGCGGCTTGCCAATAATGCTATCTATGATGGTACGGCGTTGCCGTAAGGTAGATAGCATTGACCTCCGGAGACTAGGCTCCTCCGGTAACCGCTAAGTGCCGGCTACCGCAAAGCCTCCCGTCTCCGCAATTATGAACTGATCAGTAAAGGACTAGATAAAATGTCTATAGAGATCGCGAGAGAGTATCTTAAAGGATACGGCATGGACAATCGCATCAGGGAGTTCGATGTGTCGAGCGCGACAGTCGAGCTGGCCGCGAAGGCGGTCGGCACAGATCCTGCCAGGATATGCAAGACCCTGAGCTTCAAACTCAGGGACGGAAGCGGCGTGCTCGTGCAGGTCGCCGGCGATGCCAGGGTGGACAACAGGAAGTACAGGGAGTACTTCGGCGAGAAGGCCAGGATGCTCTCGCCTGAGGAGGTACCTCAGTACACCAACCACGAGATCGGCGGAGTCTGCGCCTTCGGAGTTACGAGGGATGATGTGAAGATCTACTGCGACATGTCGCTGCAGAGATTCGACACTGTCTTCCCGGCATGCGGCTCGAGCAATTCCTGCGCGGAGTTCACACCTGATGAGCTCTTCGAGGTATCAAAGTCTCTTGAATGGATAGATGTCAGTAAATTACCCGAAGACTGATGATTCAAAATGTTTTGATAAGAATACAAAAGAGGTGTTGACGCAAAGCACCTCTTTTGTTATTATTGCTTTGTCAGTTTAGCGCTTTAGCACGCTAAAGTAGAAAAGCAAAGGAAAGAAGAGGGTATAAGCAATGCAGAGATCGACATTATTCCGACATTGAGGGACGGTAACGATCATATCAGTAACATCTGCCGTATCCGGAAATCGAAGGAAAATGAAAGGAATATAAAAATGAAGAAGAGAATCACAGTACTTGCACTTGCATTCGCAATGGTATTCACGATGATAGTCGCTACATCCTGCGGAGGCGGAGGCGACGACAGCACAGCCGCAAAGGACTATGGTGAGGGCTACGAGTTCAAGCAGGGCTTCGACCTTGACTACAGACCTTACTCCTATGTAGACGACAACGGCGAGAACGGAGGCTTCGACGTAGAGATGGCTCAGGCCGTATGCGACTACTACGGATGGAAATACACAGCAGTTCCGTTCAACTGGGACAACAAGGACGCTGAGCTCAACGCAGGCAGCTGCGACTGCATCTGGTCAGGATTTACCATCAACGGAAGAGAGGATGACTACTGCTGGTCCAAGCCGTACTCCGACAACACTCAGAAGATCATGGTCAAGAAGGACAGCGGCATCGCTGCTCTCGCAGATCTCGCCGGCAAGAAGGTCGGCGTACAGACAGCCACTTCGGCTTATGACCTCCTGAATGACGAGGAAGGCCAGAAGGAGCTCGCAGACACATTCGCATCCCTCGAGGTATTTGATACTTACACTATCGCCATCACTGACCTCAAGGCCGGCGCTATCGACGCTGTAGCAGTAGACGCTACAAGAGCTGCCGAGGCCATGGCTGCAGACGACAGCCTGGTATGCCTGGATGAGAATCTCGGTTCCGAGCAGTACGGCATCGGCTTCCGCAAGGACGACACAGAGCTCTGCGAGAAGGTCAACGAGGCTCTCGACGCACTCGCTGCTGACGGTACAGTTGCAAAGATCGCAGCCAAGTATCCTGAGATCGAAGAGTACATCACTCTCGGAAAGTAATATTACAAAAGCCATTTTGAAATAACGATTGCCTGTAAAGCGCCTGCCGCCCGGCTCGCGCTTTACGAGCGTAATGAAAGAAACGAAGGAGTTTAAATGACCTTTACAACAATGCTCTCAACGATGAGCGCCGGCATGTGGAAGACCTTCCTGATCTTTGCACTGACGCTTATCGGATCACTGCCTCTGGGCATGGTAGTCGCGCTTCTCAAGAAGTCGAGATTCGCGATAGTGCGCGGCATCATCAGTGTATATATCTCGATCATGAGAGGCACGCCTCTGATGCTGCAGCTCGTGGCGTGGTACTTCGGCCCGTACTTCCTCTTCGGATGGAACATCGGCAACTGGAGATTCCCTGCCATTATCGTGGGCTTCGTACTCAACTAC
Source organism: Clostridiales bacterium (assembly GCA_015058275.1). Lineage (GTDB taxonomy): Bacteria > Bacillota > Clostridia > Peptostreptococcales > Anaerovoracaceae > Crickella. Next base: position 41,622 of record SVCQ01000015.1, read on the forward strand.
GCGGCATACTTCGCCGAGATCTACCGCGGCGGCATCGAGTCGATCCCGGTCGGCCAGTACGAGGCGGCCGAGGTGCTCGGATACACGAAGTTCCAGACATTCATGCGCATTATCCTGCCGCAGGTCATCAAGGTGATCATGCCGTCCATCACGAACGAGGTCATCACGCTGGTCAAGGATACATCGCTGGCATTCACGCTGGCCTATCAGGAGGTCTTCTCGCTTGCCAAGCAGATATCCGCTTCCCAGACTTCATTCATGCCGTTCCTCATTGCAGGAGTCTTCTACTTCGTCGCCAATTATGTGGTCGAAGTGGTGATGGCAAAGATAGAGAAGTCCATGGATTACTACAAGTAGAGGGAGGAAGCACAATGATCCTTGAGATGAAAAACATAGAAAAGAGCTTTGGAGGACTTGAGGTCCTTAAGGACATAAGCTTCGGCGTTGACAGCGGAGAGGTCGTCAGCATCATCGGGCCTTCGGGTTCGGGCAAGTCCACGCTCCTGAGGTGCGCGACCTTCCTTGAGACGATAGACGGCGGAGAGATAACATATATGGGAGAGAAGGCGGCCTGGACTGATGAGAGCGGCAATGCGGTCTACGCGGGGCCTCACCAGATGAAGAAGTTCCGCACATACTGCGGCCTTGTATTCCAGCAGTTCAATCTCTTCCCGCACTACAGCATTTTAAAGAACATAATCGACGCGCCTATGCACGTGCTGGGCATGAGCAGGGAGCAGGCCGAGGGAGAGGCCCTGAACCTGCTTCGCAAGATGGGCATTGCCGACAAGGCGAGCGCCTATCCGTACCAGCTGTCCGGCGGACAGCAGCAGAGAGTAGCCATAGCAAGGGCGATGGCGATGAAGCCTGAGATACTCTTCTTTGACGAGCCTACTTCGGCTCTCGATCCGGAGCTCACCGGAGAGGTCCTTAAGGTCATACGCCAGCTCGCCGAGGAGAAGATGACCATGGTGGTCGTTACTCACGAGATGCCGTTCGCAAAGGCAGTCAGCAACCGCGTCATATTCATGGACGGCGGGGTAATAGTCGAGCAGGGCGATCCGCGTGATGTCTTTGATGACCCGCAGGAGGAGAGGACAAAGCAGTTCCTGAGCGTATTTGAAAGGTAAGCCTATGGACAGCAGGATAAAGGAAGTCGAATACTGCATATTCGATCCGACAGGCAATATAACCGCGCTTGTTGAGACTGAGGTCGATGTACCGTCGCAGCCGGAAGTCGCAGCCGAGATAATGTGCAGGCACAGCGATGTCGAGCAGGTGGGTTTCGTCCGCATGTATGCCCCGGGAGAGGGACCGGACGGCGCATCTGTATACCTTCGCATGGCCGGAGGAGAATTCTGCGGCAATGCGACCATGAGCAGCGCAGCCCTGTTTGCAAAGAGGAACGAAGAGCACTTCGGGGATATCGGATATGCCGGAGTAGAGGTCGACGGCATCAGCCAGCCCTTCAGCGTCCAGCTCAGAAGAGAGGATGCATCGAACTGGGCTGCGGGTGTCCTTATGCCTCCTGCAAAGAGCATAGATGAACTCAGGATGACGGCCGAGGATTATCCGGCAGCTGAGCTGGGGACCCTGCCTGTTGTCAGGATGGAGGGCATCGATCACATCATGATAGAGGAGAAGTCATTCTACTACAATCTGAAGGACAACAGGGAGCTCACGGAGTCTCTGATCAGGAAGATATGCAGGGTACTTGATTCGGAGTGCCTGGGCATGATGTTCCTCGCAGACGGAGAAAAGGAGCGCGGGCTTACTCCTCTTGTGTTCGTCCCGGGAGCCGATACCATGTTCTGGGAGAATTCCTGCGCGAGCGGGAGCGTCGCGGTGGGTCAGTATCTCGCTGCGAAGGCCGGAGAGAAGGTCGAGGCCGCCCTCAGAGAACCGGGCGGGACCCTTGTCGTCAGGAGCGATCCGGACAGCGGAGAGACATGGCTTTTCGGCAGCACAAAACTTTGCAGCCAGCTCAGCCTTAAATTGACATAAGCGACATATAAATGATAAAATACCGTGCGAGCCACCGTATATATCAGGTGGCTTCACGATTTTTTTATGTATCAAAAAAGAAAGAACGCTGGAGCTAATGGATAATTACAAGGAGATACTGGATAAGTACGCATCGGCAGATCTCGATGCGATGACAGAAGAAGAGTACAGGGAATTAAAAGAAGCCGAGATGGCAGACATGAAGTACTATGTTGACGCCATCACGACAAGCAAGGTACCGGAGGTCATGTACCGCATCGGCAGACCGATCACTGACCTCAAGATGATGATGGAGTCCGGCGCAGACGAGTACGGATACGATAAGGTGCTCTATCACCAGATAATGCCGGGAGACGATCACTATACCGAATTCTCCTACGGACAGGTCCGCAGGGATGTAAGGAGCCTGGGTACGGCTCTCATGGGGCTCGGACTCAAGGGAGCTCACATAGGTGTGATCGGAGCCAACTGCTACGAGTGGGCGGAGTCATACTTCGCGATCACCGGCGGTGTCGGAGTTGTCATCCCGCTCGACAAGGAGCTTTCCCCTGAGGAGCTTGCCAACCTCGTCGACATGGGCGACATCAAGGCCGTCATCTGCTGCCAGGACAAGTACTACGAAATATTCAAAAAGATAAAGTCTGACAGGCATAACGGACTCAATATAGTAATAGGCGTCAATAAGGAGTCTCATGAGGACCGCAGGCACGGACTCTACTCGTGGAATCTCCTCAGAGAGGAGGGTCTCAGGGCGATCGAGTCCGGAGACCGCAGCTATCTCGATGCCAGAGTCAGGGCATCTGACATGGTCTCGATAGTGTTCACATCAGGCACTACCGGAGTCAGCAAGGGAGTAATGCTCTCGCACCGCAACCTCTGCTGCGACGTGCTGATAGCTCAGACATACCTCGAGGTAGTACCGAGCGATGTATTCTTCAGCGTACTGCCTATTCACCACACATACGAGTGCACCTGCACCATGATCGAGGGGCTCTTCATGGGAGCATCGATGGCATTCTGCAGGGGTCTCAAATACATAACAAAAGACATGCAGATGGTGCACCCTACATTCCTGCTGGCGGTACCTCTGATCTATGAGAAGTTCTACAACACGATCCAGAGGACCCTCAAAAAGCAGGGCCAGGACAAGCTGGTCAACGCACTCTTTGCAGTCAACAACGTGACAAGCAAGGTCGGTGTACATGTTGCAAAGCCGATCGCCAACAAGATCATGGCGCAGTTCGGCGGCAATATAGACATGTTCATCGCAGGCGGAGCGAGAGTGGACCCTAAGGTCCTCGCGTTCTTCCGCAGCATGGGAGTGCCGTGTCTCCAGGGATACGGACTGACAGAGACTTCCCCTATGGTCGCGCTCAACCCTGACCAGTGGAAGTACATGCGCAACGATTCCGCAGGCAAGCTCTTCCAGTTCACGGAGTGCAAGATAATCGACAAGGACGAGGACGGCAACGGGGAGATCTGCTTCCGCGGTCCGCAGGTCATGATGGGTTACTACAACAACCCTGAGGCCACCGCAGCCTGCATGGAGGACGGATGGTTCCACACGGGGGACATCGGATACCTCGATGATGACAATTACGTATACATCACAGGCCGCAAAAAGAACGTCATAATCGCAGCCAACGGCAAGAACGTCTTCCCTGAGGAGCTCGAAGAGAAGATCGGACGCAGCCCGTACGTCGACGAGTGCATGGTCTGGGCCGATGAGGACAGCGAGGACAGACAGCAAAGAGGCATCTACGTCACTCTCAGACCTGACATGGAGAATGTAAGGGAGGCTCTGGGCGACCGTGCAGGCGACGAGGGCGCTGTGAGGGCCCTTGTCAGCAGCGAAATCGACAAGCTGAATGCCCACTGGCCTGACTGGAAGAGGGTCAAGCACATTGTGATCAAAAAGAGCGAGTTCAACAAGACGACCGGCATGAAGATAAGAAGGTTCGTCGAGGAGAACAAACTCGCCGACTGATGTGATACACCGTCCCGGGGCGCTGTGCCCTGAGGACTTCACAGCTTATACAGAAAGGTAACAGGGATGAAAAAGAGACCTACGCTTGTAGTCGACCACTCTGCTCTCAGAGAGAACATGAGCATGGTGACCGGATGGTGCCGGGATGCGGGCATAGACGTCGCCGGAGTTGTCAAGGCGACGACAGGAATGGCATCCGTTGCGCTCGACTACGAGAGCTGCGGCGCCAGATGGATCGCATCCTCGAGGCTCGAACAGCTCGCAAGGGTAAAGGACGCCGGAGTCAAAGTTCCGCTTCTCATGATAAGGGTGCCGATGATATCGGAGCTCGATGAGATGGTCAGGATATGCGACTACAGCCTCCAGAGCGAGCTCGATACGCTCAAGGCCCTCGAAAGAGCGGCGCTCAGCGCAGGCGTGACCCACAACGTGATACTCATGGCCGACCTCGGAGATCTGAGAGAGGGCTGCTTCGAAAAGGAAGAGCTCGTGGATCTGGCGAAGTACGTCGAGGACAGGCTCGACGGCATACACCTTGCCGGCATCGGGACCAACCTCGGATGCGTCGGATCGGTCAAGCCGACCGAAGAGAAGATGCTGATGCTCGCTGACCGGGCGGAGGCTGTAGAGCAGGCTATAGGCAGACCCCTCGAGATCGTGTCCGGTGGAGCCACCTCCAGCCTGATGCCGCTGTTCGACGGAGTGATGCCTCCTAAGATCAACATGCTCAGGATAGGAGCGATCGTCTTCTGCGGACCGAACGAAGACCTCTTCACCTGCTACGGCAGACAGGAAGTCTCAGAGATGCGCGATGATGCGTTCGTGCTCGAGGCCGAGGTCATAGAGACCAATACCAAGCCTACGCATCCTATAGGGGAGCTCGGCGTGGACGCATTCGGCAAGAAAGCCGTATACACAGACAGAGGCAGGCGCAGGCGCGCCATCCTGGCGATAGGCAGGGCCGACTACGGAGACATCGACGATCTCATACCTCAGCTCGAGGGTTCGGAGGTGACGATGGCATCCGGAGACCACACGATACTCGACATTGAGGACTGCAAAGAGATCCTCAGGGTAGGGGATATAGTAAGATTCAAGCTCAAGTACTCAGCGATACTGAGACTGACTGCAAGCGAGAATGTAACAATAGAGGAAAGGAACTAACAATGGCAGCACAGAAATCCAATGAAATGACAAGAGAAGGCTATGATAATCTTAACGCCGAACTTGAACATCTTATCACCGTAGTACGTAAGGAGAACGCAGAGAGACTCAAGGAAGCCATCTCGCTCGGAGATATCAGCGAGAACGCAGAGTATGATGCAGCCAAGGACGCTCAGGCAGAGACTGAGGAGAGGATCTCCGACATCGAAGAGATCCTGCGTACGGCAGTTATCGTAGAGGAGACGGATGAGAGCGACGATTCCGTACAGACGGGCCGCACAGTTACCATCCAGGACCTCGACACAAAGGAGAAGATGACATACAAGATCGTAGGTACTACCGAGGCTGATCCGCTCAACGGCAAGCTCTCAAACGCATCGCTGGTAGGCCAGCACCTGCTCGGACATCACGCAGGAGACAAGGTTGAGTTCCCTGTACCGGACGGCATGGCCAGATATAAAGTCGTGGAGGTCAAGAGATAATGGCTGATAACAAAGAGACCATGAACGGAGCAGCTCCGGGTCAGGTCGAGGAAAAGGAACTCACCGAAAAGGAAATCGGCGAGCAGAGACAGATCAAGAGGAAGAAGCTCGAAGAACTCAGAGAGATGGGCAGAGACCCGTATCTCGAAGAGACCTTTGATGTTACTGCCCACTCCGGAGATATCAAGGAAAACTTCGAGGCCATGGAGGATCAGGAAGTCAGAGTCGCAGGACGTATCATGGCTTTCAGACGCATGGGCAAGGTAGCCTTTGTCGATCTCCAGGACAAGCAGGGCAGGATACAGATCTTCGTGGCCAGAGACAATATCGGCCAGGACGAGTACAACGTATTCAAGACATATGACACAGCCGACATCATCGGCATCAGCGGCGTGGTCTTCAGGACCAAGACAGGTGAGATCAGCGTAAGGGCCATGGAGGTCAAATTGCTGTGCAAGTCGCTTCAGGTACTGCCAAACAAATGGCACGGCCTCAAGGACACAGACCTCAGATACCGCCAGAGATATGTCGACCTCATCATGAACGAGGACGTAAGAGACGTCTTCATGAAAAGGGCAAAGATCATCAGCACCATGCGCAAGGTGCTCGAGGATGATTACGACCTGATCGAGGTAGAGACACCGGTGCTCGGCAATATCGCCGGAGGCGCTGCTGCCAGGCCTTTCATGACGCACCACAACACTCTGGACATAGACATGACACTGAGGATCTCCCTCGAGCTTCACCTCAAGAGACTCATCGTCGGAGGACTCGACGGAGTATACGAGATCGGCAAGGTCTTCAGGAACGAAGGCATGGACAAAAACCACAGCCCTGAGTTCACTTCGATGGAGGCTTACAAGGCCTACGTCAACCTTGAGACCATGATGGATCTCATGGAGCAGGTCACATACAAGTGCGCTATGGCAGTCAACGGAACTCCGATCATCAAGTACGGTGACAAGGAATTCGACGTGACTCCGCCATGGAACAGGATCGACATGACAGAGGCTGTCATCAAGGTCACGGGCATCCCGTTTGACAGGATCGACAGCGATGAAGAGGCTATCGAGGCTGCCAAAAAGTACGGCATGACCTTCGAGAACGAAGACGACTGGTCGAGAGGCAAGATCATTGCCGAGATGTTCGAAGACTACTGCGAGGACATCCCGGGCTTCCTGGACGGACCGTGCTTCGTCTGCGGACATCCGCTCGAGGTATCGCCTCTTGCCAAAAAGGACCCTAAGGACCCTCGCATCACAAGAAGATTCGAGTCGTACATCAACGGCTGGGAGCTGTCCAATGCATTCTCCGAGCTGAACGACCCGATCGATCAGTACGAGAGATTCGCCGAGCAGCAGAGACAGCTCGACCTCGGCATCGACGACGAGGCCCATCCGATGGATACCGACTTCGTCAATGCTCTTGAAGTCGGCATGCCGCCGACAGGAGGCATCGGCATCGGAGTCGACAGGCTCGTTATGCTGCTCACAGACAGCGCGACTATCCGCGACGTCCAGCTCTTCCCGACTATGAAGCCGGAAGGCAGGGGAGCAGGCGCTAAGAAGGAGCGCGTTGAGATCGACTTCAGCAAAGTTAAGGTGGAGCCTCTCTTCGAAGAGGAGGTCGACTTCGATACATTCAGCAAGTCTGACTTCAGAGCGGTCAAGATCAAGAGCTGCGAAGAGGTCAAGAAGAGCGACAAGCTGCTGAAGTTCACTCTGAACGACGGATCGGGCGAAGACCGCATCATCCTGAGCGGCATCAAGAAGTACTATGACCCTTCCGAACTCGTAGGAAAGACAGCGATCGCGATCGTGAACCTTCCTCCGCGCAAGATGATGGGCGAGTACTCAAACGGCATGCTGATCAGCGCCGTCAACGAGTATGACGGAGACGAGATGCTCAATCTCCTGCTCGTGGACGACAGGATCCCTGCCGGCGCCAAGCTGTACTAGAGTACTAGGGGGGTCAATGCAGATGAGCGGAAAAAAGTATCTGATATTCGGTGTGATTTTTCTTGCTATAGGAATAACCATGCTTATGACCGGTTCAGGCTCCAGGACCATGGCCTATGGCGATTTCGTACTTGCATTCGCATTCTTTGCCCTTGCCGTAAAGGCTGATAAAAAGAACGAGGATGACAAGAAAGACAACGATCACATAGAAGATAGCGAAGATTCAGACAAAAACCAAAAGGACGAATAGAAGAAACACGACGACCATAGTGAAATCAAATCCAATATGGTTGAAGCTGTATGAGAAGGCATGCTCTGCTGTGACCGGCAGACCATGCCTTTTTTCGTGTCCGGGATAACACAAATATGTACGTATGGAGGTCACCTGCCAAGGTAAATGCAACATTGCCAAAGTAAATGCAACATTTTGAGGAATTTGGGTTCGAAAGACCGG
>SVCQ01000016.1 GCA_015058275.1 Clostridiales bacterium
TGCAACAATGGAGTTTGCCAGATTTAATGCAACAAAAAGTGTGCATTTACTTTGGCAAGTGAAGCTTTTTGGTAACACTGTGTCTCCAAAGCGTGAGTTATCCGTATAAGTAGTGTAAAATGAAATATGAGGAACAGTTCCGAAGGGGAAAAGTGAACGCTCCGGCCAACTACATAGACTGAAAAATGAGACTCAGCAGAGCGATAACAGATTCAATAGCAAAAAGGCCGCAGGACACTGTGATGGTATATCCGGGAAGGGATATATCAGGAGAGGAGTTTCTTGCGCTGACAGCATCCTGCGCTCTGGCTTTAAAGGAAAAAGGGATCAAAGCGGGAGACTGGGTCGCTGTGTGCTCAACAACTACGGCAGAGGCCGTAGCTGCAGCTATAGCCTGTCATAATATCGGGGCAGCTGTAATGATGGTCAATCCCGCGGTGAGTGACGGTACAATATGCTCGATCCTGAAGGATAGCGGTACCCGGCTGATCTTTGTTCACGAGATGCTGATAGACAGGATAAGGCAAGGGCTGAAGGGAAGCGGCATAGAGACGGGAGTGATCATTTCAGACATGGACTCGATGCCTGCGGCACTGAAGCTCCTGAGGGGGTTCGGAGTCATACCGCATAATGAGATCACATCCATCTCCGGCATGGAGTTCGTGGTGTGGAACGAATTCATAAAAAAAACGGATCCGGATGACGCAGTCCGCATACTGGACGAGACAGAGGAAGAGACAGATCCGGAAACACCGGCTTTGCTGGTGTGGTCATCCGGCTCAACCGGAGAACCGAAGGGAGTCCTGCTTTCAGAGAGGGCGCTTCTGGCACAGCTGAATATCACGGGATTTGATCCTTTTACAGACAAAGGCACCGCATTTGCGGCACTGGGCAGCCTGTGGTCCGCCACCGCATATATCATAACGATCCTTGTGATGCTGGTGATGCCGCGAAAGATCGTCATGCCGCTGGGACAGCCAATGACTGATCTGATCACAAAACAGGGGGCGGACATGGTTTTCAGCACGGCGAGCGGATGGATAAGAACCATTTCATCGGGATCTTTGGATAAAGCCGATATTTCCCGCCTTGAATTCACGGCTTGCGGAGGAGAACGCACCGCTCCTGCAGCGGAAAGAGCGGTGAATGCTTATTTCAGGGAGCATGGGTGTCGCTGCGAGCTGACAGATCTTTGGGGCCTCAGCGAGTTTTCGTCTTTGATGACCGACAACATCAGCAACAATAAAAAAGGCAGTGTAGGAAGACCTTTTCACGGGATACGCATAGAAGCCTTTGACCCTGTCCGCCCGAGCTTACCGCTCGAAAGGGGTCATAGCGGCGAATTGTTTGCCGAATCCCCTGCGGTCATGAGCGGATACTACGGCGACGACAAAGCGACGGAGGAATTCTTCTTCACAGATGAAGAAGGCGTCGTATGGGGCCGCACCGGTGACGCAGGGTATGTGGACAGTGAAGGCTATGTATATGTGTACGGCCGCAGAGACAGCGCGATCTATCCTGACGGAGTCAGTGTTGTTTATCCTTCGGAAATAGAGAATGTCCTGGCAGAGGATGCCAGGGTCCTGAATTGTGCCGTGGTAATAAGTGGCGCCGGCGGAGAGATAACGGCTCATATATATGCATCCGCGCAGGATGAGACAGAGCAGGCTGCACTTACCGATACTCTTAAAGGCCTGTGCAAAAGCAGGCTGTCAAAAGACAGAAGACCTGAAAGATACATATACTGGCCGAAGGGTCTGCCTTTAAACGAATTCGGAAAAATCGCACGTAATGAACTGAAAGAATATACATAAGGAGGTTGCTATGGATTACAACAATGTGATTGAGCATTTTGCTCAGAAAGTTGATGAACCGAGAAGAGAAGAGTTCAAAGCAAAGGCATCGAAGATAGAGGATGTTTCAGCGGCCGATGCACTCGCAAGGGAATTTGGCATTGAACCTTCAGAAGAAGACAGGAAAGAAGTGATAAAAATGTTAGGTGTTATGGAACTTTCACCTGAGATGCTTCGTGATATCGCGGCTGGCTGTAACAGTCCCGTGTGTGGAGAGTGGGGTTACTGCGAAGATAAATGATATGTCGTGGCGCGTTCCTGCATTATTTAATAACGACAGAGCAGCATTGAGATTAACACATCTACTCAGACCTCATCTGGGAGGTCGGCTATTCGGTTCGGTATATGGTGCGCCTGCGTCTGCGTGGTCAGGAGGCCGTCCGTGCATCGTAAAAGAAGAAGCAGATGAAGTTTGGCTGCGCAGGTATTTCGAAGCATACAGAGCTGAAGGTATCAGATGCTCCCTGACCCTGACGAGAATGAATGTAAGCAAAGATGCGCTCAGCGATCCATATTGCAACATGCTGCTTGATCTGATTGAGGAATATGACGGCGAAGCTATAGTGTTCAACGATGATCTGGCTGAATATATAAGGCAGACACATTCGGGGATACCTCTTGTAGCGTCGAATATAAAGCCCGCGACGGACTTTTTGAATGCCTGGGCAGGCTGCGCGAATGAATCTGAATACTACAGACGGCTTTTAGAAAGTTATGACCGCATAGTCATAAGAAGCGAAGCGGCCCTTGACGGGAAGATAAGAAAAAGCCTGAGGGATATAGCTGACCGCTGCGAGATCATAGTAAATCCGCGTTGCATACCGGACTGCCCTCATTGTCTCGATCATTATAAGAATATAGAGAGAAAGATGGAGGATAAGGAGCACAAAGCGGGCTGCTATTACAGCGATGAGGATGATCCGCGCATCTACAGCATGAGCCTCAGAGAGGAGCAGCTCAGGGAGCTTGCAGCGGAAGGCTTTACGCAGTTCAAGATCGAAGGCCGCAATATATCCCCGGACCTATTCACCAGATACTGTATGAGTTTCATTCTCGGAAAAGAAAAGAGTGAAGAGATACAAAGCGCTATGGATAACCGGGAAATCTTTGAGCTTTTGCTGCTCATGACACAAAAGGCAGCAGGAACACTATGATGCCATGACTCCTGGGCAGCTTAATTCTATGGAGCATAGTTCCAGGCAAAAAGAACGCATGCCGGCAATGCAGAGTATGAATACCCCTGATCGTAGCGGTCAGGGGCATTTTACTGTCCCGGATCGCGGCTCCGGCGTTCTTTAAAACACAGGGGATGTCTGTTATAATTTTTCTGAATAAATACTTGATAACACGGCATTGTTTAAGGAGAACCAGGATGATTATCAAAGGGGGAGCGTGACCACGATGGGGAAACCTGCCAGACAAAACAAGAGAAGATACCTGATATCTCTTTATCATACGCGCAGCGTGCTTGCGCTTGATGCCAGCATCCTGGTCTTTTGCATTACTGCATTCTCTATAGGCTATGAGCTCCGTCAATTCGATACATGGAGCACCAACATGTTCTGCTTCTTTACTATCCTGTCGAACATGTTCGCCGCCGTAGGTGCAATGCTCATGAATCCTTATGCGGTGGAGGGCATCCGCAGGAAGCGCTTTGAACTTCCGGGATGGATAGTCATGGTGCAGTACTCCGGAGCTGTATGTGTTGCGGTAACGATGATGACCACGCTGCTGCTTCTCATCCCTGTTGAGGGAGAGGCTGCCATAGCCGGCACCAATCTGTATCTGCATCTCATAACACCTCCGCTTACGATACTCTTGTTTGCCAGCGTAGAGAGCTGCCACAAACTGCCGCGCTGGTGCATCCCGGTTGCACTTATCCCTTACTGGATCTATATGATCGTCTATTACGTCAACGTGATCGTGATAGGCGAGGAAAACGGCGGCTGGAAGGACATATACCATATCGCTGAATTTTGGCCTGCATGGATATCCGTGGTAGGCATGTTCATTGCGGGGCTTGTGATCGCCTGGGCATTGCTGTGGGGTCACAACCGTCTTACAGAAAAAAGCATCAAGCGCCTGACGGATATGTGGACTGATGATCTTGGGGACGCGGACCTTCTGGTCGAGGCTTTCGGCCTCGGACGCTACATGGGCAAGCACTGTGATGCAGCCGGCCTGACCATGCCTCTCGATATCTTCTACATGATGCATGACAGGTACGGCATCCCGGTCGAATCACTCGCAAGGGCCTTCTACAAAGGGGCGCTCGACAGCATGGAGGAGAGGAAAGCAAAGCATGACATTTGATAATTTCTGGTTTGTAAAGACCGACACAAACACTTTTCCGGAAGATATGCCTTTCGGAGTTTTTACTCCGGGGCATCTGATATGGGTTCTGATCACACTCGCTGTGATCATTATCTGTGCACTCTGCTATGTCAGGGGCAATAACAAGACCCGTGCGAATATAAGATATATCATTGCTCTTGCCATGATATTCAGCGAATTCTGGAAGGTGAGCCTCTGTGCACTCAAGGGGGCCCTTCCACACGAATACCTGCCACTCGAGGTATGCAGCCTCGGCGAATACATGATACTGATAGATTCCATGTGGCCGGACAACAGGATCACAAAGCAGCTCCTCGCATTTGCGTTCTTCCCTGCGACAGTGATGGCGCTGGCGTTCCCGGCTGCAAGCGGCTATCCTTCATTCGGCTTCATAATAATCAGGTTCTTCGTGATGCATGGAGGCATCGCGGTATATTTTGTCTGCCGGTATGCAGCCGGAGAGATAAAGCCAAAATACGTAGGGCTTTGGGGCTCGCATCTGTTCTTCCTGGGCCTTGCCATCATTATGCATCAGTTCGACGTCAGGAACGGATTGAATTACATGTTCCTCACAGATCCTCTCGGCAATCCTGTCTTACAGCTGCTCTGGGATATCTCAGGAGGCAAAGGCGGGGCGCCTTACATATTTGCGCTGGCAGTCTTTGTTGCGATCATCCTGCATATATTCTACGGTATCTACAGACTTGATGCCGCAAGAGCAGGCAGGAAGAGAAGGAAGCAATCAGCATGAAATACGTATTGATTTCGTTTGTGGCCTTCGGGGTGTTCATCCTGACCGGATGGATGGTGACCAGCCGGATCGACCGCAGACACGCACTGTCTGAGAGCCAGAGGTTTGTGACATCGGTGATAATCGCCGTATCGCTGGCTATCGTCTCTTTTCTGGGATTCATGGGAGTCTACTACCATGCCGATGACAGTGTCAGCGCTTATCTGGTCAGCAACGACACGGTCAAAGTCGAGGAGAGTGATGATGCATACTTCTTTGACGGGCCGGGCGATTCGTCGGCAGTCATATTCTATCAGGGCGGCAAGGTCGAAGAGACCGCGTATGCGCCGCTTATGCATCGCATGGCAGAGAGAGGCACGGACTGCTTCCTCATGAAGCTCCCGCTTCGCATGGCAGAACTTGATGCCTCAGCCGCGGATGACATCATAGAGGAATACCGTGATTATGAATGGTACCTGATGGGTCATTCCCTCGGAGGGACAGCGGCCGGTACATATACGTCTTATCATCCGGATGAGGTAAAGGGGCTCATACTGCTTGCCGCATATCCTGTCAACGATCAGGACAGGTCGTGCAGACTGCTCAGCATCTACGGAGACAGGGACGGCGTACTTGAGATGGAGGCGTACAACAGACAAAAGACCTGCTGGCCGCCGGACGGCAGCGAGCTTGTGATAAGCGGAGGCAATCACAGCGGCATGGGCTGCTACGGCCTGCAAAAAGGCGACAACAAAGCGAGGATAAGCAGCGATGAACAGCAGACACAGGTCGCTGTAGCCGCTGCAGAGTTTATAAATAATGGCTTGAAGGGAGAGAGATAATGCATATAGAGGAAATGCTCAGAAGTACAGTCGGCTGGCCGGCAGGAGGGGATACCGCTGTTGACTTTTCGAAAGCAGAGCCGTCCGAATACAGGATAGAACACGACTCCATAGGAGAGAAGAAGATACCTGCGGAGGCATATTACGGCATACAGAGCATGCGCGCAGCCGAGAACTTCAGAATCACGGGCCTGGATACCCATCCGGAGATGCTCTGCAGCATCGCGTACATCAAGAAGGCCGCGGCACTCACCAACTGCAGTACGGGAGCTCTTGACAGGGATAAGGCGGATGCAATAGCACAGGCCTGCGACGAGATTCTGGACGGAGGTTTCCGCAGCGACTTCATAGTGGACCCCATGCAGGGAGGAGCCGGTACTTCTCTCAACATGAATGCCAATGAGGTCATTGCAAACCGCGCCATAGAGATCCTCGGAGGGACCAAAGGAGATTACAGCCTCATCCATCCGAACGACCATGTCAATCTCGGGCAGTCCACAAACGACGTCATCCCTACAGCAGGCAAGATGGCTGCTATCAGGATGCTGACAAGACTGAGGATGCAGCTCCAGGTGTTGCATCTTGCTCTGTCAAAAAAGTCAGAGGAGTTCGATCATGTGATCAAGATGGGCCGCACTCAGATGCAGGATGCAGTTCCTATCCGGCTCGGGCAGGAGTTCAAAGCCTATGCCGATGCAGTTGAGAGGTCGATCCTGCGCATAGAGAAGGCTGCGGATGAGCTCAGGGTCATCAATCTGGGAGGCACAGCGATCGGTACAGGTGTGAACGCAGATGATGAATACATAGGCAAGATAGTTCCGGTGCTCTGCGACATATCCGGGATAGATCTGGTGCAGGCAGATGATCTGATAGATGCGACTCAAAACCTCGATCCGTTTGTGAGCGTATCGGGAGTTGTAAAGACATGCGCGGTGACGCTGTCAAAGATCTCCAACGATCTGAGACTGATGTCATCCGGCCCTAAGGCTGGATTCGGCGAGATAAGTCTTCCTGCCAGGCAGAGCGGATCCTCTATCATGCCGGGCAAGATCAATCCCGTCATACCTGAGGTCGTCAATCAGGTGGCATTCAATGCGATCGGAAATGACACGACTATAGCTCTTGCGGCCGAAGCCGGTCAGCTAGAGCTCAACGCATTCCTGCCGATAATATTCTACAATCTGTTCCAGTCCATAGACACGCTCGGCTTTGCGGTGGAGACATTCGCCGACAACTGCATCACGGGCATCACGGCCAACGAGGAACGCTGTCGCAAGCTCGTAGAAAGCAGTGTTGGAATTGTCACGACCCTTGCAGCTGTTGTGGGTTATGACAAGGCGACCGACATAGCAAAAAAGGCTCTGATCCAGGACCGTCCTGTCAGGGAGATAATACTCGGGGAAGGTCTTCTTGATGAGGATGAGGTGACAAGGCTTCTAGATCCTGCAAGGATGACAGGGATAGGCAGCGAAGACAGGAATTGATCAGTCGATTTTTTGCCGACAATCTTGTAGGAAATAATAGTATAATACGAGTTAGTTTAGTATTACGCAGCATATGATGCTGCGTGAGCAGGAGCAATCAAACAAACCGCTTAGCAATGAAAAAAGCCAGAACATCAGACATAACTGCTGCCAGGAAGCGCGTCAAAAGGACGCAAAAAGCCTGGAAGTTCATACGGGATGTCAACAACACATCCCTTGCCGATCTGAATAGGATCGCGCTCGAGGACGGGACCAGGAAGTATACATACGGACTCATGTTCCGTGAGTGGGAGAGGTACGCTTCCGTGTTCTCTTCACTTGGGATGAGCCGGGAGAAGGGTTCCCGCGTGGGCATACTCGGTTCCACCTGCGCTGAAGTCATCTTTGCGGTATACGGTCTCAACATTACGGGAGCTGATGTATCGCTCGTACCGGCCTACAGCGCACTGACACCGAAGAGAGTGTTCAATACCATCAAAAGCGAGCATCTCACTGACTTTATCGTCACAGATGATTTCGCCCAGGCCAATATCATCAACGACCTGCTGGTGCGCCGCAAGGAGCTCGGAATCAATAACGTCATCGTGATACACGTGCCGGTCAAGGGTCCTGCGGTCAATGCAGCTGTCACAGCCATACAGGAGTCCAAATACGCTTATTTAAAGACCCTGTATGCTCCGATCTACATGGACAATCTGCTTGCCGCTTACGGCAATCATCCGGTCAGCTATGATGCAGAGGGCAGCACCGATACAGCGGTGATACTGCACACATCCGGTACGACAAGCGGCACGGGCAAGCCGGTCGCGATGTCGGACAGGGCCATCAACGCGGCTGCAGCCGGCTTCTACGATATGGATGATCTTGATCTGCCGTGGGATGATCTTGTAACGGCTGTCATAGTTGATCTCAGCAATGCATACGGTCTGATAGATCAGGTACATCTGCCGTTTGCGATGGGTGCCACCGTGGCTGTCGTGCCGGGAGGCATACTCAATCCATGGTTCTACAAGGCGATCTCCGGATTCGGCATCACATTTATGTTTACCATCAGCGCCATGTTCGAGCGCTGGATAAAGATGAAAAACAAAAAGGCCTTCGACTTTTCGAGCCTGCGCTTCGTTGTACTCGGAGGAGCGGCAGTATCCGCATCGGACAAGCGACGCTTCTATGACTTCATGCAGGAGCGCGGTGCAGGGGACATTACTCTCCTCAACGGATACGGAGTATCCGAACTCGGAGGGGCCTGCTGCCTGTCCACTGCGGACATAGATGATGAGGCCATAGGCTATGCGCTTCCGGGATTCAATGTGCGCCTGTTTGACGATGACAGGGGAGTGTTCCTCTCGCAGGACGACGCTCCATGCGAGGGAGTTCTTTATCTGAATTCGCCTGCACTTGCTACATCCGAGCTCGACGGAGTGGAGATAATGAAGACCGAGGAGACCGGCCGCAGGAAGTACATCTGCACCAACGATCTTGTACGGATGGACAGAGACGGCAAGCTTACATTCCTTGGCAGAGCCAACCGCTACTTCATCAATGATGACGGCAAGAAGTACGAGTCGGGACGCGTCGAGACAGAGTTCGCGCGTCAGAGCGATATCGAGAGCTGCGGGGTAGTGCCTGTATATATCAAGACGACACACGACAATATCCCTATGCTCTGCGTCAAGGTCCTTGATTTCTGCAAGGATCCGCTCGAGACGGTCAGGGCGGATCTCGTAAAGGTATTCATATCCGAAAAAACGCTCTCAGAGGACAATATCCCGTGCCGCGTTATGATAGCTAAGGAACTCCCGCTGAACCGCAACGGCAAGATAGATCTGTACAGGATGAGTCGCGGCGAGGTAGAGGGAGATGTATATACAGTAGATCCTGTCCGTGACAGACAGGGCCTCAGGGACTTCAGACTCAGGCCTTATGAGGACGGACCTGCGGACATGATCAGGGAAGTATTCGACGGTATTACGGCAGAGATCAAAGAGAATCTGCCGTTTAATAAAAACAAGTCAGAGGAGGAAGACAAGATGAACGCCAAAAAAGCATTCGAAGACTGGAACGCAATGAACAAGATGGGCAGACAGATGATGCAGAACATGATGAGCCAGATGGGTCAGAACATGAGCTCCATGCCGGGCATGCCTGACATGTCCAAGATGATGGGCGGTATGCCTGACATGTCCAAGATGATGGGAGGCATGCAGGAGATGAACAAGAAATTCATGTCCGGAATGCCTGATGTACAGGGCATGATGCAGAAGCAGGCTCAGACAGCTCTTCCTGTAATGCAGCAGCAGATGAATCAGATCGTCACATGCATGAGCCAGATGAACCAGACTGCTCTTGAGCTGATGCAGAAGATGTTCGATCAGCACTGCGAGATGATGAATCAGATGTTCGAGATGGCTCAGAAGGCGGCAGCAGGCGAGATGCCTAAGGCGGCAGCCAATGCTGAGAAGCCTGCAAAGGCAGAAGCCAAGCCGGCAAAAGCATCATCCAAGCCTGCCAAAAAGGCAGATAAGTAAAAACGAGAGGGTATTTTGAACGGCACCGGACGAAGACAGATCGAAAAGAGGATCAATGACGGCAGCATAAACGAGCAGAGCATATGGAAGTATATCAGGGAGAAGAACACCGCTGATCCGTATATGCTCTGCCGCACCGCCGTGATCGACTGCACGAGGGAGTATACCTACGGGCAGATGTTCACCGAATGGGAGCATTATGCCCGCGTCTTTTCGGCTCTCGGCATGACAGGGAAAAGCGGCGCCAGAGTCGCCATTGCCGGCACCATCTCAGCGGAGCCTCTCTTTGCGTTCTACGGTCTCAACATGACAGGCGCTGAAGTCTCGATGTTCTCATATCCGGACTTCCTGCCGGGAGGCATGTGGAAGACCATGGCCGCAAATGAAAAGATCACGGACCTGATCATATCCGATATCATGATCAGCCCGGATACATGGCATGACATCAAAAAGACCGCAGATGAACTGGGCATGCGCAACGTGATACTTGTGCACTCAAAACTCGGAGGGCCGTGCTGCGGTCCGGCTGAGCTTGTATATAACGAGATTAACGGCCATGCACTCAAGCGTCTCGGCGACACCGTGTTTATGGATGACCTGATCAAAAGATACGCTTCGGCGCCGATATCTTACGGCACGGGCGACCCGGATCATCTCGCCGTGATCACACATACCTCGGGCACTACCAAGGGCACGCGCAAGCCTCTGCCTTACAGCGAGAGGTCAGTCAACACGGTGGCTACGCATTTCTCAGGCAGCTTTCAAAGAATGTCTCTCGGTACGGATAATGCCGCTCAGTTTCGTGTGACGCCGAGCTTTGACTTCAGTTCATTCCTGTGCATGTGCGGAGTCGTAAATGCATTTTTCTCAGAAGGACAGACGCTGGTGCTCACATTCTTCGGATTCATGCATCCCAAGTTTGTCAGAGCTGTGGGGTATTACGGCATCAACGTATTGTTCACTTCCGGCTTCATGATCGACAGCTGGATGGACAGGTCTGATCACGGAGACATAGATTTCTCTTCAGTCGTGGTATTCGGCTGCGGCGGTTCGTACATGCCGCCTGACAAAGTCAGGAAGTATACGGAATTCATAAAGAGCCGTGGTTTCAGGGGCGAGATGAAGAGAGGGTACGGCATGTCCGAGACAGGAGGGGCAGAGCTCTACGTACCTCTGGGCTGCATGGACGATATCCTCGGATTTCCTGCCAACAACGATGATTACCGTATACAGGATAGCGAGGACGGTCGGTTCTACGCTCCTGATGAGGGAGTCAGGACGGGAGTCATGTATGTGGCTTCGGATTCGCTTTGCATGAACGAGCTCGACGGAGAGACTCTGTTTGAGTTCACTAAGATAGATGGCAGGGATTTCCTTTGCTCTAACGATCTTGTAAGGGTAAACGAGGACGGCAGCTTCTCATATGCCGGCAGGGCCGACAGATATTTTGTAAACAATGACGGGGTACGCTTTGAGGCGGGCCTTGTAGAGACTGAGCTGTCCAGGCAGCCGGGCATAACCATGTGTGCGGTCGTACCGGTGCTCGATAAACGCATACACGACACCGTTCCGGTGCTGTATGTGACGACTGATGCCGGAGCGGATGACCCCGCAGAGACCGTCAGGAAGGCCCTCAAAAAGGTCTTCGTTGATGACGGGCTCATCGCGAAGAGCATACTGCCTACGCAGTTCGTTATCACGGACGAGATACCGTGCAATTCAAACGGCAAGATAGACATTTACAGGATCACAAGGGACAGACTGAACGGAGAGGCTTATAACATTGCCGCAGTGCACAAAGGAGATGCTGTCACGGACGTCAGCTGCGAGCTGACAGAGCATACCGAAAGCATCAAGGCGGGAACCCTCCCTGAGGGCATGGGCTCCGGATCTGCACTGGGCATATTCGAACTCTTCAACAACTGATCACGCTGATCCTTTTCATACATAACACATAAGGAGAGAGTAAAATGTTTGATTTTTCTGACGATCACAAGAATCCATTCATGTTCATGATGAATATGAACGAAGAGGATGCGGAAGCCATGGAGTCATTTGATTTCGGGAGCTTCAGCAATCCGATGATGTTCATGCAGCAGGCCTTCATGATGCAGATGCAGATGGCTGCATACATGTTCATGATGCCTCTTCAGATGATGAAGTCGATGGCGGGAATGGTGAGCGGGGCCATGAACGGCGAGACTGAGGAGAAATCCGAAGCGGCTCCGGGAACCATCAAGATAGGCAACTTCAACGTTTCCCCTGAGATGCTCCAGAAGCTGATGGCAATGGACATGAGCCCGGAGAACCTCGAAAAGCTCCAGAAGGTGCTTGACTTCACACTTGGCATGATACCTGACAAAAAAGCAGAGAATGATTCTCAGGAGGTCAAAGATGGGCAGTAGCGACGGAATCGGCAAGACAATAAAGCGCGAACTCTTCCGTGCGATGATGGAGCGTGTCCAGAGCATGGATACGATGAAGATGATGAGCGCCTTCGGCGCATCGGATCCTGTCATGTACGATGATGTGGAGGAGACTCTCAATATCGCATATGTAAATCGCGAAGAGACTGCTCTTGCGATGGATATCTTCAAGCCTAAGGTCCCAAAGGGCACAGAGCTCCCTGTCATCGTAATAATCCACGGAGGCGGACTTTTCATGGGAGACCGCGGTCTCGAAAGACCATACAGCCGCCTGTTGGCCCACAAGGGATATCTCGTATTCTCGCTCGAATACAGACTCGCTCCGAGAGCCACTATAGGACAGCAGCTCGATGATGTATGCGCAGGCATGGACCTGGTAGGGCAGAAACTCGTCGATTATGATGTGGACTTCAGCCGCATGTTCCTCATGGCTGACAGCGCAGGCGCATATCTGGCATGCTACGTTACGGCAATGCACGAGTCCGAAAAGCTCCAGAACATCATCGGCTACAAGCCTTCGAGGATGGTGTATGCTGCTGTAGGCTTCATGAGCGGCATGTTCTATACCAACAGGATGCTTGCCGATCAGATATTCGGAGACAAAAGGGATGACGAGAAATTCCTCAAGTACATGAACCCTGAGCACCCTGAGATAGTAGGCAATCTGCCGCCGGCATTCCTGCTGACAAGCTGCGGCGACAGCTTCAACAACTACTCACTGAAGTTCAACAAGGCCCTCAAAAAGGCCGGCAGGGTATCTAAGCTGCTTTATTTCGGAGATGAGGATCTTCAGCATGTATTCACGATCACAAATCCGGAACATCCGAGGAGCATAGAGGCTACCGACAAGATGCTCGCGTGGTTTGAGGAGCAGGCAGACATCAGGAGGAATGCACGCAAAAAGGACTCGGCAGGCGCCGAAGCAAAGAAAAAAGTCGAAAAGCGCATCAAGGACGGCAGCATTACAGATCAGAAGGTATGGCGTAATCTCAAAGAGAGGATCGATGCCAACCCTGCGTGGCTCAAAAAGCCTGCGATCATAGACTGCACACGCAGCTACTCATATGAGCAGATGCTTGAGGAATGGGAGCGTTATGCCAGAGCCTTTACGGGCATCGGCATAGGATACGAAAATAAATCCAGAGTCGCTCTCTGCGGCACTATCACTGCTGAGCCGCTGTTCGCCTTGTACGGACTCAACATGGTTGGAGCCGAAGTCTCGCTCTTCTCATATCCGGACTTCCTGCCTCACGGCATGTGGAAGGACATGATCGAAAAGGAGCATATAACAGATCTTGTGATCTCAGACATTATGGTCACATCCGAAGTCTGGGAGGAGATAAAGGAAGTCGGCAGGAAGTGTGGCCTTCGCAATGTGATACTCATGCATTCGCTGATGGGCGGACCGGCAGTAGGACCGGCAGAGCTCACTTTCAATGAGTTCAACTATCACATGCTGAAGAGAAAGCCTGAGACTGTCTTCATGGACGAGCTCTGCAAGAAGTACAGACACACAGAGATCAAATATGATGAGTCAAAGGGAGACCGCATAGCATTCATCACACACTCATCCGGAACCACAAAGGGAACACGCAAGCTCCTGCCGTATACCGACAAGGCATTCAACGCTTCGATCGATATCATCCCGGGCAGTCTGCGCGGCTTCGTCAGGGGGATCGAAGAAGGCAAGCAGCTCAGGATAATCCAGCTCTTCGACTTCAGTTCCATAATGGCTCTGGCAGGACAGCTCAACGGATCGTTTATAACCGGTGAGACTGTTGTGCTGACATTCTTCGGATTCATGCACCCTAAGTTCATACGTGCGATCGATTACTATAATGTCAGCTTCCTGATGATAACCGGATTCATGGTCGATAAGTGGATCGACAGGACGGATATCGACGACATCGACTTTTCGTCACTCAAGGTCATTGGCCTTGCCGGAGGATACACATCGCCTGACAAGCTCGAGAAGTACAAGGCCTTCTTCAAGGCTCACGGATACAGGTATGAACTCATGTCCGGATACGGCATGTCAGAGGCAGGCGGCAAACCGCTGGTCACAAAGGCTGACGCCAAGAAGGATGTTATCGGAAAGTTTGACGACCCTGACGAGATACGTATCAAGGACGAGAACGACGGTAAGTTCTACAGGCCGGATGAGGGTCCTCGCACAGGCCTTCTGTACAGGATGAATGAGGTTCGCCCTGACAACAAGCTCGACGGACAGGTCCTCTACGAGTACACGAATATCGACGACAGGGACTTCCTTTGCACAAACGACCTCGTACGCGTCAATGAAGACGGCAGCCTTTCGTTTGCCGGCAGGGCCGACAAGTACTTCGTCAACAATGAGGGCCTCAAGTTCGATTCCGGCATAGTGGACAATGCCATGGCTTCACACAGCGCGATCGACAGATGTGCCGTAGTACCTGTCATGGAGAAGCGCATACACGATACAGTGCCTGTGCTCTATGTCATCCCGGCCAGGAAGGGCGAGGGTGCGGCTGAGAGCATACGCAAGGCCTTTGTGGATGTCTATGTAAAGGACAAAAAGATCGCTTCGGACAATCTGCCTACTCAGTTCATGATCGTGGACGATATCCCGCTCAACCCTAACGGCAAGCTCGATATCTACAGGATCACACGCGAGAGGCTCGAGGGAGATGCCTACGACATCGTACCTGTGATGACAAAGGGAGAGCTTACGGACATAAAGACAAAGCATGTCGAGAAGGTCAACAGCACGACTGCGGGCACCCTGCCTCAGGGCTTGGAGAACAACTCCGCATACAACATGTTCGATCTTTTCACAACTCCTCCGTCAAAGGATCAAAAGGACGATTTCTCGTTCATGGATCTCTTCAAACCATGGAAGTTCTTCATGCCTGACAAAGGTGATGGTGACAAGGGCTCCGCACTTCCGGAGATGCCTGAGGAGATGAGAAAGCTGCTGCTCAAGTACGGCAACAGGATCTCCGGCATACCTAACGGACGCAAGTCCATAGACTTCGATTTTGAAGACTGATCAGATAACAGGACAATCAATAGAGCACGGCCCTTGTCATGAAAAGGCGGGGCTATGCCTGCATTGAACGGCCGTTACAAAGATAAAGGAGATATTGATGAAAGGGATAAAGACTGACAAGAGCAGACTGAGAAAGCTGGTGTTCTCCGAGGTGGCCAGACTTGCATACGAGGGGAGCGCTCCTGAGGCGTTCGATGATCTCCCGTACAAGCTCGTGGATACCACAGAGGATCCGTACCGCGAGACTATATTCCTCGAGCGAAGCCTCCTGGGAGAGAGGATAAGAGCATGCATGGGCATGTCTCTTCGCAAGCTCGATGAGCATACGCCGGTCTCCAAGGGGCTTGAGGAGGCCATGGACTCGCAGAAGTACTACGAGCCTCCGCTGATCGACATCATCAAATTCGCCTGCAACCGCTGTCCTGACAAGAGGGTCTATATAAGCGACGGCTGCCAGGGCTGCCTCGAGCATCCCTGCAAGGAGGTCTGCCCAAAGAAGTGCATCACTCTCGAGAGGAGAGGCGGACGGGCCGTCATAGACGAGACTCAGTGCATCAAGTGCGGCAGATGCATGCAGGAATGCCGCTTCAACGCGATCATAAAGCAGGAAAGACCATGCGTAAGTGTCTGCGGCATGGGAGCGATAGAGCAGGATGAGTACGGCCATGCCGAGATCAACCAGGACAAATGCGTCAGCTGCGGGCAGTGCCTCAACAGCTGCCCGTTCGCGGCTATAGTTGACAAGAGCCAGATATATCAGACTGTAAGGGCACTGGTATCGGATACGCCGGTCTATGCCATCATAGCCCCGTCAATGGCGGGCCAGTTCGGCAAGGGACTCACCGATGAGAAGATAAGAGGAGCCTTTGCGGAGCTCGGATTTGACGATGTATATGAGGTAGCTGTGGGCGCGGACCTGTGCTGCATAGAGGAGGCGGAGCACTTCATCAGGGAAGTGCCGGAGGAACTCCCGTTCATGTGCACAAGCTGCTGCCCGGCGTGGTCAAAGATGGCCAAAAAGGAATTCCCTGAATTTGCGGACTGTATCTCCATGGCGATGACACCGATGGTGCTGACCGCCAGGCTCATCAAGCAGAGACATCCGGAGAGCATGATCGTATTTGTCGGACCGTGTCTTGCCAAAAAGAAAGAAGCAAGCCGCCGCGCGGTCAAGAGCTACGTGGACTTTGTACTCACTTATGAGGAGCTCGACGGCATGTTTAAGGCAAAGGAAGTCGACTTTGACGCTATAGAGGACAGCACTCCTCCACTCAGAGCAAGCGCCGATGCTTTTGGCTTCGCCAGAAGCGGAGGAGTAGCGCAGGCTGTGGTAAATCACGTCAGGAGGATCGATCCTGACAGAGAGGTCAAGATAGTCAAGGCTGAGGGCCTGGATGAATGCATGAAGATGATGCGCAGGGCGGCCAAGGGCGAGTATGACGGTTACCTGCTCGAGGGCATGGCCTGCCCGGGAGGCTGCATCGCGGGCGCGGGCACTATGCAGCCTGTGACCAAATCCTCTGTCAACTTAGACCTCAAGATGAAGTCGATGCCTGTGGAGAATTCCACTGATACGGCGTTCGCACACATGCTCAAATCACTCGAAAACTATCCTGAGATAATGGAGATAGATCCGTTTGAAGATTTATGATCAAGGCCGATAACACAGAATCAACTTTAAAACTCAGAAAGCATCAGGACACGCTGATCACCGTAGGAAAGGGCATCATAACATTTACGATATGGTCCCTTGTCAAGACTGTCTCCACTATGGTGATAAACCGTGAGGAACTGACAGATGCGTTCAGGACCATAATGAGCCGCAGTGATGCCCAGGCTGCGGATGCCATGTCGGATCTGCTTATATATACAGTCGTCATGTTTATAATGCTCTTTTTCATTCTCATAGACGTGATCCTAAGAGTGTATGTCGGCAAGGCGGCGATCAGGGAGGGATGCGGCGGTAAGAAAGGCGTTTTTTATCTTGTCCTGACATTTCTCATGATACTGGCATCGATCTCGATGCTCATTTCTTTCGTTCGTGGGAGAAGTCAGACA
The DNA here is from genome assembly GCA_015058275.1 of Clostridiales bacterium. Taxonomy (GTDB): domain Bacteria; phylum Bacillota; class Clostridia; order Peptostreptococcales; family Anaerovoracaceae; genus Crickella. The sequence continues at coordinate 17,284 of SVCQ01000016.1, forward strand.
GAGACGGATATTCAGATCGCCCGTGCCATGGGGGAGGAATTATCTGTTTCTGTCGTTGTCATCGAGTTAACATCACTCGCAATGATGATTGAGATGTTCTATAGCGCGTGCTATGTAAGGAAACACAGAGCCCGCTCGGATGATGGAAGGGAGGCGCGGAATGCAGCTTGACTTCCATTATTACGCTACATACTGCGCAGCGATCATCGCGGGCTATACACATGACGAGAGCCTTGATATCGCATACAGCGCCCAGTTCGTGGATGAGTGCACCCGCACTCTGCTAGGCAAGCTGGGAGGACCGCTTGCGGCCGCGACCACGCAGATGAAGTCCGAGCTTATGGACGCAGGCATTGACCCGATCAGTCTGCAGGACATCACGAGGATATGGGCGTCATTCCACTTCCTGCCGGGTGATCTCTACGCCAAGAGAGACGGGTGCACGAAAAAATACCTGCACAAGTACAGACTCATATGCAATACAAACGGAGAGCTTCTCAAGGATACGGTAGAGCTCGCCAGGGGCAAGAGCCTCCAGGCTGCCGGGATAGCAATGCACGTCCTTGCGGATACATGGGCACACAGATACTTTGCGGGCACTCCTTCGTACGCGATCAATAATACCAACAATTACTTCTTCGAGATAATTCCCGACGGCAACGGATTCACGGAGAGGGAGATCAGATTCAACAACAATCCCGCCTCGGCTGATGACCCTGACAGGGGAGTATACACAGCCAGCATGAGACAGGTAAATGAGAATACCATAATGAACCTCGGCCACGGCAGGGCCGGACACTTCCCCGACTACAGCTATGCCAGATACAGATATCTGCCCGCCTGGGGACAGTACGCAGAGGTCGTCAAGGATAATCCGTCGGATTATCTGCACGCGTTCTGCCAGATGATCTATGCCCTTAAGTCACTCAGAGACGAAAACGGCAGCTTTGAGACGGACAGATATGAGGTCAATGACATACTTCCATACCGCTATGAGATCAGGGATATACTCGTGAAGCGTCAGACTGACGCCTGCGCGGAATGGAAGGCACTGGCGGAGAGACTGTCGGGACATGAGGTCGAGGACTTCAGCATCTCGAAGTATCAGTCGGGGTACAGGCTCGCTGATCAGGAGCGTAAGGACGATACCTTCCTCGGCAGATTCTTTGTCGCCGCCCTCGCCCAAAAGAGCATGGTCACCAACAGGATATACAGCTCGGGCAACAGACTGGCCGGAGTCTCTATCGACTATGACGAAAAGGGCTTCAGGGGCATCAGGGACTTCCGCCTGCTTTTGGAGCGGAGATCGGAGGCTGAGGATGAGTAATCTAAAAAGAATAATTAATATTCTTATAGCGCTCCTTATGCTTGCGGCTGCTCTGGCGCTTACGATATACACCGACTACGCTATACCGTTCATCCTTGCATTCACAGGCATCGGCTTTACGATCAAAGGCCTGTCTATGCTTTTTTACTACTTCAGTACGGCGAGATTCATGGTCGGAGGTAAGACAGTCCTGTACCGGGGCATACTGCTGCTCGAACTCGGACTGTTTGCTTCATCGATCGCAAATCATCCGGGGCCGTTTGTGATACTGTATCTCGCCTCTATCAATCTATATAGCGGCGTGGTGCAGATGCTCAGGGTGATAGAGACCTTTAAGCTCAGATCGAAGCGCTGGATGCTCATCCTGATACACAGTCTCTTCTACTTTGCGACAGGCATCGGAGTCATCTACGCGGGCATCTTCCTCAAGAGGACGGATATAGCCGCCTACGCATATTCACTTGGCCTGACCGTATCGGCGCTCAGCCGCATACGGCTGTCATTCACCCGTACTGATATAGTATATATACAATGACCAGGAAACTTAACTGGATAGAGATAACAAGCCTGTACATAGGCGTCATAATGGGGGCGGGCTTCGCATCCGGGAGGGAGTGCTGGCAGTTCTTTGGAGTATTCGGAAGTAAAGGATACCTCGGAGCAGTAGTCAGCACCGTTTGCTTTGTGATACTCGCCTGCATGCTCACATATATATCCAGGAGCAAAGGCACATCTGACCTCGGCAGGCTGATATCACCGTTTGACAGCGGTACAATCGATGAGATCATCGGATGGGTGCTGGCGATCATATACTACTCGCTTATTATAGCGATGACTGCTGCGGGAGGGTCTCTCCTGAACCAGCAGTTCGGCATCAGCAAGCTCATCGGAGGGGCAGTTATAGCAGTGCTCTGCGTAATAACCGTCCTGGGGGATTTCGAGAGGATATCCAAGGTGTTCAGACTTATGGTACCGGTGCTCTTTGCGGTCGGGATAGTAACCATACTTCTCACCATACACGCCGACTTCCCTCAGAGCGGAGCGACCGTGGGCTACCGCCCGGGACGAATGTCCCCGAACTGGCCTATGTCAGCGATCATATTCATGGCATATAACTCTCTTGGTATGATCACGATGGCCGGAAACTCAGCGATCAACGCAAAGGATAAGAGAACTGCATATATTGGCGCCGTGACCGGGACACTGTGTCTGGGCGGCCTGACGCTGCTGCTGCTGAGGGCGCTTCTTACGGATATGGCCTTCTCATCATCGCTGGATCTGCCGATGCTCGGCTTCGCGGGGAGGATATCACCGATACTCAATATCATATATGCCGTCATACTCTACGGCTCTGTATATTCCACGGGTGCGAGCACATATTACGGCTTCAGTACAAAGATCAGGCCGGGCAGGACCAAACAGATCATCATTGTATCGGGAGCGGCCGCGGGATTCATCCTCGGACTCACGGGATTCAAAAGGCTGGTGGAGTTCATGTATCCTACGGAGGGGTACATAGGGATACTCTTTATAGTCCTGATAGTCATCAACTTCTTTAAACAGCTCATGGCCAATAAGGCCCGTATTGACGGGGAAGCATAACGGTCGTAAAATATTAACATCCTGTGCAGAGTCCGCGCTGCGGTGCGGCGTTTAAGAAAGAGGTGACGATATGGGTTTATTCGATAAGTTCAAAAAAGACGTCAAAGAGGACGCCAAGACAGTCGAAAAGGACGTAAAGGCAAAGGCAGTCGAGGTCGAGGCAAAGGCAAAAGAGGCCAAGGACAAGGCCAAAGCTATCACTGAGGATAACCTCAAAGTAGCTGCCGCTGAGAAGAAAACAGCTGATGCCAAGTATAAACTCGCAGTTGACGGTGAGTGGGGCCCGGCATCCATCACAGCCACGCAGCACCTCCTCGGAGTTACAGAGGACGGCATCTGCGGCCCTGAGACTATCAAGGCCATCCAGAAGAAGGTCGGAGCTGCCGAGGACGGCGTATGGGGCACTGAGACTTCAAAGGCTATGCAGAAGTTCCTCGGAGTAGAGCAGGACGGCATCGCAGGTCCTGTTACATTCTCCGCATGGCAGGCATGGGTCAACAAGGAGCTTGGCTTCTAGGACTGCCGCTATATATCGCTATCACGGGCCGGGTCATCCCGGCCTTTTGTTGTGCCTGTACATCCTCGATGCGATGATGATACTTTTAATGCCGGGACAAATAGAGTAGAATACTTGTATTGCGTTTACGGCAAAGGCAGGTGAGAGATATAGCAAGGATAGTGGTAGGGCTTTCCGGAGGAGTGGACAGCGCAGTAGCTGCGTACCTCCTCAAGAAGGCAGGACATCAGGTAATAGGGGTGACGCTGAGGACATGGGAAGCGGGGAGCGGCGCATACAGCCGCTGCTGCGATATTTCCGATGCCCGCAGGACAGCCATGCAGCTTGAGATACCTTATTACAATATCAACAGCCTGCCGGAGTTCAAAGAGCATGTGACGGAGCCATTTATACAGTCATATATAAGCGGGCTGACACCTAATCCATGTGTCGCGTGCAACAGATACGTGAAATGGGACCGCATGCTGAGATTTGCCGATGAGATCAATGCTGATCTCATAGCTACCGGCCACTACGCGCGTATTGTCAGGACCGATGAAGGCAGGTACAGTGTCAGCCAGGCGGGAGCGGCAGCCAAGGACCAGACATACATGTTATATATGCTGACCCAGGAGCAGCTAAGGCGCACTGTGATGCCGCTTGCCGATCTGAGCAAGGACGAGGTCAGGAGCATCGCGGCTGAGGCGGGACTTGATGTCGCTTCAAAACGGGACTCGCAGGAGATATGCTTTGTCATTGAGGGCGGATACGCCGAGTACATAGATTCCCACTACGACGGCAAGCTGCCGCCTCCAGGCGATTTCGTCGATACTGACGGCAATGTGATAGGGCGTCATAACGGCATAGTCAACTATACGGTAGGACAGCGTAAGGGCCTCGGCCTGGCTCTCGGATATCCGGCATTCGTAAAGGAGATCGACGCGGAGCATAACAGGGTAGTGATAGGAGACGCCTCGTCCGTCATGCGGACAGAGATACTCTGCCGGGATCTGAACTTCATGTCGATCAGTGATATTGATATCGGACAGAGCATTGAAGCCGATGTCAAGATAAGATATCATCATGCGGCAGCTCCCGCCCGTCTTGAGAGGACAGATGAAGAGACTCTTATGGTCAGATTTGAAGAGCCGGTAAGAGCGCCTGCTCCCGGACAGTCAGCTGTGTTTTATGACAGCGCAAAGCGGGTCCTGGGAGGAGGGATCATACAAAGAAATTAAATGTTTTGGAGGGACAGGATATGGATATATACGACAAGATAGAACTTCACGAATGCCCGTACTGCGGAGGCGCCGGACTCCTCGATGACGGCAGCGGCTGGTGCTGGACTGTCACATGCATGGACTGCGGCTCGCAGACCGGAGAGTTCGCGTTCAAAAATGAAAAGGAGAGAGAGGAGGCAGCCGCAAAGGCGGCCTACGTCTGGAACATCGGCAAGGTGATCAGGAGCGATCTGAGCGAGTGATACATATCGCTTGCATTGTTTTGTATTTATGCCATAAATTTTAAATTTATAATTGTGTATCCGACCACATGGTGATAATATTTCGAGGTGCATAATTAAAATAACAGACATGCAAATGAAAGGAGACTACTATAGATGAGAGTAGCAATCAACGGATTCGGACGTATCGGCAGACTTTCGTTCAGAAAGATCTATAAAGAAACAGACATCGAGATCGTAGCTATCAACGACCTCACAAGCCCTCACATGCTGGCTTATCTTCTCAGAAACGACAGTGTACAGAAGAGATTCGATGCTGTAGTTGAGGAGGCTGAGGACGGCATCATCGTAGACGGCAAGAAATTCCCTGTATACGCTGAGGCTGACGCAAGCAAGCTCCCTTGGGGAGAGCTTGATGTAGATCTCGTGCTCGAGTGCACAGGCTTCTATACATCCAAGGCTAAGTCGCAGGCTCACATCGATGCAGGCGCCAAAAAGGTCCTGATCTCGGCTCCTGCCGGCAATGACCTGCCTACAATCGTTTACGGAGTAAACCACGAGACACTGACAAAAGAAGACACTATCGTATCCGGAGCTTCCTGCACTACCAACTGCCTTGCTCCAATGGCAAAGGCTCTTGCAGACTACAGAGAGCTCAGGACAGGATTCATGACTACTATCCACGCTTACACAGGCGACCAGATGATCCTCGACGGACCTCACAAAAAGGGCGACCTCAGGAGAGCCAGAGCCGGCGCCATCAACATCGTTCCTAACAGCACAGGTGCCGCAAAGGCTATCGGACTTGTAATCCCTGAGCTCGCAGGCAAGCTGATCGGTTCTGCTCAGAGAGTACCGGTCCCATCGGGCTCCATCACTATCCTCGACGCAACACTCAAGGATGAGACTGACACAGTATCCGTAGAGGGCATCAACGAGGCAATGAGGAACGCAGTATCCGAGTCTTACGGATACACTGAGGAGGAGATCGTTTCCAGCGACGTTATCGGAATGAGCTACGGTTCACTCTTCGACGCTACACAGACTCTCGCTCAGCAGTGCGGAACTCACATCTTCGAGGTCAGAGTAGTATCCTGGTACGACAACGAGATGAGCTATGTAAGCCAGCTCGTAAGGACACTCAAGCACATGGGTACACTTATCTAGTGAAACGCTCAAAGCTCCGGTGATCTCACCGGAGCTTCTTGTATGCTGTCACGGCATGAACAGTAAATCGGTGACAATTCCCGGACAATTTATTGAATACAGGTGCCTGTAAAGTGTAAAATCTTACTCAATATACAAACAAATCAAGATCGATCAACAGTGTTATGAACAATGCATTCCGGCATACAATCAAATACGCCTCAGCGCTTCTCGTGATCATGTCACTGAGCCTCGTTCTTGCGGGGTGCGGTGCATCCGGATGGAAGTATGATCCGATAACGGATGTCAATGATCTTGAGGGCCGCAGGGTCGGCGTCAACCTTGCGTGGGAATCGGACTACTATCTGGACGGCCGAAAGGACATGGAACTGGTAAGATATGACACGACTGCCGACATGATCATGGCTCTCAAGTATGACAAGATCGATGCGATAGCCTTGGATGTCGATTCAGTAAAGCTGCTACTGAGCCTCAGTGAAGGTATAGAGCGGGTTGAACCGGCCTTTGCCGAGGTAGGCAGCATAATGTATTTTAGCGGTGACAACGAGGCTCTTAAAGAGGAGTTTAACCAATACCTTACGGAGTTCAAAAGAACGGACGAATATCAGGACCTGCTGAAACGGATCGATGAATATGACGGCACTGAGTATATAGGCAGCGATATACCGCTGACCGGCAAGGGTAAGGTCATCCGGGTCGCCGCGGATCCAGACAACTTCCCGCGTGCGTTTCTGTATCCGGGAGATGATATCCTCACCGGATATGATGTCGAGATATTGAAACGTTTTGCCAACGATCACGACTATCAGATCGAGTTCTCGTACTCCAACTATGACGACGGCATAATCGGACTCAAAAGCGGGATCTATGATATCATGACAGGCTATGTAACCGATGTATTTAACGAAGATGCCATCAGGGAAGGTCTGCGCCCGAGCGATGCAATGTTTGAATTCCCGATGTATTTTGTCCAAAAGAACCAAAGAGATATCAAATCCGAGACATCCGAGCTCTGACAGCATAATAAAACAGAAAGGGGTATACCTTGCTAGATTCACTTTACGAAAAAATCTACGTGACCTTTATATATCAGGACCGATATCTGTTCTTTTTGAACGGTCTTAAGGTGACACTCCAGCTTACACTTGCCAGCTTTATACTCGGTACAGCCGTAGGCGTTCTGCTCTGCGCCGCTTCGAGGTCCTCTCACGCATGGATGCGTAAGGCAGCAAGGCTGCTGGTATCCCTGTTTACCGAGATCCCGACCATGATGCTGCTGATGATATTCGTCTATATCATATTCGGTTACAGTATGCTTCCGGTACTCTGGATAGTCGCGTTCGGGCTCACACTCAAGGCGGGGGCTTATCTGTCTGCTATCTTCGGCTCATCTCTTGATACAGTCGAGGGAGGAGAGGTCGAAGCGGCCCGCACACTGGGCATGACGCGCTGGCAGGCATTCAGATATGTGGCTCTGCCTCAGACTGTGACAGCTGCACTGCCGCTTTACAAAAACCAGTTCATCATGTCGATGCAGGAGACTTCCGTAGTAGGATACCTCGCTGTTGTGGATCTTACCAGAGCAGCCTCGATCGTCCAGAGCCGTACTCTGGATGCCTTCTTCGGACTGATAACCGTGACACTTATCTATTTCCTGATAGGCGCTGTAGCCAAATCCATATTCCGGATTCTGTCCGGACGAATGGGAGGTGCTGAAGCATGATATCTGTACGCAATATTACCAAGGACTTCGGTACCGGCCCTATTCTTGAAAATGTAAGCATGGACATCAAAAAGGGAGAGTCCGTGGTCATCATCGGCGGCTCGGGCTGCGGCAAGAGCACACTCCTGAGATGCATGAACCGTCTGATCACACCCGAAAAGGGAGAGATATATATCGACGGTGTCAATATACTGGATAAGAATACCGACATCGACAAGGTGCGCCGCAAGATGGGCATGGTCTATCAGCACTTCAATCTCTTTTCCCATCTGAACGTGCTGGAGAATATAATACTTGCACCGATGAAGGTGGACGGCAAGAGCCGTGAGGAGGCCGAGGCAGAGGGAAGAGAACTCCTCAAAAAGGTCGGTATGAGCGGCCGTGAAGCCAACAGGATATCCTCTCTTTCGGGAGGGCAGAAGCAGCGTGTCGCCATAGCGCGTACTCTTGCAATGCATCCTGAAGTGATACTTTTCGACGAGCCTACGAGCGCCCTGGATCCTACCATGGTCGATGAGGTGGAGAGCGTTATAAGGAACCTTATAACAGACGGCATGACAAGCGTCATCGTCACTCATGAGATGCGCTTCGCCCGCAAGATCGCCTCGAGAGTCGTATTCCTGGCCGAAAAGGGGATATATGAGGAGAATGCACCTGAAGAGTTATTTGGTAATCCAAAAAAGATACTGACTCAGCGCTTCCTATACCGCTCGCGCATGTACGAGACCGTTCTTGAGGCGGAGTCTTTCGACATGTACTCGCTGGTAAGCGAGCTTCTGGACTTCCTGCGCCGCTTCGAGACTACCGAGCAGCAAAAGAGCCTTATCAAGGTGGTATGCGACGAGCTCCTGTATCCGCTCTTCAACGCGGAGGATCAGCCTGCTGCCAGGATGAATCTCAGGCTGCTTTGCAGCGAGACCGGAATCAATCACATCCTCAGGATAAATGTGGAAGGCATCGGAAGCGATCCTCTCGCAGAGCCTTATCTTGATGAACTGAATCTAAAGATACTCGAGAATTATGCAGGCTTTGTATTCAGCAAGAAGGCCGCAGATGACTGGGAGATCGTGATACAGATGTAGGTTCATTCAGCCTTTGTTCCAAACGTTATGGTCTGACTGACGTTGTCAGACCATTTTTTAATTGCCGTAATGGAAAAATCTCTATTCGATCACAAAAAGTGGTAAAATCATAATCAATAGAGACAAAATCACCGGGGGAATACAGATGAACGTATATGACTTTGACGGGACGATTTTTTATTCGGACTGTTCCATAGGCTTTGCCCTGTGGTGCATGAAACGTCACCCAAAGCTTTGGATAACTTACTTCCCGGGACTTATGAAATGCCTGATACAGCACAAACTCGGCAAGGTCCCGAATTTCCAGCTTCAGCGCAAGCAGTTCAGCTATCTGACAATGATAGATGATTTCGATGAGCAGATCGAGCTTTACTGGGACAAGTATGAAAGCAGGATCTCGGAGTGGTATCTGGCTCAAAAGAGACCGGACGATCTCATCATAAGTGCTTCTCCCGACTGCATCATCGGACCTATAGCGAAGAGGCTCGGAGTCAATTACATGGCTACGGAATTCGACCGTGAATACGGTATATTCCTCAACAATCTGATGTATGCAAAGGAGAAGGCAAAATACATCATTGATCACGGTTTCCCGATGATCGAGAACTTCTATTCTGATTCACTGGCTGATACGCCACTCGCTCTGTGCGCCGAAAAGGCACATCTGGTCAAAGACCATGCAAGCACGGTTGTCGACTGGCCTGACCTTGATGACGAGACCATGAGTAAGGTCAAAAGAAAGGTCGACACCGGATGGAACATCCATCTCAAGGAGTAATACTGAGGAGAGGAATCAGATTAATGAGAGGCTTTTGCGAAAAGAAATTCACGTCAATGCTGGTGTCAGGTACATTTACCAAGGCGGTCATGTACCTGATGCTGCTTAGCGACAGCATAATAGCCGGATACTTCATCGGCCAGTCCGGTGTAGCGGGGATCAACGCGATCACGCCGGTCACAGCTGTCGTCACATTCTTCGGAGATCTGGTATCGACAGGCGTCGGTATCGTTTTTGCACGCGAAGTCGGGGCTATGAGGAAGGACCGGGCCGATGAGATCTACAGCCAGGGTCTGATCATCAGTGTCGGCATGGGTCTGATATCTGCACTTCTGATCTTTGTGTTTCAGAATGCATATTTCAGTCTTTGCGGCGTCACGGGAGACATTTTAAAAAATGCGCTTCAGTACTACCGCTGGATCCCGGTCAATGCATTTCTGACCATTGTGATCTTCTATCTTGAGCAGATGGTATACAGCGACGGAGATGAGCTCATCAATAATATCTGCTACGGGTTCCAGATCGGAGGGAACATCATCTGCTCCGTTCTGCTTGCCAGACATCTTGGCATGACGGGCATCATCCTCGGATCCATCATAGGCAACAGCCTGGGCATCCTTACATGTCTCCTGCACTACTTACGCAAAGAAAGTACGCTTCGCTTCACATGGCATCTGTCCTTTAAGGACTTCCTGCTGACGTCAAGGTACAGCATCGTGGATTCTTCTGTATATATCTGCTGGGGCCTGATGGACTATGTAATGATAGGCTTTATTTCGGGCCGTTACGGGGAGTCCGGACTGATCACTCTGGCTGTAGTCGTCAGCCTGATCGAATTCGGTGTTGTAATGGACGGCGTCGGAATGGCGATGCAGCCGCTGATAGGTACTTATTTCGGAGAAAAGAACCATAAGCTTATCAGGAGGGTAATGAAATCCGGTATCAAGGCTGCGATCATAGAGGGTGTAGTCGCCACTGCACTTATCTGGATCTTTGCAAGACAGTTCTGCGGACTGTTCGGGATCACCGGCGGAGAAGCTCTTGATCCTTCGATAACAGCACTGCGGATAGTATCGCTTGGCTTTGTGTTCTGCAGCCTGGTATCGCTGACAACTTCCTATTTCATGCTTATCGACCGCATAGTCCTGGCGACATGCATAGCGTGCTTCCAGAACGGTCTGCTTTATATCCTGCTTCCGATACTGGGGTCAGCCTTGTTCGGCTTTTACGGTATCTGGGGCGGATTTGCCGTATCGCCGATGCTGACTCTGGCTGCTGCCATGCTCTTTATATATCTGCGGTTCGGCAGGGACAATTTCCCGTTCCTGTTAAACAACATGCAGACAGAAATCATAGTAATGGACGATACTCTTTCGGCCGATATTGTCGCTGAGCTCTCTGAGAATGTGGGGAGATGTCTCGAAGAGCATCAGTATGCCAAGGCGGATGCAAACCGTGCGGCTCTCTTTGTCGAAGAGATCATCCTGACTCTTATAGAAAAGAACAAAGATGCAAAGAAGCCCGTTCTGGTTGAGATATCTCTCTTCTTTGAGCAGGACTCCGTACTCATCATAGAAAGGGATTCAGGAGAACTGTTTGACCTGACGGATCCGGACCTGCAGATCAGGGGTCTCAGCGGATTCGTGCTCAGCGGGCTGATGGAAGCAAATAAAGAAAAAGCATATCTTGTGACCACGGGTTACAACAGGAACATGATACGTTTTCAGCACAGTTAAGGAAAATGGGGGTTATTAACAATGGCATATAACGGATGGGCAATAGACGAATATCTGGACGCCGATGAAGTCAACAGACAGCTCGAGGTACTTAAAAGAGGCCCTGTTTACGGCGTAAAGCCGGAAGCTCTTGAATCGTATGTGAAGGATTATTTCGAAACCAAATGCAGAGGCTCAAAGGAGCTTACTGAAGAGGCAAAGAATTATATTCCGGGAGGGGTACAGCACAACCTCGCATTCAATTATCCTTTCCCCCTCGCGATGGCCAAGGCGGAGGGCGCCTATTTTTACGATGTGGACGGCAACAGATACTACGATCTGCTCCAGGCGGGAGGACCTACTGTGATAGGGAGCAATGATCCTGTCGTCAGGCAGGCGGTCATAGATCTGATCAATGAATGCGGCCCGTCGACGGGGCTCTTTCATGAATATGAATTGAAGCTCGCAAAAAAGATAAGCGAATGCGTGCCGAGCGTCGAGGTATTCCGAATGCTGGGCTCGGGCACAGAAGCCGATATGGTGGCTGCCAGGATAGCAAGGCTCAGGACAGGCCACAAGAATCTTCTGAAGATGGGCGGTGCGTATCACGGCTGGAGCGATCAGCTCGCATACGGTATCAGGATACCGGGTACGAAGGGAATGCAGTCGAGAGGTATACCGGGCTATGTGTTCAGACATACCGACGAGTTCTTCCCGGGCGACCTTGAGGACCTCGAGAGAAAGCTTAAAAGAAATAAACTTGACGGCGGCACAGCGGCCGTATTCATAGAGGCGATAGGGCCTGAGAGCGGCACGAGGCCTGTGACCAAGGCCTTTGTAAGGGGCTGCGAGAGGCTGGCCCATCAGTACGGCGCTCTGCTCGTCTGCGATGAGGTCGTGACAGGCTTCAGGATCGGCCTTGGCGGCGCTCAGGGCTATTTCGGGATAGATCCTGATCTTACCGTGTTCGGAAAGGTCATAGCCGGAGGCTATCCTGGCGCAGGCGGGATCGGCGGCCACAGGGACTGCATGGCTCACCTCGGAGCGGGTCTCGATTCATCGGGCAAAAAGGTGAAAAAAGCTCTCTGTGGAGGCACACTTGCTGCGACCCCTATATCCTGCGTGGCAGGCTATACGACCATATGCGAGATAGAAAAGAGAAACGCGTGCGAGACGGCCGGCCGTATGGGAGACAGGCTCACAAAGGGCCTGCAGGAGCTTATAAAAAAGCACGGACTTCCGTTCGTTGCCTTCAATCAGGGCTCGGTATGCCACCTCGACAGCGTAGGCACGATGCAGTACGCCATCAACTGGAAGAAGCCTTGGGAGCTGCCGACCATACTCAAGGAGACCGGACGCAGACAAAAGGAGATGGAGCACATCGGCGCTGCGTACATGGCAGAGGGCATCGTTACTCTGGCAGGCTCAAGGCTCTATACGAGTGCAGCCTACACTGAGGAGATGATTGACGACGTACTGGCGAGGTTCGACAGGGTATTTGCAAACTGCGGTTTGCTTGACTGATAACGGAGATATACCATGTATTACACAGAGACAGAAGCAAGAAGGATCGTAATAGAGGCAGGACACAGACTTTGCGAGAGCAGACTCGTCGCACGCACATGGGGCAATATAAGCGCCAGGATAAGCGACTCTCAGTTTGTGATAACTCCGAGCGGCAAGGCCTATGAGGGACTAAGCGAAGAGGACCTTGTAGTAGTCGGTACGGACTGCTCATATGAGGGCGATATCAAACCGAGCAGCGAGAAGGGTGTACACGCGGATGCCTACGCGCTGCGGTCAGATGTATCGTTCATCATCCATACACATCAGCACTTTGCATCCGCTGTAGCTGCGGACTGCAGGGATACAGACTTCGCTCCGTGCGGGGATTACGGTCTGCCGGGGACATCAAAGCTTCGCAGGAATATGTCAGCCTGCCTGGAGGATCATCCGGAGGCAAGGACCTTCCTGATGGCAAGGCACGGAGCTCTCATACTGGGCACTTCCTTTGAGGAGGCATTCGACCTGGCATCGGAGCTTGAGGAAAGGTGCAGGGCTCTTGTCGAGGCGAGAGTACCGAGCCACGATGCAGTAAACGTGGGCACTTTCGATATATCCGGTATAAAGATCGACGGCATGCCTTATGTAAGGACAGTGAGCGATCCGTATGTCATGGAGTGCTGCAAGGCGGGGGTCAGCATCGGCGCGTATATCGATGACTTCGCACAGATCGTGGGACCGGACATTCAGGTCGTCCCTTGCGATGAGTGGACGGTGCAGCGTGCGCTTCTCGGACAGTCAACGAACAGGGCGGTAAAACACATGACAGGCAGGATCCCTATGACAGGGGCCCTGGACCGCATGGGAGGACAGCATCCGGCCGTCACTTCTATCACCGGACGCAATGCTGTGCTTGTAAAGGGAGTAGGAGCCGTATGCACCGGCAGGACAGAGCTGGACGCTGAGGCTGCCGCCATGATAACTGCCAAGAACTGCGCCGCCGCATGCTACGTGAGACATGCCAGACCTCTCGGGGCAATTGACGCCAGGCTGCAGAGATACATATATCTGACCAGTTACTCAAAGAGGATAGACGACTGATACGAAGCTTTGAGTCATAGGGGGAGCGCTATGGGCAAATACATTCTTGCATATGACATAGGGACCACAGGTGTCAAGACCTGCCTGTTTGAGGTGGACAGCAGTATCAGACTTCTGTCATCCGCATCCAGGAGCTACCGGCTCTACATACTTGACGGAGGCGGAGCGGAGCAGGATTGCGACGACTGGTGGACCGGCATGGCTGAGAGCACCGCAGAGGTGATGCGGGATGCCGGAGAGGAGGTAAAGCCTGAGATGATCTCCGGGATATCCTTTTGCTCTCAGATGCAGGGGCTGGTGCTGGTCGACAGGGACGGGATCCCTGTAAGGCGGCCGATGAGCTACATGGACCAGCGTGCTTCAGAGGAGATCAAAAATGGCATTGCCAACGGCATACAGATAGCCGGAGCCAATGTCTCAAAGTTGATAAAGAGCCTGCAGATAACCGGCGCGGTCGCCGGAAGCGTCAAGGATCCGGTATGGAAGTATAAATGGGTGGAGGCTCATGAGCCGGATAAGTTCGCAAAGGTCTATAAATGGCTCGACGTCAAGGACTACCTGATCCTCAGATGTACGGGGAACTTCACGATGACCGACGATTCGGCATTCGGGACCCTGCTGTATGACATCAGACCTGATGGCAGATGCTGGAGCCGGGAGATGTGCAGGATGCTTGGAGTTAATATGTCGCATCTGCCGGATATCATAAGATCCACCGATGTTGCCGGATATCTGACGGCCGCAGCCGCAAAGGACCTCGGACTGGCAGAGGGCACTCCGGTATACGGCGGAGGCGGAGACGCATCGCTTATAGGTGTCGGAGCCGGCGCTACAGGCACAGGCGATACGCATATCTACAGCGGCACTTCAGGATGGGTCATCACCGTTACGGATAAGCAGACAGTCGATGTCACATCCATGATAGCAGCCATAGTCGGTGCCGACAGGACAAAGTACAATTACTTCGCCGAAATGGAGACCGCAGGCAAGTGCCTTGAGTGGGTCAAGGACCACATGGCCAAGGACGAGATAGGTATATATGTCAATCAGGAAGGCGTTCCTGCGGACTACGAGAGCAGGAACTCTCAGCTATACAGCTACATGACAGAAGTCATCAGGGATGTGGAGCCGGGCTCGGGCGGATTGCTGTTCGCTCCGTGGCTTCACGGCAACCGCTGTCCGTTCGAAGATCCTTCATCGAGGGGCGTATTCATCGGAATAGGCATCGATACAGGCAAGACCGAGATGATACATGCGGTGCTCGAAGGAGTCTTCTATCATCTGAGATGGATGCTCGAGTGCCAGGAGAGAAAGGTAAAGACATCGAAGGTAATCAGATTCGTAGGAGGAGGCGCGCTGTCTCCGGTTGGCTGCCAGATGCTGGCGGACATACTGGGGCGTACTCTCGAGACTGTCGAATCCCCGCAGAATGTCGGATCGGTAGGAGCATGCGCCGTCACGGCTGTAGGACTCGGCATCATACCTGATATCGAGTCGGTAAAGGACTACGTACCTGTTGCTGATACCTATTACCCGGACATGGACAAGCACAGGGCGTACAAGCCTTACTACAAGGCATTCAAAAAACTGTATTCATCAAACAAGGGGCTGTTCCGGATGCTCGCAAAGGCCGGGAGATAATTGGCAATGGAAGATAATAACAACAAAAGAGAAATAGTCAGGGCAGTAAAGTTCGTCCTGATATCCGTATCAGCTGGTATAGTGGAGATAGCTGTATTTGCTTTACTCAACGAGTTCACCGGTCTTAAGTACTGGCCCTGCTATCTCACAGCTCTGATAGCTTCGGTTCTGTGGAACTTCACGATCAACAGGCGTTATACATTCAAGTCGGCCAAGAACGTGCCGCGTGCCATGGCGATGGTGTTCGCATTCTATCTGGTGTTCACTCCTGCGACCACCATACTCGGCAATTACCTTGCCGAGACGCTGCACTGGAACGAGTACCTCGTAACAGGCATCAACATGGCGCTCAATCTGACTCTTGAGTATCTCTATGATACCTTTGTGGTGTACAGGGGAGATATGGACAATAACGACATCGCCGAAAAGGAAAAACAAAAACAAAAGGAAAAAGCACGCAAAGAAGCTTAGTATCAAGGCAATAAAACACGCGGGCCCGGATTATCCGGACCCGCGTTTACTATCCGCAGATCTCAGTGAGAGCCCTGATCGCGGCATCGATCTCATCCTCGGTATTGAAGTTGCCGAAGCTGAATCTGATCGTGCCGGTAGGGAAGGTGCCTATGGTCTTGTGGGCGCTCGGCGCACAGTGAAGTCCCACTCTTGTCATGATGCCGTACTCGAAGTCAAGTCTGAATGCAGCATCGGCGCAGTCGACGGTGAGAGTCTGTATAGATACGACTGCAGTGCGCCCCTCTGTGCCTCTGAGCCCGAATATCTTTACCTTGCCGGCTTCCTCGAGAGGACCGAGACCGTCTATGAATCTCTTTGTGAGTCCGAGCTCGTGAGATGCAATGGCATCAAGACCCTTTTTGTTTATCCATTTGAGTCCTGCGTGAAGACCTACGATGCCCGGGATGTTCATAGTGCCCGGCTCGAATCTGTCAGGCATGAAGTCAGGGATCTCCTCTGTGTGGCTGATCGATCCCGTGCCGCCTGAGAGCAGAGGCTCGATACGCGAGATCATGTCCTCATCAAGTATGAAGCCGCCTATGCCCTGAGGACCGAGCAGGGACTTGTGGCCGGTAAAGCAGAGAGCATCTATGTGCATTTCGTTCATGTCTACCGGAAGAACGCCGGCGGACTGGGCTGAGTCCACGATGAATTTGAGCCCGTGCCTTTGGCATATCTCTCCGACTTCCTTTATCGGATTGACAGTGCCGGTGAGATTGCTTGAATGGGTCATGACCACAGCCTTTGTATTCGGCTTTATCATGGCTTCGACTTTGTCAAGTTCGAGCTCGCCTGTAGGCCTGCCCGGTATCCTGTCAAATTCCACGCCCTGTTTTGACAGCTGGACGAGGGGCCTCATGACGGCATTGTGCTCCATTGAAGAGCAGAGCACGTGATCGCCCGGCTTCAGGAAACCCTTGAGCACTATGTTGAGAGACTCGGTAATATTCTTTGTAAATACAACGTTCTTGCAGTCGCTGTATCCGAAGAGATCGGCGAGCATCTCACGTGTCTCGAAGACGGTGCCCTCAAGGTCGTATGCGGCCTGATAGCCGCCGCGGTTTATGTTGGTGCCGACGCTGGTCATGTATTCATATACCGCGTCGGCGACTTCCTTTGGCTTGGGAAATGAAGTCGCTCCGTTGTCAAGATAGATCTTTTCCATAAATTCTTATCCTCCGTGCAAATCATAACGCATAAGCGGACTATAATCACGGGTTTTGCTATTGAAATAAGCTATACTTCTGCTGAATTTGACCGCGGCGTGACTTTGCCGTATTATCAGACCGGAGGGACTGACAATGAAGAAGAACAAAAGGATAGGGATGCTGCTGGATGAACTCACAAGCAATCCGAACAGATCATTCAGCTCAAAGCATTTTTGCGACAAATACGGAATAGCCAAGTCCAGCCTTTCGGAGGACATACGCCTGGTCAATGAGATACTGGGCGAGAACGGCAGCGGACGCATACAGAGCGTATCCGGAGCCGGCGGTGGCATTAAATACATACCGGGCATCTCAAACGAAAGGGCTGCCGCGCTCCAGCAGGATCTGATCGAGGCTCTGTCCGACAAGTCCAGGATGCTCGGAGGCGGATTCCTGTATACATCGGATATCATGTTCGACGGCCACTTTGTCGAGGACATGGCCAGGATATTTGCCGGCAGATTCGCGGAGACGCCGGCGGATTATGTCGTCACGGTCGAGACCAAGGGCATCGCTCTGGCTGCGAGAGTGGCGTTCCTCCTTGACCTTCCTCTGGTAGTCATCAGGCGCGAGGCCAGATACTCCGAGGGGTCGACCGTAAGCATCAATTACTTCTCCGGCGCCGCAGAGCATATCCAGAAGATGTCCATAGCCAAAAGGGCGGTCGAGCCGGGCTCCAAAGCCATCGTGATCGATGACTTCATGAGGGGAGGAGGGAGCCTCAAGGGCATACGCGATATACTCGGCGAATTCGATATCATGACAGTTGCCACAGGTGTAGCGCTTGTAGCAAGAGAACCTGAGCGCAAAAAAGTCAGCGACTATCTGCCTATACTCATAATCGAGGAGATCGATGAGGAGAACGGTATCATACGCATAAGCGCCAATCCTGAGATTTTTCTTTAAAACAACACCAAATATCGCTAACAGAAATCACACATACATGGTATACTTATCGCGGTTTGAAGAGACTAAGTCTATTCTCAACTGAAGCAGGAGAGATACAATATGGATTTCAATCAATATAAACGCGTACACTGCCTGGGTATCGGAGGGATAGGCCTTTCGGCCGTTGCTGAGATACTGGCCGACAGAGGCCATATCGTCAGCGGCACAGACATCAACCCTTCCAAGGTAACCAGGCATCTTGAATGCATGGGGATAAAAGTCTATCCGTCACACGAGCCCGAGAACGTCGAAGGCGTTGACGCTATAGTCTATTCCGCCGCAGTATCGGATGAGAATCCCGAGGTCATCAGGGCCAGAGAGCTCGGCATCCCGATGTTCTCGAGAGCCGAAGTCCTCGGCATGATAATGAGCGACTACGAGCATTCGGTCGCTATCTGCGGTACCCACGGCAAGACCACGGTAACTTCCATGACTTCTCTTATACTCCGCAACGCAGAGTACAAGCCGACCATACTGGTAGGAGGCAATCTCCCTCAGATCAACGGCAATGTCGAGATCGGAGGACACGAGTACTTCGTGACGGAGGCCTGCGAGTACATGGACAGTTTCCTCCAGCTCGTGCCGAGCATCGGAGTCATACTCAATATCGATTCCGATCATCTTGACTACTTCAAGGACATGGACCACATAGTCAAGTCCTTCAGCACCTTCGTAGAGCAGATCCCCGAGACGGGCGTCATCATCGCATTCGGCGACAACCCGTTCGTAAGGAGCATCCTCAAGGGACATACCAACAAGATCACTTACGGATACAGCGAGAGCAATGACTTCTATGCCGAGAACCTCGAGTTCAACGAAAACGGTTTCCCGGTCTTCGACATATGCCATGACGGACGCAGGATCACCTCGATCGAGCTCTCCGTACCGGGCGAACACAACGTGCTCAACGCCATGGCGGCATTCGTGACCGCTTCGTATCTCAAGGTCGACATCCCGACCATAGTCAGCACTCTCAAGGAGTACAGCGGTACCAACCGCAGATTCGACTTCAACGGCACGACATCCAACGGAGTCAAGGTGATAGACGATTACGCCCATCATCCGACCGAGATCAAAGCGACACTCGCGGCGGCCCGCAACGTCAAGCACAACAAACTCTGGCTGATCTTCCAGCCTCATACATATACGCGCACAAAAGCGCTGTTCGATGAATTCGTAGACGCCTTCAATGACGCTGATGTGGTGGTACTGACTGACATATACGCAGCCCGCGAAAAGGACATTTACAACATCTCGTCCTACAAGCTCATGACCGCGATGAAGGCCAAGTACCCTGACAAGCCGGTATATTACGTCAAGGACTTTGAGGATATAGTCAAGTACATCCGCAAGTTCGCCGGCAAGGACGATATAGTTATGACTATGGGAGCAGGCGATGTCTACAAGGTAGGCGATATGCTCCTCGATGAAACCGAAGCCGACATCTAAGTGAAGCAAACGAAGGGAGACACAGCGACATGGCAAACAACACCGGCAGCGAAGCTTTTTCCAATCTGAGACTCTTTGCGGGCAATTCCCATCCGGAACTTGCACAGGAGATTGCAGAACACATGGGTGTGGAACTGAGTAAATCAACCGTAACCAAATTCAGCGACGGAGAGATAAGCGTAAGCATTTGGGAGTCCGTAAGGGGCAAGGACTGCTTTATCATCCAGTCGACCTGCGATCCGGTCAACGACAATATCATGGAACTATTGATCATGACGGACGCTCTCAGGAGAGCCTCATGCCGCAGCGTTACGGCCGTCATCCCGTATTACGGATACGCCAGACAGGACCGTAAAGCCAAGGCCAGAGACCCGATCACTTCCAAGCTGATCGCCAACATGATCACGGCGGCCGGCATCGGCAGGGTGATCACCATGGACCTCCACGCATCTCAGGAGCAGGGCTTCTTTGATATACCGGTGGACCACATGGTTGGACAGCCTATGCTGACTGACTACTTCAAGCTCAAGGACCTCGACGATATGGTCATCGTATCGCCTGACCACGGCTCGGTTACAAGAGCCCGCAATATGGCCAAGCCATTTAACGTACCTATCGCGATCATCGACAAGAGACGTCCTGAGCCTAACAAGAGCGAGATCATGAACATCATCGGTGATATAGAGGACAAGAACTGTGTCATACTCGATGACATGATCGATACCGCCGGCACCATATGCAACGCGGCCAAAGCTCTCATGGACCTCGGCGCCAGGAACGTATACGCATGCGCGACTCATGCAGTGCTCTCGGGCCCTGCGATAGAGCGTATCGAGGCCAGCCCGATCAAGGAGATGGTGCTTCTCAACACCATTCCTATCCCGGAGGAGAAGAGACTCAAAAAGATCACGGTCCTCTCGACAGGCCACATATTCGCAGAGACTATTTCGAGAGTATATTCGAACAAGCCGATATCGGTAATGTTCAGCGAGTAACTATCTATAGATGGGACTTTTCAGAAGAAGCAAATATGAGCCGGGATCGGCCGCAGACAGCTACGTGATAGCGGGTCTTGGCAATCCCGGCAAGGAATACGAAAACACAAGGCACAATATGGGCTTCAGGGCCATAGATGTGCTTTCTTGTGATGAGGGGATAGACGTAAGCAAGAGCAAGTTCCATTCCCTGATCGGAAGGGGGCGCATAGGCGGGCGCAAGATCGTACTGGTCAAACCCCAGACCTATATGAACCGCAGCGGCATCGCTGTGAGAGAGGCGGCCATGTACTTTGACGTACCTCCTCAGAATCTCATAGTCATATATGACGATATAGATCTGCCGGCCGGATCCATCAGGATACGCAAGGCGGGAGGCCCCGGCACTCACAACGGTATGAGATCCGTCGTAGAGCAGCTCGGCACGCAGGATTTTATCAGGATCCGCATAGGCGTGGGCGCCGCCGGGTCGGGAGAGGATCTCGTAGACAGGGTCATTGGCAAGGTGCCTAAGGCCGAGCAGGAGATCCTGCGCGAAGCCGCCGCCGAGGCTGCAGCGGCCGCGCGCGACATAATCACTCAGGGCGTGGATATCGCCATGAACAGACACAATCACAAATAATGATCACAAATCACACCGGTATAAGCGGCAGCCGTGTTGCTTACATGCTCGCCGCCGGATTAAGAGAGAATAACAAACTTCTTGCGGTGGTCTCCTCCGGGCAAGCTGCGGCGTGCCTGGCCGAAGACCTCGTTTTTTGTATGCCGGAGCTGAATTTGATCGTGCTGCCCGAGGAGGAAGATCTGCAGATCCTCTATGAGGCCAGAGACAGGAGCAGCCTCATCAGGAGGATACAGGCCCTCGTAGCTCTGGCATCACCTGAAGCGTCTGATACAGATACGGATACCGGCAAGGGCATGACCGCCGTTATAGCTCCTGTCAGCTCTGCACTCAGACATACGGTAAGCCCTGAGAGGTTCGGAGCCTCGATATGCAGGGTAAGGACGGGCGACAGGGTGGACCCGCAGGATCTCAGGAGGCGCCTTGCGGATGCCGGCTACAGTGCGGCTGCCGTCACAGAGTCTCCGGGAGAGTTCACCTCACGTGGAGGCATACTCGATGTATTCACTCCTTCGCTCGAGGAACCTGTCAGGATAGAGTTCTTTGATGATGAGATAGACTCCATCAGGACATACGACAGCCAGACGCAGAGGTCATCGGGCAATATCAGTGAAGTGACTATAGTGCCTGCGGCTGAGTTCATCCCTGACAATCAGGAGCGTGAGAAGGCGCTCGAAGCCATAATGAAGGAATATGACAGGATGGTGCGCCGCTACAAAAAGGAGCACGCTCATCCGGACGTCAAGGACGGCAGGATAGACGCGGTCGAGGATCACAGAGGCAGGATAAAGGACATGTTCGGAAGCGGCGGAAGTCCACAGATCTATGCTGACTTCATTGATTACTTTGCCGTTGAGAAGTGCAGGCTGTGGGACCATGTGAAGCAGGGATCCATCGCTGTCGTCGATCCGGCCGGCATCGAAAACGCTCTGCCGGATTCGATAAAGCCGGAGGATTTCCGGGAGGTCTACGACGGTGCTTACGGAACAGCCTCAAAGCGAAATGTGGATATATATACACCGTATCCGGAGAAGATAGCAGGTGCTGACAGGCTCGACAGGATAGACAATGTCAGGAGCCATCAGATAGCTCCGTTCAACGGACACATAGAGCTCTTTGCATCCGAGGTAGCCAAGCTGGCAGGCAAGGGCTTCAGCATAATGATCGCTGCCGGAAGCGATGAGCGTAACGACAGGGTCAGAGAGTATCTGGATATAGCAGAGACCGGAGGCAATATATCCTACAGGAGCGGAGTCCTATCATCGGGCTTTGTGATGGAGGACGACAGGGTCTGCTGGATATCCGGATCAGATATATTTGCCGGCGGATCAAAGGCTCCGCGCCGCAAACCTCGCAGGAAGAGCTCGAGAGAAAGCATACAGTTCTCAGATCTTCACAAGGGAGACTACATAGTGCACGAGGCTCACGGCGTCGGCAGATTTGAGGGCATCAGGCCTGTTACTGCCGACGGCATGACGCGGGACTATCTCATAATACGCTACGCCGGCTCCGATATGCTGTATATCCCTACCGAGCAGCTCGATGTGATACAGAAGTACATCGGCAATTCCGGCAACGCGCCTCATCTCTCGAGGCTGTCAGGCAGCAGCTGGAAGCGGACGAGAGAGCGTGCGCGTAAGGCGATCATGGAGATCGCGGAGGATCTTGTGAAGCTCTACGCAAAGAGGCAGGCCGAGGGAGGCTATGCCTTTGGACCGGATACCGTATGGCAGGCAGAATTCGAGGATGCATTCCCGTATACGGAGACTGACGATCAGCTCAGAGCTGCGGAGGAGATCAAGGAGGACATGCAGAAGCCTCTTCCTATGGACAGGCTTCTCTGCGGAGATGTAGGCTACGGCAAGACCGAGGTGGCTGCCCGTGCGGTATTCAAGTGCATATCCGAGGGCAAGCAGGCCGCCATACTCGCTCCGACGACGCTTCTTGTCAATCAGCACTATCATAATCTCAGGGAGAGGTTCGGAGACTTCCCGTTTGAGATCGAGGAACTCTCGAGATTCAAATCGGCATCTGCGATCAAAAAGACCGTAAAGGGCATCAAAAACGGCAGTGTCGATCTTGTGATAGGCACACACAGGCTTTTGTCAGAAGATGTGAAGTTCAAGGATCTCGGACTTCTTGTAGTTGATGAGGAGCAGAGATTCGGTGTGCGCCACAAGGAGAAGATCAAGGAGCTCAGGAGCAATATAGATGTACTGACTCTGTCGGCGACGCCTATACCGCGCACCCTCAATATGTCGCTTACCGGCATCAAGGATATAAGCATAATCGACGAGCCGCCGGGAGACAGGATACCGGTACATACATACGTGACTCCTTATGATGAGGAGATGCTGCGCAACGCCATCGAGCGGGAGCTCGCAAGAGGCGGGCAGGTATTCGTGGTCAATAACAGGATCACGGGCATCAACCAGGTAGCCGAGACTATCTCGTGTCTGGTCCCGGATGCCGTTATAGGCATAGGCCATGGCAGGATGAACGAAGAGGCTCTCGAGAACACCATGCTCGACTTCATAGAAGGCCGCATAAACGTCCTTGTGGCCACGACCATAATCGAAAACGGCATCGACATACCTAATGCCAATACGATGATAATCCTGAACGCCGACAGATTCGGACTGGCTCAGCTCTATCAGCTGAGAGGCAGGGTGGGCCGATCCCACAGGCTTGCATACGCATATCTGATGTATCAGCCGGGCAAGGTCCTGACTGATATAGCAAGGAAGAGACTCGCGGCCATCAGGGAGTTCACGGAATTCGGCGCAGGCTTCAAGCTCGCGATGAGAGATCTAGAGCTCAGGGGCGCAGGTAATATACTCGGCGAAGCCCAGAGCGGTCATATTGAGAGCATAGGATATGAGCTATACTGCAAGGAGATCGACAGGGCGGTCAGACAGCTCAAGGGTGAGGATGTCGGCGAGGCGAGATCCGAGATCAGCATAGACCTGCCTGTGAGTGCTTCCATCCCTGAGTCATACATTCCGGATGAATCTCTCAGGCTTGAGGCGTACCGCAGGATATCCGCCATCATGGACGGCGAGGACGCGATGGATGTGACGGACGAGCTGACCGACAGATACGGTGACATACCCGAGGAGGCGCTCAGACTCATCAAGGTGGCTGAGATAAGAGCCCATGCGGAGTATGTAGGCGCTGTTCATATAGGAAGGAACGAGAAGTGGATACAGATCCGGTTCTCAGACAGGATCAGACTTCATCCGTTCGTATTCGTAATGGCCAAGTCGGAATTCGGAGAGGAACTGACTATATCCGACGGCAGGGCGACTATGATGCAGCTATACAGCGGTAATAAGCTCGATCTGGACAAGCTCCTCAGTCTCATGAGGTATCTCAGAGACATGAAGATACAGGCCGCCGAGGCCGAGGCTGCTTCTTCACATTGAACGGGCGATATAGTATAATAGCCCAATGCAATCCGGCGAATTGTTAATAATCTTGGGAGACAAACGATATGCTTTTCAAAAAAATCGGAATCATAGATGAGAATTTCAAATACAGACCTGACATGTATGTCGGCACGAACTGTCACAGGATAGTATATGTCAGCAGCGAGCCTCCTGAGGACGAGGAGAAGTTCTTTGAGACATATGACGGCAAAGGCAAGGTGCTCATGCCGGGCTTTTATAACGCTCACGGACATTCAGCGATGACCCTCCTCAGGGGTTATGGCGAGAACCTCCCTCTGGACAGATGGCTCAACGACAGGATCTTCCCGTTTGAAGACCATCTGTACGGTGACGGCATCTACTGGGCAACGCTGCTTGCGATGGCTGAGTCTATCAGATTCGGAATAGTATCGACAACTGACATGTATTTCTTTATGGATGATATGGTCAGGGCGATCAGCACAGCGCATGTCAAATCCAATCTGTCCAGGGCGATCTCTAATTTCGGCACGCCGGTATCCGAGAGCGCTTCTCTCAAGGAGAGCGAACAGGCAATAAAGATGTATTACGGCATGGATGACGGACGCATACTCATCGATGCCTGCTCTCATGCGGAGTATACCTGCGACACAGACATGATAAAGGCCATAGCAGATATGGCCAAGGAGTATGATGTCAGGACGCATGTACACATATCCGAGACCAAAAAGGAGACTGACGAGTGCATCGCGAGGCATGGCAAGACGCCTGCCGAGCTCTACTATGAACTGGGCTTCTTTGATCAGCCGTCTACAGCCGCGCACTGCATCTGGGTATCTCAGCATGATCTCGAGATCTTTAAGGAGAAGGGCGTCACTGTAGCCAGCAATCCATGCAGCAACATGAAGCTCGCAAGCGGCATGTGCAACGTGCCTCCTATGTATGACATGGGTATCAACGTAGCTATAGGCACAGACAGCGTCGCCAGCAATAACAGCCTCAACTTCCTTGAGGAGATGAAGTTCTTTGCGATGACCGGCAAGATCACATCCATGGATCCTGCATCCATGAGACCTGAACAGGTGCTCTACAGCGCCACCAGAGCCGGAGCTCTCTCCCAGGGCAGGGAGGACTGCGGACTCATCAAGGAAGGCTTTAAGGCCGACCTGATCGCTATCGACGTGAGCGGTCCTAATATGTGGCCTAACGACGACATGGCTAATGCCCTGATTTACTCTGCGGACGGCAAGGACGTATGCCTTACCATGGTCGACGGCAGCGTGCTATACAAAGATGGTGAGTATACATTCCTGGATGTTGAGAAGGCCTGCTGGGAGACTGAGAAGGCCAAACAGGAAATACTCAAAAAATTATAGATAGGACAAGCATATTAAATGCAGAATATGATAGACGACGACAATTTAAAAGAAGCTCAGGAGACTCAGGAGTTACAGGATACCGGGGACATTCAGGAGACACAGCCGGACATGGCCGTCAGAGGCAGATCCGCCTCAAAGACGCTTATGAAGGGAGCTGCGATACTTGCGGTCGCGGGCATCGTCAGCAAGGTCTTCGGCGCTGTATTCAGGATACCTCTTACCAACATGATCGGTGCCGAGGGTCAGTCGTATTACTCAGCTGCGTATCCGGTATACCAGCTCTTTACGGTCATAGCCACGGCAGGATTCCCGGTGGCCATATCAAGGATGGTATCCGAGAGGATAGCGAAGGGCGATTACATCAACGCCCACAAGGCCTACAAGCTCGCACTCAAGGTATCCGCCGTGCTGGGCATAGTTTCCTTTGCGATCATGTTCATCGGGGCCGGCGCCATAGCAAGGTTCTACAAGAACCCGGGAGCCGAGGCTTCGATGAGGGCTGTTTCGTTTGCGCTTTTGTTCCTTCCGTTCCTTGCATCCCTCAGAGGATATTACCAGGGCAGACAGGAGATGAGACCTACAGCTCTGACAGAGGTAGTCGAACAGATGGCGAGAGTGTCTGTCGGTCTGTCGCTTGCCTTCGTGTTCTATAAGACCAGCCTCGAGAACGCCGCAGCCGGCGCTACATTCGGAGCATCCGCAGGTGCAATCGTCGCGCTCCTGGTCATGACTATCATATACCGCAGTGACCGCGGCAGGCGCAAAGAGCTTGTAAAGCAGTCCGCCCTCAAAAAAGAGACCGACAAGGAGAGGCTCAGGGAGCTTCTCATATTCGTCGTACCGATCACTATCGGCTCATCCATAATGCCGATAATGTTCAATATCGATGCAGCCATAGTAATGAGAAGGCTGCTCGCGACGGGTTGGAGCTACGCCCAGGCCAAGACCCTCTACGGTCTGATGGGAGGCTATGCGGACCCGATAGTCGGCATGCCTTTCGTATTCGTCGACGCCATATGCATCAGCATGATGCCGGCTGTCACGACTGCCTTTACACTCAAGAACAAAACAGAGCTCGACAACCATATCAGGACAGGTCTCAAGACCATGATGATAATCACATATCCATGTGCCGTCGGACTCATAGTGCTTGCCAATCCTATATTATCCATGCTTTATCCGAGGAAGCTCGATGAGGCTGCCATGGCAGTGCCTACGCTTCAGATACTCGCGGTGTCCATAGTGACGCTTGCGATCATGAGGGCGTTCTCCACGAGCCTTCAGGGCATAGGAAAGATGATGCTTCCTGTATGGAACCTCTTCCTCGGAGCTGTCATGAAGACCATCACTTCGTATGTGCTTGTCGGCATACCGGCTCTCAATATCAAGGGCGCAGCCATAGGGTCTGTAATCGCGTATGTGACTGCCGGACTTCTCAACTGGATGGCGCTTCGCAAGTACGCGGGAGTGAGCCTTGATGTAAAGGGCGTATTCATCACACCTCTCACAGCATCTGTCATTATGGGAATCGGTGCATTCGCCTCGTACAAGCTCATATTCATGATCACTTCCAGCAACGCATTGTCGACGCTTCTGTCCATATTGATAGCTGTCGTGATCTACTTCGTGGCTGTATTCAAGATAAGGGTAATAACCAAAGAAGAGATAGAGCTCATCCCTAAGGGAGACCTGATCTACAGGATAGCAGTAAGGATGAAAATAGCAGGTTGACAACAGCGACTTGATAATTCGTAAAGACATTGATATTCAAGCCTTTGAGGCAGCATATAATTGTTGACAATCAAAATATGCGAGCTTTATAATATTGCCAGATGTCATATCGCTGTTAAGGAGGGTTTGTTATGAACAAGGCAGAATTGGTTGCAAAGGTTGCAGATAAGACAGGCTTCAAGAAAAAAGACGCAGAGATGGCACTTGACGCAGTTCTCGAGACTATCGAGGATGCACTCGTTGCAGGAGACAGCGTAAGACTTATCGGTTTCGGTACTTTCGAGACAAGGAGCAGGAAGGCCAGAACCGGCAGGAACCCGCAAAAGCCTGACAGAGTTATCTCGATCCCGGCATCCAAGGCACCGGTATTCAAGGCCGGTAAATCACTCAAGGACGCAGTCAACAAATAGTTTAGATACGAAGAGGCGCGGATAGCCCGGCTATCCGCTCTTTTTTTCGAAAGGATTATATGAGATTAGACAAATACCTAAAGAACTCAAGGATCATCAAAAGGCGTACTGTAGCCAAGGATGCATGCGAGCAGGGCAGGGTCGAGGTCAACGGCAAGGTAGCCAAGCCCGGCCTCGAATTAAAAAAAGGTGATGAGATATGCATCACCTTTGGTACTAACATATTGAAGGTCAGGGTGCTTTCGATGCCCGAGACCGTTCGCAAGGATGAGGCTGAGAGCCTCTATGAAGTGATCGGCTAGTTCGTCGATCTGTTGCGGACAGCCTTTATGACGGATCTGTCCATGGCCACTATCAGGAGAGCCATAACAGGTATCGCAACGATCTCCTTGACGGCCCTTGATGCGAGCAGGACCTTGAAGCCCTTGCCGATTATGAATGTGAGCCAGAATGTATTGAGTATGAGGTTGACTCCCAGACACACCAGCGCTGATGCTATCAGCGCTCTTGTTATAGTTACTTCCTTATTATACAGAACGAATCCGAAGATAAGTCCCGTGAGCACGGCGGATACGGTAAAGCCCGGGAAGAAAGTACCCGTAGGCAGGAGCCATGCGCCAATGAGATCGGCGAGGCCGTAGCCGAGGGCTGCGATCCACGGACCGTACAGTATCGCGAGTATGGCTATAGGCAGGAAACCGAAGCCGATCCTGAGAAACGATATGTTGATGGAAATGAGCTTGGACAACACTACCGATAGTGCTGTCATGAATGCCGTTACCACCATAACTTCAGTTGAAAAGCGTGTCTTTTTCATACAAAAACCTCCCGGAATCATGCAATTGCAACACTTTCACGAATCGCTATCCTGCAGCAATCACAGTCCGGAAGGTCGTACTTCCGCTATTTATTGTCCTGCAGTAGCGGATGCAATATCAAACCGCAACTTTGTAAGTTTTCGTTCCCGGGCAACATCCCATCCCGCGGACACTTGACGCTTGATATTTACTCTACGCCTCGGATTGTAACACAGTTGACAATTTGTTTTCAATATTATTGTTTACAGGTAACTGGCGGTTTTTGCATGTTTTTTGAGGGATACTTTTCTTTTTATATATGTCAAGATATACGACATAGATATCTATGTCGGTCAAACGCACGGTCAAGACACATATTAAGGAGGGAAACATGCAGCAACACACCGTTAACAAGATGCAGCGCAGCAAGCTTCCGGAATTCATATCCGTAATAAGTGCAAACAGCTGCGCCAGGATCCGTATCGATGACATAGAGGTCATCGAACAGGACGGACGCAAGATACACGTTATTACCGCAGACAGGGACTACACTTTCTACGGAGCGATGAACACCCTGGCCGAGTCACTCAATGAGAGGGCATTCTTCAGACCTATCAGGCGCATGATAATCAACCTTGATCACATCAGGGACATAAGCGGGTTTTATATCAACTTCAACTCAGGCCAGTCTGTGGCGATGGGGCGAAATGCCATGGCGGATACCAAAAAGGCATACAAGAGATATCTCCTGAGATATCCGCCTTATACTCTGTGGGAGCCGGCAGGTCTGATGCACGATGCCGTAGCTGAGAGCATAGTCCATCATGAGCCTCTGCACGAGGATGAAATGACCGACAATCAGGACGCTCTTGAGGCCTGATTTCGGGCCTCTGAGAGCATCCCAAAATTACTTCAAAAAAAGTTAAAAAAAGTTTAAAAAAGCTGTTGACAGATACTGGGGGTTTGCATATAATAATGAAGCTGTCGCTGAAAAGCACAGCGGAACCTTGAAAACTTCATAGTGCAGAACAGGTCTTG